>NZ_CP132910.1:220000-870000 GCF_030846775.1 Geothrix sp. 21YS21S-2
GGGTGTCCGCCAGGGAAGTCCGGTGGGCATGAGCCCAAGCGCTCTGACGAAAAGTCCTGATCCTACACTGCCGAGAAAAGCTGCTAAGGAGAGCCACGTGTGACCGTACCGCAAACCGACACAGGTAGTCGAGGAGAGAATCCTCAGGCGTTTGAGAGAACTCTGCTGAAGGAACTCGGCAAATTAACCCCGTAACTTCGGGAGAAGGGGTACCACGGTAGGGTTCATAGCCCGAGGTGGTGGCACATAAATGTTCCAGGCGACTGTTTAACAAAAACACAGGTCTCTGCAAACTCCAAAGAGGAGGTATAGGGGCTGACGCCTGCCCGGTGCCGGAAGGTCAAGAGGAGCGGTTAGCGCAAGCGAAGCTGCGAATTTAAGCCCCGGTGAACGGCGGCCGTAACTATAACGGTCCTAAGGTAGCGAAATTCCTTGTCGGGTAAGTTCCGACCTGCACGAATGGCGTAACGATCTGGAAACTGTCTCCAGCAGAGACTCAGCGAACTTGTAGCACCGGTGAAGATGCCGGTTACCCGCACTTAGACGGAAAGACCCCGTGCACCTTTACTACATCTTGACATTGAGGTTGGCATTGTGCTGTGCAGGATAGGAAGGAGACTTTGAAACTGGCTCGTTAGGGTCGGTGGAGTCGTCGTTGAGATACTTCCCTGCGCAATGCTGATCTCTAACTCACGCCCGTCATCCGGGTGGAAGACAGTGTCAGGCGGGTAGTTTGACTGGGGCGGTCGCCTCCTAAAGAGTAACGGAGGCGTGCAAAGGTTCCCTCAGGCTGTTTGGAAATCAGCCGCAGAGCGCAATGGTATAAGGGAGCTTAACTGCGAGACACACACGTCGAGCAGATGCGAAAGCAGGTCATAGTGATCCGGTGGTTCCGCATGGAAGGGCCATCGCTCAACGGATAAAAGGTACGCCGGGGATAACAGGCTGATCTTGCCCAAGAGTTCATATCGACGGCAAGGTTTGGCACCTCGATGTCGACTCATCGCATCCTGGGGCTGAAGCAGGTCCCAAGGGTTCGGCTGTTCGCCGATCAATAGCGGTACGTGAGTTGGGTTCAGAACGTCGCGAGACAGTTCGGTCCCTATCTAGTGTGGGCGTAGGAGATTTGAGAGGACCTGTCCTTAGTACGAGAGGACCGGGATGGACTGACCTCTGGTGTTCCAGTTGTGTTTCCAAATGCAATGCTGGGTAGCTATGTCGGGAAGTGAGAAGCGCTGAAAGCATCTAAGCGCGAAACACCCCTCAAGATGAGATCTCCCCACGAGACCCGTCGTAGACCACGACGTTGATAGGTCGCATGTGTAAGCGCGGTAACGCGTTGAGCTGAGCGATACTAATTGGTCCACTGGCTTGACTTTTCATCAATCAATTGCATCCAATCAATGAGACAATGCTTATGTTTAGGCTCGTCTCGCCTCACCCTTCGCTTCAACACTTCGAAGTCTGACCCCTTCGTCGTGGCTTTACCCTGGAGGTCACACCCGTTCCCATCCCGAACACGGCAGTTAAGCTCCAGAGGGCCGATGATACTTCCTGGCACACAGGTGGAAAAGTAGGTCGCCGCGACGTTAAAATCCAAAGCCCCCCATTCGATGGGGGGCTTTTTCGTGTACCCTATAAGTGTGGACCAGGGCGTCGCTGCGCTAACCCGCAGAGGAAAGTCCGGACTCCATAGGGCAGTGGGCCAGGTAATACCTGGGCGGGGCGACCCGATGGACAGTGCAACAGAGAGCAGACCGCCGATGGCCCCGGAAACGGGGATCAGGTAAGGGTGAAAGGGTGGGGTAAGAGCCCACCGACGTTCCTGGCAACAGGGCGGGCTAGGTAAACCCCCCACGGAGCAAGACCAAATAGGCTGGCGAGCTTCTTCGGAAGTGAGGATCGGCCCGATCGAGCCAGCGGGTAGGTCGCTTGAGGCGATCAGTGATGATCGTCCTAGAGGAATGACGTCCCACGACAGAATCCGGCTTACCGGTTCACCTGGACCCCCGCGAGGGGGTCCTGCCATGTACATGATTATTGGATCGGCTTAAGGGCCCGGTAGATCCAGCGCTCGGCATAGGGGAGCCAGGGGGCGCCCTGGACATTTCCGAAAGTCTGGTCGATTTCCAGGCCGGCCGCCGCCAGGGCGGCCCGCACTTCGGGGTCCGTGGGGATCCAGATGTCGTGCTGGAAGCGGGTTCCACGCATGATCCGGTCCGTGAGGAAGCGCCGGCCGTCGGAGCTGAGCCGCACCCGCTCCTGGTAGAGGCCTTCCACCTCGTACCATTCCTGGTCGAGGGTCGCCAGGGCCCGGATGAAGAAGTCCCTGCCGGCCAGGTCCAGGAGCAGGGTTCCACCCGGCTTCAGGACCCGGGCGAATTCGTCCAGCTGGCGCTGGTTCTCCTCGTCGCTCGCGAAGTAGCCCCAGCTGGTGTAGGCGCAGAGCACGCCGTCGGCGCACCCGTCACGGAAGGGCAGGTCGCGGAAGTCCAGGCGCACCAGGTGGCCCGGGAACTCGGTGGCGTGGCGGCGGAGGTTCATGGCGCTGAGATCCCCGCCCACCACCTGGTAGCCGCAGGCCTCCAGCGCAGGCCTCAGGCGGCCCCAGCCGCAGGGCAGGTCCAGCACCCGCGCTCCGGGAGCCAGGTCCAGGAGCCGGGCCAGTCCTGGACCCTCCTGGGCGGCCTCCAGGGTCTTGTCCCGGTAGATTTCGAAGTAGTGCGGATGGTCAAAATCCCTCTCGAACCAATGCAAGCGGGGTCTCCGGATGGAAGTGGGAAAAAGGAGCGGAAGATCGGATTCTAATCCCTTGACGGGGAATGGGTCGGGAGTACTCTAGGGCAAGAATAAGTCCACCGATGCGTGAAGTGGCTGACAACATTCTTTTTATGGAGGATTCATGGACTTTCTCCGCCCAGACATTCAGGATAGCCTGACGAGGGAGAATTTCGAGTTCAAGAAGTTGATGGAGGAACACAAGGCGGCCGACGAAAGGCTGACGTACCTCCGCAACAAGATCCGGCTCTCCGCCAAGGAGACCATCGAGGAAGTGGAGCTGAAAAAGGCCAAGCTCCGGGCCAAGGAGCGGATCTACCACATCGTGGAGGAGTTCAAGGGCCGGGGGCAGTGAAGACCCCGGTTTCTGCCCTGTAGACGAAAGCCCCGGAAACCCGGGGCTTTCATCGTTTTACAATTGATTCATCGAGCCCTTCCGCTGTCAGGCCGGCTCCACGATCCCCGGAAGGAAGCCTTCGCCCATCCAGTAGACCAGGTCCAGGGGGTGCTTGACGTCCCACAGGAGCACCCGGGCGCTGGCGCCGGGGTGGAGGTGGCCCAGGTCGCCGCGGTCCAGGCTGCGGGCCGCGTGGAGGGTCATGGCGGTGAAGGCCTCCTCGAAGGTCAGGCGCAGCTGCAGGCAGCCCAGGCGCAGCACCAGGAGGGGATCGATGCAGGCGCAGGAGCCGGGGTTGAAGTCCGAGGCGAGGGCGACGCGGCAGCCTTCGGCGATCATCTTCCGGGCGGGGGCATAGTCCCTCATGCCCAGGAACAGGGTGGTGGCGGGCAGGAGGGTCGGCACGACGCCGGCCTGGGCCATGGCGCGGATGCCCGTGTCCGACGCGAACATCAGGTGGTCCGCGCTGGCGGCTCCCACGGCGGCGCTCAGCTCGGCCCCGCCGGTGGAGCAGAACTCGTCGGCGTGGATGCGGGGCCTCAGGCCCAGGCGCCGTCCGGACTCCAGGATGGCGCGGCCCTGCTCCGCGTCGAACACGCCCTTTTCCACGAACACGTCGCAGTGCGAGGCCACGCCGGGGTGGCGCCGGACCAGCTCGGGCTGCCACGTTCCGGCCACTTCCGCGATGTAGCGGTCCGGATCGCCGGCGAATTCCTGGGGCAGGTCGTGGGCGGGCATGAGCGTGACGTCGAGGCTCCACCCCCGGGCCCGCAGCTCCGCGTAGGCCTCCAGGAGCCGGCTCTCCGTCTCCAGCTCCAGGCCGTACCCGGTCTTGGCCTCGAGGTGCAGCACGCCCTTGCGGCGGTAGGAGCGCAGGCGTTCCTCGCCCAGGGCCACCAGCTCGGGGACCGTGGCGGCGCGCGTCGCGCGCACGGTCTCGCGGATGCCTCCGCCCTCGGCGGCGAGCTGGGCGTAGGTGACGCCGTGAAGGCGGCGGTTGAACTCGTGGCTGCGGTCCCCGCCGAAGAGCAGGTGGGTGTGCGGGTCCACGAAGCCCGGGGAGGCCCAGCACCCGCGGCCGTCGACGGCCCGGGCGCCGCGGAAGTCCAGGGGCAGGTCCGCGCGCGGGCCGATCCACCGGACCTTTCCGCCGCTCGCGGCGATGGCCGCGTCCTCGATGAAATCCACCGCCCAGGGGCGCGCGGGATCGGGGGTAACGGCCCCCTTCAGGTTGGTGATGACGGTGCTCGTGGCCATGGGAACCATTATGCCGTGGGGGCGCGGGCCGCCGTTATACTTCCCTTCGAGGGGCACCCAGATGTGGATCGGCGCACGAACGCTCTCCGGACTTTTGGCCACCGCCATGCTGGCCGCGGCCCCTCCGAAGGCCCCGCCTCCGCGGCCGCTCCTCCTGCCCGGGGAGTCGCTGGCGCTGGCCGGACCGGACCTGGAGGTGTACCGCTACGGCGACGCCGCGGTCGAAGGGCCCCTGGGCGCGTTTTCCCAGCTGCTCTGGGCGAAGCTGGAGGGCGCGGCCTGGGAGAGCGGAGGCCCCTCGTTCAAGTGTTCCGGCGCCATGGGACCCTACCGGTGCACGAACCCCAAGGGGCACGGCCGCGTGGACCTGGCCAAGGCCCTCCGGGAGGACTGCCGCCTCGCCTTCCTGGGCTGGGCGCGCATGTCGGCCCAGCGGTGGGTGGAGGACTACGGCGACGGCCCCGCGCGGGCCCGCATGCTGGACGTCTTCCAGCCCTTCCTGGCGCGGCGCCTCCCGGACGCCGAAGGCGTGCCGGACCTCGATCCGGTCTGGTTCGGCGAGGGGGACCTGCTGCGCACGAGCCCCGAGGCCCTGCTGCGCTGGCTCGCGGATCCCGCCCAGGAGGAGGCGGTGCGGCTGTACCGCAGGCTCCTGCTCAGCTTCATGGACGAGACCTTCAAGGAGAACGCCTGGTGGTTCATGTCCACGGCGCCCGCCGTGGCCCGGGACTCCGCCACGACCCAGGCCTGGGCCGTGGGCGGCAACGGCCTGGTGCTGGCCGTGCTGCGCCTGCCTCCAGGGACCACCCGGCAGGAGGCCCTCACCCGCTTCAAGACCGTGATGGTGGGGACCGGCAGGAAGAAGTGATCAGCGCTCGAGGATGAAGGTCGCCGGGCCGTCGTTCACCAGCTCCACCTCCATGTGCTCCTGGAAGAACCCGCGCTTCACCCGCGGCCATCCGGCCTCCAGGAGGCCCGCGAAGATGCCGAACAGGTCCCGGGCCGGGCCGGGGGCCATGGCCCCGTCGAAGGAGGGCCGCCGGCCCCGCTCCAGGCTCCCTGCCAGCGTGAACTGGGAGATCACCAGGATTTCCCCGCCCGTTTCCTGGAGTGAAAGATTCATCCGGCCTTCGGCATCCTCGAAGATCCTCAGGGCGGTTATCTTGGCTGCGACCCAGCGGCACTGCTCTTCCGTGTCGTCCTTGGTCAGGCCGGCCAGCACCAGGAGGCCGGGGCCGATGGCCGCCACCTGGTCCCCGGATCGAACTTCCGCTCGCTTCACCCGCTGGATCACCGCCCGCATCGACCCTCCAGCCACAACCCTACCGGCAATCCGGCACCGGTCACAAGTTACCGGAAGGGTCCCCTTTGGGCGGGGTCCCTGCCTATACTGGCCATAGCCAAGGAGGCCCCCATGTCCGAGACCCCCATCCAAGCGGATCTGAGTCCTGCGGAATGGAAGCTGATCCAGGCCCTGCGCGGCCTGCCCGAGCATGCCCAGCGGGAGCGTGTGCACGAGGTCCTCGGCGAGCTGCTGTTCTTCGTCCAGAACCCCCGGTGCCAGGGCATGGGGGCCGAGGGCTTCCCCTGCGGCGAACCGCGGAGCAGCTGCGACGAATGCCACCAGACGTGGGACCTCCTGGAAGGACTCACGGTGCGGGTGGAGGCCGGCGCCGGGGCTCGCTGAGGACGCATCCGTCCGGGTGTGCGGATTGCCGCATTTTGCATGCGGGATCCCGCATGGGCGACGCCCTCCGGGGGCGGGCTTGGAGTCTTTCGTATACTCCTGGGCCACTCTTCTCGTCATGACGATCCTGGCACTTGAATTGCCAATTTAATCTTTGGCAATTCGACCGTAGGTCTTTTCGTCATGTTCCCTCCTTCCAATGCGGTGGGAGGGCAGGGTGTGTCCACCTTCCCAGGAGAAACCATGAAACAACGTCCCTTCACGTCCCCGGCCGGGCAGTTCGGCGCAGCGGTGGCCGCCCTGATCCTGGGGGTTTCCTGCAGCAGCAGCACCTCCGTCGCGGACAGCGACCGCACCGCGGCCGACGCGAGCGTCATCGAGATCGCCTACGCCTCGGGGGACACCGCCTCCGCCGTGACCAAGGACGTCACCCTGCCCACCAAGGGCGCCGCGGCCGGGTCCGCCATCACCTGGACGTCGAGCAATCCGGCGACCCTCAGCCCCGCGGGGAAGGTCGTCAGGCCGCCGGTGGGGGCGGACGGCACGGTGACGCTCACGGCGCAGGTGGCGCTGGGGACCGCGCTGAACACCCGGACGTTCACCGTGGTGGTGAAGCCGGTGGACACGGTGCAGTTCATCTTCACGTCGGACTGCCATTTCGGGGACGTGACCACCGCCGCCGCCGCGTTCCAGGGGGCCACGGCCTCCGTGGACGCCGTCGAGGTGAATACCCGGGCGCGGGACGTCATGAACCTGCTGCCCGGCCTGACGGCGCCCGGCGACTACGGCGTCAATGCCGGTGCGGCCTTCGGCAACTTCGACTTCATGGCGAACACGGGCGACATCGGCAGCAAGAGCGTCATCCCGCCCCTGTCCAACGGCAACTCATCCACCACCAGCTTCAACCAGTGGAAGGCCATCTACGCCGACGGGCTCACCCTGAAGGACCGCACGGGCGCGGCCCTGCCGATCTTCCTCACGCCCGGGAACCACGATGTCTCCAACGCGCTGGGCGGCCCGGATGTCATGAATCCCGCCAGCGACCCCACCGCCTTCGTCAACGTCTACAACTGGACCATGAAGCCCGCGGCGCCCCTGCTGACCACGGAATTCAACTACAACATGCACAAGGTCTTCAGCGTCAAGGTGTTCGGCGGGATGCACTTCGTGTTCCTGAACATGTGGCTGGACGCCGAGATGCGGGAGAAGCTGGAGCCGTACCTGGCCACCCTCACCTCCAGCACGCCGGTGTTCATCTTCGCGCACATGCCCCCGGAACAGACCGGGGCCAATTTCCGGGACCCCGCGTCCAACGGCCTGGATTTCCCGTGGACGGGCGGTTTCTCCAACTACTTCCGGGACGCCATGAACATCAGCAACGTGGTCGCCCCGGCCACCGCCGTCACGACGGCCACCGCCCCCACCAAGGAGGTCAAGGACCTCGCCACCTTCCTGAAGGCCCACAAGAACATCGTCGCCTGGTTCCACGGTCACGATAACTTCAATCAATTCCGTACCTGGAATGGCGAGAACAGCGTCTCGGTCGACAACACCATGACCCAGCTGGCCATCCCCGTGTTCCGGGTGGATTCGCCCATGAAGGGCAAGGATTCCGCCAAGGACCCCAAGAAGCTGTCCTTCCAGGTGGTCAGCATCGACACCGCGAAGAAGGTGTTCACCGTGCGGGAGTGCCTCTGGAACAAGACCAACACGGCCGGTGGAGCCGTCGGGTGGGGGGCCACCGAGACCTTCTCCCTGTCCAACCGGGTCCGTTAGAATAATTCCGCATAAGCGGGCGAGACTCATTATCATGGTGGAGAAGTTGGAAAGTCCACCATGTCGCAGAACGAATCATGCCCGAGGGAACCGGCCGTCCCGCAGGACGGTGCCGGTTCCCTGTTCGATTGGGTGATGGCCCAGAACCAGGACGTCTTCTTCTCCCTGGGGCCCGATGGCGCCTTCCAGGCGGTGGGCACGGGGTGTCTGGGCCTCTGGGGGCATCCGCCGCGGGAGCTCCTGGGGCGGCGCTTCCTGGACCTGGTGGACCCCCTGGACGTGCCCCTCGTGCGGCACGTGATGGAGACCAGCCGCATGAACGGGTCCCTGGCGCCCCAGCGGTCCCGCTTCCTGCGCAGCGACGGGACCCCGGTGACCCTGGTGTGGCGGCTGGCGGTGAGCGAGGGGTCCCGGCTCTACTACGGCCTGGCGCGGCCCTACGTGGAGCGCAACGGCGCCGAGGCCAAGCTCGGGGCGGCCGTGCACGAGCTGGAGGTGTTCAAGAACGCCCTGGACGAGCACGCCATCGTGGCCATCACGGACGCCAACGGCCGGATCACCTACGTCAACGACAAGTTCTGCGCCATCTCCAAGTACCCGCGGGAGGAGCTGCTTGGGAAGGACCACCGGATCATCAACAGCGGCCACCACCCCAAGGCCTTCTTCACTGACCTCTGGCGCACCATCAAGAAGGGCAAGGTGTGGAAGGGCGAGATCCGGAACCGGGCCAAGGACGGGACCTACTACTGGGTGGACACCACCATCGTCCCCTATCTGGACGATGAGGGGGTGCCCTTCCAGTTCGTGGCCATCCGCGCGGACATCACCCAGCGCAAGGAGGGGGAGGAGGCCATCCGCCAGTCCCAGAAGCTCGAGAGCCTGGGCGTCCTGGCCGGGGGGATCGCCCACGACTTCAACAACCTGCTCACCACGATCCTGGGCAACTGCAACCTGGCCTCCATGGTGCTCGACCCCGGCAGCCCCGCAGGGCCCTACCTGGACCAGATCGAGAAGGCCTCCCTGCGGGCCGCGGACCTCACCCGGCAGATGCTGGCCTACGCGGGCAAGGGCAAGGTCATGATCTCGCCCATCAACCTGAACTACCTGGTGCAGGAGATGACCGAGCTCCTGTCGGTCTCCATCTCCAAGAAGGCCGCCATCCGCCTCGAACTGGCGGCGGCCCTGCCGGAGATCGTGGGCGACCCGGCCCAGATGCAGCAGCTGGTCATGAACCTGGTGACCAACGCTTCGGAGGCCCTGGGCGAGGAGGGGGGGGCCATCACCCTGCGCACCGGGGTGCAGTGGCTCGACTCCGTCTACCTCACCACGCTGATCCCGGCCATTCCCATCCCGCCGGGGCGCTACGTGGTCATGGAGGTGTCCGACACCGGCTGCGGCATGACCCGCGAGGTCATCGACCTGATCTTCGACCCCTTCTTCACCACGAAGTTCACGGGCCGCGGGCTGGGGCTCTCCGCCCTCATGGGGATCCTGAAAAGCCACGGCGGCAGCATCAAGGTCTACAGCGAGCCGGGGCAGGGGACCTCCATGAAGCTCTTCCTCCCCGCGGTGGAGGCCGCGGGCGCCGAAACCCCCGAGGAGCACGCGCCGGAGGCCTTCCAGGCCAGGGGCACGGTCCTGATCGTGGACGACGAGGCCCCGGCCCGGGCCGTGGCCTGCGCCCTCGCCCAGACCATGGGGCTCCAGGTCCTCGAGGCCGCGGACGGCGCGCAGGCCGTGGCCACCTTCCAGGAGCGGCGGGGCGACCTCTCCCTGGTGATCATGGACCTCACCATGCCCCGCATGGACGGGCGGGAGGCCTTCCGGATCATGGCGGCCGAGGACGCCACCATCCCCGTCCTGCTCACCAGCGGGTACAACGAGACCTTCGCGGTGGGCGATTTCTCCGGCGGGGACCTGGCGGGCTTCCTGCCCAAGCCCTACAACCGGTCCCAGTTCGAGACCGCCGTTCGCCACGCCTTGAAGGCTAGAACTTGAACTTCAGGTTCACCGCGAGGGTGCGGGGCGGGATCACGTGGGTGCCGCCGAAGGCGCTGAGGAAGTTGTAGAGGCCCTTCTCGTCGAAGACGTTGAGGAGGTTGGCACCGGCCACGATGGAGGTGCCGCGGCCGGTGGCGAACTCCCGCCCGGCGCTCAGGTTCCACACGGTGCGGGGCCGGATGCGCCAGGTCGGCCCCACCAGGGAATCGTCGGTCACCCGCACGTAGGGGATGCCGAAGGCGTAGTCCGGGTTGCCCGCGGCATTCCCGGGGTCGCCGGCCACGAGGCCCGAGTCGTACCGGCCGATCACCTGCGCGAAGAAGGCCTTGGACTGGTAGTGGACGCCCAGCTGGAGGGTGAGCTTCTCGTCGTGGTCGATGAGGTAGGGGGTTCCGGCGGGCCGGGAAGCCTCGGCCGAGGAGAGGCCCCCCACGGTGGGACTGCGGAAGATGGTGCGCACGGTGCCCGCGCTGAGGTAGGCGGACCAGCCGGCCACTTCCAGCAGGTCCAGGCGGAGGTCCATGCCGTGGAAGAAGCCCCGTGCCGCGGCGGTGGGAAAGAGAACGCCCGTGTTGAGGAACTGGTCGTTGTCGGCGCTGTTGACGCTGTCCTTCCACCAGTAGTCCAGGCTGGCCTTGAAGACTCCGCCCACCTGCTGCTCCACGCCCACCAGGAAGCTGTCCTGGAGCTCCGGGCGCAGCTGCGGCACCTTCGTGCCTGCGGCCGAGGTGAGGTCCCAGGCGGCCTGGGAGGTGGAAAATGCCAGGTTCTCGTTCTCCGGCGTGATGAGGAGCCGGTCGTAGCTGAAGCGCAGGAGGGTGCCCGCGGCCGGGAAGGAGCGGGACACGCCCACCCGGGGCTGCAGCTGGTTGTGCACGTAGCCGCGCCCGCGGTAGCTGTCCAGGCGCAGGCCCAGGCCCAGGTTCCAGTCCCCGGCCTTCAGGTCCTGCTGGACATAGGCCGAGGCCAGGGACGGCGCGATGCTCTCGTCGAACCGGAAGATGTTCCCGCCCCCCTCCGGGGTGTAGGCGTGGAGCGGGTCCCCGGCATCGGCGGCCCTGGAGCCGTCGGTGATGGCGAAGGCGAAGCGCTCGCGGATGGGGTAGCGCACGAACTGGAGGCCCGCCTTGAAGGTGTCGTCGCCGTTCTTCCTCTGGTAGGCCGCGGTGGCTCCCTGGTTGTCCAGGGACCGGTCCTGGCGTGCCCAGTAGGGGTAGTCGGGACCGCCCCCCCCGAAACCCGGCGCCAGGTCGGCGGTGGGGTCCAGCCGGGCGGTGGACTGGCGGTGGAAGAGCGTGGCCTCGATGCTGGCGTCGGGGCCCAGGAGGCGGGTCCAGCCCAGGCTGAGGTTCGCGTCCACGTTGCGGGCGCGCTGGTCCTGGCCCCGGGCTTCCTGGCTGGCCAGGTTCACGACGTCCCGGGCCGTGGCGCCCCCGCCCGCGGAGAGCCGCAGGGTGTCGGTGCCGGAGAGGAGCCAGTCGAAGCGCGTGAAGATCCTGCCCGTGGTGCCGTGGTTGTGCAGGTTCTCGAAGTTGACCGGGTCCAGGAACCGGTCGCTGCCGGAGCCCGCGGCGGTGACGAACCAGCCGGAGCGGTCCGTGCAGCCCCGGAGGCTGAGGCCTGACTCGAACGTGCGGAAGCGCGCGGCCCCGACGCTGTAGTCCCCCTGGAAGCCGCCCGGAGTCCCCAGGCCGGACTTGGAGGTGAGGTTCACCACCGCCCCGGGCTTGCCGCCGTACTCCGCTGAGATGCCGCCGGTGATGACCTCCATGCTCTCCACCTGGCCCGGGTCCAGGGAGTTGGAGAAGGTGGCCTGCATCTGGTCGGTGACGGGCACGCCGTCGATGACGTACATCGCCTGGCCGTGGCTGCCCCGGAAGTGGAAGCGCCCGTTCTCGTCCTGGATGAACCCCGGCGTGGCCAGGAGGATGCTCTCCATGCCCCGGCTCTGGACCACCGCGGGGATCTGCTCGATGGTGGCGCGGTCGATGTCGAGGTGGCTGGAGGGGTGGGCCTCGAGGAGGCCGGAGCGCTCCTCCACCACCACGACGGCCCCGGCCTGGGGCAGGCTCAGGGCCAGCTGCAGCGGCAGGGTGCTCCGCACGGCCACGTCGCGGTGGGCCGTGGCGAGGCCCGGGGCCGCGGCTTCCAGGTGGTAGTCGTTGAACGGCACGTTGAAGAGGGAGAACCGGCCCTGGGCATCGGTGCGGGCGGTCTGGATGCGCCCCGCGACGCGGTTCTCGAGGGTGACCACGGCGCCGGCGACGGGTTTGCCGCCCTCGTCCTTCACGACGCCCGAGATCAGGCCGCTGCCCGAGGAGGCGGCGGAAAGGAGGGCAGGGAGGGAGGCGGCCACGAGCAGCAAAAACAAACGATTCATTCAGTCCTCAAGCAGAGAAAATTCAAGGCAGGTGCCTTCAAAGAGAATAGAACTCGTTTCTGTTTGATTCAAGTGAAAATCATTTCTATTTGAGCGAGGGCGTAAATTCGGCGCGTCCTGTGGAATTTCGCTCCAAGCGCCGATACCATGCACCCATGGCGAGCCAGAAACGCAAAGAACGGACCCTCACCCCCGCTGAACTCCGGGCCAGCCGCTTCATGGGCGCCCGCCTTCGCGAAAATGAGCAGCGCTACCAGGAGTTCCTCGAGACCCTGGACCCCCGGGAACGGGAGCGCCTGGCCCTGGGGGATCCGGAATGAGCCGATGATCCATATCCCCCCCGGAACCGTGGCCGGGCGCCTCCGGGCCCCGGCGTCCAAGAGCCACCTCCAGCGCCTTCTCCTGGCGGCCTCCCGGACCCCGGGCGCAAGCGTCATCCGCCAGCCCGGAAGCTCCGCGGACGGGGCGGCCTGCCTGGGCGTGATCCGGGACCTGGGCGCCCGGGTGCGCGAGGCCGGGGACGTCCTGGAGATCCGCGGCGGGGGGCGGCCCCGGACCGGGAACCTGGACTGCGGCGAATCGGGTTTCTGCCTGCGGGCCGCGGCGGCGGTGGCCGCCCTCCAGGACCTGCCCATGACCCTTTCGGGCCACGGCTCCCTCCTCACCCGCCCCATGGAGATGGTGCTGGACCCCCTGCGCCAGCTGGGCGTGGTCTGCTCCACCCGGGAAGGCTTCCCCCCCATAACCCTGCGCGGGCCCCTGAAGGGGGGCCGCGTGCGCGTGGATGGCCGCGCCAGCAGCCAGTTCCTCAGCGGCCTGCTCCTGGCCCTGCCCGGGGCGGAAGGCGACAGCCGCGTGGAGGTGGAGGGGCTGCGCAGCGGGCCCTACATCCGAATGACCCTGGACGTCCTGGCGGCCTTCGGGGCCCGGGTGGAGGCGTCCCCGGCGCTGGATCTCTTCGTCGTCCCAGGCGGCCAGGCCTTCCGGCCCGTGGATCTGTCCGTGGAAGGGGACTGGTCGGGCGCGGCCTTCCTCCTGGTGGCCGGGGCCGTGGCCGGAGCGGTGGCCGTGGAGGGCCTGAACCCCGACTCGGCCCAGGCGGACCGGGCCATCCTGCACGCCCTGGAGGACGCGGGCGCCGCGCTTCGCTGGGAGGGCGGCGCGCTCCTCCAGGACCGCGCCGACCTGCGCGGCTTCACCTTCGACGCCACCGACTGCCCCGACCTCTTCCCTCCGCTGGCGGCCCTGGCCTGCCACGCCCGGGGCCTCACCCGCCTCAAGGGCGCCAGCCGCCTGAAGGCCAAGGAGAGCGACCGCGCCACGGCCCTGGTGGCCGAGCTCTCGGCCATGGGCGCCACCCTGAAGGTCGAGGGCGACTGGATGGAGATCGAAGGCGGGCCCCTGGAGGGCGGCGCCATCGACCCCCACAACGACCACCGCATGGCCATGGCCTGCGCCGTGGCTGGCCTCCGGAGCGCCCGGGGTGCGACCATGGAGGGCGAGGCCTGCGTGGAGAAGTCCTATCCCGAATTCTTCAGCGATCTGGCTTCCCTGCGAGGTGACGCGTGAACTCATTCGGCCGGACCTTCCGGATGTCGATCCTGGGCGAGTCCCACGGGTCCTGCGTGGGGATCCTCCTGGACGGGTGCCCCGCGGGCCTGTTCCTTGAGCCCGGGGACTTCTCCGCGGACATGGAGCGCCGCAGGGGCGGCTCCGCCCCCGGCACCACCCCCCGGCGCGAGGACGACGCCGCCCTCATCCAGACCGGGATCCTCGGGGGCCGCACCACCGGCGCCCCCATCCTCATCCTGTTCGGCAACAGGAACACGGACTCCGGCGCCTACGAGGCCATCAAGGACACGCCCCGTCCCGGCCACGCGGACTGGGTGGCCCTGAAGAAGTACGGCGGCTTCGCGGACATGCGCGGCAGCGGACACTTCTCGGGCCGGCTCACGGCGGGCCTGGTGGCCGCGGGGGTCGTCGCCAAGAAGCTGCTCGCCCCGGTGCGGGTCGAGGCCCGGCTCCTGGAGGCCGGCGGCAAGGCCGACATCGAGCGCGCCATCCAGGAGGCCATGGCCGCCGGGGACTCCGTGGGCGGCCTCGTGGAGTGCCGCGTCCAGGGCCTGCCGGCGGGCCTGGGCGAGCCCTTCTTCGAGAGCGTGGAGTCCCTGCTGGCCCACGGGGCCTTCTCCATCCCCGCCATCAAGGGCATCGAGTTCGGAATCGGTTTCGGGGCCTGCCGCCTGCGCGGGAGCCAGGTGAACGATCCGATCCTGGACATGGAGGGCCGCACCGCCACCAACAACGCCGGCGGCCTCAACGGCGGCATCACCAACGGCAACGAGCTGGTCTTCCGGGTGGCCGTGAAGCCCACCTCCAGCATCAAGGCACCCCAGACCACCCTGGACCTGCGCACCCAGGCCCCCGCCGAGCTGAAGGTCGGCGGCCGCCACGACGCCTGCATCGCGCTGCGGGTGCCGGTGGTGCTGGAGGCGGTCACGGCCGCGGTGCTGGCGGACCTGATGATCAGGGAAGGGCGGCTGTCGCGGGTGCTTGCGGACGGATGACGCCCGCCTCTCGGAACTTCTCGAACACGGCCTGCGGGTAGAGGGGGATCCGGTCGAAGGCGACGCCCGTCGCGTCCAGCACGGCGTTGCGGATGGCGGGGGCGGGGGAGATGACGGGGCACTCGCCCAGGGCCTTGGAGCCGAAGGAGCCGCCCGCGTCGCAGGTCTCCACGAAGGCGGCGTTGATCTTCGGGGTGTCGAGGATGGTGGGGAGCTTGTAGTCCAGCAGGTTGTTGTTGAGGGTCTTCCCGGTGGCGGGATCCACCAGCAGCTGCTCCAGGAGGGCGGCGCCCAGGGCCATGCTCACGCCGCCGTGGACCTGGCCCTCGGCCAGCTTCGGATTGATGATGCGGCCGGAGTCGTGGATGTTGTACAGCTCCAGGACCTCGACCTTGCCGGTGCGGAGGTCCACCTCCACCTCCACGAAGGTCGTGCCGTAGGCGATGGCGGAGTTCCGCACGTTGGCGGAGACGTCGGCGCGGATGGGGTCGGCGTGGATGCGGTCGTAGTAGGAGTCCATGGCCACCTCCTCGAGGGTGCAGATCTCCCGGCCCAGGGCCTTCTCCACGATGCGGCAGTCCCGGATGTCCAGCTCGAAGGCCGGCAGGCCGCACTTGCGCGCGGCGATGGCCAGGACCTTGGCCCGGGCCTCCAGCGCGGCCTTGCGCACCGCCACGCCGCAGATGCTGGTCTGGCGGGAGGCGTACGAACCCGGGTCGAAGGGCGTGACGTCCGTGTCCTGCGACGTGACCACGTGGACCATGTCCACGGTGATGCCCAGGATCTCCGCGGCCATCTGGGCGAAGGCGGTGTCGCTGCCCTGGCCGATCTCCGTGGCGCCCACCTGCAGGGTGATGGAGCCGTCCTGGTTCATCACGATGCGGGCCCCGCTCAGTTCGAGGCTGAAGGGGAAGGTGCCCGAGGCGTAGCTGAAGCAGGCCATGCCCACGCCCCGGCGGAGGTCCCCGGTCTGGTTCGCGTTGGCCTTCTTCTTCTCGTCCCAGCGGATGAGGGTCCTGCCCTTCTCGATGCACTCGGGCACGCCCATGGAGCGCACCGTGATGCCGGTGAGGGGGTCGGTGTAGCCCACCCCGATGAGGTTGCGCAGGCGGAACGCCATGGGGTCGAGCCTGAGCGCCCGGGCGATGTCCTCCAGGTGGCTCTCCAGGGCGAAGAACACCTGGGGCGAGCCGTAGCCGCGCATGGCCCCGGCCACCGGGAGGTTGGTGGTGACGGTCTTCGGCTCGAACTTCACGGCGTCGAGCTTGTACAGGGACCGGAAGTTGCCGCCCCCCGCCATGGCGATGGAGTGGCCGTGGGAGGCGTAGGCGCCGGAGTTGCTCAGGAGCCTGATGCCGATGGCCTTGAGCTCGCCGTCCTTCGACACGGCGGTCTTCAGGTCCATCCTGAAGGCGTGGCGGGTGCGGGAGTCGATGAAGACCTCCTCCCGCGTGAGGGCGTAGCGCACGGGGCGCCCGCCCACGGCCAGGGCCATGGCGGCCACCAGGGGTTCCACCACCACGTCCTGCTTGGCGCCGAAGCCGCCGCCGATGAAGGGCTTGATCACCTTCACCCGCCCCCAGGGCAGGCCCAGGGCCTGGGCCACCACCCGGCGCACGATGTGCGGGATCTGGGTGGAGGAGTTGATGACGATGCGCCCGTCGGTGTCCACGAAGGCGAAGGCGTTGTGGTTCTCGATGTGGCAGTGCTGCACGACGCTGGTCTCGAAGTGCCCCTCGAAGACGTGGTCGGCCTTCGCCATCTCGGCGTCCAGGTCCCCGAAGCCCACCCCGAAGTCGCTGAGGACGTTCCGGGGCCTGTCCTCGTGGATGAGGGGCGCGCCCTCGGCCATGGCGTCCTCGGGGGTCAGGACGAAGGGGAGGACCTCGTACTCCACCTCGATGAGCGAGAGCGCCTTCTGGGCGGTGAGGAGGTCCACGGCCACCACCGCCGCCACGGCGTCGCCCACGAACCGCGCCTTGTCCGTCAGGATCTGCCGGTCCTGGGCGTCCCGGTGGTGGGGATCCAGGGACCAGGGGTGCCCGGCGGTGCCGAAGGGGCGCCAGGAGGGGTCCCCGGGCACGAGGACGGCCTCGACGCCCGGCAGCGCCCGGGCCCGGGAGGCGTCCACGCGCAGCACCCTGGCGTGGGCGTGGGGACTGCGCAGCACCTTGCCCACCAGCATGTCCCGCTCGAAGAAGTCCTCCGAGTAGCGGGCCCTGCCGGTGACCTTGGCGACGGCGTCCAGGCGCTGGACGCTCGTGCCCACGATTTTCATGCCCATGGCCCACCTCGGAATGAAAAAATTTTACCCCGAACGGCCAAAAAATATATCAATTGATCGGTGGTGGATCCGTCGCACGTGCCCCGGGGGCATCGGCACAAGCCCTTGTTCCGACTGCTTGCATTCCATCCCGGAAGCCCGTAGACTTCCCCCTTAACCGGAGTCCCTCGTGACCCATCGCATGACCAACCTGGCCTGGAACTGGCGCTACTGGCACCAGGGGTCGGGCGTTCGCGTGGGCAGCCTTCGGACATAAGGCATAGAGAACCCAAAGCAAGCATCCCGGCCCACCTTCACGGTGGGCTTTTTCGTATCTAGAGGAAAACATGACACCTGCATCCCCCACATCCACCCCGGCGGCCGCGGCCCCCCTGGTGATCTCCTTCCCGGCGGACCTCACGACCCCCGTGCGGGCCTTCCTGGCCCTCACGGAGCCGGGCCAGGACGCCTACCTGCTGGAGTCCGTCACGGGCGGCGAGTCCCAGGCCCGCTTCTCCTTCATCGGTCTGGACGCGTCGGAGGTCTTCGAGGCGGGGACGGAGGCGGCGCTGGTGCGCGGCGGCGTCCGGGAGGCCCTGCCGGGCCACCCTCTGGCGGCCCTGGAGGCCTGGGCCGCGGCCCTGAAGGTGGAGACTCCCGAGGTCCCGGTGCCCTTCCTGGGCGGGGCGGTGGGCTGGGCGGACTTCAGCGCCTTCGCCCTGGCCGAGCCGGTGCTGGAAGCCTCCTTCCCCGGGGCCCGCAAGCCCAGGCTGCGCTTCGGTCGCTTCGCCTCGGGCCTGGTGCTGGACCACCTCAAGCAGCAGGGCTACCTCTACCACTTCCCCACGGCCGGGGACGGGGAGGCGCGCCTGGCGGAACTGGCCTCCCGCCTGGAAGGGGCCCTGCCCGAGCGGCCCGCCCCGCCGGTCTTCGCGACCACCCGCACCCCGGACCGGGCGCGGTTCGCGCGCAACTTCAAGGCCGCCCAGGAGGCCATCCTCGCCGGGGACGCCTACCAGATCGTGCTGAGCGAGCCCTTCGAGGGGCGCATCGAGGGCGACCCCTTCGAGGTCTACCGGCGGCTGCGGCGCCTGAACCCCTCCCCGTACCACTTCTTCGTGTCCCTGGGGGGCCGCACCCTGGTGGGCGCCTCGCCGGAGATGCTGGTGCGGGTCGAGGGCTCGCAGGTGGCCACCGTGCCCATCGCCGGCACCCGGAGGCGCTCGGGGGACCCGTTGGAGGACGGGCGCCTCGCCGCCGAGCTCAAGGCCGATCCCAAGGAACTGGCGGAGCACGCCATGCTGGTGGACCTGTCCCGCAACGACCTGGGCCGGGTCTGCGCCCACGGCTCGGTGACGGTGCCCGTGCGCGAGCAGGTGGAGATGTTCAGCCACGTCATGCACCTCATCTCCGAGGTGCGCGGCAGCCTGCGCCCGGAGCTCCGGCCCCTGGACGCCCTGTGGAGCACCTTCCCGGCCGGCACGCTCAGCGGCGCCCCCAAGATCCGCGCCACCCAGATACTGGCCGCCCTGGAGGGCGAGGACCGCGGCGCCTACGGCGGCGGGGTGGGGATCCTGGACCGCACCGGCAATCTCGAGATCGCCATCACCATCCGCAGCCTGGAGATCCAGGACGGCGTGGCGCGGTTCCGCGCCGGGGCCGGCATCGTGGCGGATTCGGTGGAGGCTTCGGAGTGGGCGGAGATCCACGCCAAGGCCGGCGTGCTCCTCTCCGCCCTCGGCGTGGAGGTGCACCGATGATCCTGTTCGTCGACAACTACGATTCCTTCACCTACAACCTCGTCTCCATGATCGGGGCCCTGGAGCCCCGCCTGGAGGTGGTGCGCAACGACGCCCTCACGGTGGAGAAGGCCCTGGCCATGGACCTGGACGGCCTGGTCATCTCCCCGGGGCCCGGGCACCCCCGGGACGCCGGCGTCTGCATCGAGCTGGTGCGGGCCCTGGCGCCCAGGGTCCCCATCCTGGGCGTGTGCCTGGGGCACCAGGTGATGGTGGAGGCCTTCGGGGGCCGGGTGGCGAGGGCGGGCCGGCCCATGCACGGGAAGATCTCCCTCATGCCCCACGACGGCTCGGGCCTGCTGGCGGGTTTGCCCGACCCGCTCCAGGTGGGCCGCTACCACTCGCTCGCCGCCGAGGCCGCGAGCCTCCCGGACTGCCTCGCGGTCCAGGGCACGACGGCCGACGGGGAGATCATGGCCGTCCGCCACCGCACCTTCAACTGCCACGGCGTGCAGTTCCACCCGGAGTCCATCCTCACGCCCGACGGCGCGGGGCTGCTGGCCAACTTCGTGGGACTGTGCCAGAACCCCGTCCTGAACTGAGGCCCCCATGATCATCAAGCTCAAGCACCCCGTCCCCGCCCTGGAGGCCCTGGAAGGCGCCCGGCGGCTGGACTTCCCCTTCGGCCTCTTCCTGGCCCTGCTGGGCCCCGGCGGGCCCTCCCTGAAGGAGGTCCAGGCCCTGGAGGGCGTCGAGTGGGCCAAGGCCTCGGGCGCCAAGCCCATCCTGGCGGCCCGGTCCGCGGCGCCCCGGGGCACCCGGGTGGCCCTGGGCCGCGCCGACGTGGGCGGCGAGGCCATCGCCCTCATGGGCGGTCCCTGCTCGGTGGAGGACCGGGAGCAGATCGTCGCCACCGCGAACTACATCGCCGCCTACGGCGCCACCGGCCTCCGGGGCGGGGCCTACAAGCCCCGCACCTCCCCCTACGCCTTCCAGGGGCTGGGGCAGGAGGGGGTCCTGCTGCTGCGCGAGGCGGGGGACGCCTCGGGGCTGCCCGTGATCACCGAGGTGATGGACCCCGCGGACGTGGAGGAGATGCTGCCCTTCGTGGACTGCTTCCAGATCGGCGCCCGGAACATGTCCAGCGCCCCGCTGCTGCGCGCCGTGGGGCGGGCCGGCAAGCCCGTGCTCCTCAAGCGCGGCCCCTCGGCCACCCTGGAGGAGTTCGTGCTGGCCGCGGAGTACGTCCTGCTGGAGGGCAACGCCCGGGTGATCCTCTGCGAGCGCGGCATCCGCACCTTCGAGACGGCCACCCGCAACACCCTCGACCTGAACGCCGTCCCCGTGCTCAAGGCCATGACCCACCTGCCGGTGGTGGTGGACCCCTCCCACGGCACCGGGCGCCGGGACGCCGTGATTCCCATGGCCCGGGCCGCCGTGGCCGCGGGGGCCGACGGGATCATCGTGGAGGTCCACCCCGATCCCGCCAGGGCGCTCAGCGACGGCGCCCAGTCCCTGCATTTCCCCGAGTTCCGCCGCCTCGCGGAGGAGTTGGGCCCCGTGGCCCGGGCCGTGGGCCGGCGCCTGGATCTTCCCCAAAGCCAGTCCGGCGTCCCGTACATCCGGCGCGCCGTGGGCTGGGGATCGGCCAATTGAGGAGCATGCGATGACCAACCCCCTGCACCTTTCCGAGAACCTCTCCCTGGACGGGGCGCGGGCCTTCATGGAGGCCTGCCTCGACCCGGATTCCGACCCCAAGGCCGTGGGCCAGGCCCTCCTGGACCTGAACGGCCGCCCCTTCCGGGGCACCGAACTCACGGCCTTCGCGCAGGTGCTGCGCGGCCACGCCGTGGCCTTCCCGGCCCCCGGGCCCTCCCTGGACACCTGCGGCACCGGCGGCGACGCCCGCCAGGGGGTGCACACGGCCAACCTCTCCACCCTGTCGGCGCTGGCCCTGGCCCACATGGGCGTGGACGTGGTCAAGCACGGGAGCCGCTCGGCGTCGAGCCTCTGCGGGTCCGCGGACCTGCTGGAGGCCCTCGGCCTCGACCTGGCCCGGCCCCTGCCGCTCCTGGAGGCGGACCTGGCCCGCAGCCACTTCGTGTTCCTCTTCGCGCCGCGCTTCCACCCGGTGCTGGCGCGCATGGTGCCCATCCGCCGCGCCCTGGCGGTGCCCACGGTGTTCAACATGCTCGGCCCCCTCCTGAACCCGGCCCGCCCCGCCTACCAGGTGCTGGGCGTGGCCCGGGAGGAGTGGGTGCTTCCCGTGGCCGAGGCCCTGGCGGCCCTGGGCCTGGAGCGGGCCCTGGTGGTGCACGGCACCACCGCCTCGGGCGCGGGCATGGACGAGGCGTCCCTGGAGGGCCCCACCCTGCTGCAGCCGGTGCGAGCCGGGCGCCTCCTTCCCGCCGTGCGCTTCTCGCCCGGGGACGCCGGGGTGCGCGGCGGCCTCGCGCCGGCCGCCGCCGGCTCCCTGGAGGCGTGCGTGGACCTGGCCCGCGGCCTCGCCGGGGGCGCGGGCCACCCGGACTATTCCAGGCGCGTGGCCGAGGAGGTGGCCCTCCAGGCCGCCCTGGGCCTCGCCCTGGTGCGGGACCGGGAGCTGTCCGGCCTGGGAGCCCTGGTGGCCGAGGTGCGGGCCTCCCTGGAGGATGGGCTGCCCCTGCCGTCCCTCCTGTCCCTGGCGGCATAGCCATGGCGGAGATCCTTTCGGCCATCGTGGAGCGGGAGCGCCTGCGCATCGCGGAGCAGGCCTTCCGGACCCCCTTCCGCGCCCATCCCCTGCGGGGCGAGGGCCCCTTCGAGCTGGCCCTGCGCCGGGCGCGCCTGCCGGTCATCGCGGAATTCAAGCGCTCCTCGCCCTCGCTGGGGCCCTTCGCCCTCGACGCGGACCTCGCCTCCCGGCTGGGCGCCTACGCCCGGGGCGGGGCGGCGTGCCTTTCCGTGCTGGCCGAGCCCCACTGGTTCGGCGGGCGCCCGGGTGACATCCCCCTGGCCCTGGGCTTCGGCCTGCCGGTGCTCTACAAGGGCTTCGTCTGCACCCGGAAGCATCTGGAGGAGGCCGTGGCCCTGGGGGCCCAGGCGGTGCTGCTCATCGCCCGGGTGCTGGGCGGCGAGCTCCCGGCCTACGCCTCGGCGGCGCGGGCCCTGGGCCTGGAGCCCCTGGTGGAGCTGCACGCCATCCACGAGATCGCCGCCGCCCAGGAAAGCCGGGCGCGCCTGGTGGGGTGGAACGTGCGCAACCTCGCGGACTTCTCGGAGGGCCCCGCCGACGCGGAACCCCTGCGGCGGGCCTTCCCGGGGGCGCTGCTCATCCGGGAATCGGGCCTGCGCAGCCCGGAGCTGGCCCGGGAGGCCCTGGCCCAGGGCTTCGACGCCCTGCTCATCGGGGAGTCCCTCATGCGCGCCGCGGATCCGGAAGCCTTCCTCCGGGCGGTGCGTCCGTGAAGGCCAAGGTCTGCGGCCTGACCACCCCCGGGGACGTGGCCCTGGCGCTGGCCTCCGGGGCGGACTGGCTGGGCTTCCTCGCCCATCCCGCGAGTCCCCGCCACTGCCCGGATCCCCTCCTGCCCCGGCTGGCCGGGGACCGGGCCGTGCTGGTGGCGGTGGCCGGGGACGCGGCGGAGATCGCCCGGTGGGCGGAGCTCTGCGGCGCCCGGTGGGTGCAGCCGTACCTGCCGGACCGGAGCGGGCTTGAACTCCTGCGGGCCCGCGGGCTGAGCATCCTGCTGCCGTGGCCCGACGAGCCCGGCCAGGAGCCGGCGCCCGCCGACCTGTACCTCTGGGAGACCGGGCCCAAGGCCACCGGTCTCCTGGGCGGGTCCGGCCTGGCCCACGCGGGGGCCCATCCTCCGCCCGGGCCCTTCCTCCTGGCCGGCGGGCTCCGGGGGGACCTGCTGGCGGAGCGCCTCGAGGCGCTGCCCGCGCACATGGACTGCAGGGGCTTCGACGCGGCGAGCCGCCTGGAACGCGCCCCTGGCCTGAAGGATCCCGCCCTGGTGGCGGCGTTCGTGGCCGAAGCACACCGATTGGAGAAGCGATGACGACGGAATTCACCTTGTCCGGACGCTACGGCGACCTGGGACTCGGGGGCTGCTACGCGCCGGAGACCCTCATGCAGCCCCTGCTGGAGCTGGAGGCGGCCTTCGTCTCGGCCCTGGCCGACCCCGGCTTCCAGCGCGAGCTGAAGGAGGAGCTGCGCACCTTCGTGGGCCGGCCCACGGCCCTCACCTCCGCGCCGCGGCTGGCCAGGGAGCTGGGCCTCCACGCCCTCTACCTCAAGCGCGAGGACCTGGCCCACACCGGCGCCCACAAGATCAACAACGCCCTCGGCCAGGCCCTCCTGGCCCGGCGCATGGGCAAGCGCGAGGTCATCGCGGAGACCGGCGCCGGCCAGCACGGCGTGGCCTGCGCCGCGGCCTGCGCGCGCCTGGGCCTATCCTGCACCGTCTACATGGGCGAGGTGGACATGGCCCGCCAGGCCCCGAACGTGGCCCGCATGCGGCTCTTCGGGGCGCAGGTGGTGCCGGTGACCGCGGGCCTGCGCACCCTCAAGGAGGCCGTGAACGAGGCCCTGCGCACCTGGGCGGGGCGCTGCGACAGGGCCCACTACATCCTGGGATCGGCCCTGGGCCCGCATCCCTTCCCGCTCATCGTCCGCAGCTTCCAGAGCGTCATCGGCGAGGAGGCCCGGGCCCAGGTGCTCGAGGCCTGCGGCGAACTGCCCGAGGTGGTGGTGGCCTGCGCGGGGGGCGGCAGCAACGGGCTGGGACTCATGGTGCCGTTCCGGGACGATCCGGTGCGCCTGGTGGCGGTGGAGGCCGGGGGCCACGGCGCGGGCATCGGCGAGCACGCCGCGCGCGTGGGCGGCGGGCGCGTGGGCGTCCTGCACGGCTGCAAAAGCCTCCTGCTCCAGGACGAGCACGGCTGGACAGCCGAGACCGCCAGCATCAGCGCGGGCCTGGACTATCCCTCCATGGGCCCGGAGCTGGCGGCGCTGTGCCTGGAGGGCCGCGTCGAGGCCCTGCGGGCCTCGGACGCCCAGGCCCTGGAAGCGGCCCGGCGCCTCTGCCGCGCCGAGGGCATCCTGCCGGCCCTGGAATCCAGCCACGCCCTGGCCGTCCTGGGGCGGCTCGGGGCGCGCACCGTCCTGGCGGGGCTCTCCGGCCGCGGCGACAAGGACCTCTCCACCTACCAAGCCGCGCTGGGAGCCTGACATGGAACCGATCCTTCCCTTCATCATGGCGGGCGATCCCACGCTTTCAGGCCTTCCGGCGCTGCTCGCGGAATTCCGGGCCCTGGGGGTGGGCACCGTGGAGGTGGGGCTGCCCCATTCCGACCCCGTGGCCGACGGCCCCGTGCTGCAGGCCGCGGCCCACCGCGCCCTGGAGGCCGGCACCTCGCCGCGGCGGGTTCTGGAGACGCTGGCCGGGCTTCCGGGGCCGGACGTCGTCCTGTTCACCTATTTCAATCCGCTGCTGCAGCTGGGGGACGACCTGGAGCGGCTCCTGGCGCCCACCCCCGTGAGGAGCCTGCTGGTGGTGGACCTCCCCTTCGGCGAGGAGCCCGCGTGGGAGGAGCGCCTGCGGGCCGCGGGCTACCCCATCGTGCCCCTGCTGACCCCCACCACGCCCCTGGCCAGGGCCCGGCAGCTCCTGGCCTCCCGGCCCGACCCGGGCCCCGGGCATCCCTTCGCCCAGCGCTTCGCCTACGTGGTGGCGCGCCTGGGGGTGACCGGCACGGGGCAGGGCACCGACCTGGGCCCGGTGGCCGAGCGCCTGGAGGCCCTGCGCGGCGCCACGGACCGCCCGCTGGCCGTGGGCTTCGGCCTGGACGACCCCGGGAGCCTGGAGCGCGTGCGGGCCCTGGGCGCGGTGCCCGTGGTCGGCTCCGCCCTGGTGGCCGCGCTGGCGGGAGGCGCCCCGCTGGGCGCCTTCCTGGGGCCGCGGCTGCCGGTCACCGGACCGTGAGCTGCTTTCCCTCGGGGCTTTCCAGGTAGTCCAGGAGCCGGCGGAGGCTGGCGCTGGGCTTCTTCCCCTTGATGACCAGGAGGACCGGCCGGGTGATGGCCGGGGTGACGGGGCTGTTGACCTTGAGGCTCTCCTGGGAGGCCTTGGGGGCGAAGCCGATGGAATGGGACGTGGCCGCGACGGCCTGCACCAGGGTGACGCCCGCCGGGAAGGTCCACTTGGCGGGCCCGAAGGGCGCGCCGCCGAGTATCTGGCCGCGGAAGGTGTCGTTGGTGGCGATCTGGGTGGGATCCAGGAGCAGGACGATGGGGGCGTCGTCCCCGCCCACCTGCTTCCAGTTGGTGGTCTTCCCGCTGAAGATGCCCTGCAGCTCCTCCCGGCCGAGCTCCAACAGGAGCACGTCGGGGCTGGTGACCACCTGGATCTGGTCGATGCCGATCTGGAACCGGGTGATCTCCTCCTCGGAGGGCACCCGGAGGTTCTTGGCCTTGATGGAGGCCACCCAGTCCTCCCAGGTGAGGCCGCCCGAGGCGGCTTCCACCTGCCCGGCGTCCAGGAGGCGCCAGGCTTCGGGGCTGCGGGCGTCCTTGAGGACCAGGTGGATGCCCGTGGCCTTCTCGAAGGTCCCCTGGATGCGGTTGAAGATGTTCTGGGCGGGCGTGATGCCCACCGCCAGGACGAGGTCCTGGGCCCGGAGGCAGATGGCGGCGAAGGCGATGATGCAGATCCGGCCCACGTTCATGGGAACTCCTTATAGGCTGGAGGAAACGTTCGTCCTGCAGATCGTCACCCCTCCCTTATCGGAGTCTTCGTGATTCTCTTGATTTCCTCAGCGAAGAAATTGGATTTCGACCGGCCCGTCCCGGAGGTCCCCATTTCCCTCCCGGTCCACCTCCCGCAGGCCCGGACGCTGGCGGGCCTCCTGAAAAAGCTGGATCTGGGAGCCCTGGGCAAGCTCATGGCCATGTCCGAGGACTTGGCCGCTCTGACGGCAGGCCGCTACCGGGCCTGGAAACCCCCGTTCAGCCCGGCCAACGCCCGGCCGGCCGCCCTCGCCTACAGCGGGGAGGCCTTCAACGGGCTGGGCGCCACCGGCATGGACGCCGCGGACCTCGCCTTCGCCCAGGACCGCCTGCGCATCCTTTCGGGCCTCTACGGCCTGCTTCGCCCCCTGGACCTCATCCAGCCCTACCGCCTCGAGATGGGCGCGCGCCTGCCCAACCCCAAGGGCCCCGACCTCTACGCCTTCTGGGAAGGGACGCTCACCCGGGCCCTGAAGGCGGCCCTGGACGGAGGCCCCCTGGTGAACCTCGCGTCCGGGGAGTTCTCCCGGGCCGTGGCGCTCCCGGCCCGCACCTTGACGCCGGTGTTCCTGGACGGCGGCAAGGTGGTGAGCTTCCACGCCAAGCGGGCCCGGGGCCTCATGTGCCGCTTCGCCATCCTGAACCGGATCAGGGAACCCGAAGGGCTCAAGTCTTTCGACTCGGAGGGCTACGCTTTCGACCCCAAGGACAGCACCGGCGACCGCTGGGTCTTCCGGCGATAGGCTTTTCCAGGGGTGGTGCCGATCTTCGAGATCAAGGCCGCGAACCGAGGGGCCCAATTTCCAGGACTTCCCGGATTCCGGATCAGAGGAACTGTCCCGCCTTCCCCGCTTCCCGCGGCACGCCGTTCACGAACACCTCCAGGATCCCCTCCGCAGCCAGGCCGGGGTGCTCGTAGGTGGCCATGTCGCGCACCTTGGCCGGATCGAACAGGACCAGGTCCGCGTGGCACCCGGGCTTGACCAGGCCCCGGCCCGCAAGGCCGAAGACCTCCGCGGGCAGGCCCGTCATCCTGTGCACGGCCTGCTCCAGGGTGAAGAGGTTGCGCTCGGCCACGTACACGCGGAGGAAGCGCGCGAAGGTGCCCCAGAGGCGGGGATGGGGATGGACGTCGTGGGGCAGGCCGTCGGAGCCGACCATGCAGCGGTCGAAGGCCAGGAAGCGCTCCACGTCGGCCTCGTCCATGTGGAAGTAGATGGCTCCCCCGGGCTTGAGGCGCTCCAGGGCCTGGGCCTCGGTGCAGCCCCAGCCCTTGGCCACCTGGGCCAGGGTGTGGCCCGCGGCCTTGGGATGGGGCAGGGACCAGGAGACCAGCACCTTGCTGGACTGGGAGGCGAAGGCCGGGTCCAGCACCGTGGAGCCCGCGGTGTAGGGGTAGGCGTCGATGGCGAAGGGGACCCCGGCGCCCTCCTCCGCGTAGAGGCGCAGGAGCTCGCTGCTGCGGCCGCGGTTGGCCCGGCCTGCGACCTTCTGGTGGCTGAGCACCAGGAAGGCCCCGGATTCCCGGGCGCAGCGGAAGGCTTCGCGGGTGGCGCCGGCCACGCCGTCGAACTCGTCGCGCACGTGCATGGCGAGGCGGCCGCCGTGCCTCGCCGCGGCCCGGGCCAGGGCCACCACCTCGGCGGTGTCGGCGCCGCTGTTCGTGGGGTAGGCCAGGCCGGTGCTGAGGCCGCGGGCGCCGGCCTCCATGGCCTCCTCCACGTCCCGCACCATGGCCCGCAGCTGCCCGGGGTCCGCGGGCCCCGACCAGTCCTCCATGGTGCGCACGCGCAGGGTTCCGTGGCCCACCAGGGCGGCCACGTTGGTGGCGAGCGGGGCGTCCTGGAGGGCCCGGGCGTAGGCGGCGAAGGTGGGGAACGTGAAGTCCTCCGCACCGCCCAGGAGGTCGAGGGGGGCGGGGGGGGCCTGGAGGGGGGAAAGGGGCGCCAGGCTGATGCCGCAGTTTCCCACCACCACGGTGGTGACCCCCTGGCTCGACTTGGGGAGGATGGAATCCGCGCGGAACACGGCGCGGTCGTCGTGCGTGTGGGTGTCGATGAACCCCGGGGCGAGCACCTGGCCCTGCGCGTCCAGCACCGCCGCGGCGCGGGCCGGGCCCAGGTCCCCCACGGCATGGATGCGGCCGTCCAGGAGCCCCACGTCGGCCTTGAAGCGGGGGCCTCCCGTCCCGTCCACCACCAGGGCGTTCCGGATCAGGGTGTCGAAGACGGGCTGGGGGGCGTCCATGTCATTGCCAGGATACCTGAGATTGCGTATCATTGGGTACTTCCGAGAGGCGCTGCAAGGCATCTCCATGTCCCAGGCTCGGAAGCCTGTGCTCCCAACGGCGCTTACCTTGAAACCTCAGCCGGGTTCGCGGGTAGGCGCGGGATCGCCGCCCGGTGTCCCCACCCGGCAGCCGCCCAGGAGTTCCCATGACCGCCACCACCACCGACTTCCAGGTCGCCGACCTGTCCCTGGCCCCCTGGGGCCGCCGCGAGATCGCCATCGCCGAGACTGAGATGCCCGGCCTCATGGCCATCCGCGAGGAGTACGCGGGAGCCCAGCCCCTCAAGGGCGCGCGCATCGCGGGCTCGCTGCACATGACCATCCAGACCGCGGTGCTCATCGAGACCCTGATCGCCCTGGGCGCCGAGGTGCGCTGGGCCTCCTGCAACATCTTCTCCACCCAGGACCACGCCGCCGCCGCCATCGCCCAGGGCGGCACCCCGGTCTTCGCCCTCAAGGGCGAGAGCCTGGACGACTACTGGGACTTCACGCACCGCATCTTCGCCTTCAAGGAGGGCGCGGCCAACATGATCCTGGACGACGGCGGGGACGCCACCCTCCTGGTGCACCTGGGCGCCCGGGCCGAGAAGGACGCCTCCCTGCTGGACAACCCCGGCAACGAGGAGGAGCGGGCGCTGTACGGCGCCATCCGCCGCACCCTGGCCACCGATCCCGGCTTCTACTCCCGGCAGCTGGCCGGCATCAGGGGCGTCACCGAGGAGACCACCACGGGCGTCCACCGCCTCTACCAGATGGCCGAGAAGGGCGAGCTGAAGTTCCCCGCCATCAACGTCAACGACTCCGTGACCAAGTCCAAGTTCGACAATCTCTACGGCTGCCGCGAGTCCCTGGTGGACGGCATCAAGCGCGCCACCGACGTCATGATCGCCGGCAAGGTCGCCCTCATCTGCGGCTACGGCGACGTCGGCAAGGGCTGCGCCCAGGCCATGCGCGCGCTGAGCGCCCAGGTGTGGGTGACCGAGATCGACCCCATCTGCGCCCTGCAGGCCGCCATGGAGGGCTACCGGGTCGTGACCATGGACTACGCCGCCGACAAGGCCGACATCTTCGTCACCGCCACCGGCAACCACCACGTCATCGACCACGCCCACATGGCGAAGATGAAGGACCAGGCCATCGTCTGCAACATCGGCCACTTCGACAGCGAGATCAACATCGCCTCGCTGGAAGGCTACCGTTGGGAGGAGATCAAGCCCCAGGTGGACCACGTCATCTTCCCCGACGGCAAGCGCATCATCCTGCTGGCCAAGGGCCGCCTGGTGAACCTGGGCTGCGGCACCGGCCACCCCTCCTACGTCATGAGCTCCAGCTTCGCCAACCAGACCCTGGCCCAGATCGAGCTGTGGACGAAGAAGGGCGAGTACGCGGTCGGCGTCTACACCCTGCCCAAGAAGCTCGACGAGCACGTGGCGAGGCTCCAGCTGAAGAAGCTCAACGCCCAGCTCACGGAGCTCTCCGAGACCCAGGCGAAGTACATCAACGTTCCCGTGGAAGGGCCCTTCAAGCCCGAGCACTACCGGTACTAGTGCTCTTCGACGCGCACTGCCACCTCCAGGACGAGCGCTTCGGCGCCGGGCTGGAGGCGGTGCTGCGCCGGGCCGCCCAGGCCGGGGTGACGCACATGGTCTGCTGCGGCACCCGGGAAGGCGACTGGGACCGGGTGCTGGAGCTGGGCCGCCGGCCGGAGATCCTTCCCATGGCGGGCCTGCATCCCTGGTACGTGGACGGCGCGTCCCCGGGCTGGGCGGCGCGGCTGGAGGCGGCCTTCGACGCCGGCGCCGGCGCGGGCGAATGCGGCCTCGACTTCTCCGACGGCAGGCCCTCCCGGGAGCTCCAGGAGGAAGCCCTGCGCGCCCAGCTCGCCCTGGCCATCCGGCGCGACCTCCCGGTCTCCCTGCACTGCGTGAAGGCTGCGGGGCGCCTGCTGGAGATCCTCCGGGAGACCGGCCTCCCCGCCTCGGGCGGCCTCGTGCACGCCTTCTCCGGCGCCCCCGAGGTGGCCCTGGAGTTCCAGGCCCTCGGCCTGCACCTGTCCTTCGGGCGCGCCCTCACCGTTCCCGGCGCGAGGCGGGCCCACGCCTCCCTGGCGGCGCTGCGTGAGGACCGGATCCTCTTCGAGACGGATTCCCCCGACCTGCCCCCGGAGGGAGTGACCGGCCCCAACGAACCCGCCAACCTGGCGCGGATCGCCGCCGCTTCCCCCCGCCCGGTGCCCGCCCATGAAAACGCTTCGCGCCTCTTCAGGAGATGGTTGAGATGAGATGGTACGCCCGCACCGAACAGCTCCTGGGCGCCGAGCCCCTGGCCCGGCTCCAGGACGCGCGGGTGGCCGTCTTCGGCCTGGGGGGCGTGGGGTCGTACGCCGTGGAGGCCCTGGCCCGCGCCGGGGTCGGGCACTTCCGCCTGGTCGACTACGGCGCGGTGGACGCCACGAACATCAACCGCCAGCTCTTCGCCCTGCACTCCACCCTCGGCCGGAAGAAGGCGGACCTGGCCGCGGAGCGCATCCTGGACATCAACCCGGACTGCGACGTGGACGCGCGGCCCGGATTCCTGGACCCGGACACCGTGGACGGCTTCCTGGACCCGCGCCCCGACATGGTGGTGGACGCCATCGACTCCCTCAACTCCAAGGTCACCCTCCTGGAGGCCGTGCACCGGCTGGGCATCCCCGTGGTCTCCAGCATGGGCGCCGGCGGCAGGATGGACGCGTCCCAGGTGCGGGTCGGGGACATCTCCGAGACCCTCATCTGCCCCCTGGCGCGGGTCGTGAGGCTGCGCCTGCGCAGGCGGGGCGTGGCCTCGGGCATCCCCTGCGTGTACTCCGTGGAGCCCGCCCTCAACACGACGCCCTACGAACCCGCGGACGTGGGCGAGCACCACGGCACCGGCCGCAAGCGCCAGCCCATCGGGACGGTGTCGTACATGCCGGCGCTGTTCGGGCTGCGGGTGGCGCAGGAAGTGATCCGGAGGCTCCTAGGCTAGATGCCCCGCCACCCAGGCCGCCACCGGGATGCTCAATCCATTTCCCAGCAGCTTGTAGCGCCCCTCAGCGGACACCTCCTCCGGGAACGCCGGGGGAGGCTCCCACCCCAGCAGCCGCGCGGTCTCGGCCACCGAGAACCGGCGCACGCCGCGCTCCGTCTCCAGGAAGGACCCGCTGCCGACGTAGCGCCGACCGTAGCCGCCGATGAAGCATGCGGTGCGCGTGGCGTCCTCCGTCACCAGATCCAGGCCGGGCCGGTGCCGGAGGGCTTCGCCCAGGTAGAGGCCGGGGTCCTCGACAGGGTCCAGGAACCCCCGCAGGGGCGCCGTCGGGAGGCCGGGGAGCTCCCGTCCCTCCAGGGTCCTCCGGGAGGCCACCACGAAGGCCCGGGGCCGCTGGTTGGGCAGGCCGAAGCGCTGGGGGTCGAGGGTGTATTCCAGCGCATGGAAGCCGCCCTCCCGGAGCCGGTCCGTGAGCAGGGCGTGGGCCCCGGAGCCCAGGAAGCCCTCCACGGACTCCAGCACCAGGTGCTCCGGCGGGTGCGCCGCCAGGAGCTCCATCAGGCGGAGGAAGGCCCGGGAGCGCGGGTCCTCCAGATCCTGGCGGTTCCCCATGCGGCAGAAGGGCTGGCAGGGCGGGCTCATCGCCCAGGTGTCGGCCCCGTGCCGCAGGATTTCCGCGGCGGGCACGGTGGCCAGCTCCCGGGCGGTGGGACGTTCGCCCCAGATGCGGGCGTAGGTGGCCAGGGCCGGCGGGCTGATGTCGTAGGCCGCCGCGATCGTGGCACGTGCGCCGAAGGCGCGGCGCCAGCCGCCCATGCCCGCGAAGAACTCGATGACGCGAAGGTGCCCCATGGCGACCATGCTAGCGGGAAGCGGCGAGGGTCCGGGCGCTGGCCCAGTAGGCGACGGCCCCCACGAGGAGCCCCGCCGGCACATCCACCAGGTAGTGCGCCCGGAGGTACACCACCGCCGGCAGCATCACCGCCGTCACCACCGCCAGCGGCGCGAACAGCGCCTTCACCTCCCGCCGGGCCCAAAGCGTGAACAGCGTGGCGACCGCGATGTGGGAGCTGGGGAAGGCCCCGCCGCGGATCTCGCCGCCCCGGGTGAAGAAGAAGAGCGCATGGTTGAAGACGTACCCGTCGTAGAGCCGCGGGCCCTGGGCCGGCGGGAACCAGAAGTGCGGCCCGACGGTGGGGAACATCCAGAACAGCGCATAGCACACGAAGAAACAGGCCGTGGCCGCGAGGATCACCCGCTCGGCGGCGGCGTAGCCGGACCTCAGGAGGGCGGTGAACCCCACTATGGGCGTGAAGAAGTAGTAGACCAGGTAGGCGAAGCAGAAGATCTCGGAGAGCCAGCGCTGGGGCAGGGCGGCGCGCCAGGCCAGGGAGGGCTGGCAGCCGAAGAGGGCCTGGTCGGCCCGGGCCAGGTGGCCGTCCAGGGGCAGGGTGTGGAACAGGGGCCACAGGGTCTGCACCTGATGGTAGAAGCACCAGTAGATGATGGGGGCGTAGAAGAGGCGGAGGACCGTGGGGACGACGGCGGCGGTGTCCCGGCTCCACCGGGCGATCAGCAGGCATCCGGCGATCACCAGGGCATTGACGCCCGCCTGGGCGGCGCAGCCGGGGTGGCCCCGCAGCCAGCCGTAGCCCAGGAAGGGCAGGGTGGCCAGGGCGTAACCCACCACCCAGCGGTCCAGGGGACGCCAGGACCCCAGCGGGGCGGCCAGGCCGAAGGGGCGCCTAGAGCCAGCCATGATCGCGGTACCAGCGGACGGTCTGCCACAGGGCCTGGTCCAGGGAGGTTCTCGGCGTCCAATCGAGCAGGGCCCGGGCCTTCTCGGGGCTGGCGACCCAGGCGGGGGCCAGCATTTCCACCACCTTCTGGGGGGAGAAGATTTCCGGGCGGCCCCGGAGGCGGGCGGCAAGGCCGGCCATCTGGCCTGCGGCCCGGATGGCCGTCTCCGGGAGGTGGAGCTCCCGGCACCTGCGGCCCAGGGCCCTGGCGATGCGCCGGCCCAGGTCCAGCCAGGTGACGGGATCGGGGTTCACCAGGGGGATGATCTGGCCCGGGGGCAGGGGGGCGTCACCGGCCTTCGCGATGCCCTCGGCCAGGTCCGGGGCGAACACCAGGGAGTACCAGCGCTCCCGGGCGCCCGGGACCGGCAGGAAGCCCCGGGCGGCGATGCGGAAGTAGCTCAGCACGTCCCGGTCCCGGGGACCGAAGACCACCGGGGGGCGGAGGATGACGCTGGGAAGGCCCGAGGCCAGGACCACGCGCTCGGCCTCGAGCTTGCTGCGCCCGTACCAGGTGAGGGGGGCGTCGGGGGCGCCGCCGGGCCTGGGTTCGGGACCGCCGGGGCTGGGGCCGGCGGCGGCGAGGCTGGAGACCAGCACGAACCGCTCGAGGCCGGGGGGGCAGGCCTGCACGAGGTTCCGGGTGCCGTCCCGGTTCACGGCCATGAGGCCGGCTTCGGTGAAGCCCTTCAGGGCCCCGGCCAGGTGGAAGACGCGGCCGACCCCGGCCAGGGCCGCCTGAAGGCTGCCGGGGTCGGTGAGGTCGCCCCGGACCACCTCCACGTCCAGGCCTTCGAGGTTCGCGAGGTCGGCGCCGGGCCGGGCCAGGATCCGCACCCGGCACCCGCGTTGCGCGAGCCGCCCGCAGAGGTGGGACCCGATGAAGCCGTGGCCCCCGGTGACCAGGACGCTAGCAGGGGCGGTCATACACGCGGTAGGTCTTGGTGCGCCGGGCCCCCATCTGGTGGAGGGGGCTCAGGAGGGCCTGGTTGTCCTCGAGGATCCAGCTCACCTCGGCGCCGCGGTATCCGGTGGTCAGGGAGTTCTGGATGGTGCGGTGGATCATCAGGAGGTCCAGCCCGCGGCGCCGGTACTGGGGGAGCACGCCCATGATCATCGTGCGCAGGCTGGAGCAGCCGGTGACCTTGAGCTTCCACAGGATCTTGAGGAGCCCCAAGGGGAGCAGCCGGCCCTGGGCCAGCTTCAGCGCCTCGTTGGCGTCGGGGATGGAGACGATGAAGCCCGCGGGCACCCCGCCCACCTCTCCCACGAAGGCGAAGCGCGTGTCCACCAGGGGCTTGAGCTCCTTGGCGATGAACGCCACCTCGCGGTCGGTCCAGGGCACGAAGCCCCAGTTCTTCGACCAGGCCTGGTTGTAGGTGTCCCTCACGAACGCCAGTTCCTCGGGCCACCGCTTCTTGTCGAGGGGCCGGATCTTCACGAGGCCGCCCCGGTCCAGGCGGTTGGCCACCGCCGTGAGCCGGTCGGCGCAGTCGGCCTTGGCCATGTAGTAGGCGTAGAGGTCCTTGGTCCTGACGAAACCCGCGGCCTCGAACTGGGAGCCGTAGTAGGCGGGATTGTAGGGCATCATGACGGCGTTGTCCGAATCGAAGCCGTCCACCAGGAGGCCCACGATGTCGTTGGTGGTGAGGTTGACGGGGCCCCGGGCCACGGTCCTGCCCTCGGCCCGCAGCCACGCGCAGGCGGCGTCGAAGAGGGCGCCGGCCACCGCCTGGTCCGGGACGCACTCGTAGAGGCCGAAAAAGCCCACGTGCGCCTCGTCCGGGTGGAACTGGCCGTAGCGGTCGTTGCGCACCGCGGCGATGGTGCCCACCACCTCCCCGTCCCGAATGGCCAGGAAGGTCTGGACCTTGGCGTATTCGAAGAGCGGGTTCTTGAGGGGGTCCAGGAACTCCTGGCGTTCCAGGATCAGGGGGGGGACCCAGTGGGGCTCGGACCGGTGCAGGCGGTACGGGAAGCGGATGAAGGCCTCCGTGTCCCCGGGACCCGTCGCGGGCCGGACCTGGATCCCCGGGGTCATGCCCCCTGCTCCAGGAGGCCGAAATGGCGTCCGGCCTTCTGGAAGATGTCGAGGGCCCACTCCAGCTGCTCCCGGGTGTGGCCCGCGGTGACCGAGATGCGGATGAGGCTGCGGCCCGGAGGCACCCCGGGGGGCACCACGGGGTTCACGAAGATCCCCGCCTCCTTCAGGTAGAGCCACATCTTCATGCAGGTGTCGAACTCGCCCACCATGATGGGGATGACGGGGGTTTCGCTCTTGCCCGTGTCGAAGCCGATCTCGTCGAAGCCCTTCTTGAGGAACCGCGCGTTCTCCCAGAGCCGGGCGATCCGCTCGGGTTCGGATTCCATGACTTCCAGGGCGCCCAGCACCGCGGCCACGCTGGCCGGGGAGGCCGAGGCCGAGAACATGTAGGGCCGGGCCACGTGCTGGAGGTAGTTGATCGCCTTCGCGCTGCCGGCGATGAAGCCGCCGATGGCCGCCAGGGACTTGGAAAAGGTGCCCATGATCAGGTCCACCTGGTCCGTGAGGCCGAAGTGGGCCGCGGTGCCCCGGCCGCCGGGGCCGAGCACGCCGATGCCGTGGGCGTCGTCCACCATCACCTGGGCGCCGTAGCGCTGGGCCAGATTCACGATGCCGGGGAGGTCGCAGATGTCGCCCTCCATGGAGAAGACGCCGTCGGTGACGATGAGCTTGGGGGCCTGGGCCGGGATCCGGCTGAGCTTCTCCTCCAGGTCGGCCATGTTGTTGTGGTCGTAGCGCACCAGGGTCCCATGGCTGAGCATGCAGCCGTCCATGATGCAGGCATGGATGTACTTGTCGCCGACGATGTACTCGCCCTTGTGCACCAGGCTGGAGATGACCCCGGTGTTGGTCTGGAAGCCGGTGGGAAAGACCAGGGCCGCCTCCTTCCCCACGAGGGCCGCAAGCCTGTGCTCCAGTTCGACGTGGATGGGCAGGGTCCCGTTGAGGAAGCGGGAGCCGGCGCAGCCGGTGCCGTACACCTCGATGGCCTCCAGGGCGCGCTCCTTGACCCGGGGATGGGTGGTGAGCTCCAGGTAGGAATTGGACCCCAGCATCAGCTGCTTCTGCCCGTCGACCATCACCTCGGTGGCCTGGCCCGTTTCGATGACCCGGTGGTACGGATAGATGCCCATGGCTTTCAAGTCATCGGGGATGGTAAAGGCGGCGCACTTGTCCAGAACGCTCGGCAGCTTGACCGGGGCCGGTATTTCTAGGGCCGAGCCAGAACCACGGGGCTTGTGGGTCATCATTCACCTCAAATTTTAATAAAGCTAACACAGTTGTTACAGAACCAACAAACGACCCGTCCCCAGCCCGCCTTGGGAATGAAAATAGCATGCGGCATGTGGAAGGTGGGTGGAAATCCCCGGCGCGCCCATGCGGGGGAATTTCGGGATGAATCAAGTCATCTATTCCCCTGGAATCCATTGGGGACGCCCGTCTTGGCGGCTTTGAGAACGGAAGGGGACGGAACTCGGGTTACTTTAATGTTGAAATGCTGAAATTGAATTAATTGTTCCCTTGCGACCCGTTCTTTGAAGCAGATATTTATATAAGAGGTTAATACAATGAGCTGGCTCGAGGATCGCATCCGCTCCGCCGCACGCTTCACCCTGGGCGCCACCCTGCCGTTCCTGGGCCTGCTTCTCCTGGGCCTTGCGGGGGTTCTTCTCCTGGTCCTCCCGGCCCCGGGCCTGGGGCTCCTGGCCTGGCCTGCCGCCGCCTTCCTCCTGGCCAACGCCCTCTACGGCCTGCGCCTTGCGCTCAAGAGCTTCCCCCGGCCCCCGGGCCGCGTCCTGAAGCCCGGGGAGGCCCCAGCCCTGGACGAGCGCCTGGAGGCGGCCCGGGAGGCCTGGCAGGGGCCCCGGTCGCCCCAGGTGATCCTGGCTCCCGACGCCTGGAGCGTGGAACTCACCGGCGTACCCATGGCCGGCATGTTCGGGTGGAGCCGGTACCACTGGCATGTCGGCATCTATCCCCTGCTGGCCCTGAGCCTCCGTGAGCTGGACGCCGTGGCCGAGTGGGAGGCGGTCTTCTGGTCGGACTACCAGGGCTGGCTGAACCTGCAGGTGAAGCGGCTGGCCTCCTACTGGTACCGGGTCCACCTCCACATCGAGACCTCGATGCGCAACGGCGCCCTGGGTTGGCCCAGGTGGTGCACCGCCTTCCTGCGCCCCTACACCCGGTGGGTGGTGGCGAGCTACCAGCCCTTCCTGGCCCGAGAGTTCATCCGCACGGACCGGGCCATCGCCGAGAAGCACGGCACGCCCACCCTGGTGCGGGCCCTGTGCCGCCTGGCCATCCTGCAACCCCTGGTGGCCCGCAGGGTCTTCGCCGACTGGGACGCCTGCCTGGATACCGGCGTCCCCCTGCCCGCGGATCTCCACCGCCACCTGGGCGAGGTGCTCGCCGCCTGCCCCGAAGGCGCCGAAGGCATGCTGGAACTGGCGCTGGATGGCCTCCAGAAGGAGGCGCCGCCCCTGCTGCGCTTGCGCCTGGACTACCTGCAGGCCAAGGCCCAGGTCCCCATGCCCCCCGCCGGCCACGCCTACCGCCGGCTCCTGGAAGGCACGAAGGTGGCCGAGGAGGTGGAAGGGGCCTGGAAGGCCCGGATGCTGGCCTGCGCCGAGGAGGCGGCCCGCAGCTGGGCGGAGGACGCCACGCGCTACCGGGACCTCGCCGGGGCCCTGGAGGGCACCTTCCCGGACCATCCCGACGCCCTGGAATACCTGAAGCTCGCGTACGAACACGCCCCTTGGCCCCGGTTCGACGCGGCCCTGGAGATGTACCGGGCGGCCAACCGGAACTGCGTGGAAACCTCCTTCCTGTCCATCCGCCGCGCCCTGGACCGCGGCCGGGACAGCGCCGCGGTTTTCGAGGCCCGGGAGCTGATCCACCGCGACCCGGCCCTGGCCCCGGCCTGCCACGAACTGCTGGCCTACCACCTGCGGGCCCGGGGCGACCGGAAGAACGCCGACAAGGAGTGGGACCGGGCCCTTCGCGCCGCGGCCCTGGTGGAGAAGGTTCAGGGCGAGCGCATGGGCGTCTCGCTGCTGGATGCCCTGGAATCCCACCACTGCAGCCCCTCGGCGCTGCAGGAGATCCAGCGGGTGTGCCTGTCCGACGCCCGGGTCGCCGAAGCCCACCTGGTGCGCAAGAAGCTCCTCTTCCACGCCGAACGTCCCGTGCTTCTCCTGGTGGTCCGCTGGAAGGGCTCCTGGTGGGATCCCTTCGGGCGCAAGAGGCTGGCCTTCCAGCGGGAACTCCAGGACGCCTGCCCGTTCCCACCGGAGGCGACGGGTTTCATCCAGGTGGCCGGGCGGGCTTCCCTGTGGCGGTTCGAAGGGAAGCTGCGAAGGCTGAACGGGCTCATTTTCCGGAGGTGAGCCCGTTCGCGCACCCGATGTGGACAGGTCGACCCACACGGCCTGACGGGCCGCGATCCAGAGGGCGGCGGCATCAGGTCCTTTCGCCATGCCCTCCCAGGTCCAGGGTGGCGGCCAGAGCCCGGCCCACCGCCTCCAGGGCCGGGGCGGGGGCGGAGCCCAAACGGGCCTTCAGGCGAGACTTGTCCACGGTGAACACCTGCGTGCAGTTGGCCCAGGAGGCGGCCTGGAGTCCCGTGGCCGGGCCGGCGGGAATGGGAATGTAGAAAACGAAAGGGCGGCCCCGGGTGGTCAGGGGCACGAGGATCGTCGTCCGCGCACCCGGCGCCAGGTTGCCCTCGTCGCACTGGATGATGATCCCCGGGCGGAAACCCCGCTGCTCGGACCCGGCGTGGTCCGGACTGAAATCCAGCATCCAGATTTCCCCGCGCCGCGGGTTCACGTCCGCTTCCTCGGCTTCTTGACCTCGTGCTTCGCCCTGTAGGGGAGGGGCGTCTCGGCGGCAAGGCTCACCTGCGGGTCGAAAGCGTATTCCACGTCCTGGGCCGCGGTTTCCCCGGCGTAGAGGGCCCAGTCGCGGGCGAGCCGGCTGCGCCGGTCCCCCTCGCGCCGCTCCTCCACCAGGCGGGCGAGGTAGGCGTTGACGCTGAGGCCCTGGCTCCGGGCGGCCTCCTGGAGAAATGCGGCAAGTTCGTCGGGAAGGCGCAAGGTGGTGCTGAACATGATCCAACCTCTGCCATCAGACTATGCCACCATCCCGGGATGGCAAGGGAGGCGCGTTTACGCCCCCGTCACATTCCAGCTACATTCCCGATACCTGCATCGTCTAAGCTGGAGGGGTCGGAGCATGGCATGCAACATACGAAACCCTTCCGGTTCAGGCGTTTCCTGAACTGGTTCCCCCTTGGCCTCACCTACGCGACCATGTACATGGGCCGCTACAACTTCAATATCGTCAAGAGCGATATCGGAGCCTGGTACCACCTGGACAAGTGGGAGATGGGGATCATCGCCACGGCGGGCTTCTGGACCTACGGCCTGGCGGTGGCCATCAACGGGCCCCTGGCGGACCGTATCGGCGGCCGCCGGGCGATCCTCGTGGGGGCCCTGGGGGCCGCCTCGACCAACCTCCTGGTGGGACTCCTGTTCCTTAACGGTTTCACCACGAAGCTGCTGGTGTCCATGAGCCTCCTCTGGAGCCTCAACATGTATTTCCAAAGCTTCGGGGCCCTGAGCGTGGTCAAGGTGAACAGCACCTGGTTCCATGTGCGGGAGCGGGGGATCTTCGGGGGGATCTTCGGCGTCATGATCAGCTCGGGGTACTTCCTGGCCACCTCGGTCGGCGCCTGGCTCCTGGCCAGCTTCAAGAGCTGGACCATCATCTGGTTCGCGCCGGTGGTGGCCATGGCCGTCATGGTGCTCGTGGACTACCTGCTCGTTCGCAACCGGCCCAGCCACGCCGGGCTCAAGGACTTCGACACCGGCGACGGCAGCAACGCGCATCTGGCCGAAGACAAGCCGCTGCCTCTCAAGGAGCTGCTGGCCAAGGTCATCGGCAACCCGGTGATCATCGCCCTGATCTTCGCGGAGTTCTGCACGGGGTTCGTGCGCCAGGGGATCATGCTCTACTTCACGGAGTATCTGGAGGAGGTCTACCACCTCTCCAAGCGGGCGGCCCTGTTCGGCGCCACCGGTGTGGCCTTCATGCTGGGCGGGATCTTCGGCGGCCTGCTTTGCGGTTGGATGAGCGACCGGCTCTTCCAGAGCCGGCGGCCGCCCGTCGCCTTCATCTTCTACCTGGCGCAGGTGGTCATGATCTGCCTGCTGGGCGCGGCCCTGGGACGGGGCACCCACGGCGGCCAGGTGTGGGCCATCACCCTGCTGGGCCTCACCGCCATGTTCATCTTCGGCGTGCACGGGATGCTTAGCGGCACGGCCTCCATGGACTTCGGCGGCCGCAAGGCCGCGGCCACCGTGGCCGGGGCGCTGGACGGCATCCAGTACATCGGCTCGGGCCTCACCGGCTTCGGCCTGGGCTGGGTCCTGAAGGCCTACGGCTGGGACGGGGTGGGGACCGCGGGCCACGTGCCCGCCCACGCCTGGGTATGGGCCCTCTGCCTCATCCCCTTCAGCCTGGTGGGGGCGGCCATCATGACGACCATCTGGAAGGCCAGGCCCGCGGGGGCGGGCCATTGAGGGTGATTGGCCGCTAGCTGGCCGGATGGTATCGTGGGCCCAGCACCCTCGCGTCCGTCCCCACCCCCGTACGTCCCCGAAAGTGTCGCATGCCACGGCTCATACTGCACAAGGACCTGCGTGACGTCGAAGGCCTGTGGACGTCCATGTACGGCGATGGCCGGGACTACACGCCGTTCCAGGCCTTCGACTACTGCCGCGTCGTGGGGAAGTTCTTCCATCTCTCCACCCGGCATCTCTACCGCAATGTCATCTACGAGGTGCGGGACGACGCGGACCGCACCGTGCTGCTTCTGCCCCTCCACATAGGCCGGGCCGCCATGGCGGGCAAGGCCTTCCTCTGGGGCGAGTTCTCCCAGGCGGGCTACCTGGAGGGGCTCACCAGCGACGGCGTCAAGCCCGGAGACCTGCGCTTCGCCCTCGAGGCCATCGCGGACGGCCGCCCCACGGAGTTCATTTTCAGCCGGGTCCGGGCCGGAAGCCGCATGGACCGCCTGATCGAGGCGGCCTGGACGCCGGAGGAATATGACCGGAAGGCGCTGCCCTGCGCCCACATCCCCCTGGGCGGAGGTTACGAGGCCTACCTGGGCCGTCTCAGCAAAGGGTACCGGCAGAAGCTTCGGGCCTCGGTCCGGCATCTGGAGGCCGACGGCCGCACCTGGGAGGTGAGGACCTTCCTCGACCAGCCCATGCCTTTCTCCACGCAATTGCGTCTGTTCGACATCTACTGGCGACGCATGACGGAAAAGGGAGTCAACTTCAAGGCGCGGAAGTACTTCCCCTACTTCATGCGGAGGTGGTTCAACCCGACCATCCTGGCCCTGAGCCGGCTGCCGAACACCTTCTACGCGATCCTCTACATCGACCGGTCCGTCGCCGGGTTCTGCGCCGGCTTCCGGGCGGGGGACGGATCGATCACGCTGCCCTTCCTGGCCATGGAGGGGGCGTTCGGGAAGTACAGCCCGGGCGGGCTGCTGATCAACGGCACGCTCAAGCACCTCATCGAGACCACCGACACCCCCGTCTTCGACCTGTCCCGGGGCAACGAGCGGTACAAGTTCGACTACGGGGGCGTCCAGCACATCAACCACTGCTACACCATCCCGGTGGTCAGATCTCCCGGGCCAGCTTGAGTTCCAGCGCCCTTCGCCGTTCGGCGCGGGAGAGGAAGAACACGGCCACCAGCACGAAGCCCAGCGACACCCAGTTCTGGAGGCTGGGCAGGCGGCTCGCGAAGAGCCAGTGCCCCAGGAGGGTGGCCGTGGTGCCCGCCACCAGCGAGGTGAGCCGGTTGATCAGGCCCGTGAACGTGGCGGTGCGCCCCTTGAACATGAAGATGAACACCGAGAAGAACGCCACGAGGCCGAAGGCCAGGCCGGAGAAGGAGGCCCAGAACCAGCCCGGGCTGGGGGTCCGGATGGCGCCCACGAAGGCCGCGATCTGCCGCACGCCGCCCCAGGCGGGAACGAGCCGCGGCGAGAAGAACACCGCCAGGGCGATGCAGACCATGGCCACCGAGGCCGCGATCTGCTCCACCGCGAAGAAGGCCTTGTTGTCCAGGGGAGCGCCCTTGGGGCGGGTGTTCTTGTAGTAGTTCATGATGTAGATGCGGATGGCGTACGAGGTTATGTAGCTGGTGAAGATCACCACCGCGGCCTGGTTGCGCAGGAAGGCGAAGCCCCCGGTGTGGGGCCCGAACAGCTCGATGCACGCCGCCAGCACCGCGAAGACCACCGCGGCGTTCTCCTCCCAGTAGATGCGCTTCTGGAGGATCCCCTGGGCGATCTGGAGGCCGTCCACCACCCGCCCGATGACGATGACCGAGGCCCGCATGATCACCATGGCGACCATAACGGAGATGGGCAGGGTGTACATGAGCGTCGTCGTGGGGATGACGATGGCCGTGCAGATGCCGCTGGGGATGATGTAGAAGATCTCCGAGGGGACCTCCACGCCGCAGATCCGGGCGGGCCGGATGGACTTCATGCGCCACCACCCCAGCAGGACCGCGGGGATCAGGCACGTGAGGTTGGCGCCCAGGGTGTTGTAGGCGAGGAACGCGATGTCGTTCATGGGCGGGGTGCCCATGGGCGTCTGCGGCGCCCCGGTGAATGCCTTCACCACCAGGCCGGTGACGACGTACAGGAGGAAATAGCCCGTGCACAGCTGCAGGAGCCGTTCGGTACTGCCTTCCGCTGATTTGAACATGCTAGCGGCCGAAGTTCCGGAACGTCTCCTTGAGGCCGGAATGGATGGCCGCAACGTCCGCGGGCTTCCAGGTCTCCCGGGGCTCGCGCACGAAGGTGGTCAGGTCCTGCCGGTTGTCGAAGCGGGAGGCGGGGATGTGCCAGGTGCGGGTGCTGTAGCGGTTCCCCTCGGCCACGAGGCGGTCCACCCGGATGGTGCCGGGGCGGTCGCTCTGCTCGAGCAGGTACGCCATGTCGTCGCAGCCGTACTGGCCCAGCATCACTTCCATGGGGACGCTGTGGTTCAGGATGCTGCCCTGGCCGTCGGGCTTGCCGCGCTCGATGTTCTTGTGGCGGCTCTGGGCGGGCTCCACCCAGATGTACATGAGGCTGGCGCGGTCCAGGATGTCCGTGGACAGGTGCTGGAAGGCCGCCGCGTAGCCGTGGGGCGGGGTGAGGGGGAAGGCCGAGCCGTTGGCGCCGCCGCGGGCGGCCTCGATGACGATGGTGCGGCCTTCGATGCCGAGGGCGTTCTGGCGGTTCAGGACGTCCAGCTCGGCGCGGCACTCGGCCTCCAGGGCCTCGGCCACGGACTTGCGGACGCGGTGCGGCAGCTCGTCCAGGGCCGGCAGCATGCCGGCGCGGACCCGGGCCTCGTCCATGCGGTCGAAGAGGAGCTGGGCGGCGCTGTGGGCCTCGGTGTGGGCTCCCTTGCGCAGGTTGGCGTAGTCCTCGTTGAGCAGCTCGATGAGGGCGGCCCAGGTCCACTCCTCCTGGAAGGGGCGGGTGGGGCCGAAGTAGAACCTGTAGCCGCAGCCCCGGGCCTGGAGCTCGTCGTCGATGCGGTGCATGAGGTGGACGTACGGATAGTCGTCGAGCTGAGACGTGGGGCCCATGCCGAAGTCGTCCCGGCACTGGTCGGGGGTGAGGCTGGCCAGGTAGCGGCGCATTTCGGACTTGCCGGAGGCGGGGAGGCTGAAGAGGAGCAGGGTGTCCAGGGGCTTGGCTTGCATTCGTAGGTTCCTCATGATGTTGCGGTATAGAATCAATCATCCCACAACCGGCCAGATGTGAAACCTAGCGAGGCATCATGAGCAAAAATTTTCATTCGCCCGAGAGCGAGGTCCTGGGAACCCTCGATCGCATCGACTTCCTGGTGGTGAGCGTCCCCTTCGTGGAGCCCTTCGGCACCAGCGTGGCCTCCTGGGCCGTGAAGGAGGCCCTCCTCCTGCGCCTCGAGCAGGGCGGCTGCGTGGGCTGGGGGGAGTGCGTGGCGGACCCCGACCCCTACTACGACGGGGAGACCACCACCACCGCCCGGCACCTCATCCGGGATTTCATGCTGAAGGAACTGGAACCCGGACGCACCCTGGGCGAGGTCCTGGCCCGCTTCCGGAAGGTGCGGGGCAACCCCATGGCCAAGGCCACGGTGGAGAACGCCCTCCTGGACCTCTTCGCCCGGCGGAAGGGCATCCCCCTCCACGAGCTGCTCGGGTACGGGGCCAGGCCCATCCCCTCGGGCATCAGCATCGGAATCCAGGAGAGCACCGGGGCCCTGCTGGCCAAGGTGGAGGAGGCCGTGGCCCAGGGCTACCACCGGGTGAAGATGAAGATCATGCGAGGCAAGGACGTGGAGTGGGTGGCGGCGGTGCGGGAGCGGTTCCCGGACGTGGCCCTCATGGCCGACGCCAACGGCGACTACACCCTGGACGACGCCGCGCACCTCAAGCGCCTGGACGATTTCAACCTCACCATGATCGAGCAGCCCCTGGGCTACCACGACATCTACCAGCACTCCCTCCTGCAGCCCCGGTTGAAGACGGCGCTCTGCCTGGACGAGTCCATCCACAGCCTGGACGACGCCGCCGCCGCCCTGGGCCTGGGGGCCTGCCGGGTCATCAACATCAAGCAGGGCAGGGTGGGCGGGCTCCTGGAGTCCATCCGCATCGCCAGGCACTGCGAGGAGCGGGGCGTCCCCGTGTGGTCCGGCGGCATGGACGAGACCGGCCTGGGCCGGGCCGTGAATATCCATCTGCAGACGGTGGACAACTTCTCCATTCCCGGGGACACCTCGGAGACCCGGCGCTACTTCCGGGAGGACATCGCGGATCCGCCGGTGGTCCTGGGACCCGGTGGATTCATCGCCATCCCCCCGGGCCCCGGCACGGGCGTGACCCTGGACCCGGCCCGGCTGGACCGCTACACCCTGCACCGGGAGCGGATCCGCTAACCGTTCATACCTATTGGTTTGATGCCCCTCCCTGGCATACTGTCGGGTAGGCCAACGACCCATTTCGAACCGAGAGGACCGCCGTGAGAAAGCTCCCCATGATTCTAGGAACCTGGGCCCTGGGCCTCGCCCTGGTGGCGCAGACCCCCGCGCCCCGCATGGACCTGGCTTCGGCGACCGCGGTGGGGCCGGCGGTGGCCGACGACCCGGAGGTGGCCAAGGTCCTCGCCCCCCTCGCCGACAAGATCCACGCCAGCTTCGGCCGCGTGCTGGGGACCTCCCCCAACGGCATCGGCAAGGCCAGGACCGTCGGGGACAACCCCCTGGGCTTCTTCCTGGCCGATGTCATGCGCGAAGGCGCCACCAAGGTGGCCAAGGCCGAAGTCCGGTTCGCCTTCACCAACACCGGCGGGCTCCGGCGCAACATCAACCCCGGCGACGTGAAGGTCCAGGACATCTACGAGGTGCTGCCCTTCGACAACGAGCTGGTGATCGCCGAGTACACCGGCGCCGAGGTCATCCAGATCATCAAGGAAGGCATCCAGCGCCGCGGCGGCGAGCCCTTCTCGGGCGCCCGGGCCTCGGTGACCGGCACTCCCGGGCATCCGGTCGTCTCCATCACCTGGAGCGACGGCACCGCCATCGATCCTGCCGCCACCGTCATGGTCGCCACCACGGACTACCTCCTGGCCAACGGGGACGGCACGCCCACCCTGAAGATCGGGCGGAACGTCCAGCTCACGGGCCAGCCGGTGCGCCAGCTGGTCATCGACGTGTGCGAGCGCCTGGGCAAGGAGCACAAGCCCATCCAGCCCGAGGAAGGCGCCCGCTACATCTACTCCCCCGAAATCGCCGCGGCCCTCAAGGCCTCGACCTTCAAGTTCTAGGATCCGCCATGGAACGCCGCACCTTCCTCCAGGCCCTCGGGGCCGCGACCGCCGCCTCCCGCCTGCCCCTGCTGGGCCAGGACGCCCCGGGCGCGGGCCGGATCACCCTTCTGCACACCAACGACACCCACTCCCGCATCGAGCCCTTCGGACCCGGCAGCGGCAACCTCACCGGCCGCGGGGGCATCGCCCGCCGCGCCACCCTGATCAAACAGATCCGCGCAACCACCCCCAACGTCCTGGTGCTCGACGCCGGAGACGTCTTCCAGGGCACCCCCTACTTCAACGAGTACAAGGGTTTCCTTGACTACCGCCTCATGAGCATGTGCGGCTACGACGCGGGCACCCTGGGCAACCACGACTTCGACAACGGCGTGGACGCCCTGGTGGCGGCCATGTCGGAAGCGAAGTTTCCCTTCCTGAACTGCAACCTCGACGCCAAGGGCGCCCCCGCCCTGGCGGCGCGCCTGCGTCCCCACCAGGTGCGCGAGTTCCCGGGGGTCAAGGTCGGCCTCACCGGCCTGTGCGTCGACTTCAAGGGCCTCGTCTCGCCCAAGAACCACCTGGGCGTCGACTGGCGGGACCCCGTGGAGTCCCTCAAGCCCGTGGTCAGGCACCTGCGCGAAGTGGAGAAGGTGGACCTGGTGGTGGTGCTCAGCCACCTGGGCTACGACCTCCACGGCTACGCCATGGATGACCTGCACCTGGCCAGGCTGGTCCCCGGCATCGACGTCATCATCGGCGGCCACAGCCACACGTTCCTGGACGCCCCGGTGAAGGTGGGCGAGACGGAGATCTTCCAGGTGGGCTTTGCCGGCGTGAACCTGGGGCGCATGGACTTCGCGGTGCGAAACGGCGTGAAGGTGGCGTCCTCGGGCATGGCGGTGCCGGTATTGGTCTGAGTTCCTCCAGGGAGGCGCAGGGAATCCAGGTGAATGCCGTCGTGCCGGGACCGATCTGGACGCCCTTGAGCCTAGGCACCCTGTCTCCCGGGGAGGAGAGGTCCTTTGGCCCCGATACGCCACCGTGAAGGCCCGGCCAGTCCCTGGAGGTCGCAACCTTACTGGAATATGAACGAATCGCTGGGTTCCGTTCCGAATCTGACCCCAAGGAGCCGACGGAAGGAAACAGGCTCCGCATGCACTGAGGAACCTGCATTTTAGATTGCCAAATTCCATAGGTTCTTGGGAACCAATCCTGGTTTAGTAACGGAACGAAGAAGGCGGCTCAAAGAGCCGCCTTCTTCGGTCGGGGACAAGACTGGCCTAGAAGGTCAGGCGGGCGCCGAGCTGGACCTGGCGGGCGGAGCCGAGCCAAGTGGGGGTCCTGGTGTAGGTGGTGGCGGCGTCGGTGCCGGCGGCCTTAACCCACGAGTAGGTGTCGTGCCGGTTCAGGAGGTTGAAGATCTCAGCGGAAACCTGGAACTTGACCTTCTTGACGAGGTTGAAGTCACGGCTGAGTTTCATGTCAATGGTGGTCGTGGAACCCTGACGCTGGCTGTTGCGACCAGTGTCCTTGCCGTCAGCGTAGACGCGGTCGTAACCGGTGTTGCCGTCCTTGTTGAGGTCGCTGCTGTAGACCAGGGAGTAAGGCAGGCCCGACAGGTATCGGACGACGAAGCCGGTCTGGATGCCGGTGAACCGGGTCTCCAGATAGCTCAGCTGGGCCGTGAGGGTGTGCCGGCGGTCCTTGTCGCTAAAGCCCCACTCGTCACTCAGGCGCTGGGGGTTGGCGGTGGAGAAGCCGCTGAAGTTGCGCTCGTTGGAGTCCTGGTCCTTGTCGATGGCGTAGGTGTAGTTGACCTGCGCGAAGAAGGGGCTTCCCTCCTCCTGGTACTTCATGGACAGGGAGTAGGCGTGGTAGATGCTGTCCACGTCCGAGGTGTACATCATCATCTTGCCGTAGTTGGCGTTGGGGCGCAGAGGGGTGCTACCGCCGACGGTGGTGGTCGGGAAGATCAGGCGGCCCTGGGCGTTGGCGACAGGCGTGCCGAGATTCAGGTCGACGAGCCGTTCAAGGTTGTGACCGCGGGAGTAGATGCCGCTAAGGCCGATGGTGAGGCCGTGGCCGAAGCCGCGGTCCAGGCCCACCGTGGCCTGGTCGGTGTGGGGATTCTTGAAGTTGGGATCGAAGCTGTAGATGTCGGTCTTGGGAATGGCCGCGCCGGTGGGGATGCTGGAGAGGCTTGCGGGGTTGGCCGCGTTGAACGAGGCGCCGTAACCCAGGCCGGGGGTGGGGTTGTAGAAAGTGATGTTGGCCATGCGCACACCGTTGACGGTGTAGAGCTGGTACTCATAAACCGAGGGGGTGGTGCTGACGTAGCGGCCGATGCTGGCGCGGACAACGCTGTTGCCCTTGTCGAAGGTGGGCGTCCAGGTGGCGCTAAGGCGGGGCGAGACCTGCGTATCGGTGGGCATCTTGCCCGTCAAAGGCATTGTCGTTGCGAGCCGGTTCGAGAAGTCGGCGATGGGGAAGTCGGGGTGCGTTTGGCGGTCCATGCGGATACCCAGGCCGAGCTTCAGGGTGTCGGTGGCACGAACGTCAACCTGGACGTAGGCGGCGATCTGCTCCTCGCTCACGTCGAAGCGGCCGGCATCCCAGCCGTTCAGGCCGGGGATGAGGCTGAAGCGCTGGGCATAGCTGGCCCAGTTGCCCGCCTGGAAGTTCTGGAAAGCGGTCTTGGCAGTGGCGCCGGAACCGGAATTGTTGAAGTAGTAGATGCCCTGGTAGCCCGAGGAGAAGGTCTCGGCGACGCCGATCTTGTTATAGTCGATGCCTGCCTTGATCTGCAGGACCGGGGTCACGAAGGACAAGGCCTCGGTGACCTGCTTGCGGGTGGTCTGGTACTCGCGGGGGTAGGGATTGGCGCCGTAGTAGCCCACGTTGCTGATGGACACCTCGGGGATGGACGAGTTGGTCGTGCGGGGCATCTCGTCCTTGCCGTAGTTGACGCGGACTTCATTCAGCAGGTTGGCGTTGATGGTCCAGTTCCACTGACCGACCAGGCTGAGGGTCTTGTACTGGTCGTTGACGGTGTTCTCGTAGGCGCTGGTGGTGCCCGTGTAGGCCATCGTCTTGTTCTTGGACTGGTTGATGTGCAGCTGCAGGGTGTGGTCCGTGGTCAGGTTCCAGTCGAAGCGGACGAAGACGGTGTCAGCGTCGTTGGGGACGTCGTAGTTGCGGATCTTGCTGATCAGGACCGCGTCATTGGTGAGGGCGGAGTTGAGGGCCACCGGGGAGTTGCCGCCCCAAACGAAGTTCACAGGGGAGTTCATGCGCTGGCCATCGTAGGCCACGAAATAGAACAGCTTGTCCTTGACGATAGGGCCACCGACGGAGAAGCCGAACTGATTCTGCTTGAAGTCGCCGACGTTGTTGCTGCCCGCCACGCCACTCAGGTTGGGCTGCTTGGCGACCATGCTCTGGGGGCGCTTGTAATAGAAGAGACTTCCAGTCAAGTCGTTGGTTCCGTTCTTGGTGATGGCGTTGAGGTAGCCACCGCCCATGCGGCCGAACTCGGCGCTGGCGCCGGCCGTGATCACCTGGTACTCGCGGATGGCTTCCATGGAAATCTGGAAGGCGTTGTTGGAGTTCATGGAACCGCCGAAGAACGGCTCATTATTGTCGCCGCCGTCAACGTTCATGGAGGAGCTGACGCCGCGCTGACCGGCGATGGCCAGACCGCCGCGGGATGTGTCGATGGTCACCATGGGCGTGAGAGTCGCCAGGTTGGTGAAGGAACGGTTGAAGTTGGGCATGGTCGTCAGCAGCTCGGTGCTGACGAAGGCGGCGTTGGTCGTACGGTCGCTGTCCACAGCGGCCACCGACGCGACCACTTCGACCACGGCGGAGGCCGCGGGGATCATGGCAACATTCAGGGGGGCGGCGTCACCCAGGTTCAGAGTGACCTTGAGGTTGGTGGCTGTCTGGAAGCCCTGCTTGGTGACCGAGACCGTGTAGGGGCCCACCGGAAGGGCGGTGATGAAGTAACGTCCGTTCTCGTCGGTCATGACGGTGCGGGTGTGACCGGTTTCAACGTTTCGGACGACGACGTTGGCCTTGGCCAGGGGACCAGCGCCCTTGGCGGTGATGCGGCCGGCAAGCTGGGTGGAGACGCCCTGGGCCAGGAGGGGGGCGCCACAGATGATAAGGGGGATCAGGCGGGAAAAGCGAAGACCTGCGGAATTCATGCGTGGCTCCATGATTGAAGTTGATTAAAGATCATCGTATCTGGTGGGTTGCCAAATGTGATGGAACTTTTGTGTTATATCCCGCACAAGTGACTCCGGTCATTCGGGGGGAACTGTCCTCGTCGAAATGGATTTATTCAAATATCCGGGCGGATGGTTCCCCTGCATGGGCCCGGGTATGAAAATTAATACGTCCGGCCCGGGAGGGTTCTACTCCTGCCGGACCTGCAGGACCAGGGCTTGCCCGTCGACGGGATCGGCCGGCCGGATTCCCAGCTCCCGGGCCAGGGTTGGGGCCAGGTCGACGATGCGGGCCGGGTCGGTGCGCGGTCCGCTCTTCCAGGGGCCCCAGAAGACGAGGGGAACCCGGCGATCCGTGTCCTGGGCATGGCCATGGGTGGCCAGGTCCTTGGGATCCTCTTTGTAATAGAAGGGCTTGTACGCCAGCAGGAGATCGCCGGAACGGCCCTGGACGAAACTGAGGCGCAATTTCGTCCTGTAGCTGCGGAGCGCCGGCGGTTCCAGGGGGTCCGGGACCACGGCGGCCAGCTCCTCGGCGGCGAAGGCGTCGGCCACCTCGGGAGTGGCCTTGGCCAGCGCGACCGCGGTCTCCAGGATGCGTTTGCGCTCGGCAGGGTCCACGATGGCCGGATCCAGGTAGAGCATGGGACCGTCTGCGGGCAGGAAGCAGTCGCGGGAGACCGCCAGGCGCTTCCGGAGTTCGGCGTTGAGCGCCCGGGTCCAGGGACCGGGCTGCACCCTCCGGGCGGGGATGCCCTGGGCCTGGAGCCGCTCCGGGAAGTCCGCCGCCCCGTGGTCGGCGGTGAGGACGACCCAAAGGCCCGGATTCTTCGCCGCCAGGCGGTCCAGGTAGGCCCCCAGGTTCCTGTCCAGGCGCCGCAGGTTGTCCAGCATCTCGGGGCCGCCGTTGCCGAACTGGTGGCCGACGTAGTCGGTGGCCGAAAGCCCCAGGGCCAGCAGGTCGGTGCCGGGGCCCCGGCCCAGGTGCTCGGCCTCATCCAGGGCCTCGGCGGCGCCGAGGATGGCCTCGTCGAAGAAGGGCGTGGCCCGGAACCGGCCCCAGAAGTCCGCGTCCAGGGGCATGCCCACGGCATGCACGGCGCGCGGCAGGCCCATGGTGACGGTCTGGCCCCGGACGGTGTAGGCGGCCGCAGCCGGCAGGCCCCGCCCGTCCAGGGGCGCCCAGAAGAGGCTGTCGTCGGCCAGGTGGGTCAGGAACCGGGTGTTGTAGGCCTTCAGCCAGCCCGGGAGGGTGGCGGCGTAGGCTTTCGAGGTGGTGAAGCCCCCGGCCCCGTTGAACCAGTACACGCCCTGGGCGCGGTGGCCGGCCATGAGGATGGCGGACCGGTCCTTGCCGGTGACCGCGAAGGAGCGGCTTCCCGGCACCTGGGCGGTGAGCCACTCGCCGAGGGTCCCGCCCATGAGCTTGGCGGGCCCCACCGGGGTGCCCGCGGCGTCCACCAGGGGGCTCGCGAGGTCCTCGACGCAGTAGGTGAGGCGGCCCAGGGCCGGGTCGCGCCAATAGTTCTCCGTGATCCCGGTGTGCATGGGGTGGCGCCCGGTGAGGATGACGGAATGGCCCGGGCCGGTCTCGGTGTAGCCGTGGTCCTGGTAGGCCTCCAGGAAGGCGGCGCCCTCGCGGTGGAGCCTGCCCAGGCCGCCGGGGAGGTCCCTGCCCCAGCGGGCCATGAGTTCGGCGGAGAACTGGTCGACGGAAATGACGACCACCAGTCCCGGGCGGGGGGCGCCGTAAAGGGCCGCCGCCAGGAAGGGGACGAGGATGGGGGCAAAGCGCATGCAATCTCCGGCTCAATCCGCTGCTTGAAGCAAAGGGTATGGACCGATGATGGGGGAATTGAACATCCCAAGGCGAGTGAATTCCCTGTGACACGGCGCAAAGGCCCCGGGGACGCTATCCTGGGGCATGAGCGATGCCGATCCCCACGTGACTCCCCCCCGCAGCCGGGGCGTCTTCTGCAACCGTACATTGAACTTCCGTTCCCTGCACGCCATCGGCTACGACATGGACTACACCCTGGTGAACTACCGGGTGGACATCTTCGAGCGCCAGGTGTTCGAGTTCGCCCGCGAGCGGTTCCTGGAGCAGGGCTGGCCGGTGCGGTCACTGGTCTTCGACCAGGGCATGGTGGCCCGGGGGCTGGTCATCGACACCCAGCTGGGCAACATCGTCAAGGCCAACCGCTTCGGCCTGGTGCGCCGGGCCCAGCACGGCACCCGGCCCCTGACCTTCGGCGAGCAGCGCGAGGCCTACGCGGGCACCCAGGTGGACCTGTCCGAGCCGCGCTGGGTATTTCTCAACACCCTCTTCTCGCTGTCCGAAGGGTGCCTCTACGCCCAGATGGTGGACCTCCTCGACGAGCGCAAGCTGCCCGAGGTGATGGGCTACCGGGAGCTCTACGTGCGGGTGCGCGACGTCGTGGACGCCCAGCACATGGAGGGCCGCCTCAAGGCCGAGATCATCGCGGCGCCCGAGGCCTGCGTGGTCCTGGATCCGGAGACCGCCCTGACCCTCCTGGACCAGCGCAACGCCGGCAAGAAGCTCCTGCTCATCACCAACTCGGACTGGAACTTCTCCTCGGCCATGATGTCCTTCTCCTTCGACCGGTTCCTGCCCGGGGACATGACCTGGCGCGACCTCTTCGACCTGGTGATCGTGGGGGCCCGCAAGCCGGAGTTCTTCACCTCCCGGGCCCCCTTCTTCCAGGTGGTCACCGAGGACGGCATGCTGCGGCCCATGATGGGGCCCCTTCAGCCCGGCGTGGCGTACATGGGGGGATCGGCCGCCCAGGTGGAGAGGGACCTGGGCATGAGCGGCGACGAGATCCTCTACGTGGGCGACCACATGTTCGGGGACGTGCACATGAGCAAGAGCGAGTTCCGCTGGCGCACCGCCCTGATCCTGCGCGAGCTGGAGGCCGAGGTGGAGGCCCTGGAGTCCTTCGCCGGAGCCGAGCGCACCATCGCCGCCAAGATGGAGGAGAAGGAGCGCCTGGAGGGCCAGTTCTCCCAGGCCCGCCTGGAGCTCCAGCGCCTCAAGGCCGGCTACGGCCCCCGGAACGCCGCCACCCAGGCCGAGCTGGAGGCCCGCCTGCAGGAGCTCCGCACCCGCCTCATGCCCCTGGACCTGGAGATCGCCCCCCTGGCGCGGGCCGCCACGGAGCTCACCAACAGCCGCTGGGGCCTCCTCACCCGCGCCGGCAACGACAAGAGCCACCTGGCGCGGCAGGTGGAGCGGTACGCCGACGTGTACACGAGCCGGGTCTCCAATTTCCTGTACGCGACGCCGTTCGTGTACCTGCGCTCCCCCCGGGGCAGCCTGCCCCACGATCCGACCAGCCCGGGCGGCACCTCGACCCTGCCGCCTTCGGAGGGGAGCGGGGATTAGCTTGCCTTGGTTTTAGCCTTCCTGCTCTTCGGGGGATGGAACCGGGCCAGGTAGTCGTCCAGGGCCGCGTCGAGGCCCACGTCGGCCCTGGCCGCCTCGGACAGGAACCACTTGTGCTCGAGTACCTGGCAGTAGAGCTCGGAGGCGTCGGCCTCCGTCCTGACCAGGGGGCCCAGGCGCCGCAGGGCGGGTTCCCAGGAGTCCGTGAGCCACCGGAACGCGGCCACGGAGGTGGGGAGGTCCTTCCTGCCTGCCAGCGAAAGCCGGGCCTTGAGTTCCTCGATCTCGTTGAGCATGAGCTCGGCCTGGGCCTCCTGGGCCACCAGTCCCGTGAGGTCGTGCAGGCGGTGGCGGTGGTAGTCCCGGTCGGTGACGACGGTGCGCATGACGAGCTTGTCCCGGTCCCCGGTGGCGATGAGCTTGATCTCCTGGATGGAGAAGCCCAGGGCGTTCAGCGCCCGCACCCGCTCCTGGATGCGCCAGCGCTCGCCCACGCCCACGATCACCTCGCGGTTGACCTCGGTCCAGAGGCTGTCGTAGCGCCGCCTGATGTTGGCGCCGAAGTCCTCGGGGCGCAGGGCGTCGGGGAGGCTGGTGACCATGGAGATGTCCAGGAGGTCGCCGCCGACGTTGTCCTCCATGATCATGAGGTCCTGGCGGCGCTGGCCGTCCGAGAGGGTCTCGTGGAGCTCCGAGGTCTCGGCGTCCACCAGGTAGGCGCCCAGCTCGCCCGCGTCCCGCCGGAAGAGGACGTTGGAGAGGGAGCAGTCCCCCCAGTAGGCCCCGGCGAGGTGGAGGCGCACCAGGAGCCCCGCCATGGCATCCAGCAGCCGCTCGCGGTACCGCTCCAGGCCCGGGTTCAGGAAGAGAACGCGGTAGGGGTGGCTGGCGTCGAGGTACCGCGTGAGCAGCAGGCTCACCCGCACCCCGTCGGGCCGGACCGACAGCGCGTGCCCCACGGGCTCCACCGACGGCAGGCTCCGCGCCTGCATCTCCAGGAGGGCGCCGTATTCCCTCTCCGCGAGCCTCTCGGGCAGCTCCTTGATGGCGTAGACCCGCGTGCCGCCGTAGCTCACGAACTGCACTTCGTGGCGGGAGAGTCCCCGCTGCAGCTCGATGGAGCGTTCCGTGGCGCCGGGCCAGGCCGCCAGTTCCACCTCCCAGGGCAGGTCCAGGAAATCCGGGTGCCCGGGGCGCACGAGGATGGATAGGAGGCCGGGGGCTTCGGTCACGGGAGGTCCTTTGGGTTCCAGTCTAGCCCCTCAGGAGCTCCATCAGGGCCGCCGCGTCCAGCCTCGCCGGGGTGGACGCGCCTTCCAGAAGGTCGTCGGCCAGCTGGCGCTTGCGGGCGTGGAGGTCCACGATGCGCTGCTCGATGCTGCCGCGCAGGACGAGGCGGTAGATGGTCACGGGCCGGGTCTGGCCGATGCGGTGGGCGCGGTCCGAGGCCTGGTCCTCCACGGCGGGGTTCCACCAGGGGTCCATGTGGATGACGTAGTCGGCGCCCGTGAGGTTCAGGCCGGTGCCGCCGGCCTTGAGGCTGATGAGGAACACGTCGCCTTCGCCCCGCTGGAAGGCGGCCACGGCCTTGGCGCGGGCGCGGGGCGGGGTGCTCCCGTCCAGGTGGAGGTGGGGGACGCCCTGCGCGTCCAGGGCCCTGGCCAGGAGGTCCAGGTGATCGGTGAACTGGCTGAAGACCAGGGCCCGGTGCCGGTTCTCCCGCAGGTGGGCCACGAGCTCCAGGAAGGCCTCCAGCTTGGAGGAGGCCAGGCCCAGGCCGGGCTGGACCAGGTCGGGATGGCAGCAGGCCCGGCGCAGGCGCATGATGGCCGCCAGCACCTGGATGGGCTGGCCGCCCTCGCTGAGCTCCTCCAGGCTCCGCTGGCGGATGGCCTCCAGGAGGGCCTCCTCCCCGGCGCTGGGCTCGACCTCGAGGGTGATCTCGGTGCGCGGGGGGAGTTCCTCCAGCACCTGGGCCTTGGTGCGCCGCAGGAGGAAGGGGCCCACGAGCCGCTTGAGGCGCTGGAGGGCCTCGGGGTCGCCCTGGCGTTCGATGGGGAGCTGGAAGCGGCGCTGGAAGACCTCGAAGGAGCCCAGGAGGCCGGGGTTGAGGAAGCGCAGGATGTTCCACAGCTCGCCCAGGTGGTTCTCCACGGGCGTGCCGCTGAGGACGAGGCGGAACCCGGCCTGCAGCGCCATGGCGGCCTGGCTGCGCTTGGTGAAGGCGTTCTTGATGGCCTGGGCCTCGTCCAGGACCACGGTGGACCAGGCGACCTTGGCCAGGCGCTCGGATTCCAGGTGCAGGAGCCCGTAGCTGGCCACGATCAGGTCCATGGGCCCGGCCTGGGCCAGGAGGGCCTCCCGGTCCCCGTCGGCGAGGTTGCGGACCCGCAGGGCCGGGGCGAACCGGGCGGCCTCGTGCTCCCAGTTGGCGCAGACGCTGGTGGGCGCCACCACCAGGGCGGGGCCGCCTCCTCCCCGGGCCAGGAGCAGGGCGAGGGCCTGGAGGGTCTTGCCCAGCCCCATGTCATCGGCGAGGCAGGCCCCCAGGCCCGCGTGGGCCAGGCGCATCAGCCAGCGGTAGCCCTCCTCCTGGTAGCCGCGCAGGCCGGCCTCGAGGGTGGCGGGCAGGGTCGGTTCCAGGGCCATGGCTCCGCGCACCCGGGCCATGCGGACCTTCCAGGCGCGGTCGCCCTCGAACGAATCCAGGCCCTCCCCCAGGTCCCCCAGCAGGGCCGCGGCCCCGGCGTGGAGGCGGAGCACCTGGCCGTGGAGCTCGCCCAGGGCGTTGAGGTCGAGGAGCCGCCTGCGAAAGGTGCGGGAAAGGGCCAGGAACGTGCCGTCGGCCATGGGCAGGAAGCGGCTGGAGCTCGTCTCCAGGTGGTCCAGGACGGCCTTGAGGTCCAGGACCTTCGCGCCGTCGAGGCGCAGCTCGCCCCGCACGTCGAGCCAGCCGCCCCCGGCCTCCGCCTTGAGGCGCATGGACTCGAGGCCCACGGTGCGCGGGGGCTTGAGGTGCCGGCCTTCGGGCCACACCACCGGGTAGCGGGCCTTGGCCGCCTCGGCCTCCAGGAGGAGTTCCAGGCAGGCCTCCGGGTCCGAAAGGCTCCAGTTCCAGTCCTCGGAGCCGCCCAGGGTGGGCAGGGCCGCCACCAGCCCCGCGGCCTCGCGCCCCTCGGCCTCCAGGTCCCGGTGCACCAGGAGCCGGCGTCCCCCCTGTTCCACCACGAGGCTGGCGCCACCTTCGCCCGGAGGAAGGCCGGGGCCTCCGGGCACGGGATGGACGCGCACCTGGGCGCGAAGGCCGTCGCCCGCGGGCACCAGGACCAGGGTGGGGAGGGTGCCGCCCTCGAGGCGCGTGAGGCCGGCCCGGGCCGAGGCCTCCTCGCCCATGCCCACGTCGGAGTGGATGTCCACCAGCGGCGCCACCGCCGCCAGGGACTTCAGGAGCCGCTCCCGGGCCGAGGCGGGCACCACGAGCCGCTCGCCCAGGAGCTCCCGCAGCCGTTTGTGCTGGTCCTGGAACACGAAGATGCGGGTGCGCCGCGGTCCCTCCTCCCGGGCCAGGACCCCGCCGGGGCCGGGCTCGGGCTCCAGGCGCAGCTCCAGGGTCTCGCCCTTCCGGCGCACCCGCAGCTCGGGCTTGCCCTCCACCAGGTCCATGGGCCGGCCGTCCCAGTAGACGCTGGGGTGGCCGACCAGCGCGGCCACGGCCTCGCTGCCTTCCACGTGGTAGGTGAAGTCCGCGCCGAAGTGTCGGTCGGCCTTGATGGATGAGATGGCCCGGTGGTCCTGGGCGGTGAGGTAGTCGTAGGCCCGGGGGTTCTCCCGCAGCTTGCGCAGGCTCACGGGGCGGCCCCGGTTCCACTCGCCCTTGGCGTCCAGCTTCTGCTCCCGGGCCTGCACTTCGAAGGTGCCCTCCTCGAATTCGTGGGGAGCCACGAACCAGGCCAGGCGCGCGGTCCTGGGCGCCCCGGGGGCCGGGGCCCCCATGCGCTCCAGGCTGTCCAGGGCCCGCTCCCAGGCGGCCTCCCGGGGCACCAGGTCCAGGAGGGGGCTGGGCCGGGCGTCCTCGCCGCGCAGGCGCCGCTGCAGCTCGAGCAGCTCGCGCGTGAACCATCCGAAGGGCAGGGGGGCGCAGGCCCGCAGGGCCCGCTCGGGCAGGTCGGGAGGCGGGGTCTCGCCGCCCAGGTGGGCCGCCACGGCCGAGAGCACCAGGCCCAGGGGGGTGAGGTCCCGGGGCAGGCGCTGGGCCAGGCCGTGCTGGGGGCGGGCGCCGGAAAGGAGGCGGTACAGGTGGGCGAGGATGACCGGGAGGTCCCGCAGGGGGCTGCCCAGTTCGCCCCGGTTCAGGAGGGCCAGGCGCTCCTCCACCCTGCGCAGGGCCGCGGGCTCGCGGGTGCCCAGCAGGGCCAGGATGTGGAAGGGCTCGTGGAGGCCGGGAAGGGCCGCGGCCTTCTTCCGGGTTGCCTTGCGCAGGGTCTCCAGGGAGGCCCCGTAGTGCCTGGCGGCCAGGGCGGGGTTGCCCGCGGCCAGCGCGGCCAGGCCTTCCAGGTTGGTCCAGGAGAAGTGCTCCCGAGCCTTGGCGGGCTGGGCGTCCATCCAGGCCCGGGCGTCCCCGGCGCGGCCCATGAGGATGAGGTAGAGGATCAGGGGGAAGGCCGCGGAGCTGGGCGCGGGCTTGCGGGTGCGGGCCTCCATCCACGCCAGGAAGCCCGGGTCGGGGAGGTTGTGGAGGAGGTGGTCCTGGAGGAGGGCGTTGCAGCCGTGGGCCTGGGCCGCGGGGTCCAGGGCGTCGAACCACTCCGCTTCGAAGGGGCCTCCGCACACCAGGGCCAGGGGGTCGCGGTGGCCGGTGGCGGTGACGAACTGCTCGGCGAAGCGGTCCCGCAGCGGCAGCCAGCGGTCCGTGCGGCCCTCCATGAACTCCAGGCGCAGCTCCGCCCGGCTCCGCATGGCCCCGTCGGGCACCATGCCCCCGCCGCCCCCGGCGGGAAGCCCGGCCTGGAGGATGCGCCGCAGCAGGCCCCGGGCCTGGGCGAGGCGCGCCGCCGATTCCAGGCAGCGCTCCGCGCAGTGCCAGAAGTTCCGGCGGTCCACGACCAGGCCCTTGGCCTTCAGGCGCTCCAGGAGGTCCTGCACCTTCCGGGGATTGGCCGCCCACGCCGGCGCCTGGGGATGCACGCCCGCGCGGGCCAGGGCCTGGGCCAGGTGGCTGTTGGTGGAAGGCAGGCCCAGGCCCGCCAGGCCCATGAGGACCGCCTGCTCCTCCTCCGGAAGCTGGCGGAGGCCGGCGAGGTTCATGGGGCCGTCCGTCATTTTCCGGACCGGATCCGGGCGCAGGCGGCCCTGGAGCCGGGGCCCGGATCCCTGCCCCAGGCGCGATCGGCCGTTCGTTCCAGGGACCCCGTCCCGTTCCGATCCCTGGACAGCCCTGGTTTCACGATCCCTCCACCAGCACCATCTTATCGGGACCCCGCCGGAATTCCCGGATCTCCGCAGCCCCGGCCGTCAGCATCCTGGAGCCGTTCGGGAGTAGGATGAGCCATGAAGAAGTCCGCGAGCCCCTACCGCCTGAGGCAGCCCGGCGACCCGCACGAGGAGCTCGTCCTGATCCAGCTCCAGGACCACGATGCCCGGCCCCCCGCCTCCGTGGGCGTGGATTTCCTGTCGGGGTTCCTGTTCGGAGCCGTGGCGCACCAGCCTTCCCGCAGTCCGGAGCGGAGGCTGACCTGGGGCGGGATCCTGGTCCTGTCGGGGGCCTTCGTGGCCATGGCGCTCTGGCTGGCCTCGGTGCTGAGGAGGTAGGTACGCGGCGGACCCGGCGCGGTGCGCCGGGTCCGTGGCGGGCCGGGGACGGTCAGAACTGGTGCGCTTCCGTGCTGCCGGTGAGGGCGAGGGTCGAGGCCAGGCCGGAGCTGAGGGTCTCGGAGACCGCATCGAAGTATCCCGTGCCCACCTCCCGCTGGTGGCGGGTGGCGGTGTAGCCCCGGGGTTCGGACGCGAATTCCGCGGTCTGGAGCCGGGCGTAGGCGGTCATGCCCTCGTCCCGGTAGGCGTCGGCCAGCTCGAACATCGTGTGGTTGAGGGCGTGGAAGCCCGCCAGGGTGATGAACTGGAAGCGGTAGCCCAACCTGCCCAGCTCCTGCTGGAAGTCCGATATCTGGGCGTCCGTGAGGTTCTTCTTCCAGTTGAAGGACGGGGAGCAGTTGTAGGCCAGGACCTTGCCGGGATGGGCGGCGTGGATGGCCTTGGCGAAGGCCTCGGCCTGGGCGAGGTCGGGCCTGGAGGTCTCCATCCAGAGCATGTCGGCGTAGGGGGCGTAGGCCAGGCCCCGGGCGATGGCGCACTCCAGGCCGCCCTTGAGGCGGAAGAAGCCCTCGGGGGTGCGTTCGCCGGTGAGGAAGGGGCGGTCCCGCTCGTCGATGTCGGTGGTGATGAGCATCGCGGAGTCCGCGTCGGTGCGCGCCACGAGGACCGTGGGCACGTCCAGGACGTCCGCGGCGAGCCGGGCCGCGACCAGGGTGCGGATGAACTGGCCCGTGGGCAGGAGGACCTTGCCCCCGAGGTGGCCGCACTTCTTCTCGCTGCTCAGCTGGTCCTCGAAGTGCACCGCTGCGGCGCCGGCCTCGATCATGGACTTCATGAGCTCGAAGGCGTTGAGGGGGCCGCCGAACCCGGCTTCCGCGTCCGCCACGATGGGCAGCATCCAGTCCCGGGTGGTGCCGCCCTCGGCGTGCTCGATCTGGTCGGCCCGCTGCAGGGCGCCGTTGATGCGCTTGACCAGCGCGGGCACGGAGTTGGCGGGGTAGAGGCTCTGGTCGGGGTAGGTCTGGCCCGAGAGGTTGGCGTCCGCCGCCACCTGCCAGCCGGAACAGTAGATGGCCTTGAGGCCGGCCTTGGCCATCTGCACGGCCTGGCCGCCGCTGAGGGCGCCCAGGGCCGGGACGAACGGCTCGAGCTTCATGAGCTCCCAGAACCGCGTGGCGCCGCGGTGGGCGAGGGTGTGGGCCACCTTGACGGTGCCCCGGAGGCGCTCCACCTGGCTGGGTTCGTAGGGGCGGAGGATTCCGGTCCAGCGGGATTCGAAGGGCGTGATCATCGGGACACCTCGGAGGGGACCGGCTCCAGGAGCAGGTCGTAGGCGGGAAGGGTGAGGAAGGGGGGCGGGACGCGGGCGAGGATGAGGGTCTCGAAGAGGTCCGAGGCCTCCATGAACCGGCCCTCGGCGAAGTCCGCTTCGCCGACCTCCGCCCGGATCTGGAACAGGGCGTCCTCCACGAAGGCGTGGAAGAGGGGGCGATCCAGCTGCCCCAGGTGCTCGACTTCGGCGCCGTGGCGGATCCACTGCCACACCTGCATGCGGCAGATCTCGGCCGTCGCGGCGTCCTCCATGAGGCCGTAGAGGGCCACGCAGCCCTGGCCCCGGAGCCAGGACTCCAGGTAGCGGATGCCGACCTTCAGGTTGTGGCGCAGGGCCTTCTCGGTGCGCGCGCCCTCGGGCACGGCCAGGAGTTCGGCCGCCTCCACGGGACCGGGGATGCGGTCCAGCTGGTTGGGGCCGGCCAGGTGCTCGTCGAAGGGGGCCTGGGCGACAGGCACCAGGGCGGGGTGGGCCACCCAGGTGCCGTCGCAGCCGTCCCGGACCTCCCGCAGCTTGTCGGCGCGCACCTGGGCGAAGGCCAGGGCCGTGCCTTCCTCGTCGCCCCGGCAGGGCACGAAGGCGCTCATGCCGCCCAGGGCCAGGCAGCCCCGGCGGTGGCAGGTGCGCACCAGGAGCCGGGCGTAGGCGCGCAGGAACGGCTGCTCCATGTGCACGAGGCCCCGGTCCGGGAGGATGGCGGCCGGGCTCATGCGCCGGGTCTTGATGAAGGAGAAGATGTAGTCCCACCGGCCCAGGTTCAGGCCCGCCGCGCGCCCCCGGTGCTCGAAGAGGATCTCCTCCATCTGGAAGGCCGCCGGGAGGGTCTCGATGAGCAGGGTGGTGCGCACGGAACCCCGGGGCAGGCCCAGCTCCGCCTCGACGGCGCCTAGTACCTGGTTCCACCAGCGGGCTTCCAGGTGGTGCTCGAGCTTGGGAAGGTAGAGGCAGGGGGTGCCGCCCCGGGCGAGGATCTCGCCGGCGTTGTGGTAGAGGAAGAGGCCGGCGTCGAAGAGGCTCGCCGGAATGGGTTCCCCGTCCACCTCCAGGTGGCGCTCGGGGAGGTGGAGGCCGCGGGGGCGCACCATGAGGGTGGCCACGTGCTCCTCCAGGGCGTAGACCCTGCCGGTGGGCGGATCCAGGTAGCGGAGCGTGCCGCGCACCGCCTCGCCGAGGTTGCGCTGGCCCTCGACCAGGTTCTCCAGGGTGGGCGCGAGGCTGTCCTCGAAGTCGGCCATGTAGACCCGCGCTCCGCTGTTGAGGGCGTTGATGAGCATCTTCCGGTCGGGGGGACCGGTGATCTCCACGCGGCGGTCCAGGAGGAGGGGGGGCAGGGGAGCAACCAACCAATCGGACTGCCGGATCTCCCGGGTCTCCGGGAGGAACCCGGGCTGCTCGCCGGCGTCGAAGCGGGCCTGGCGGACCTCGCGGTTCCGGAGCAGGACCTCCAGGCCGGGGCGGAAGGAGCGGGTGAGGTCCTCGAGGAAGGCAAGGGCGCCGTCGGTGAGGATCGTGGGGTCCGCGTGGTAGGGGAAGGTGGACCAGGCCATTCCGGGAAGGAGCTTCGTCGACATTTGAACCTCAGAGAATTGATCTCAGTCACAAATTGACTTAATCTGGGTGAACCGCAAGATCTCTTTGAAATTCAACCCGTTGATTTGTCACAAAAGGCAAAGCGACCGTCCGTGAATTTGTAAATCTTGTAAAGGCCACCCCGATGCCCGAAACCTCCGCCCAGAGGCCCGCCCCCAAGCTCGGGGCCAAGGTGCGCGCCCTCCGCCGCCAGGAGGGCCTCAGCCAGGTCCAGATGGCCGAGCGCCTCTCCATCAGCCCCAGCTACCTGAACCTCATCGAGGCCAACAAGCGCCCCCTCACGGCCAACCTGCTCATCCACCTGGCCCACGCCTTCAAGGTGGACCTGAAGAGCTTCGCCCCCCAGGAGGACCAGCGCCTGGCCGAGGACCTCATGGAGGCCTTCGGGGACCCCATGTTCGACACCCTGGACCTGCCGGCCTCGGAGGTGCGCGAACTGGCCCAGGGCTGCCCCGGCCTGGCCCGGGCCGTCTTCTACCTCTACCAGTCCTACCGGGAGGGGCGCCGGCAGATGGACACCCTCTCGGACCAGCTGAGCGACGGCCAGGGCTACGCGCCCCCCGCCACCCTGCCGCCCTCGGAGGCGGCGGGCGACTTCATCCAGCGGTCCATGAACTACTTCCCGGCCCTTGAGGCGGCGGCGGAGGACCTCTGGAGCCGGGCTTCCCTGGACCAGGACCTGCTCTACACCGGGCTGATCGAGGTCTTCAAGGGCTACGGCGTGAAGGTGCGGGTCCACCGCGCCGGGGACGCCCCGGGCATCCTCCGCCGCTACGACCCGGAGACCCGGGTGCTCAGCCTCTCGGAGCTCCTGCCGCCGCGCAGCCGGGCCTTCCAGATGGCCCACCAGTGGGCCCTGCTGGCCCTCCGGGAGGTCCTGGACGAGCTCATCCACGATCCCCTGGTCACGGACGAGACCACGCGGGCCATGGCCCGGGTGGCGCTGGCCAACTACTTCGCGGGGGCCGTGCTCATGCCGTACGGGACCTTCTTCCGGGCGGTGCGCGCGGGGCGGTACGACATCGAGCTGCTCTCCCGGCGCTTCGAGGCCAGCTTCGAGCAGGTGTGCCACCGCCTCACCACCCTTCGCAGGCCCGGGGAGGAGGGCGTTCCCTTCCACTTCCTGCGCATCGACATCGCCGGCAACATTTCCAAGAGCTTCTCGGCCTCCGGCATCCGCTTCGCCCGGTACTCCGGGTGCTGCCCCCGGTGGAACATCCACGCGTCGTTCCTCACCCCGGGCCTCATCCGCACCCAGATCAGCGAGATGCCCGACGGCGTGAAGTACTTCTGCATCGCCCGCACCCTCCAGAAGGACACCGGCACCTACCGCGGCCAGCACGCCATGCAGGCCCTGGGCCTGGGCTGCGAGATCGCCCACGCCCGCGAGCTGGTGTATTCGGACGGGCTGATGCTCGAGCAGCCGCCCGTGCCGATCGGGGTCACCTGCCGCCTCTGCGACCGCGCCGACTGCGAGCAGCGGGCCTTCCCGCCCCTGCACCAGGGGATCCAGGTGGAGGAGCGGGTGAGGCGCAGCAGCTTCTTCGCCCACCTGGGGGATGGATCCTGACTAGGCACCCGGGGAAAGTGCCGTGATAATCAGGTGCTTTCCCCTACATCTTCCCTGGGTGCCCATGGCCGGATTCCGTTCCAACGTTGCAGCCGCCTTGCGCATGGCCCTGGCGCTGCTCCTGGCCACCGGAGCCATCGCGGGGGCGCCCCCGGGGGCCGGTCCGGTGCGCGTGTTCAACGCGGCCGACGGGGTGCCCCAGATGGCCATCTACGCCCTTGCACCGGACCGGGAGGGCCGCCTTTGGGCGGGCACCCTGGCCGGCGTGGCCCGGTTCGACGGCCAGACCTGGAAGAGCGTGGAGGGCCCCCCCAGCCGCTACGCCCTCCTGGTGAACGCCAATTCCATGATGTGCGCCTCCGACGGCAGCATGTGGATCGGGACCCGGTTCCAGGGCTACCTGGAATACCGCCACGGCGCGTGGAAGGCGCATGACGACCGGTCCGGGCTGCCCATCAACAACGTCAACGGCATCCTCGAGAGTTCCCGCCAGGACCACTCCGGCCGCCGGATCCTCTACGGCGCCACCCACGGCAAGGGCATCGTCGCCTACCAGGACGGCGCCTGGCAGCGCGTCGGGGGAGAACTGGCGGAAGAGAGGACCTTCTGCCTCCTGGAGCGGGAGGGCGCCCTCTGGGTCGGCTCGGCCCGCGGGGTCTGGATCATGGAGCAGGGCCGCTGGCGCCCCTTCGAGGCCAACGGGTCCCTCGCGGACCCGCTGGTGCGCACCCTTGCCGAGACCACGGAGCCCGACGGCTCCCGCTGCCTCTGGATCGGCACCGAGAAGGGCGGCCTGTACCGGTGGCGCCGCGGCCGGCTCGAGGCGCTCCCCATGAAGGAGCATATGGGCAACACCAGCGTCCGGGCCCTGCTGGCAGGAGCCGACGGGTCCATGTGGGTGGGCACCTCCGGCGGCGGCATGGCCCAGATCCACGGCGACCAGTGGCTCGTGCGCGGCACGCACAGCGGCCTCCAGTCCGACTTCATCCGCTGCCTGGCGTTCACGCCGGGGGGCCCCGACGGCTCCGTCCTCTGGGCGGGGTCGGACGGCAAGGGCATCTTCCGCATCCACTCGGGCGGGTGGCGGCGCGTGACGGTGCCCTGGCCCCACGCGGACCCGCGGGTCCAGGGTTTCGCCGAGACCCGGAATCCCGCCACGGGCCAGCCTGTGCTCTGGATGGGCAACACCTATCTGGCCAGACTGGAGAAGGGCGTCTACACCATCTTCCGCCCCAACCTGGATGCGGCGGGCGAGACCATGCGCAGCCTCTTCGCGTTCCCGGGAGACCAGGACCTATGGTTCGGCTTCGGCGGCAGCCTCGGGCGGTTCTCCGGGGGCCGGTTCCGGTTCTGGACGGAAAAGGACGGATTCCCCCAGGGCACGGTGCGGGTGCTGGCCGGGACGCGGGACGCCAAGGGGACGCGGATCCTCTGGATCGGCACCAGCCGCGGGCTGGTGCGGTGGGACGGCCGGACCTTCCTGGACGTGCCGCCGCCGCCCGGAGACCCCAGGCCCTCGGTGCGCAGCCTGGAGGTGGACGGCCCGCGGCTCTGGGTGGGCACCGACAAGGGCCTGGCCTGCCTGGAGGGGGATGCGTGGCTGACGCCCGGCGCCCAGGCCTCCTTCCCACCGGTGGGGGTCCACGCCATGCTCCGCCTGCCGTCGGGAATGATGGTGGGCACCTTCGGATCGGGCGTGCTCCAGTTCGAGAACCCCCGCGGCTCCGCCGGACACCGTTCCTTCACCACCCGCAACACCCCGGCCCTGCGGCAGGATCTCGTGTACGACCTCGTGCAGGACGCCGCCGGCCGGGTCTACGTGTCCAGTCCCCGGGGCGTGGCCCGCGTGGACCCCGCCCGGGGCTGGTCCTGGGACAACTTCAGCACCGAGGACGGCCTGCCGGGGATGGAGTGCATCAAGGGGTCGCTCTTCCGGGACAGCTCCGGGCGCATCTGGGTGGGGACCGAGGACGGTCCGGCCTGGCTCGAGCCCGGGACCGCCGCCCAGGATCTCGTCCCCAAGCCCCTGGTGTGGGATTCGGCGGTGGTGCGGGGGCGTTCCGTGGCGCAGGACGCGCAGCTTTCCCACAAGGACCAGGGCATCCGGTTCGAGTACCGCCTCCTGACCGGGCACCGGGAGCAGGACACGGTCTACCGCACCCAGCTCCAGGGCCTCCAGGACGCCCCCGGGGACTGGTCCGCCCTCTCCTACACCCAGTACCCCAGCCTGCCCGCGGGCCGCTACACCATGCTGGTGTGGGCCCGGGACTACGCCGGGAACCAGACGGGGCCGCTGGGCTTCGCCTTCCGCATCCTGCCGCCGCCCTGGTTCAGCCCCCTGGCCTGGGCCGCCTACGCGGTCCTTCTGGGAGGCGGTGTCCTGGCCCTCCTGCGCCTTCGCACCCGGGTCCTGGCCGACCGCAACCGGGAGCTCGTGGAGCGCATCGGGGAAGCCACCCGGGAGATCGAGCTGCGCCGGGAGGAACAGGAGAAGCTGAACCGGGAACTGGTCCTGCTGAACCTGGAGAAGACCCAGTTCATGGGCATCGCCGCCCACGACCTGCGCAACCCCCTCAACACGATCATCCTGGTGTCGGACGGGCTCGTCACCGGGGACCTGGAGGACTGCCCGCCGGAAATCCAGCCCTGGGTCCGCAAGATCGCCACCTCGGCCCACCACATGACCGCCCTCATCGACGAGTTCCTGGACGTCAACGCCATCGAGAGCGGAAGGTCGAAACCCAGCGTGCGCATCCTGGGCGTCGAGGAGATCCTCGATCCCATGGCCAGCCTCTACAGGCTGCGCCTGGAGGCCAAGGGCCAGACGCTGGTGATGGAGGGGGCCGGAGGCCCGGGCCGGATCCTGGCCGACCCCAACCACCTGCGGCAGATCCTGGACAACCTCCTGTCCAACGCCTCCAAGTTCTCGCCGCACGGGGCGGTGCTGCGGATCCGGGTGGTCCCGGGCCCCGCCACGACCCGGCTGGACGTCATCGACCAGGGCCCCGGCGTCCTGGAATCGGAGCGCGGCAATCTCTTCCGGCGGTTCTCCAAGCTCTCGGCGCGCCCCACCGGCGGGGAGAGTTCGTCCGGCCTGGGCCTCAGCATCGTCAAGCACCTGGTGGACGCCAACCACGGACGGATCTGGGTGGAGAACCAGCCCGGGGGCGGCTGCGCCTTCTGCGTGGAAGTGCCCTCGGCCCTGCCGGCGGGAGACGGTCTCATTCTCGCTGAAAAAAATTGACCGCCCTGAATAAAAATTGAATCAGGACGCGGCTCCTTCCATACTTGGAATTGCCAGCAACACGGGGGTTTCCGCTCCCTTCCGAGGTGTCGAATGGACCACAACATCGTGGGCAAGAGCGTCAAGAGGCTGGACGCCGTGGCCAAGGTGACAGGGAAGGCCAAGTACACCGACGACTTCTTCGAGCGCGACATGCTGGTGGGCAAGGTGCTGCGCAGCCCCCACGCCCACGCCGTGGTCAAGTCCGTGGACCTGGCCAGGGCCCGGGCCCTGCCGGGCGTGGTGGCCGTGTTCACCGCCCGGGACCTGCCGAAGATCAAGTTCGCCACCGCCGGGCACCCCTGGTCCCTGGACCCCGGCCACCGGGACGTGGAGGACCGCCTGATCCTCACGGACAAGGCCCGCTTCGTGGGCGACGCCGTGGCCGCGGTGGTGGCCGAGGACCTGCTCACCGCCGAGAAGGCCCTCCATCTCATCGACATCGAATACGAGGTCCTGCCCCACGTCCTCACCGCCGAGGACGCCATGAAGGAGGGCGCGCCCCTCCTCCACGACAACCGCCCCGGCAACATCGTCAGCTCCTTCGGCGTCCAGTTCGGGGACGTGGAGGCCGGGTTCCGGGAGGCCGACCACGTCATCGAGGGCGACTACGAGACCAGCATCGTCCAGCACTGCCACATCGAGTCCATGAGCGCCTTCGCCTTCGTGGACACCGACGGCCGGGTGGTGGTCAACTCCTCCACCCAGATCCCCCACATCGTCCGGCGCATCGTGGCCCAGGCCCTGGGCCTGAAGTGGGGACGGGTCCAGGTCATCAAGCCCTTCATCGGAGGCGGCTTCGGCAACAAGCAGGACGTCGTGGTGGAGCCCCTGACGGCGGCCATGAGCCTGGCCGCGGGCGGGCGTCCCGTGCGCTACTGCATGACGCGCGAGGAGGTCTTCATCGACACCCGCACCCGCCACGCCATGAAGCTGCATATGAAGACCGCCGTCAACTCGGACGGCACCCTCAAGGGCATCCACGTGCAGCTCCTGAGCAACACCGGCGCCTACGCCAGCCACGGCCACTCCATCGCCATGTCGGCGGGCGGGAAGTTCAGGCCCCTCTATGATTTCCCCGCCGTGAAATTCGAGCCGAAGACGGTCTACACCAACCTCCCCGTGGCCGGCGCCATGCGCGGCTACGGCACGCCCCAGATCTTCTTCGCCCTGGAAAGCCACATGGACGACATCGCCCGCCAACTGGGCATGGACCCCATCGAGCTGCGCCGGAAGAACCTCATCAAGCTGGGCCACCAGGATCCCCTCACGAAGAACGTGGTGCGCTCCTTCGGCATCCCCCAGTGCATCGAGAAGGGGATGGAGCTCATCCGGTGGGACGAGAAGAAGAAGGCCCACCTGGACCAGAAGGGCCCGAAGCGCCGCGGCATGGGCATGGCGCTGTTCGCCTACGCCTCGGGCACGCACCCCGTGGCCCTGGAGCTGGCCGGCGCCCGCATCGTCATGAACCAGGACGGTTCCGTCGCCCTGCAGGTGGGGGCCACCGAGATCGGCCAGGGCAGCGACACAGTCTTCGCGCAGATCACCGCCGAGGTGCTGGGGCTGCCCATGGACATGGTCCACGTGGTGACCACCCAGGACACGGACATCACGCCCTTCGATTCCGGAGCCTACGCCTCCCGGCAGACCTTCGTCACCGGCATCGCCGTGCGCAAGGCCGCCCTGGAAGTGCGGGACAAGGTGCTGGAGGTGGCCGCGCGCCGCACGGGCCTGGCCCCCGCCGAGATGGACATCCGGGACTGCCGGATCGTGGAGACGGCCCTGGGCCGCGTGGTCTGCTCCCTGGAGGAGGTGGCCATGGACGCCTACTACGACCGCCTCCTGGCCGCCCCCATCACCAGCGACACCTCCGCCAACGTCCGCATCAACGCCATGTCCTACGGCGCCACCTTCGTTGAGGTGGAGGTGGACATGGAGACCGGCAAGGTGGAGGTCGCCGAGATCTGGAACATCCACGACTCCGGCACGATCATCAACCCCAGGCTCGCCGAGGGCCAGGTGCACGGCGGTGTGAGCATGGCCCTGGGCGCAGCGCTCCTGGAGCAGATGCTCTTCGATCCCCAGACCGGCAAGGCCCTCAACAACAACCTCCTGGACTACAAGCTGCCCACCATCCTGGACACGCCCAGGATCAACGCCGCCTTCGTGGAGACCTTCGACGCCGCGGGCTCCTTCGGCTCCAAGTCCCTGGGTGAGTGCCCCGTCATCTCCCCCGCCCCGGCCGTGCGCAACGCGGTGCTCGACGCCACGGGCGTGGCCTTCCACAAGATCCCCCTCTATCCCCAGGTGGTTTTCGAGAAATTCCGGGAAGCGGGACTGCTGGCCCAGAGGAGCGCCGAACATGTTTGACATCTGCGAACTTCACGAACCCGTGACCCTGGAGGAGGCCAAGGCCGTCTTCGCGGAGAACCCCGGCCTCAAGGTCATCGCCGGCGGCACCGACGTCCTCATCCGCCTCCAGCACGGCAGCCTCGCGGGCGCCGGGCTGCTCAGCCTCAAGAACCTCCACGCCCTGGAGGAGATCGTCATGCTGGGCGACGGGACGATCTCGGTGGGGGCCATGGCGCCCTTCACGAAGATCTTCCAGTCCGAGCTGATCCGCAAGCACGTCCCCGTGCTGGGCGAGGCCTCGGTGTCCATGGGCGGCCCCCAGGTGCGCAACGTGGCCACCATCGGAGGCAACATCTGCAACGGCGCGGTGTCCGCCGACAGCGCCTCGACGCTGTTCGCCCTGGACGCCCTGCTCAAGCTGGAGACCGCCACGGGCGAGCGCATCATCCCCATGGGCGACTTCTACGCCGGTCCCGGCAAGGTGAACCTGCGCCCCGGAGAACTGCTCACCGCCGTCCTGATCCCCCGTGAAGGCTACGAGGGCATGGGCGGACACTACATCAAGTACGCCATGCGCAAGGCCATGGACATCGCCACCCTGGGCGTGGCGGCGGTCTGCAAGGTGCGGGAGAACCGCTTCGTGGACCTGCGCATCGGCCTGGGCGTGGCCGCGCCGGTGCCCATCCGGTGCTTCGAGGCCGAGGCCTACGCCAAGGGGAAGGAGATCACCCTGGAGGTCGTGCAGGAGATCGCCCGCCTCGCGGTGAAGCCCGCCAAGGCGCGAACCTCCTGGCGGGCCTCCAAGGACTACCGGGAGCATCTCATCGAAGTGCTGGCCCAGCGGGCCGTCGCCGAAGCCGTGAAGCGTGGGGGAGGTTGCTGTGCTGACTAAGAATTCCGCGGGAGTGGCCGTGCAGAAGAGGATCTCCCTGACCGTCAACGGCCGGCCCCATCAGATCGAGATCGACATCCGGGAGTCCCTCCTGGACGTCCTGCGGGACCGCCTCCAGTTCACCGGCGTCAAGCAGGGCTGCTCCGTGGGGGAGTGCGGCGCCTGCACCGTGCTCATCGACGGCACCCCCGTCAACTCCTGCATCTACCTCGCCGCCTGGGCCCACGGCAAGGCCATCACCACCATCGAGGGCATCGCCCTGGACGGCCACCTGTCCCCGGTGCAGGAGGCCTTCGTGGAGGAGGGCGCCATCCAGTGCGGGTTCTGCACTCCCGGCCTGGTCCTTTCCACCACCGCCATGGTGGAGAGCGGCAGGCGCTTCACCCACGACGAGGTGCGCCGCGAACTCTCCGGCCACCTGTGCCGGTGCACCGGCTACCAGAAGATCATCGACGCCGCGGAAAGGGCCTTGCGGGAGGCGGAGGCCTGACCATTTACATCCCAACCGCCTGGGTTTGCCTGCTCTAGCGGCGAATGCGGAACCAGAGGTGGGCCACGAAATGGAAAGGCGCCGGCTTCCCCGCGACGGTGACCGGCTTGAATTTCAGGCCGGCACCGTGGGCCAGGGCCGTGGGTCCCAGGAAGGCCAGAGGATAGCCGGGCAGGGGGCGCACCCACAGCACCTCGCCCCGCGTGCCGACGAGGAACTCCACGGCGACGTATCCCGTGATCAGTCGTGCGGCTGCCTCCCGCGGGTACGGCACGTCCGCGGCCTTCTGGGCCAGGTGGGCGGGGGAGCCTGACCAGTCGGGCTCGAGCTCCACCACATCCTGCCTCGGGATCCCGAACGCGGCCTGGAAGGCGGGGGGATCCTCGAGAACGCCCAGGGGAGCCTTTCCCGTTTCGGGAACCGCCTGTACCGCTTTCCTCAACTCCTTGAGCGTCGCCTGCCATGCGGAATGGGCGGGCGCCAGGAAGGCGTCCCAGTCCGGCGCCATGCCGTAGGACAGGAGCCAATTCGCGGCCATCTGATAGACGACGGATTCCGAAGCCGGGCGTTCACGCATCTGGGGCACGAACAGGGTCCACTGGCGGAGGATCCAGTCCCGGTCCTCCTGGCGCAGGTTCTTGGCCATGATTGCGAACATTCCCCGGCCCAGCACGGGTTTGTCGGCGGAGCGGAGCTGTTGCCGGATGACGGGCAGGACGGGCGCAAGGGCCGGCAGGTTCCCCGTCTCTCCCAGGGAGGGGGAGGGGGGAGGGGCCGGTCGTTGATTCTTCCGGTAGAGCGGAATCATCTGAAGGGTGTAGTCCTCGGCGGCCAGTTCGAGGAAAAGAGGGAAGGGCGCGGGTTCGAAGGCCTTCATGGGCGCGTCGGCCTCCACCAGCCTCGTTGCCGCCCAGCCCTTGAGCGGCTCGGGGCCATTGGAGAGGAGGCCCGCGAGGAAGGTCCGGTGAGGTTCCAGGGCTCCGGCGCCCAGGTTCCCGGACCTGGCCTTGGCGAAGGCCAGGAAGGGGTCCGGCTTCTGCCCAGGTCCGATCCAGGCCTGCACCGCCTCCCCCGGGAGGAGGCGCGCAAACGGGGGCTGGGCAGCCTGGAATGCGGAAGCAAGGGGTTCGCATTCCTCCCCACGCCTCACCCACAGGGGCCTGGCTCCCCGCTCATCCAGCACCACCAGCCCTGGCCGGGACCTGATCTGCAGGCGGTCAAGCATTTCGGCAGCCGCAGGGTCCTCCGGCATGGGAAGCCAGATCGTCATGGACGCGCGGACCTTGGCCCCTTCGCCGGTGTCCAGGAAGGCAACCACCGCTTCCCGTTGGGCGGCGTCCTTGGCGAAGAAGGCCAGGAGGGGCTTGCGATCACGAAGGGAGGCCTCGGTCGCCTGGCTTCGTTCCACCCAAGGCCCGGTGGAGGCCAAAGGGGCAGGTTGTTCCAGGACAGGCGGCAGAAACAGCATGGGGGTGAACTCCGGGACGACCAGCTGGGGAATGACCCCAGTCTCCACCATGTCGGGGATTGTCGCCACCCACCCCGGCATCGCCGGGAGTATCCTGCAGGGATGCTCCCCCTCATCGCTGGCTGCCTCCTCCTGGCCCCGGCTTCCGTGCCGGACCTCTTCCCCCGGGAGATCCCGCTCCCCGCCGACGCGCGCGTGGTCCTGGCCCAGGACCATTCCCGGGCCCGGGCCGGGAGCCAGTCCATCCTCCTCCAGTTCACCACGTCGCTGGCCACGCCCGCCGTCCTGGACCTCTACCGGGGCTTCTTCCGCGAGAAGGGGAAGGTCCTGGTGGACCTGGGGGCCTCGGGCGTCCCCCTCTGCTCGGGGCAGCTGGGCGGCTACCAGTGCATCGTCTCGGTCATCGGGGACTCCCGGACCGTCAACGTCGTCGTGGAGCCGGAGGGCAAAACCTTCACGGCCTTCCACGAGCGGGAGGCCGCGGCGCGCGGGACCTCGGCGCCCATCGACGCGCGGCCCCCGGACACCTCCCGCTGGCGCCTTTCCGGCGCGCTCTTCCCGGGCGACCACTACCCGGGCGCGCTGGTCATGAGGCGCCGGGACGGCACCCTCCAGGGCCTCGGCCTGGCCCTGGTCCACCCCCGGCCCGCCCTTGACGCCAACGGCAAGCGATACTGCGACAACGACACGCCCCCCAAGGGGCCCGTGCACCTCCGGGACGGCGCGCGCTTCGCGGTTGCGGCCCCGGGCGCGCCCCTGGGGGCCTTCTTCGTCATCGACGCGGCCGGCATCCTCTCCAGCTTCGGCGCCGACAGCGGCGGCCGCCTGGGCCAGGGGATCGGCGACGCCACCTTCCGCTGGTTCGACCCGGCGCCCATCCTGCGCAACGTCCGGCACGTGGTCGCCGAGCGCGCCAACACCGCGGCCATCACGGACCGGAACGAGCTGTACGTGTGGGGCTCCAACCTGTCGGGCCAGGTTCCCGGCCACCCGGACACGTTCGCGCGGTCCCCGGTGAAGGTGATGGAGAACGTGGTGTCCGTGGCCCTGGCCCGGGACGCGGCCTACGCCGTGAAGACCGACGGGAGCCTGTGGGGATGGGGCGAGGCCTGCGAGGACGGCTTCCTCGACGGCGGGGTGCTGCGCCGGCGCAAGGTCCCCTACTTCATCATGGACGGGGTGCGCGCCGTCTTCACCGCCGACATTGGTCCGGTGGCCGTCGTCAAGGCCGACGGCAGCCTCTGGACCTGGGGCGCCAACAACATGGGCCAGTGCGGCCACGGCACCAAGGGCCAGGCCGCCCGGCCCCAGCGCATCGCCCCGGACGTGGAGCGCCTGGCCATGGACGGCCACCACGCCGCGCTCCTGCGCAAGGACGGAAGCGTCTGGACCTGGGGCTGGAACCTGTCCTCCCAGACCGGCTTCCCGAAGGCTGAGGGGGCCGTGACCCGCCCCCGCAAGCTCGCCGAGGGCGCCGTGGACGTGGCCGTCACCAGCGGGGAGACCTACGTGCTCAAGGCGGACGGGTCGCTGTGGGGCTGCGGCCGGAACAGCGGCGGCGTCGCCCTCCAGGGCAGAGGCGAGCTGAGGCAGGCCGGACTGGTGGATACTGGACTGAACATCGATTGAAGGAGGACCCCATGAAATTCGGCATCCTGGCTCTGGCTCTCGCACTCCCCGCGGCATGCGGCCCCCAGGACACGGCCACGGTCCCGGCGCAGGACGCGGCCAGGGCCTGGCTCGCCCTCACCGACGGCGGCCGGTACGCCGAGAGCTGGGACGAGGGCGCGGCCTCCTTGCGCCTCGCCATCCCCAGGGCCTCCTGGGAAGCCGCCCTCCGCCCGGTGCGGGCCCCCCTGGGCCGGACCCTCTCGCGCAAGCTGAAATCCGCCACCGCCACGAAGACCCTGCCCGGCGCCCCCGACGGCGACTACGTGGTGATCCAGTTCGAGACCAGCTTCGAGAACAAGGCGGCCGCCGTGGAGACCATCACCCCCATGAAGGAGAAGGACGGCGCCTGGAGGGTGTCCGGCTACTTCATAAGGTAGCGCTCCGGAACGGCCCCTCCCGGCCGGTGGACGTGACGGCACCTCCGCCTTGCACGTAATTCGTAATTCATTGAATATTGGCGGTTGTGTCTCAATCGCAGAAGGGGTATCGTCGATCGCCTGGGATCCCAAGGGAATCTGCCCAGCCTCCGGAGGTGCCTGTGTCCCAGGAAGCCAAGACCCTCTCCCCGTGGTGGAGGATCGCCGTCCTGCTGGTGATGATCGCGGGCTTCAGCCTGCTGAGCCTCGTCACCGTCAAGACCTACGCGGGGGCTCCGCCCATTCCGGACCGGGTGGTGGACGCCACGGGACGCGTGCTCTTCACGGGCGACGACATCCGGGCGGGGCAGGGGGTGTTCTTCAAGTACGGCCTCATGGAGCACGGGACGCTGTGGGGCCACGGGGCCTACCTGGGGCCGGACTACTCGGCGGAGTACCTCCACCGCCTTGCCGAGATCGGCCGGGACACCCTGGCCCAGGAGCGTTTCGGGAAGAACTTCGCCGAGGTGCCGCCGGACGCCGCCCCCGGCCTGGGGGAGCGCCTGAAGCTCATGCTGCGCCAGAACCGCTACGACGGGGGAACCCTCGTCTTCACGGCTCCGGAGGCGCGGGCCCACGAGGTCCAGGCCGGGGAATGGCGCGACTACTTCTCGGGCCTGGACCCCGCCCCGGGCCTGCCAGCGGGCTACATCCGGAACGACGCGGAGCTGCGCCGGCTCAACGACTTCTTCGCCTGGGCCGCCTGGGCCACCGTGGCCACCCGGCCCGGCACGGACTACTCCTACACCAACAACTGGCCCTACGAACCCCTGGTGGGCAACCTCCCCACCAGCTCGGCCTACCTGTGGAGCGCCATGAGCCTCGTGACGCTCCTGGGCGGGCTCGGGCTCATCCTCTTCGTCTTCGGGAAGTTCGACTACCTGGGCTGGGGCGGCGGCGCGGGCAGCCACCGCGGGTCGGCCGGGGCGCTCCAGGGCTGGGTCCCCACGTCCAGCCAGAGGGCCCTGGGGCTCTACTTCCTGGTGGTGATGCTGCTCTTCCTGGGGCAGGCCGCCCTGGGCGGCGCCATCGCCCACTACCGGGTGGAGCCCGGCGCCTTCTACGGCTTCGACCTGGCCAAGTACCTGCCCTACACCCTGGCGCGCACCTGGCACCTGCAGCTGGCCATCTTCTGGATCGCCACCTCGTGGGTGGCCGGAGGCCTCTTCCTGGCGCCCCTGGTGGGCGGCGCGGAGCCCCGCGGGCAGAAGACGGGCGTCCTGGTCCTGCTGGCGGCCCTGGCCCTGGTGGTCTTCGGCAGCCTGGGCGGGGAGTACCTGGGCATCAACGACCGGCTGGGAAGCCTCTGGTTCTGGTTCGGCCACCAGGGCAGCGAGTACCTGGACCTGGGGCGCTTCTGGCAGGTGCTGCTGGCGGCGGGACTCATCTTCTGGCTGTGGCTCATGTTCCGGGCCCTGCGGCCCGCCATGGGCCGGGGGAAGGGGGAGCTGCCCAGCCTCTTCCTGGTGGCGGCGGTGGCCATCCCCCTCTTCTACGTGCCGGCGCTCTTCTACGGGCCCCACACCAACTTCGCCGTGATCGACAACTGGCGCTTCTGGATCATCCATCTCTGGGTGGAGGGCTTCTTCGAACTGTTCGCCACCGTCATGGTCGCGGTGATGTTCGTCCAGATGGGCCTCATCAAGGAGCTGGCCGCCACGCGGCTGGTGTACCTCGACGGCATCCTGTACCTGGTCGGGGGCATCGTGGGCACCGGGCACCACTGGTACTTCACCGGCCAGGGCACCCTGAACATGGGCCTCGCGGCATGCTTTTCCGCCCTGGAGGTGGTGCCCCTCACCCTGCTCACCCTGGACGCCTGGGACTTCATCCGGCTCCAGGACACGGTCTGCGACGACTGCGACCTGCCCCTGGGCTCGAAGCACGTGTGGCCCATCCGCTTCCTCATCGCCGTGGGCGTTTGGAACTTCGTGGGGGCCGGAGTCTTCGGGTTCCTCATCAACCTTCCCATCGTCTCCTACTTCGAGGTGGGCACCACCCTCACGCCCAACCACGGCCACGCGGCCATGTTCGGGGTCTTCGGCATGCTGGCCCTGGCGGTGGTGTTCTTCTGCCTGCGCTCCCTGCGCTCGGACCGCGCCTGGGCCCGCGTCGAGGGGCTGATCCGGGTGGGCTTCTGGGGGCTGAACGTGGGCCTGGCCCTCATGATCCTCCTGGACCTGTTCCCCGCAGGCGTGCTGCAGCTGTGGGACTCCCTGGCCAACGGCTACTGGCACGCGCGCAGGCTCACCTACCTCATGTCCGGCACCTTCCACACCCTGGAATGGGTACGCATCGTCGCGGACATGACCTTCCTGCTGGCGGGCGCGCTGCCCCTGGCCTGGGCCACGCTCAGGCTGGTCCTGGACCGGGAGCCGGCCTCGCCGCGATCGCCTTCACGGCCATGACGATATCCTCGCCCTTCATGGGCTTGTGCAGCACCCAGACCGGGTCGAGCGCCTTGAGGCGGGCCTCCCGCTCCGGATCCCGGCTCGCGGTGAGCACGACCACGGGAAGGGAGGCCGCGTGGCGGCGGATCATGCGGAGCACCTCCATGCCGTCCACATGGGGCATGTTGTAGTCCGTGACCACCAGGTCGGGGAGGAAGGCCCTGGCCTTCTCCAGGACCTCCAGCGCCGAGAGGGGCAGGAAGTCCTCGACCTCGAAGCCGTCCTCCTCGAGGAAGCCGCGCACCACCTTCCGGAAGAAGGAGCTGTCGTCGATCAGCAGCACTTTGGTCATGAGCGAATTCTATATTACTTTCATCCAATGGACGATTCCGCAAAGGCCTGGGAGCATCAGGGGACCATGGACTACCGCACGACCAAAGCCTTCGACCATTTCCTGTCCGGCCTCGGGCAGGAGGCGCGGGCCGAAGCCCTGCGCGCCCTGGCCAGGGAGGTCGAGGACCTGCGGAGCCTGCCCCCGGGCGCCGGGCGGGCCCGGGAGGTCCACCGGCGCGTGGACGCGGCCCAGGCCCGCTTCGCGGCCCTGAAGCCGGAGGTCGTCGCCCAGGTGCGCTGCGGCCGGGGCTGCGCCCACTGCTGCCGGCTGTGGGTGGGCGTCACCCGGGACGAGGCGGAGCTTCTGGCCGCCTCCGGCGCCGGGCCCGATCCCTTCCGGCTGGAAGCCCAGCGGCACTGGACCTCCCCGTCGGACTTCATCGGAAGGCCTCGGGAGGAGGCCTCCTGCGTCTTCCTGGGGCCGGACGGCGCCTGCGGCGTCTACCCGGACCGGCCCGCCATCTGCCGGGCCGTCCTCGTGGCCAGCGATCCGGAGTTCTGCCGCGGCGGCGACCTCGCCACCCGCATCACGGCGGTGATCAACCCCTACGCGGAGGTGGTGGTGTCGGCGGCGCTGACCCTGGACGCGGAGGGAGACCCGCCGCCGCCGGCGGGCCGGCATCTGGCCCACGCCCTTGAACGCGGTAGGGGGAGCTCTCCTGCACCACCGCCACCAGGCTCCTGAGGGCTTCGGACTGGGCGTCCCTGCGGTAGGCGAAGAGCAGGTCCAGCGTTGGCGAGGGGTCCAGGTCGATGGGCCGCGTGACCACGCCCTTTGGCGCCACTTCGCCCACGTACTCCGAGAAGAAGCAGAACCCCATCCCCGAGGCCACGGCGTTCATGGAGGTCATCAGGCTCTCGGTGACCAGGCCCTTGGCGAAGGTGACGCCGCCCAGCCGCTCCAGCCGCCCCGTGAGCGCGGCCACCGCGGGGGCGATCTTGTCCGAGATGGACACCAGGGGCATGCGGGTCAGCGCCTCCAGGGGCACCCGCTCCAGCCTGGCCAGCTCACAGGTCTCGGGGATCACCACGACCACCCGCTCCTGGATGTAGATTTCGGCGACGATGTCGTCGCCCTCGATGGGCCCGCGGGTGAAGCCCGCCATGATCTCGCGCCTCTGGAGCGCCAGGACCTGCTCCGGGGCGGTCATGGTGCGCAGCTTGAGGTGGACTTCCGGGGCCTTGCGCATGAGCCGGGGCAGGAGGTTCGAGAGCACGAGCCCCTCGGGCCCCATGATCATGCCCAGGGCCAGGGTGCCCACCTCGTCCCGGGCGGAGGCGCGGGCCTCGGCCAGGGCCTCCTCCACGGCGGCCAGGATGTCCCGGGCCGCCGGAAGGAAGGTGCGTCCCGTAGCCGTCAGGGTGAGCCGGTGCTTCTCGCGCAGGAAAAGCGGGGCTCCGACGATCCCTTCGAGCTGACGGATCTGCTGGCTGAGCGAGGGCTGCGACGTGTGCAACCGCTCGGCGGCCCGGGTCACGTTCAGCTCCTCTGCGACGGCGACGAAGTAGCGGAGAAGGCGGAATTCCATGGTCTGTTCCGGGTGGTGCGTTTTCGGAAGGTAACCGGGCAATTCTACCTCAACCAGCGTGCCGGACATCCAATTATGAGATCCGGGGCGCCTTGAAGAGCCAGCCGGGGAGCTTCACTTCGGCCACGCCGTCCATGACCACCTCACCGGTCTGCTTGGTGATGACGGTCGAGATGCGGGCGATGCTCTTGGGCAGGATCTCGATGATGGAGGCGTTCAGGGTGACGGTGTCGCCGATGAAGACGGGCAGCTTGAAGTTGCAGGTCTGGTTGAGGTACACCGTGCCCACGCCGGGCATGTCCATGCCCAGGACCTTGGAGACGATCCCGAAGAGGATCGCGCCGTGGGCGATGCGCTGGCCGAAGCGGCTGGTGGCGGCGACGGCGTCGTCCACGTGGATGGCGTTGTGGTCGCCGCTGAGGTCGGCGAAGGCGCGCACGAGCCTGTCGTCGATGACCTGGGAGTAGGTGCAGGCCTGGCCCACTTCAAACACGGGGGCGGCGGTGGTGGTTTCCATGATGTCTCTCCTTGGGAAGTGCGGGGGGTTCAACTGCAGCGGAAGGTGATTCCGAACGATGCCCGCGGGTAGGTCCAGCTGGTGACGCCCTTGTCCTTGCATACTACGCGACAGGTGCCGCATTCCAGGCAGCCCGCGTAGTCGAAGGCCACCTGCCCGTCCTTGAGCCGGTAGCAGCGCGCGGGACAGACGGTGACGCAGGGCCGCGGTGCGCACACTGCGCACCGGGCCTTCTCCACGATGATGTGGGGATTGCCCTCGTCCACGTTGAAGCGGTCGAGGCCGAGAAGCTCTTCGGGACTGAGTCGCTTGATGCTCATACGCTGCGATACCCCTTCCAGGCGTCGGCCGCCAGCTGCCTGAACGTGACGTTCTCCTTCACCACGGAAAGGAGCTTCTTCAGCATCGGCGGCGGCACCTTGCCGTCCACGTTGAACAGGAAGCCCAGGGCCTGGTTGGCCAGGGCGGGATACTCCCTGAAGATCCGGGAGATGCCGAAGATGCCGTGGAATTCCGCGTAGGCCCGCATGGTGGGCAGGAGCGCGAGCTCCTCCAGTTCCGCCATGTAGGCCGGGCCCGTGGGGGTCCCTTCCTTGAGGATGGCCCGGGCCGCGGCGAGGCCGCTGACGATGGCCAGGTCCATGCCCCGGATCACGAGGCCCGTGTTGATGCCGAACTGGGCCGCGTCGCCGATGACCAGCATCCCCTCGCGGTGGAGCCGCTTGGGGATGCCGTGGTAGCCGATCTCCGGCACCAGGTGCGCGCCGTACTCGACGCTGGTGCCGCCGTCGATGAGAGCGGCGATTCCGGGCTGTTCCTTGAAGTCCTGGAAGATCTCCTGGATCTGGCGGCCGTTGGCGGCGGCCTGCTCCGGGTTGAAGACGATGCCCAGCGACAGGCTGCCCTTGTTGGTGTAGAGGAACCCGCCTCCGGAAATGCCCTCGGTGCAGCCGATGGCCACCCGGGCCACGCCCTCCTCGTTCGAGACGCCGAACCGGGCGTTGATGACGGAGTCGGGGAGCTCGATGGTCTCCTTGACGCCCACGCCCACGGCGCGGGCCTCCACGTCCGGGAAGAGCCCGGCCTGCTGGGCCAGGAGGGAATTGACGCCGTCGGCGGCGACCACCACGCCCGCGCGCATCTCGTCCTCGCCGACGCGGATGCCCACGATGCGGCCGTTCTCCTCGATGAGGCCGTCCACGCGCATGCCGCTGGCGAACACGGCGCCGGCGCCTTCGGCCTCGGAGGCGAACCATTCGTCCAGGGACGCGCGCACCACGGAATGGGACTGGGGAACGCCCTCGCCCCAGGCGGGGTCGGCGGCGTCGAGGGTGGTGGCGCGCCGGCCCTCCACCAGCATCACCTGCTCGCGCACGATCCGGCGCTGCAGGGGCGCCCGCAGGTACATGCCGGGCTCCAGGAGCTCCAGGGCGTAGGTGTAGAGCCGCCCTCCGCTCACGTTCTTGGCGCCTGCGGAGTCGCCCCGCTCGAGGAGGAGGACGTTCTTCCCCTCCCGGGCCAGGGCGTAGGCGCAGGCCGAACCCGCGGGGCCGGCGCCCGCCACGATCACGTCAAAGGAGTCGTCGGACATGGCTCAGGCCTTGAGGGCCGCTGTCAGCAGCGGCAGCACGGTGTAGAGGTCGCCCACGATGCCGTAGTCCGCGGCCTCGAAGATGGGCGCCCGCTCATCCTTGTTGATGGCGACGATGATCTTGGATTCCCGGCAGCCGACCATGTGCTGCACCTGCCCCGAGAGGCCGGCGGCCACGTAGAGCTCGGGCTTCACGGTCTGGCCGCTGATGCCGATGTAGCGCTCCACGGGGAGCCAGTGCTCGTCCTCGGCGATGCCGCGGGTGCAGGCCAGCTCGGCCTTGAGCGCCCCGGCCAGGTCCACGGCCAGGTCCAGGTCGGCCCGGGCGCCGAAGCCCCGGCCCACCGAGACCAGGCGCGTGGCGGCGCCGATGTCCACGCCCTCGCCGGCCACGGGGGTCGAGGAGAGCACTTCGACCCGGGCATCGGCGGCGACGTCGATCGTCTCCACCGCGGCCGCGGCCCCGGCTGGCGCCGGGGGCAGGAAGGTGCGCTGGGGGACGGTGGCGACGGCGGGAAGCGCCAGGGATTCCTCGCACACCGCCAGGCCCCCGTAGAGGATGCGGGTGGTCTCCAGCCGGCCGCCTTCGGCGCGCAGCGTCTTGGCGTCGGTGGTGAGCCCGGCCTTGAGGGCCGCGGCCACGTGCGCGGCGAGGTGCTTGCCGCGCAGGGTGCCGCCCACCAGGACGACGCCTGCCTGGGCCACCAGGGAGGCCACGGCCGGAGCCAGGGCCTCGGGGGTGCCGGCGCCCTTGAGGACGATGACGCGGTCGGCGCCGAGCCCGGCGAGCGCCTGCGCCTCGGCCGGAGACTGGGTGAGGGCCACGAGGGGCTGCCCCAGGGCCGCCTTCAGCTCCAGGCCGGGCGTCAGCAGCTGCCGCGCCAGCGCGGGATCTTCCGAGAAAACGAAAATTCCTGCCATGGGGGGCTCCTTACAGGCCTTCGGCTTTGAGGCTGGCGACGAGCTGGGCGACGTTGGCCGCCGCGTCGCTCTCTTTGTAGACGATGTTCCGGCGGTTCATCAGGAAGCCCTTGGGGGTCCTGCGAACGGCCCGGGGCGCCAGGTCCTCGGGGGCGAGGCCGAGGCTGGACATGGGCAGCTCCTCGCTGGGCTTCTTCGAGGCTCCCAGCACCTGCTTGAGGGAGGGGATGCGCGGCTTGTTCATCTCGCCGAGCACGCTCACCACCGCGGGGCCGGCGACCCGGACCTCCTCGGTGCAGTCGGGGAGCTTGCGGGTGGCCGTGAGCACCCCGTCCGCCCAGGTCATCTTCTGGACGAAGGTGACGCAGGGCAGGCCGAGCAGGGCCGCGAGGCGGGCCGGAGTCTGCTGGAAGAACATGTCGGAGCTGCCCTCGCCGCAGAGGATCAGGTCGTAGGGCCCGGTCCTGCGGATGGCGGCGGCCAGGACGTTGGCGACCACGAAGGCGTCGGCGCCCTCCGCCGAGGCGTCCCCGATCCAGTTGAGCTTGTTGGGCCCGCGGGAGAGGACGTCCTTCACGGACAGCTTGAGGGCCTGGGTGCCGTAGGACAGGGCGTCCACGTTGCCCCCCTGGGCCTCCACCAGGAGGCTGGCGGCCTCGATGGCGTTGCGGTCGAAATCGCTGATCTTGCCCTTGGCGCGGGAGGTGTCGAGGCTGAGGTCGTCGGGCCGGACCTTGATGTCCTGCTCGTCGAGGACCCACTTGTAGCAGACGAGAATGTTCGGCATGGCGTTGTCCTCAGGCCAGCAGGGCTGCGGCGATGGTCCCGTCGGGGAACTGGGCGGGGGCTTCCAGCAGGGTGGTGCCGGCGATGTCGCGGAAGAGGCGGGGCAGGGGCATGAACTCGGAGTACCCGAAGCCGCCTTCCACCTGGACGGTGTCGATCAGGAACCTGTTGCCGAAGCGCGCCAGGAAGGCCTTGACCATGGCGGCCTCGACCAGGAAGGGCTCGCCGGACTCGATGAGCCCGGCGGCGACCCGCAGGCCCAGGCGGGCCAGGTGGCAATCGGTGGCGGTCTCGGCCAGGAGGGTCTGGATGGCCTGGAGGGCCGCGATGGGCCGGCCGAACTGGACGCGGGTCTTGGCGTAGGCGGCGGCGTGCTCGACGGCGGCCTGGCCGATGCCCACGGTCTGGGCGGCCTCGGCCACGGAGGCCACGGCCAGCGTCTCTTCGACCAGGGCCTTGCCGTCGCTGAGCTTGCCCAGCAGGTCGGCGTCCTGGAGGATGACGTTGTCGAAGATCAGGTCGGCCACGGGGCAGCCCTTCAGGCCCATGGTCTCGGCCGGGACGCCCACGGCCAGGCCGGAGACGCCGGCGGGGACGATGAAGGCGGCCAGGCCCTTGGCTCCCGCGGCGGGATCGACGCAGGCCACGACCACGTGGACCTTGGCCACGCCCGCGTTGCGCACGAAGGCCTTGGTGCCCTTGAGCACCCATCCCTCGGGCTGGCGCGTGGCCATGAGGGCGTCGGGGCCCACGCCGGGGGTGGGGCCGTGCTCGTAGACGGCGAAGGCGCCCAGGGTCTCGCCCGAGGCCAGGGCGGGGAGGTAGGCGCGCTTCTGCGCGGCGTCGCCCCAGCGGTTGATGGCGTAGGCGGCCACCGCGTGGTTCACGAGGATGGAGGCCGTGGCCGCGCTGGTGCGCGACAGGGTCTCCACCACCTCCACGAAGCTCACGAAGCCGGCTTCGGCGCCGCCGTGCTCCCCCGGGAGGAAGAGGCCCAGGAAGTCATGGGCGGCCAGCTGCTTCACCGCGTCCGCGGGGAAGGCGCCGGTGTGGTCCATGTCGACGACGATGGGCTCGAGGTACTCCTTGGCGAACTCGCGGGCGCTCTGCCCGATCAGCTGCTGTTCTTCGGTCAGTTGGATGCTCATCAGTTGCCACCTTTCTGGGCCGCGGCGGGTTTGGGGGGCGTCAGGACGGCGCGGGAGATCACGAGGCGCTGGATCTGGTTCGTCCCTTCGTAGATCTGCATGATCTTGGCGTCGCGCATGAGCTTGGCGATCCCGGAGGTGTAGCCGTAGGCGCCCATGAGCTGCACTGCCTGGGCCGAGATGCGCATGGCCTTGTCCGCGCAGGAGGTCTTGGTCATGGCGGACTCCACGGAGAAGGGAAGGCCGGCGTCGCGCAGGTTCATGGTGTGGTGAAGCAGCTCGCGGGCTTCCTCGATCTCGATGCGCATGTCGGCCAGCTTGAACTGCAGGGTCTGGCCGGGCTGGACCTTGGGGTCGGGGAACTTCGCCTGCAGGTGCTTGACGCACTCGTCCAGGGTGCGCTGGGCGATGCCCAGGGCCAGGGCGGCGATGGCGGGACGGGCCAGGTCCAGGGTCTTCATGGCCACCTTCATGCCTTCGCCTTCCGCGCCCAGGAGGTTGGCGGCGGGGATGCGCACGTCCTTGAAGAGGAGCTCGACCGTGTTGGAGGAGCGGATGCCCAGCTTGTGGTCCACGGTGCCGATGGTGAAGCCCGGCAGGCCCTTCTCCACGATGAAGGCGGAGAGGCCCTTCATGCCCTTGGCGGGGTCGGTGAGGGCGTAGATCACGAACACGGTGGCGTAGCCGCCGTTGGTGATCCAGCACTTGCTGCCGTTGAGGACGTAGCTGTCGCCGTCCTTGATGGCGGTGGTCTTGCCGTTGCCGGCGTCGGAGCCGGCATTGGGCTCGGTGAGGCCGAAGGAGCCGATCTCGCCGCGCACCATGGGGTCGAAGAACCGCTTCTTCTGCTCCTCGTTGCCGGCCACCAGGACCGAGTCCATGGCCAGGACGCTGGCGGCGAGCGTGGTGCCCATGCCAGCGCAGCCGTAGCCCCAGGCTTCCAGGATCAGGGCCTGGGTATGGGCGTCGTAGTCCAGGCCGCCGAACGCCTTCGGCACGGCCATGGCGAAGATCTTGCTGTCGCGGGCCGACTCCAGGAGGTACGGGTGGAACTCGCCGGTCTTGTCGTACCTGGCGGCGTTGGGGATGATCTCCCTGGCGACGAAGGCTTTCGTCTCCTCGAGGATCTGGCGTTTCTCAGGGGTGAGGATGCTCATTCTGGATCCACCTTTCCTTTATGCGAAGGCCGGTTCCGGCCGGGTTTCGAGGTGCGCGCGCAGTCCGCCCCACGTTGCGTGGAAGAGCTCGGCTGGCATCAGCTTGAGATTGGGTGATACGTCGGGAGTAAAGTCCATCTGGCCGAGGATGTCCCGCTCCAGGTCCGCGCCCGGGGCGATCTCCGTGAGGGTGAGCACGCCGCCCACCAGTTCGAAGACGGCGCGCTCGGAGACGTAGAGCACGGACTGGCCCGTCGAGGCCGCGTAGGCGCCGCTGAAGGTCACCTGCTCCACGTCCCTCACGAACTTCCGGCTGCGGCCCTCCCGGTGGATCACGAGGCGGCCCGCGTCGACGCCCACCTCCAGGCCCCCGGCGGTGAAGCTGCTGCAGAAGACCACCTTCCGGGTCGCCTGGGAGATGTTGATGAACCCGCCGCAGCCCACGCAGCGCCCGCTGAACTTGCTGACGTTCACGTTGCCGTGGCGGTCCACTTCGCCTGCGCCCAGGAAGGCCTGGTCCAGGCCGCCGCCGTCGTACCAGTCGAACATCGCCTGGTGCTCGATGAAGACGTCGGCGTTGAAGGACATGGCGAAGTTCCGGCCGCCGGCGGGAACCCCGCCGATGGCGCCGAGTTCCGTGGTGAGGGTGAGCAGGTCGGAGGCGCCCTCCTGGGCGGCGACGATGGCCACGCCGTCGGGAACGCCGATGCCCAGGTTGACGACGGAGCCGGGAGTCAGCTCCATGGCCGCGCGGCGGGCGATGACGAGACGCTCGTCCGGGGGCAGCTCGGGGATGGCGTCCAGGGGGATCCGCAGGTCGCCGGAGAAGGCGGGGTTCCTGTAGGTGCCCGCGGACTGCCAGTGGTGCTCGGGTTGGGCCACCACGAGGTGGTCCACCAGCACCCCCGGCACGCGCACGCTCTTGGGGTGCAGGGTGCCACGGGGCACCACGCGCTCCACCTGGGCGATCACGATGCCGCCGCTGTTGCGGGCGGCCTGGGCCAGGGGCAGGGCCTCCATGAGGACGCCCTCGTCCTCCATGGTGAGGTTGCCGTCCTCGTCGGCGGTGGACGCGCGGATGATCGCCACGTCCACGGGGATGGAGGGGTAGAGCAGCCACTCCTCCCCCTCGAACCGGATGACCTTCACTCGGTCCCGGGTGGTGGCCTTGTTCATCTTCCCGCCCTCCAGGCGGGGATCCACGAACGTGCCCAGGCCGATCTTCGACACGACCCCCGGGTGGTGGGCGGCGACCTCCCGCCACAGCTGGCAGAGCACGCCCTGGGGCAGGCAGTGGCCCTCCATCTCGCCGTCGATGATCATGCGGGCCATGTCCGGGGAGAGGCCCGTGTGGCCCCCGATCCAGCGCCCGATGAGGCCCTTGTGGGCGAAGTGGTTCGTGCCCTTGTCCTTCCAGTTCCCGATGCCCGTCGAGTGGACCAGGGTGAGGTCCGCGGGGTGGCCGGAGGCCAGGAAGCTCGCCTCGATGCCCAGGGCCACCGCTTCGGGCCACCCCGACAGGGTGATCGCGCTGGCGCCCAGGGTCGCGCCATCGCGGATGAGCGCCGCCACTTGATCTGCCTGGATGACCTTGGTCATGGGATGGGTTCCTCGGGTCGGGTTTCGGGACAGGCCCCCGGCGGGCCCTTCACCGCCGGGAATCCCGGTCGCCGTAGGCCCTGAAGGGTGGGGCGGTGAGAAGCGGAGAAGTGAATCGGTTCTCACGGACTGCATGTTGAAGTTATATCCTGACCAATAGGTCCTCAAATACTTTGTTTCCATGAAACCAGACGCAAAACGTCTAAGACGTGCAACGTCTTATTTCAGTGCCGGGAGAACCACCCCGACCAGGGAAAGATCGGGCAGAATCCTTCCATGAACCTGCTGGCCGTTTCCGGAAGTCTCCGGGACCAATCGAGCAACACGCGCCTGCTGCGGGCCCTGGCCCTCCTGGCGCCGCCGGGCGTATCGCTGGCCTTCGGCCCGCCCCTGGACGGGCTCCCCTACTTCAACCCGGACGTGGAGGAGGCCGGCCTCCCCCCCGCCGTCCAGGCCTGGCGCGACCGTGTCGGCGCATGCGACGCGGTCGTCATCTGCAGCCCCGAATATGCCCACGGCGTCTCGGGGATGATGAAGAACGCCCTGGACTGGCTCGTGGGCGGGATCGAACTGACCGGCAAGCCCGTGGCCGCGGTGAACGCCCGCCCCGAGGCCACCCTGGCCCACGCCGCCCTGGCGGAGACCCTGCGGATCATGGGCGCCAACGTGATCCAGGCCGCGGTTCCCCTGACGGGCCGGAACCTGGACGCCGAGGGCATCGCCGCGGACCCCCAGCTTGCGGCGGCGCTGCGCCGAATCCTGTCCTCCCTGGCGGAGGCGCTGCGGTAGACTCCTTCTCCAACCCGAGGCCACCCATGGGCACCCTGTCGATCCAGAACGCCACGCGGAAACTTGCGAAATCGGTCGACTGGATCCGCAGGGACGGCCAGGAGTGGTCCTTCGTGGGCCTTTCCCTCGAATTCGAGGAGGCCGCGGTGCAGCGCCAGGTGGACGGGTTCTTCACGGACGAGAAGCTGTACCTGGTCTTCGGCGGGCGCGACTATGCCGAGGTGCCCCGGGCGCAGGCCGCGCACCTGGTGAAGGAGCTGCTGATGGTGCGGGAGGTCTCCCTCTGGGATACGGGCCTCCGGCGCACCCTTCAGTTCAACCGCATGGGCCTGTGCAAGGCGGGAACCGTCCGGTCATAGGGTCCGGGATTCCGGTTCCGGATGGAGCCTGAATTCGTAATGGACGAGGAACGTGGCAGGCACGGGCCTGCCCGCGCGGGTGGCGGGGGCGAAGCGGCATTCCGTGGCGGCCTCGAGGGCGGCCTTCTCCAGGATCCGGTTGGCCCCGGACGTGGTAAGCACGGTGGGGACGCCTTCCGGGCCCACCGTCAGCGTCACGTCCACGGGGCCCTGCAGTCCGGCCTTCCTGGCGAGGGCCGGGTAGTCGGGCTTGGGCAGCAGCAGGGCCTGGAGGGGCGTGGCCTTCGGGACCGCCTTGGCCGCGGGTTCGGGCGGCGGGGTGGCGACCCCTTCGATCCGCATGGGGCCGGCGCCGGCCCGCGGCCCGGGGGGCACCGCCCTGAAGGTGGGAACGGGTTCCATGGCCGCAGGCGTCCCGGTGGGAGCCACGGCGTCCGGGCGATCGTCATGGGGGATGGCCTGCCTCACCGGCAGCATCCCCAGGATGCCCACGCCGATGCCTCCGAGGAAGCCGCAGAACACGGCGGTCGTGAGGCTCCAGGCATGGGGCTGCCTGGAATCCGGCGTCGGGGAAGGGTTGCCTGCCTTGGATCGGTCGGGGGTCTCGCTGGGAAGGTTCGTCATGGCGACCTCCAGGAATGGAGGGAACAGGTGCGCGTCCACCTTGGGAATGCCGGCCCCGGTTCCCTGGGGTTTGAGACACGACGAACGATAGCCCGCCCGGGGCCGCTGGCAAGGCCGCGGGGCGGAAATTAACCTTGCGATGACAAACCCGGCGGCGCCTTCAATAAAGGAACATCGGCTTGCCTTCCACGTGGCGCACCTTGGGACGGTAGTTGTCCTTGTCGTACAGTTCCGCCACGTCCACGCGCTTGAGGCCCTGGGTCAGGGTGGACATGGGCACGCTGGTGTAGGTGCCGTTGCGCAGGGCCACCAGGCGGTTGCGCTCCCCGCTCCTGATGATGTTGATGGCGACGTTGGCGAAGTTCACGGCCACCATGAGGTCGAGGCTGTCCGGGGCGCCGCTGCGCATGAGGTAGGAGACCTGCTGGTTCAGCACGTCCTCGCCGGTGAGCTTCTTGAGGGCGTCGCCCAGGATGTTGCCGATGCCGCCGAGCTTCTTGTGCCCGTAGGCGTCGGCCTCGCCGAACTCCACCGGGATGCCGCCGATCATGTGGGCCCCCTCGCTCACGGTGATCATGGCGTAGTTGCTTGGGTTGCTCCGCTTGTCGGACATGATCTTCTCGGCCACCCGGACGGGGTCGAAGGGCACTTCGCTGATGAGGGCGCGGTCCACGCCGGCCAGGTAGGAGGCCAGGAGCGAGGTCTCGCCCGAATTCCGCCCGAAGAGCTCGACGATGGCGATGCGCTCGTGGGACCCCGCGGAGGTGCGCAGCTGGTGGATGAACTCCACGCTCCGCGTGACGGCGGTGGAGAAGCCGATGCAGTAGTCGGTCCCGTAGATGTCGTTGTCCATGGTCTTGGGGATGGCCACGCAGGGCACGCCCTCCTGGTGCATGCGCTCGCCGTAGCTCAGCGTGTCGTCCCCGCCGATGGGGATGAGGATGTCGATTCCCAGCTTCTCGATGACCTTGAGCACGTGGGGGGTGAAGTCGAAGGGGCCCTCCTGGTCGGGGGTCAGCGTGGGCCTGAGGAAGTCCGGGACGCGGCCCAGGCTCACCTTGCCGGGGTTGGTGCGGCTGGTGTGGAGGAAGGTGCCGCCGGTGCGGTCCACGGTGCGCGTGTTGAACTTGTCCAGCGGCAGGATGCACCTGGAATGGGTCTCGGGGTCGTCGAGGTTGTACTCCAGCAGGCCCGCCCAGCCCCGGCGGATGCCCACCACCTCGAAGCCCTCCTCGATGGCCCGGGCCACCAGCATCTTGATGCAGGGGTTGAGGCCAGGAACGTCGCCTCCGCCGGTAAGGACGCCGATTCGCATGTGTGCCTCCAGGAAAGGTGACGCGCCGTGTTTTTCTGAATGGTACCCCAACGGTCTCCGATGCGAACAAAAAGGCGGCCATTAATCCGGTAATGGATACACTGGACCCGCTCGGAGGTTCGCATGAGTCTCGCACGATCCAGGATCACGGCCCAGGGCCAGGTGTCCGTCCCTGCGGCCGTCATGAAGAAGTTCGGCATCGGTCCGGGCGACTACATCGACTGGGAGCTCAAGGACGGGAACCTCCAGGTGCGCCGGGTGGGCAAGTACACGCTGGGCGACGTGGCCACGGCCCTGGACCTCCAGGAGGGCGTGCTGCACAAGACCGGGCCCGAGCTCCTCGAGGGCGTCAAGGAACGCATGAGGAGGCGCCATGCGGTCCGCTGACGCTTCGCTGCTGGTGGGCAGCCTCGCCGGGAGCGGGGCCGCCCAGGCCTTCATCCGGGAGGAGGGGCCGGTGTGGGTCTCCCACCTGGTGCTGGCCGAGACGGTGCGCGCCCTGGAGGGCGTCCACGGCCGTCCCCGGCCCCGGATGGTCGAGGCCCTGGAGATGATCCTGGACAACAAGGACCTGGTGATGGAGGATCCCGCCGTGCCGCGCGCGGCCCTGGAAGGCTACCGGGGCGGCCTGGACTTCGAGGACGCCATGGCCCTGGAGACCGCGCGCAAGGCCGGGCATCTGCCCCTGGGCACGCTGCGGGAGGAACTGCGCGGTATTCCGGGGACGGTATTCCCTGGTGCATAATGAGCCCCATCGGAGATCCCCCATGCGCATCCGCACCCTAGCCTTCGCCCTCGCCGCCGTCGCGGCCCTGGCCGCAAACCCCAAGGTCAAGTTCACCACGACCCTCGGCAGCTTCACCCTGGAGCTGGATCCCGAGGCCGCCCCGAAGACCGTGGACAACTTCCTGGGCTACGTGAAGAGCGGCCACTACAAGGGCACCACCTTCCATCGCGTCATCGCCAAGTTCATGATCCAGGGCGGCGGCATGACCGCCGAAGGCGCCGAGAAGCCCACCAAGGCCCCCATCCAGAACGAGGCCAAGCTGGCCCAGGAGAAGGGCTGGCGCAACGTGCGCGGCACCGTGGCCATGGCCCGCACCGGCGCCCCCCACAGCGCCACCTCGCAGTTCTTCGTGAACACGGTGGACAACGCCTTCCTGGACTACCCCGGCCAGGACGGCTGGGGCTACTGCGTGTTCGGCAAGGTGGTGGAGGGGATGGAGACCGTGGACAGGATCCGGGAGGTGAAGACCCTCCCCGGCGACCGTCCCCAGACCCCCGTGGTCATCACGGGCGCGGTGCTGGAAGGCGCCCCGGCCCCCGTGAAGAAGAAGGCTTCGAAAAAGAAGTAGCCGGCCGGAGGCGGGCGAACGAGGATCCCTGGGACGGACTTCCGGCCCAGGGAGCGCCTCCGCTTGGTAACATGGCGGCATGGACGGATTCCTCGGGCTGGCAGGTGCGGGACTGGCGGCCGGGGCGATGAACGCCCTGGCGGGGGGCGGCTCCTTCGTGAGCCTGCCCGCCCTGATCGCGGCGGGCGTGCCTTCCGTCCAGGCGAACGTCACCAGCACCGTGGCCCTGTTCCCGGGGGGGCTGACGAGCGCCTGGGCCTACCGGGAGGGACTGGGCCCGGTGGGACCGGTTTCCCTGCGCCCCCTGATGGTGGTGACGCTCCTGGGGGGCATGGCCGGCGCGGGCCTGCTCCTCGTGACGCCTGCCGTGACCTTCGACCGGGTCCTGCCGTGGCTTCTCCTGGTGGCCTTCCTGGCCCTGGCCTTCGGGCGCTCCCTGGGTGAGCGGCTGCGCCGGCGTTGGCGGATCCGGCCCGCCCTGGTGCTGCCCGTCCAGTTCGCGCTGGGGATCTACGGCGGGTATTTCGGTGGGGCCGTGGGGATCATGATGATGGCCGTCTGGGGCCTTCTGGACGGCCGGGACTTCAAGAGCCTGAACGCCCCCCGCACCCTGCTGGTGAGCACGGCCAACCTCATGGCCGTGGCGATCTTCGCCTTCGCCCATGCGGTGCGCTGGCCCGAGGCCCTGGTGGTGCTCGCCGGCGCGGCCGCGGGAGGCTACGGGGGCGCGCAGCTGGGCCGCCGGACGCCGGCGCGCATCATCCGGGCCGTCACGCTCCTGGTGACGGCGGGCATCACGGCGGCGTTCTTTTTCCGGGCGTACCGCTGAGAGGGCCTGCCCTTCTGCTGACACATTCCGGGCCCTGGCGGCAAACCCAAGGAAAGGACCGGCCAAGCCTTATCCTGCCCTTTCCTCTCAATCCTGTTCATCCCGGTTTCAGCAGGGCTAGCCAGTCATGAGATGGCGCGCAAGGTACCTGCTTTCGCCGACCCATTCCTGCACTCGCCCTGCTGAACCGGGATGAATCGGATTTATGGGATGGATGGGGATCTTCTTGCCTTGAACGCCCCCTTCATCCTGGGTCCAGGAAGCCCGGGGTTTGCCGGCAGCCTTCAGTCCAGGTAAGTCCGGGCTCCAAGGTACCTGTCCCTGAAGTACGGATCCCCCAGCCGCTCCCGGGCGATGCGCCGCCCGCGGCCAGGGGCGTGGATGAAGACGCCGTCGCCCACGTAGATCCCCACGTGGGACACCTCGCTCCCGCCGCCCGTGGCGAAGAACACCAGGTCGCCGCGGGACGGCTTGTCCACCTTGGCCCCGGCCTCGAACTGGTCCCTGGAGTTCCGGGGCAGCTGAAGGCCGTTGAGGCGGTACACGGCCATGGCCAGACCGCTGCAGTCGAAGCCTCTGCCCGTGGTGCCGCCCCAAAGGTAGGGCACGCCCAGGTAGGTTTCCGCCGTGTCCACGAGGTTCGTGCGCAGGCCCGGCTCTCCCCGGGGCGCGGGCCGCGGCAGGGAGGGCTCCTCCGGCGCCACGAGGTAGAAGGCCTGGATCACGCCGGCGGCCTTGAGGGCCTCGGCCCGCAGCCGCGCGGCCTCCCGGGTGGGGAAGTCGCCGAAGCGCACCCGGTAGAGTCCCTTCTCCGCCGCGTAGTACACCGCGTCCAGTCCCTTGGCCTGGAGGGATTCCGCCAGCCGCGAGGCGTTCTCCACCTGCGCGAAGGCTCCGGCCTGGATGGTGAAGCCGACCCGGGCAAGGCGGGCCGGCTTGACGGGCGCGGGTCGTGGCGGCGCGGGGCGCGGCGGCACGGGGCGCGGCGCGGCACAGCCGGCCAGGAGCAGGCCGGCCAGCAGAATGGCGTAGACGCGACTCATGCGCTCCCCGGGGATGGAACGATTCTAGACTGCCCCGGGGGACCTTCAGTCCACCTTCTTCAGGGTCAAGGGGCCCGAGGCCACCGGCGAGGCCCAGGTGCCGGTGAGGGTCTTCCCGTCCTCCGCGACCTGGACCTCGAAGTCCATGGTCGACTCGGTCACCTGCAGCTTGGCGCCCTTGAACTTCGTCTTCTTGATGGTGTCCTCGAAGTCGCCCACTGCGGTGTCGAACCACTTGGTCACGCCCTTGAGGGCGGCCCCGGTGGCCGCTGTGATCTTCAGGGTCGCCTTGCCGCCGGCATCGGCGTAGGTCCAGCGGCCTTCCCAGGAGCCGACGAGCTTGGCTGCGAGGGCGGCCTCCGCGTCCTGGGCCGCCAGGGGAGCCGCGAAAACGCACATGGCAAGGATGGGAAGCCGGAAGGACTTCAGCATGGGTGCTCCTCAGAAGAAAAACGGATGATTGGTCGGTCACAATTGTAGCGATTTCAGCGAAATTGCAAACCGATTCCTCCAGGAGTCGTCGGCCGGCATGCCGCGTTCCCGGGCACCTGCGGGTGGGCGCTGTGGCCAGGCCCAGTCCCTTCGCGAGGCGGATCAGGCCCAGTTGAACTTCTTCACGGCGACGAGGAAGCACCCCGCGGTCCAGGCCGCCACGATGGCCAGGCCCGCGCCGTGGCCGTCGAGGCCGGCGCCGTCGTTGAAAACGGCGCGCAGGGCCTTGAGGTAGGGTGAGAGGGGCAGGGCGACGACGGACTGCTGCATCCAGCGCGGCGCGCTGTCGAGAGTGAAGTAGACGCCGGACAGGAACATCATGGGGAAGAAGAAGACGTTGGAGATGGCGGCGTAGCCCTCCGAGGTCTTCGCGAAGCCGGAGAGGGCGAAGCCCATGGCCATGAAGCACGCGGCGCCCAGGGCCATGATCAGGGCCAGCAGGAGGTAGCTGCCCTGGTTCGTGATGCCGAAACCGAAATGGCCCACCAGGAGCATGGCCCCGGCCTGCAGGAACGTGACCGTCAGGCGGTGCAGGATCTGGCCGGCCAGGAAGACCCACTTGGGAAGGGGCGTCACGGCGAGCCTGCGGAACTTGCCCTTCTCCCGGTACGACACGTTCACCATGCCCACGCTGAACAGGCCCATGCTCAGAAGGTTCATGCCCAGGAGCCCGGGCAGCAGGAAGGCCGCGTAGTTGGAGGCGTGGCCGCTGCCGGGGCTCTCCATGGCGACCGGGAGGAACCGGGGGGCGAGGCCGGCCTGGCCGATCTGCACGGAGAGGTTGGCCTGCTGGACGATCTGGGCCGTCATCTGGCCCTGGGCGGCGAGGTAGGTGTTCACCCGCAGCCGGCCCTCCTCCAGCTGGGCGGCGGTGTCGCCCTTCTTCCAGCGGGCCTGGGCCTCGGCCGCGGTGAGCTGCAGGGGCTTGACGGGCGTCCTCGCCAGGGCCTGCATCAGGTCCGGGGAGGCGGGACCGGCCACCACGAGGGTCAGGCTGGGCCCCGAACCGGAGCGGAAGATGGTGCCGAAGCCCACCAGCATGAGGATCGGGAAGGCGAAGGTCCAGAACAGGGCCACGCGGTCGCGGCCGTAGAGCTTCCATTCCATGAGGAATTGTCGGATGAGCAGCATGGTCAGTCCCTCAGGCTGCGGCCGGTGAGATGCAGGAAGACGTCTTCGAGGGTCGCCCTGCGCACGTGGATCTGCTGGTAGGGGACGCCCTCGGCGGCCTCGAGCAGGGACGGCAGCAGGGCCTTGGGATCCTGGGTGGGGATCTCCCAGAGGTCGGCGCGGCCGGTGACGGGCTGGCCCAGCGCCGCGGCGAAGGCGGAAGGGTCGGGGGCCCCGCCCTGGAAGGTGAGCTCGACCACGCTGGGGATCTCAAGCTGCTGGATGAGGCCCATGGGGGTGCCCGCGGTGAGCACGCGGCCGTGGTCCATGATGGCCAGCCGGTCGCAGAGCGCCTCGGCCTCGTCCATGTAGTGGGTGGTGAGGATGACGGTGCGGCCCTCGGCCTTGATGCGCCGCACCACGTCCCACAGGGAGCGCCGGGCCTGGGGGTCGAGGCCGGTGGTGGGCTCGTCCAGGAAGACCAGCTCCGGGTCGTTCACCAGGGCCAGCGCCAGGGCCAGGCGCTGCATCTGGCCGCCCGAGAGGGTCACGTGGTAGGCGTCGGCCTTGTCGGTGAGCTGCACCAGCTCCAGGAGATCGGCGGCGCTCCGGCTGCGGGGGTAGTAGCTGCCGTAGAGGTCGAGGGCCTCCCTGGGGGTGATCTTGTTGAAGAGGCTGGTGCTCTGGAGCTGCACGCCGATGCGGCTGCGGATGGCGCGGCCGTCGCCCCTCCAGTCCAGGCCGAGGATCTCGATGTCGCCGGAGTCGGCCGGGGTGAGGCCCTCGATCATCTCAAGGGTGGTGGTCTTGCCGGCGCCGTTGGGCCCCAGGAGGCCGAAGACCTCGCCCCGGGCCACCTCCAGGTCGAGGCCGTCCACGGCCAGGACCTTGGGATACTGCTTCCGGATGCCGCGCACGCGCAGCGCCATGTCGCTCATGCCTGCCTCCTCACACGGCCCACACGGTCCAGCCGGGCTGGTCCGCCAGTTTGCGCAAGGCGGCGTCCCGTTCCGGGATGCATGGATACCGCGCCGCCCAGCAGCTTCCGGAGCCGCACAGGAGCGGCTCGCCGCCGGTGTCCAGCAGGGCCGAGCGCACGTCGCTGAGTGCGGGGCAGGCATAGATGGCCGCGCCCGTGAGGTCGTTGCGCCAGGGCGGCGCCTCGCCCCCGCCCAGGCTCGGACAGGCCTGCGGGAAGGGGTAGCCCACCTGGGGCAGGGACTTGTAGACGCTGGGCGTGGCCACGTGGAGGCCGGGGTGCGCGATGAGGATGGGCTCCAGGGGCACGGGCCGCACGGGAAAGACCCGCTCCCCGCGCCCCAGGCCCAGCACGGTGCCGCCCAGGAGGAAGAGGGGCACGTCGCTGCCCAGTTCCGCGCCCAGGCGCAGCAGGAGGGCGCCGGGAAGGCGCAGGCCGAAAAGGGCGTCGCCCAGGCGCAGCGCGGCGGCGGCGTCGCTGGAGCCGCCCCCCAGGCCCGCTCCGGCGGGGATGCGCTTGAAGAGCCTGAGCCGCGCGGGGAGCTCCCGGCGCGCCTCCCGCTCAAGCAGCCTCCATGCCCGCACCACGAGGTTGCCTTCGTCGGCCCTGAGGCCCGCGGCCGTGGGCCCCTCGAGCTCCAGGGAGAAGGCGCCGGCGGGTTCCCCCTCCAGCGTGTCGGTGAGGCCCTCCACCCCCTCCAGGACGGTGGTGACCAGCTCCAGCTCGTGGAAGCCGTCCGGGAACCGCCCCAGGACGGCCAGGAAGCGGTTGAGCTTGGCGGGGGCCGGGATGATCAGAAGCCGTCCTCCAGTTCGAATTCGGGGTCGGGCATGCTGAGGATCCAGGGCCCGTCCTTGGTGATGGCCACGGCGTGCTCGAACTGCGCGGAGAGGCTGCCGTCGGCGGTGCGCACCGTCCAGCCGTCGGGCTCGACGAGGCACCGGTGGCTGCCGATGTTGAAGATGGGCTCGATGGTGATGGTCATGCCGGGCTCCATGCGGAAGCCGGTCCCGGGGCGCACGTCGGCGTACACCACCTGGGGGTCCTCGTGCAGGTCCCGGCCGATGCCGTGGCCGATGTACTCGCGCACGATGCTGTAGCCCAGGCCTTCGCCGAAGGTCTGTACGGCGGTGGCCATGTCGCCCAGGCGGTACCCGGCGCGGCAGAACTCGATGCCCTTGAACATGGCCAGCTGGTTGGACTGGAGCAGAAGCCGGGCCTGCTCGCTGATCCCGCCCACCCCCACCGACAGGCAGGTGTCGCCGTGGAACCCGTCCAGCTTGGCGCCGCAGTCGATGGCGATGATGTCCCCGTCCCTCAGGACGTAGCTGGTGGGGATCCCGTGGACCACCCGGTCGTTCACGGACGTGCACAGGGTGGCGGGGAAGCCGTGGTAGCCCTTGAAGTTGGGGACCCCGCCGTTCTTGCGGATGTAGGTCTCGGCCAGCTTGTCCAGTTCCAGGAGGGACACGCCGGGCTTGGCGGCCCGGGCGGCCACGCGCAGGGCATTGGCCGCCAATCGCCCGGCCTCCCTTAGCTTTTCCATCTCTTTTTTGCTTTTGTATCGAATCTGCTCGCGGATGGGCACCTTCGCCTCCAGTCCACAGTCTATCCGAAGGCGCTAGAATCCATGGAACAGGGAGCTGGATATGAGAATACCAATCATTGTTTGCGCACTGGTCCTCACGGCCTGCGGACCGAACATCCCCAAGAAGCCCGCGGGCGTCCCGGCGGAGGCCTTCTGGGCCGGGGACGACAAGGGCGGGGCCTTCGTGGCCATCGGCGTGCCGGACCACGAGGGCTGGCAGGTGAAGATCCACGACCCGCAGACGGGTGCCGTGCTGGCCCAGGGCCTCTTCGTCATCCGGCGCGGCGCCGCGCGGCCGGCCTTCCACCAGGAGGACTTCGCCGGCTGGGACGGCCGGGCCGTGCACCTCACGGACGGCGGCGTCCTGGAACCCAAGAAGCCCTGATGCCGTACACCCGCGAGGAGCTGGACTGGATGGAAGCCGAATGGGCCTTTCATCTCCACGGGCGGCAGGCGTTCATGAGCCGGGAGGATTTCCTTCAGCTGCAGGCGTGGGATGGGGAGGGCATCGCCGCCGACGCCGTGGTGGGGGCCATGGAGGCGTACTTCGAGCGCCGGGCCCGGCGGGCCAAGCCCCGCACCTGGGTGGCCCTGTCCCACCTGGCCAAGGACGTGGCCCGGGCCGTCAAGCTGCGGGCCGCCCTGGGCAAGGTGGAGGCCGAGGACCTGACCGGCTGGGAGGCCGTCAAGGAGCCCCTGCGGTCGGATCCCCGGGCCCGGGCCGCCTTCGAGGCCTGGAAGCGGTTCCAGGCCGCGGCCCCGCCCCCGGATTCCCCCGGGTTCCTGGACCACTACGACCAGGCCCGCAGGCTCCACAAGGAGCTGCTGGCCCTGGCCGAGGCGGCCCTGGGGGGCCGGGCGGAACCGCTCAAGGAAGCGCTCATGGCCCGCCTGGCCGAGTCGAAACTGCAGGAGGGGACCCTGGTGTGGAAGCGCGCCTGGGATCATCATTGGGGCCGCGCGGTATGCGACGCCTGGGGGATGGAGTGAGCGCCGACTGGCTTCGGGAACTTGAGAAACCCACCACGGCCTTCTTCGAGGCCTTCGCCCAGCGCGCCGCGGGCGCCCAGGGCCCCCGCAACGCCACCCGGGACGCCGTCCAGAACCTCACTCCGCTCGTGGACTGGGCGGCCTACCTCCCCCACATCCCCCACGGCCTGCTGGGGCTGGGGGCGGCCTTCCGCCTGAAGCCGCTGCTGGCCGAGGCGAGCTTCCTGCGGATCCTCTCCACCCAGCTCCACGCCTTCGCGGTGGAGGCCCGGGGCAGGGGCCTGGAGGCCCTGGGCTCGGGTTCCTGGGCGAACCTGGACATGGCCATTTCCACCCACCGGCCCTCCATCGCCTGGGGCGAGGCCATGGGCATCGAGGAGGTGGGCCCCGCGGACTTCCAGCGCCTGGAGAGCCGGGTGGAGCGGGACATGGCCAACGTGGGCCACAAGGCGGTCATGGCCCGGGACCTGGGGGAGCTCTTCCTGGCCCTGGAGTCGCCCCGGGCCGGGGGACGCGTGCTGCTGGCCCTGGCGGCCTTCCTTTGCGCGTCCGAGCCGTTCGACACCTTCTGGAACCAGCGCGCCGCCCGGCGCCTGGAAGGGGTTCCGCCCGTGCCCCACCGGGCGCCGGAGGCCGAACCGGCCGCCCACACCGCCGCCGCCCGGGAGATCTGCGATTCGGGCCTGGTGGATCTGCTGGATTCCTTCTCCCTGCGGGTGCGGGCCGGGGCCGGCAGCGGGGACCTCCTGGCCCCCCTGGTGCTGGCCGCCTCGGAAAAGCAGCTGGACGCACGGCGGGACCTGGAGGGCAAGACCTCCTGGAACTTCGTGTACCTCGCCCATCTGGCCAAGCGCAGCCTCGGCGCCGGTCCCCTGGCCCCCGAGACCTGGGTGCAGGGCGCGGCCCTCGTCAACCTGTTCCCCACCGACGAGGAGGAGGACCGCCCCCGGGCCGTCCCGCCCCGCGTCCCGGCCCCGGACCCCGCCTCGGGCCTCCTGGAGGCCATCCTGGACGCCGAGCCCCAGCAGGCCATGTACCACGCGGCCGAGCTGCTGGCCCAGGGTAACGAGGGCGCCGTGCTGGGCATCCTGGCCGAGGCGGCCTCCACCAACGACCCCGCGTTCAACCACAGCCACCAGGTGCTGGCCGTGGCCGCCGCGGCGGACCTTGCCGGCCATCTGCCCGGCCGGGTGCGGTGGGCCATGCTGACGGCCCTGGCCAAATCCTTGGCGAACGGCCAGGGAAGCACGGATCTGGGACGCCTCGCGGACAAGGCCCTTGACTTGATTAATAATTAATTAATATTATCCGGAACCGGACGGCAGGTCCGGCCCGGAGTCTTCATGACCATGCCCATCCTGGCCCTGGCCCTCCTCCTGGGATTCGAGCCGGAACCCGCGGATCCGGGCCCCATCTGGGAGGCCGCGGGCCGGGACCCCTACCTCCTGGGGAAACGGGGCTTCCCGAAGGTGTCCCGGGCCGTAGGGCACGCGGTGGCCGAGTTCCACGCCGCCGTGCGCCAGCGGCGGATCGATCCTTCCCGGGACGAGTTCTTCTCGTACGTCTACACCTTCCAGCCTCCGGGGGGCGGCCGGCGGCTCTTTTTCCACTCCCAGTGGTGGCAGGCCATGTACGAGAAGACCGAGGCCGGCAGCATGCGCCACCGGGTCGGGCGGCCCTATGCGGAAAACGGCAGCGTGCGGGTCTACACCTTCATCCACACCCATCCCACCGGGCTGGGCGGCAGCGAGGGACCCTCCCGGGTGGACGTGGCCACGGCATCCCGGTACCGGCGTCCCGACGGCAGCTTCCGCTACCTGTATCTCATCAACAACCGGGGCACCCTCGTGCGGTTCAAGGCCCGCAGGGACATCGATCCCCACAACGCCGCCGCGCTGGCGAGGATGCCCGTGCGGCCCCGCGCGGGGGTGGACTGGGTGGACTGATCACTGGTACCCCACGTCCCGCAGCATGGCCTTGAGCGCCGCCGCGGACGCCTGAAGCCCGGCCTTCTCCTCCGGGTCGAGGGGCAGTGGCAGGATCTCCCGGATGCCGTCCCGGCCGACGATGGCCGGCAGGCTGAGGCAGACGTCCTCCACGCCGTGCATGTTCTCGATGAAGGAGGACACGCACAGCAGGCGGTTCTCGTCGTCGGCCACGGCCCGGATGATCCGGGCGACGCTCATGGAGATGGCGTAGAAGGTGGCGCCCTTGCGCTTGATGACCTCCTGCCCGGCCTGCACCACGTCCGCGCTGATGCGCGCGCGGTCCTCCGCCGAAAGCCGCGGGTGCTCGGGGGAGGGATAGGCGGAGAGGGGAAGGGGCCCGATGCTGGCCGCGCTCCAGAACGGCACGGCCGAGTCCCCGTGCTCCCCGATGACCATGGCGTGCAGGTTCCGGGGACTGACCTTGAAGTGGCTGCTCAGCAGGAACTTGAACCGCGAGGAATCCAGCACGGTCCCCGACCCGAAGATCCGCGCCCGGTCGATGCCCATGCGCTTGTAGCAGACGTACGTGAGGATATCCATCGGGTTCGTCACGACCAGCAGCAGGGACCGGCCGTTGTAGTGCTTCATCACCCCGCCGATGATGGCCTCGGTGATCCGGATGTTGCCCTTGGCCAGGTCCAGCCGGGATTCCCCGGGCTTGCGGCCCCGGCCCGCCGCGTGGACGATGAGGTCCGCGTCCGCGAGGCCCTCGTAGCCCTCGGCCCGCAGGTTCACCTGCTCGGAGACGGCGCCCCCGTGGGCGATGTCGAGAACCTCGCCGTACGCCTTGTCGGTGTTCAGGTCAATGAGGCTCACATCGGAGGCGATGCCCTGGGTGGCCAGGGTGTAGGCGATGGTGGCGCCGACGTTCCCTGCGCCGATGATCGCAATTTTCATGGTGACCCCCAGGTCCATCATGGCAGCGGGGCCCCGCGCTTTCAAACGTGGCGCGACGGCGCCGGCACCCTCCGCGCGGCGGACTGCTACCCTTGGGAATGGCCGAATTGAAATGCTTCCATCTCCTTGCCCTTTCGGCGTGCCTGACCACGGCGGCCGCCCAGGAGCCCTTCGCCGCCTTCCCCCCGCTCCCCCGGGGCGTCGGCCCCATCAGCGTCGTGGACAGCCAGGGCCGCTACGTGGGCCGGATCCTGCCCCAGAAGCGCTACTGGGTCACCCTCGACCGGATCCCCTGGTTCCTGCAGAAGGCGCTGCTGGCGGTGGAGGACGCGCGGTTCTACGAGCACGGCGGCATCGACGTGCGCAGCATCGCGCGGGCCTTCGTGAAGGACGTGGCCAAGGGGAGGGCCGCCGAAGGGGGTTCCACCATCACCCAGCAGCTCATCAAGAACAAGTTCCTCACCGCCGAGCCGACCCTGGACCGCAAGGTCAAGGAGGCCCGCATGGCCATGGACTTCGAGACGAAGTACACCAAGAACCAGATCCTGGAGATGTACTTCAACGAGATCTACTACGGCAACGGCGCCCAGGGCCTCGCCCAGGCCTCCCGCCTCTACTTCGGCAAGAGCCCCGAGGAGCTCAGCGAGGGCGAGTGCGTCACCCTCGCCGGCGTGCCCAAGAACCCCGGCAAGTACAACCCCCTCGGCAAGGTCGAGGACATCGCGATGCGGCGGGAGGTGGTCCTCAAGCGCATGGAGGAGCTGAAGGTGATCTCGGCCCAGCAGAGGGCGGCCCTGCGCTCCCAGTGGGGCGCGGTGCAGGGGCCCGGCAAGGCCCCCCACTACCTGGCCCAGATCCGCGCCGCGCTGGTGCGGCTGTACGGGGCGGACGCGGTGGAGCTGGGCGGGCTGGACATCACGGCGCCACTGGACCTGGACCTCCAGAAGGCCGCGGAGGACGCGCTGAAGGCAGGGGTCCGGCGCGTGTCGCCGGACCTGCAGGGGGCCCTGGTGTGCCAGGATCCGGCCACGGGCGACGTGCTCGCGGCCGTGGGGGGCCTGGACGGCGGCCAGAACTCCCTCAACCGCGCCTTCAATTCCATGCGCCAGCCCGGGTCGGCCATCAAGCCCCTGATCTACGCCGCGGCCCTGGAGGAGGGTCTCACGGCGTCCAGCATCTGGAGCGACGAGCCCGTGGCCTACGACCGGGGCGGGGGCGCCACGTGGAAGCCCCTGAACTACGGCCGGGAGCGCCTGGGGGACATCTCCCTGCGCGAGGCCCTGGCCCACTCCAGCAACGTCGTCACGGTGAAGGTGCTCGAGCAGGTTGGGGTCCCCGATTTCGTGGACTTCGCCGGGCGCATGGGGCTGCCCCTCAGGGCCCAGAACGGGCTGAGCCTGGCCCTGGGCACGGACGAGGTGACCCTCAAGGACCTGGTGCAGGCCTACACGCCCCTGGCGGCGGCCGGGGTCCGGGCCGAGGCCCGCGTGATCACCCGCATCCATGACCGCAGGCGCGACGCCTGGACCGAGTTCCCCCCGGCGCTGACCCCGGTGCTCTCCCCCGAGGCCGCCTTCGTCACCACCAGCATGCTGCGCGACGTGCTGACCTACGGCACCGCCAAGTCGCTCGCGGCCTTCAGCCGGGAGCACCCGTCCGCGGGCAAGACCGGCACCACCGACAACTACCAGGACGCGTGGTTCGTGGGCTACACCCCCGGCGTGATCACCGGCGTCTGGGTGGGCTACGACCGGCCGCGGACCCTGGGCCGCGGGTTCACGGGCGGGGCCGTCGCGGCCCCCATCTGGGCGAAGTTCATGGCCAGGGCCCTGGAGCCCAGGCCCGTCGTGGACTTCCCGAGGCCCGACGACATCGTCACCGCCACCGTCGACCCCGCCACCGGGTACCTGGCGACGGAGGCCTGCCCGAAGAAGGTGGACGAGGTCTACCTCCCGGGCACGGAGCCCGACCGGCCCTGTCCCCTCCATGCGCCTGCTCCGGAAAGCCCGAGCCAGGTCCCTGAACAACCTTGAATCCTTGGCGAGAGTAAACAATCCTTCGGTTTCCTGGGCCTCTCAGGCTTCCAGGCGAACGCCCTGGGTGCGCATGAGCGCCACGGCGATGAGGAAGGCGATGAGGTCCGCCACCGGCTCGGCGATCCAGACCCCGTCCAGGCCGAAATGCGCCGGGAGGATCATGAGGAACGGGATCAGGAAGATCACCTGCCGGGAGAAGGCGAGGAACAGGGAGATGCGGGCCCGGCCGATGGACTGGAAGAAGCTGGAGGTCACCATCTGGAAGCCCACGAAGGGGAAGACGATGAAGGTCAGGCGCAGGCCACGGACGGCCATCGCGGTCAGGCGGGGATCCCGGGTGAAGGTGCCGGCCACGGCCTGGGGCGCGAGCTCGCACAGCAGGAAGCCCAGGGTCGTGACCCCGGTGGCCAGGACCACGGCCCAACGGAAAACCTCGCGCACCCGACCGAAGCGGCGGGCTCCGAAATTGAATCCCGCGATGGGCTGCATGCCCATGTTCACGCCGATGACGATCATGACGAAGAGGCTCGTCATGGCGTTGATGATGCCGAAGGCCCCGATGGCGTAGTCGCCGCCGTAGCGCTCCAGCCGGATGTTGACCAGGAGGATGACGATGCTCGAGCAGAAGAGCATCACGAAACTGGACATGCCGATGGCGAAGATGTCGCGGATGACCGCCGGCCGGGGCCGGAGGCGGGCCAGGGCGAAGCGCAGGGGGCTCGGGCCGGAGGTGAAGTGGCTGAAGGAGACCCCTGTGCCGGCGATCTGCGCGGCCACCGTGGCCAGGGCGGCGCCCCGGATCCCCCAGCCGAATCCGAAGATGAACAGGGGCGCCAGGACCAGGTTCACGCCCACGGTCAGCAGCGTGGTGGCCATGGCCCGGCGGGGGTGCCCGGAGGCCCGCATGATGCCGTTCAGCCCCAGGTAGAGGTGCTGGAACACGTTGCCCAGGAGGATGATCCGCATGAATTGCCGGGCGAAGGGCAGGGTCTCCGGGCTGGCGCCCATGGTGGCCAGGACGCGGTCCAGGAAGACCAGGCCGAGCACGGTGAAGCAGAGTCCAAGCAGCAGGTTCAGGAAGATGGCGTTGCCCAGGACGGCGTCCGCTTCGAGGCGGCGTCCTTCGCCCAGGCGGATGGACACCAGCGCCGCCGCGCCCACGCCCACCATGGCGCCGAAGGCCGCCGCCAGGTTCATGAGGGGGAACGTGAGGGCCAGGCCGGAGATGGCCATGGGGCCCACGCCGTGGCCGATGAAGACGCGGTCGATGATGTTGTACAGCGAGGCCGCCGCGGTGGCGACGATGGCCGGGACGGCGTACCGCACCAGCAGGGCGAGGACGGGGCCCTGGCCGAGATCGACGTGGGCCTGGGCGGGCTCCAGGCCAGGTTCAGGGGTGGTCGTCAATGGCGAGGTCCCTGGGTCCGGTCCTAGACCGGCATCTCCAGGTTCATGCTCTCCATTGCAGCCCAGATGAGCGGGATGTCGTTGGCCATCAGGATCAGGTCGTGCTTGGCGCCGCCGAGGTCCATGACGTGGTGGGGCAGGACCGCGTCCTTGTGGAAGCCCAGCTTCTCGAAGGTCCTGCGGGCGCCCAGCTGGTCCGCGACCACCTGCACGATGATCTTCTCGATGCCCAGGTCGGTGGCGAGCTTGACCAGGGTGGAGACCAGGGTGGTGCCCAGCCCCTTGCGCCGGTAGTCGGCGTGGCAGGCGATGCGGATCTCCCCCACGTGGCGGGTCCAGCCGTGGAAGGTGCGGTAGAGGGTCCCCTCGCCGACGATGGCCGCGCCGCTCCGGGCGACGAGGGAGATCACCTCCCCGGTCTCCAGGCGGTGGCGGAAGCGCCGGGACCACTCCAGGGTGGTGACGTCATCCTTGAGCACCAGGCGGTCCTCGGCCGGGAGGCCCCGGTAGAAGATGTGGAGATCGTCCATATCACCTGGTTTCAAGGGTTGGACTTCTACGACCGCGCCGTCCCGCAGGGCGACGTTCTGGGGAAAGGACTCGGGGCCCACGGTCAGGCCCCCCAGCCGATGCTTAGCTGTTCGTTGCCCATATCCGGCTTCTCCCATGATGTATGAATTGAATATGTCATATTAAGAGCAGAAGTTCCCTTGTCCACAAGATTCGCATCCGGAAAGCGGCAGCACCGCCAGACCCCCCCGGGCGGTTTCCCGGTATTCCTCGGGAATCCGGCGTCCCACCTTGCCCATGGTCTCGATGACGGCGTCGGCGGCGAACACGCTCTCCATGCCGGCCAGGGCCATCTCCGCGCAGGCGGCGGCGTTCACCGCCCCCATGGCGTTGCGCTTGACGCAGGGCACCTCCACCAGGCCCTTCACGGGGTCGCAGATGAGGCCCATGACGTTGGCCAGGGCGAAGGCCACCGCGTGGTCCACCTGGACCGGGGTGCCCCCCATCAGCTCCACCAGGGCGCCGGCGGCCATGGCCGAGGCCGAGCCCACCTCGGCCTGGCAGCCCCCCTCGGCCCCGCTCAGGGAGGCCAGCTTCTCGATGACCAGGCCGATCCCGCCGGCCGTGAAGAAGGCCCTGACCAGCGCCTCGTCCCCGCAGCCCTTCTCCTCCGCCACCCGGAACAGCGCCGCCGGGAGCACGCCGCAGGCCCCCGCCGTGGGGGAGGCCACGATCCGGCCCATGCAGGCGTTCACCTCGGCCACGGAGAGGGCGGCCGCCACGAGGCGGGAGAAGGCCGGGCCCAGAAGGGACCCCCCGCCCTCGATCCACCGGTCCATGCGGGCCGCATCGCCGCGGATGAGTCCGCTCCGGGAATGCTGGGGCTTCGCCAGGCCCCGGGCCACGGCCTGGCGCATGACGTTCATGCGGTCCAGCATGAGGGCCTCCAGGACCTCGGGGCGCTTCCCGCTCTGGCGGGCCTCCCCGTCCAGGAAGACCCGGGACAGCGCGACGCCCCGTTCCTCGGCCTCGGCCCGGTAGGATGCCAGGGTGCCTTGGGCGTGGGTCATTCAGCCTCCGAACCCAAGGCGGGGGACGAACCGCACCTGGTCCATGTGGGGAAGGTGCCGCAGCGCGTTGAGGACGCCGGCGGTGGGGGTGTGGTCCAGTTCCACCGCCATGAGCGCCTGGCCCCCGCGGGAGGTCCGGTGGGCCTTGAGGGTCGCGATGTTCATGCCGGCATTGGAGAGGATCGTGGTGACCATCGCCACGGCGCCGGCCCGGTCCGGGTAGGCCAGGAGGACGGTGGGGTACACCCCGTCCAGGTCGACCTGGAACCCGTCGATGTCGAACACGCGGATGCGCCCGCCCCCCACGGAGCTGGCCGACACGGTCAGTTCCGTGCCGCCCGAGGCCAGCTGGAGGCGCACCGAGTTGGGGTGCACGTCGCCCAGGTCCACGTCCTCGAACCTGAAGTCCAGGCCCCGCTCCAGGGCGATCTCCCGGGCGGCGGGAATCCCCTCGTCGTCGGGATCCATGCCCAGGAGGCCCGCGAGCAGCGCCAGGGGCGTGCCGTGGCCCTCCCCGGTGGCGGCGAAGGAGCCGTGGAGCCCGAGGACGGCCGAGGCCGGCTCCTCCCCCAGGAGCTTGCGGGCGAAGGCCCCGATGCGCACGGCGCCTGCCGTGTGGGAACTGCTGGGACCCACCATGACGGGGCCGATGATGTCGAAGATGCCCAAGGTTCCGGTCTCCAGGCGTGAACCTACGAATGTACCGTACGTCGCCGGGAATGGGCGCTGCGACTGCATCGCAATGGGTTGCGACCCTCCGGGCCAGCCCGGACCCACGGTCCTTGACACGGGCGCATCGGTAATAAATATTTAATGGTCCGCTTTCCAGGCCGCGAATCGCCCGGAACGCGGCCCAAGGAGACCCGCCATGCATTTCCCCATGAAACTTCAACACCTTGGGCTGGTGGCCGGCCTCGCCCTGGCGGCCGGATCGTATGCCCACGCGGCCTGGGAGCCCCTGGGCCAGGAGATCGCCAACCGGTCCGGGTCCGAATGGATCGTCCGGTTCACCCCCACAGGGCCCGGGGCGCCCTTCGGGGCCGCCGTCACGCAGGACCATGCCGAGGGCGCGGTCGCCGAAGGCAGGGGGGAGATCCGGCTCCTGCCCCATTCGGTGATGCGGCTCTACGTGGATTCCGCCCGGATCGGCCACGGGGACGTGAGCGGGACGTTCAGCCTCGAGCACGGCGCCAAATCCAGGGAGCGCGTCATCTTTAACCTGGAGGTGGCCCGCCTTCCCCGGCTCGCCCGGTTCAGCGGGGGCTTCCGGGAGGACTTCAGCCGGTCCCCCCGGGCCGACCTGGTGATCATGGCCCCGCATGCCATCTCCATCCTGGATGGGGGCCCCCTGGCGGAAGAGGCCAAGGAGGAGAAGGCCCCGTCCGGGACCGCCGGGGACCTCGCGCCCCTCGCGGAAAAGGACGTGCAGGCCGGGGTGTCCAACCCCTTCCACTTCTACCGGGTTCCCCGGATCCGCAAGGACCTGGTCTACCACACGAGCAGCCATGAGGCCTTCGGGGCCCTCCACCTGAAGGGCAACCTCATGCCCACGGAAATGCTTGCGGACTACTTCTTCAATACCCTCTTCGTCTACAATCTCCGGGCCTTCACCGGATACGACCCCGGCGTCAACTACGACCAGTGTCCGGCCCTTGCGCGGCCCTACTTCGACAAGGTGGTGGAGGGCTGGGTGGCGAGCCTCTGCACGCCCGGCGGCGTGAAGGTGGTGACCCCCCCGAAACCGGGAGGGGACTTCCGGGAATTCATCGCCTGGAAGGACGCCGTCGAAAGCGCCCAGGTGGCCCTCATGCGCAACCGGGCCTTCGTCTTCCTGGGAACGGCCTACCTGCGCCAGAAGATCGTCACGGAGAAGCTCGCCACGGCCATGGTCCGGATGGACAAGGGCCGGAAGGACGAGGCCCTCGCCGCCGCCATGAAGCGCGACAAGCTCACCGGTGAGTTTCAGCTGTTGATCTACCACTGGATGCATCAGGCCCTGGGCGAATTCGTGGTCCGCTACCTGGCCGCGCCCGCGACCGGCAGGGCCGAGGTGCCGGCCTTCCTGGAGACCTGGCGCCCCGGTTTCCTGGCCTCGCCCCGCTATGCGGCGATCCTGGCCGCCGCCTACCCGAACTCCGACCCGGAGGACGTGGCGGAAGGGATCGCGCTGCCGCCCGAATAGGGAAGGGGCGGACGAACGCGGACACGTGCCACCCCCTGCCTCGCCCGGCCCGGGTCGAGGCGGAGGCGTCCGGTCAGGGAGGGGGAACCTCCTTCGCTTCCGAACCACAGATCCTGTCGTGACGGGACCGGAAGGGGCCCGGACGCCAGGAGGATCCCCTTGAAAATCAAACTGCCTCTAGAGCACCCGCGTCTCGGCCCGCAGCGGCGGCAGTTCCGCGCCGCCGGGATAGTGCACGTGTTCCAGGAAGAGCCCGGCGGAAGGCGCCGCGGCGGCGCCCCAGAACAGGTTCGCCTCGGGGGTCGGGGCCGCCAGGTCGCGGACGATGCGCTCCACCCGCTCCTTGCCCAGGGCGCAGAGGACCGAGGCCCCCACCATGCGCCGCACCTGCTTGTGCAGGAAATGGCCCGCGGTCACCCGCAGCAGCACCAGGGCGCCGTCCTGGGCGAAGTCCATCGCGTGGATCTGGCAGCGGGGATCCTCGCCCTTCACCAGGTCGGCGAAGGCGCTCATGTCCTGGTTGCCCTGGAAGGCCAGCCAGGCCTCCTGGAGCCTCTGGGGGTCCAGGGGGGCCTTCACCCACCAGACGTAGGGCTTGGCGAAGGCGGTGCGGCGCAGGCTGAGTTGGTACAGGTAGGTGCGGGCGGTGGCTTCGTGGCGGGCATGGAATCCGGCGGGGCAGGGGTTCACGGCGCGCACGGCCACGTCCCCGGGCAGGCCCTCGTCCAGGATGCGCTGGAGTTCCCAGAACTTGGGGTTCGTCCCCGAAAGGTGCAGGTGCGCCACCTGCCCCAGGGCGTGCACGCCCGCGTCGGTGCGGCCCGAGCCGCCCAGGCTGGATACGGTGAGCCCGGCCTCCTGCAGCACGCGCTCCAGGGTTCCGGCCACGGTGCGCACGCCCTGCGCGGTCTGCTTGGGGCCCTGCTTCTGCCAGCCCTGGAAGCGGGAGCCGTCGTATTCCACCAGCAGCCGGTAGCCGCCCGTCCTCGGCGCCAGGCCCTTGGGCGGCCTCATGCCGGGAAGACCTTGTTCACTTCCCGCAGAAAGTGGTCGGGGTCGTGGAGGGGCTTGGAGAGGTAGTGCTCGGCGCCCGTCTCCGCCAGGAACCGCTCCCGGTCGCCGGTCATGGCGTGGGCGGTGGCCAGGATGACGGGGACCCCCTTGGTGGCCGGGTCGGCCTTCAGCAGGCGGGTGATGTAGATGCCGTCGACCTTCTGGCCCAGGTGGATGGAGCGGGAGAGGCTGATGTCCATGATGACGGCCGACACGTCCCCGGCGGCGACGATGGCCAGGATCTCGTCCACGTCCTCGGAGACCACCACGTCGAAGCCGCCCTTGCGGACCAGCACGACCTTCATGAACTTCACGTTGATGGGGTCGTCCTCGACGATCAGGATCTTCTTGCTCATTGGAACCTCAGGGGCCAGTTTATACCGTTTCCGCGGGGCGGAGTCCCTTGAGGAGATCCAGGACGCCGTCGGGCACGTTCAGGGAGCCGGTGCCCACGCCCAGGTACTGCCCCGGCTTGTGGCCGCCGTGGTAGTCGCTGCCGCCGCTGGGCACCATTTCCAGGAGCCGCGCCAGCTCGAGGAAGTACTGGTGCTCCGCGGGGCCGTAGTCGGGATAGTGGGCCTCGAGGCCCTGGATGCCCTGGGCCTTCAGCTCCGCCATGGCCGCCTCCCAGCGGAAGCTCCGGTGGCTGAACCGGCCGGGGTGGGCCACCACGGACACCCCTCCGGCCTGGCGGATCCAGGTGGCGGCGTCCTCCGGGGTGAGCTCCCGCAGGGGCACGAAGGCCGGGCCGTCATCGCCGATGAAGCGGCGGAAGGCGTCCTGGGGGCTGCCCGCGGCGCCATGCTTGACCAGGGCCCGGGCGAAGTGGGTGCGGGAGATCGCGTCGGTGGGGGCCAGGGCCGCCACCTCCTCCCAGGTGATGGCCACGCCCATGTCCTGGAGCCGCGCCACCATGCGCCGGTTGCGGTCCACCCGCCGCTCCCGCATGTCCTCGATGCGCGCCCGGAACCGGTCATTGCCGGGGTCGACGAACAGGCCCAGCACGTGCAGCACGCGCCCCAGGTACCGGCAGCTCAGCTCGATGCCCGGCACCAGCTCGGCGTCGGTGCGGTCCTGGCAGGCCAGGAACCGCCCCAGGCCCTCCAGGGTGTCGTGGTCGGTGAGCGCCAGGGCCTTCAGGCCCGCGCAGTCCGCGAGGGCCGCCAGGACCTCGGGGGTGTCCGTGCCGTCCGAGAAGATGGAATGGCTGTGGAGGTCGATCACGGAGCGGCTCCTGCGTTGGCGCGGTAGATGGCGGCCAGCATGATGGCCACCGCCTGGAAGAGCTCCGGGGGGACGACCTGGTCCATCTGCAGGGGCTCGAGGGCGGCCAGCAGGTCCGGGTCCCGCTCCACGGGGATGCCGTGCTGCCGGGCCAGGGCCACGATGCGGTCGGCCAGGAGACCCTCGCCCTTGGCCACCAGGCGCGGGGCCAGGTCCTTGAAGGGGGCCTCGGGGGCGTAGCGCAGGGCGACGGCGCTGGAGCGGGGCGGGGTTCGTGCCATGTTCCAGCCTAACATCCCGGCCCTAAACAGGACCGGAACCTGGGAGGCCCAGGTTCCGGTCCGGGTGGAATCTTGCGGCCTACTGGATGAGGCTGGATTCCGTCTCGTCGTCCTCGAGTTCCTCCATGGCCAGCCGGCGGAAGATCTTGACGTCGGCCAGGGACATGAAGCTGATGTAGGCGAACCCGCTGAAGAAGAGCCAGAGGAAGGGCACCGAGGCCCACTTCCGGATGTAGACGGCCACGACGACAGCGCCGAAGTAGTAGAAGGCGAAGGCCAGCTCCAGGAACGTGACGAGGCTCTTGGGCACCTTGTAGGCCCTGGCGGTGGAGGCGGTGGCGCCGTTGCCCTTCTCGTCCACGCCGAGCTTGGGCGTGCGCTTGAATTCGATGTCGTCGGTGAAGAAGCCTTCCAGGACGGCCTTGGACTGGTTGAGGCAGAGCCCGATGCCCAGGCTCATGAGGCCGGGGACGTATTTGAGGCGGCTGGTCCAGTTCCTGTTGTTGTAGACCTCCCGCTGGGACAGGCCGAAGTAGAGGCCCACGCTCACGGCGTTGAGGAGGAAGAAGGGGCCGTCGGTGAGCAGCAGGGTCAGGGGGGGCGTGCCGGCGCGGAAATACATGCTGGGCACCATGATCACGGCCAGGATGACCATGAGCATGTAGTTGCAGTTGGCGGTGAGGTGGAACCAGCACTCGGCCTTGGTGTGCAGGCTCTCCTTGCTGAACAGGATGGTCTTCATGAGCTTGCGGATGACCTGGGCGTTGCCCTTGGCCCAGCGGTGCTGCTGGCTCTTGAAGGCGTTCACTTCCACGGGCAGCTCGGCGGGGACGACCATGTCCTTGAGGTAGACGCCGCGCCAGCCCTTGAGCTGGGCCCGGTAGGACAGGTCGGCGTCCTCGGTGATGGTGTCGTGCTCCCAGCCCCCGGCATCGGCGATGGCGCTCACGCGCCACATGCCGGCGGTGCCGGAGAAGTTGAAGAAGGCCTTGGAACGGTGGCGGGCGGTGTGCTCGAAGACGAAATGCCCGTCGAGCAGGATGGCCTGGACCTGGGTGAGCAGCGAGAAGTCGCGGTTCAGGTGGTCCCAGCAGCCCTGCACGAAGGCGATGTTGTCGTCGGCGAAGTGGGGCACGCCCTGGCGGAGGAAGTCCACGGTGGGCAGGAAGTCGGCGTCGAACATGGCCACGAACTCGCCCTTGGCGGTCTTGAGGCCGTTGTCCAGGGCGCCGGCCTTGTACCCGGTGCGGTCGGTGCGGTGGATGTAGGAGATGTCCCAGCCGAGGTTGCGGTACTTCTCGCACACGGCCTGGGCCACCTTGACGGTGTCGTCCGTGGAGTCGTCCAGCATCTGGATCTCGAGCTTCTCCTTGGGCCAGTCCATTCTCACGACATGGTCCATGAGGCGCTCTACCACATTGATTTCATTGAAAATGGCCAGCTGCACGGTGACCATGGGCTCGAAGTCCCGGCCGCCCTTGGGCTGCGGGGGATTGCTCTTGTGCCGGAAGTACAGAAGGAGCATCCAGAGCCGATGAGCACCATAGATGCTCAGGATGCTGAGGATCGTGAAGTAGGTGACGAGCACCACCGTCTTGAGGACGTCCATCGTTCTGCTCTCCAAGCGTGCTTGCCCTTCAGGCGAGCGTTACTATATCCTCCAAGCTTGTCAGGAATCCTTCGTTTTTCCACATGTTTTTCACCCTTTTTTCGTCACAACCATGCAACATTAAACGAGAAGGCTGGGCATATCCGCATGGAAGAAGCCGGGAATTTCCCCAAGAACATCGGTCGATACGAGATAAAGGGGCTCCTCGGGGCCGGAGCCATGGGGTCCGTCTATCTCGCCGAGGATCCCCGCATCAAGCGCAAGCTGGCGGTGAAGGTGGTCCGGCTCAACGCCATCAACAGCGAGCAGGAGCGCAAGGAGTTCCTGGCGCGGTTCCAGCGCGAGGCCGAGGTCTCCGGCGTCCTGAACGACCCGGGCATCGTCACCATCTACGACGTGGGCGACAGCGAGATCGGTCCCTACCTGGCCATGGAGTTCGTCCCGGGCAGGCCCCTGGACGACCTGATCAAGGAGGGCGGCAACCTCACCCTCAAGGAGAAGCTGGTCATAGCCGCCGGCATCGCCACCGCGCTGGACCACGCCCACGACAAGGGGATCGTCCACCGGGACGTCAAGCCCGGCAACGTCATGATCACGCAGGACCGCAGGCCCAAGCTGATGGATTTCGGCATCGCCAAGCGCGAGGACGCCTCCCTCACCCAGACCGGCACCTTCCTGGGCACGCCCAGCTACGCCAGCCCGGAGCAGATCCGCGAGGGCATCGCCCTGGCCGCCTCCGACCTGTTCAGCCTTGCCGTGCTCACCTTTGAACTTCTCAGTGGAAGCCTCCCCTTCCCAGGTACTTCCATCAACACCATCCTGTACCGGATCGTCAACGAGCCCCCCGTCGAGATCAAGCCCCCCGTGGAGGGGCTCCTGCCCGACGCCTGGCAGCGGATCTTCGCCAAGGCCCTCGCCAAGGACCCCGCGGACCGCCACCCCACGTGCTCGGCCTTCGTGAAGGACCTCCTGGACGGCGCCAAGGACCTGGGCCGCACGGATCGCATGCAGCTCCTGGGCAACCTGAGGTCCGAGCACGTGGGGGGCACCCATCACGGCCACCACGTGGAGGAACCCGCCCCGGAGATCCGGTCCATGTCCGGCCCCGCGCGGGGCGGGGGAGGCCGGGGCGCGCTGTACGGCACCGTGGCGGCGCTGGTGATCGCCGCCGGCGCCGGCGGGGTCCTCCTCTTCCGCGGCGGGTCCGCCCCGGTGCTGCTGGACACCGTGCCCCCCGGGGCCCGGGCCCTCAAGGGCGGCCAGGAGGTGGGCACCACCCCGCTGCCCCTGGCCCTGAAGGCCGGGGAGGTGCTCCGGTTCGAGAAGAAGGGCTTCAAGCCCCTGGACTTCCGCTTCCAGGGCGGGTCCGCGCCCCCCAGGCTGACGCTGGAGGCCGTGAAGTCCCTGGAGACCATCCGCACCTTCCCCGACGGGGCCACGGTGGTGCTGGATTCCGTCAAGCTCGACGGCGTCACCCCCCTGGAGGTCAAGGACTGGGACCAGTCCGTGAAGCACGACCTGACCTGCACCCGGGGAGACCTGCTGGTGGCCACCCGGTTCAACGAGGGGGAGACCCCCGGGACCCAGGTGTTCACCCTCGTCACCGCCTCCCAGACCCGGGCGGGCGCCGAACCCAGGGCCGTGGACGTCCACGCCCCCGGCACCCTGAAGTTCACCGCGCCCTATTCCGTCCGCGTGAAGCTGGACGGCAGGGACGCCGGCGAAGTGCGGGAGGGCGGCACGCTGAGCGCCCCCCCCGGCAGCCACCGGCTCGAGGTGGCCAATCCCAGGGTCTTCCTGCGGGAGACCCTGACGGTGACCGTGGCCCCGGGCCAGGCGGCGGCGGTGCCGCTGCCGGGCCTCTGCAGCCTCACCGTCAACACCTTCCCCAATTCCGGGACGGTGGTGGTGGACGGGATCGCCACCCAGGTGGAGAGCGACGGCAACACGCCCATCCAGATGGTCAAGGGCCGCCACGCCGTGAACGTGCACGGGCGCGCGGGTGCCGCCCAGCCCGTGGACCTCGCCGGAGATTTCAAGTTGAATATGCGCTTCTGAGTGATAGCGTCTTTGGATGCCCATGCTTGACGAAGCCTCCCACCTGACAGCGCCCGAACAGGAAACTCCAGCCCCCCGGGGTCCGTGGTCCTTCCTCCGCGCCGCCCTGGCCGGGGGCGGCGGCCGCTGGGGACTCCAGCTCCTGGGGGGCTGGCTCTGCTTCCATGGGCTCACCAGCACCCTCTGGGCCGTCCACCTCAAGGCCCTCGCCGGGTGGAGCGCCCTGCCTTCCTACTGGGGCGAGCTGGTCACCGTGCGGGATCTCTGGGACCTGGGGGCCAACGGCGGCCTCAAGGACCACTGGACCGGGCCCTGGGCCCCGCTGGCGGCCCTGGGGGCCATGGTGTGGTTCCTCTGGGCGGGCTGGAAGGTCCAGGCCCGGGCCGCGGGCGTTCCCGCGAGGCTCGGCGCCTGGCTCTGGGGCTTCGCCGACGCCCTCCTGCTCGCGGCCCTGCCGCTGGCGGTCCTGGGCACCGCCCTTCTCTGGATCCTCTCGTCCCTGGCGGGCACGGGCATCCAGGGCCTCGGCTGGCTGAACTGGGTGGGCGGGGTCCTGCTCCGGCTCTCGCTCGTCTCGGTGTTATTCCTCCAGGCCTGGCTCTGCCGCCTGGGCCGGGCCGGCGCCCCCGGCTGGAACCTGGGCGGCTCCCGGGCCCTGGGACGCCACCTCCGCGCGAGCTTCCTGCGGCTCTGGAGCCATCCCGTCCAGTGGACGGCCCTGGTGGCCGGCGGGGTGGTGGTCCGGGCCGGCCTGCCGTTCCTGGTGCTCCTCCTGGGCTGGCGCCTGGGGGGGGGCACGCCCCTGCGGGTGGTGTCCCTCCTGGGCCTCCAGGCCCTGGCCGTCCTGGCCAACGCCTGGCTCATCGGGTGGTTCCTCAGGCTCACGGCCCTGTTCTGGAGGAACGACTCGGCCGTCGAGGCTGTCATCATGGACCTGGAAGCCCAGGCTTCCGGAAAGTGAGCCATGCCCCACACGACCCTCGAATACACCTCAACCATCGCCGAACAGCCTGATTTCCAGGCCTTCTGGGAGCAGCTCCACCAGTTCCTCTCCGAGGAGTGCCCCTTCAACCTCAAGGACATCAAGAGCCGCGCCTACCGTTGCGAGGAGTTCCGCATGGCCGGCGGCGGCCGGGACCTGGCCTTCGTCCACCTCACCATCCTCGTGCTGGAGGGCCGGGACCCGGCCGTCCTCGCCAAGGTGGGCAACGGCGCCCTCGATCTCCTCAAGGTCCACTTCGCCCGGACCCTGGAGACGCAGCAGGCCGATCTCACCGTCGAGGTGCGGGACATGCGCAGGGACGGCTACTTCAAGGCCTCGAGCGTAAAGGCACCGTGACGTTCCCCGATTCCTCCTTCAGCATCGGCCCCATCCGGGTCCAGCCCCCGCTGGTGATGGCGCCCCTCCACGAGATCACGGACCAGCCCTTCCGGCGCATGATCCGGGGCGTGGGCGGCGTGGGCCTCACCGTCTCCGAGATGATCAGCAGCGAGGCGCTGATCCGCCATGCCCGCAAGGCCGAGCGCATGATGGCCGCCGAGGGCGAGCATCCCTTCGCCATGCAGCTGGCCGGGAGCGTCCCCGAGCATCTGGCCGACGCGGCGCGCATGGCCCGGGACGCCGGCGCGGACATCATCGACCTGAACATGGGCTGCCCCGCCAGCAATGTCACCAAGGGCGGCGCCGGGTCGGCGCTCCTCAGGGACATCCGCCTCGCGGAGGCCTGCGTGACCGCCATGGTCAAGGCCGTGGACCTGCCCGTCACCGTGAAGATGCGCGCCGGCTGGGACCACAGCCAGAAGGAGAAGGCCGAGTACCTGGACTTCCTCCGCATGTTCGACGCGGTGGGCGTGAAGGCCCTGGCCATCCATCCCCGCACCCGGGCCCAGCAGTACGAAGGGCACGCCGACTGGTCCCTCATCGCCCGGGCCGTGGAGGCCGGCGTCGGCTTCCCCATCATCGGCAACGGCGACGTGAACACCCCCGCCGACGCCCTGCGCATGGCCGCCGAGACCGGCTGCCACGGCGTCATGATCGGCCGCGCGGCCCTCACGAATCCCTGGATCTTCCGCCAGGTGATGGAGCCCGGCCTGGAGGTCACCGAGGCCGAGCGCATCGACCTCTGCATCTCCTTCTTCGGCCTGCTCCTGGACCTCCTGGAGCCGCGGGAGGCCCTGCACAAGATGAAGAAGATCGGGTCCTGGTTCACCAAGGGCCTCCCCGGCGGCGTCCACTTCCGCCAGGGCCTCCAGGAGTGCCACGACCACACGACGATCATCGGGGAGCTGGAGAAGCTCAAGCACTACCGGGCCGCGCCGGAGGCCTGATCAACGGCGGCGGTTCCCGGCCTTCAGGAGGATCAAGGCGAGGCCGCCCAGGATGGCGGCGCTGCCGCCCAGGAGCCTCGCCGTCACCGGCTCGCCCAGGATCGCCACCCCGGCCAGGGCCGCCAGGACGGGCACGCTGAGCTGCACCGCCGAGGCGGTGGTGGTGCGGAGGCCCCGCATGGCGGCGTACCACACGGCGTAGCCCAGGCCGGAGCCGAGAGCGCCGGAGGCCACGGCATAGCCTGCGCCGGCGGCGTCGACCCTTGACCAGGGGAGCAGGATGAGGCTCAGCGCCAGGGCCAGCGGCACGGCGCGCAGGAAGTTGCCGGCGGTGGCCCGGCCCGGATCGCCGGCCTCCCGGCCGCGAAGGGAGTAGACTCCCCAGGCCACGCCCGCGGCCAGCATGAGCAGGGCCGCGGGAAGGGGCGGGGCGGTCCTGCCGGGCGCGAGGAGGCCGAAGAGGCCGCCCAGGGCCAGGGCCAGCCCGGCCCACTGGGGCGGGCCGAGCCGCTCCCCGCGCAGGAGGCCGGCCAGGACCATCGTGGCCTGGACCGCGGTGAAGAGGAGGAAGGCGCCCAGGCCCGCCTGCAGGGCCACGTAGGCGAAGGAGAACCCGGCGGCGTAGACGAAGAGCGCGATGGCCGAAGGCCAGCTGCCGCCCTTTCCCTTGCCCCTGCGCGCGATGGCCCAGGTGGCGGCGGCCCCGGAAAGAAGGCGCAGGGCGGTGAACGTGGCCGGGTCGGTGGCGGTGTGCGTCAGGGCGGCCCTGCAGAGCAGGGAATTCGCGGCGAAGGCGGCCATGGCCAGGAGGGTGAGGGGGAGCGCGCGGGGGGGCATCTCACCTGGATTGTTCCACCACGGCCCGGGAATCCCAAACCGGGGATCGGCCCCCAAGTGCTAGGCTCGTCTGAAGCGGTCCCCGCGAACTCCGGAAGGGCAGGGTCATGGAAAGCCACAAACGTCCCCCCGTGGGTCCCGAGGAAGCCTTCGCCCGGGCCTTCATCCTCCCTGCCAAGAGGGCCCGGTTCATCCAGTTCCTGGCCAACCCCAGGCGGCGCCAGGAAGTCCTGGACCGGCTGGGCCACGGCCTGCCCGTGATCCCGGAACTCGCCCGGGAGGTGCCTGGGCCCCAGGACTTTCCCCTCGAACTGGAGAAGCTCCTGCGGGGCCTGGGCGCCGGGGACGGTTGCCACGTCATCGCCTACGGACTGAAGGCCGACGGCAAGGCGATGCCGTTGCGCGACGCGCTGAACCTGGTGTGCATGAGCGAGCACGGCGCGATCCTGTGCTGCGTTCCGGGCCGCCTCGCCTACTACAAGCCCGAGTCCCCGGCCCCGGGGGTCCTCCTGGAGCTGCGGCCGGTCACTTGACCTCGACGGTGAAGGCGGCGGTCCCCAGCTCCTTGCCGTCCTTGTCCAGGGCCTTGACGGTCCAGCTCCCGCCGTCGCCGGCGCGGAAGGTGCGGAAGGCGTGGGTGCGGTAGGGGCTGCGGGGCACCTCCAGATCCTTCTGGAACACGGCCTTGCCGTCCTTCTGGAAGCTGAGGGTCACGGTCGCGCCCTCCAGGCCGGTGACCTTCGTCCAGGCGTAGAGCTTGGTGTCCGGGGCCACCTTGAACGTGTCCGAGGCTTCCGCGATCTCCATCTTGTCGATTCCGAGGCCGACCTTGAGTTCGGCCGAGGGATCCGCGGCCAGGACCGCGGTGGCTGCGAAGGCCGCCCATCCAAGGGTGCGGAGCAGGGTTGTGCGCATGTTTTTTCCTCCTGTCGGTATTGGATTATAGTCATTTCGGCAGGCTGGGGAAGACCTCGGGGTCCTGGTGCAGGGTCCGGCAGGTCAGGGTTCGAAAGCGGTATCCAGGTTCCACAAGGAGGTGGCCAGTCTTCATCCTGCCTTTTCCCGAACATCCAATTCCCCGTTCGAACCCGGTGGCGGAGTGTCGACTCCTGGGGGTTTTGGAGGCACGCCATGCCTATCCAGGACCCGCTCTCACAGCAGATCATCGGCTTCTGCTGCCGAACTTCGAACGCCCTGGCCTTCTCGGAATCCTATTCCAATGACTTTGCCGGATGCTGCACCAGGCCTCAGGGGTTCCCCATCCCCTTATCGCCAACCTCCGGCAGCGGCTGGGGCACCTCGAAGCTGAACTCCGCCCAGGCTCCGGCCTGGCTCACCGCATCCATGCGGCCCCCATGCAGGTGTACGATGCGCCAGGCCGTGTAGAGCCCGACGCCGGTGCCCTTCTGGGCCCTCAGTTCCGGGGACTGGAGGCGGCTGAACTTCCGGAAGAGCTTGGGCCGGTCCTCGGCCCTGAACCCCGGGCCTTCGTTCCACACGGCGACCTTGAGGCCCGCCGGTCCGGACTCCACCGTGAGGCGGACGGCGCCGCCCTCCCGGCCGTACTTCACGGCATTGCCCAGCAGGTTCGCCAGGACGATGCGCAGGAGCCCGGGATCGCACTGCACGGGCGGCAGGTCCGGGGGGAGGCGCCGCTCCAGGGTCATGCCCTTGGCCTTGGCCTGGCCCAGGGCGAGCTCCATGGAGGGCTCCACCACCTCGGCCTCGAAGGCCGCGGCGATGGGGTGGAGGGCCAGGTTGCCGCCCTCCATGCGCGCCAGGTCCAGGTATTCGCCGATGAGGTCGAGGAGGTAGCTGCCCTTCGAGATGAGGCGCTCCAGCTTCTGGGTCTGGCGCGCCTCGAGGGGCCCCAGGTAGCCGTCGGCCAGGACCCGCGCGTCGGTGATCATGCTGGCGATGGGGTTCTTCAGCTCGTGGCTGACGAAGGCGAGCACCTCGGTGTAGGCCTGGTTGGCGGCGGTGAGCTGCTCGATGCGCCAGGTCTTCTCCACGGCCTGGGAGAGCCGTTCGGCCAGGGCCATCCACAGCTGGACGTGGTAGGGCGTATAGGCGCGCGTCTCCCGGGAACTCAGGAAGATTACGCCGATGGCCCGGTCCTTCACCGTGAGGGGGCAGGTGAGGGAACTGCGCACCCCCTCCTTCACGAGGATCCGGGTGGAGCCGCTGCGGGGGTGGTCGGCCAGGTAGCGCGGGAGGTCGTAGATGACCCGGGCGCAGTTGGAGTCCAGCACCCGGCGCAGGGAGCTCCCCGCCAGGTCCTCGGCATAGCCCTCCTTGAGGAGGATGGGCTCGTAGTTCGCCCTGCTGCGGTGGGCCACGATGCGGCGGCCCTCGTCCTCGATGAAGGCGAGGCCGATGCGGTCGCAGGGGTACAGCTCCCGGATGCCCTGGAAGAGGAAGTCCAGGATGTCGTCGAGGGAGGACTCCCCGGCGATCTCGCGGTTCACGTGGTCCAGGACCTCCTGCTCCTGCGCGTCGAAGGCGCGCACCGCCCCCGCCCCGGTGGGGGCGAGGAAGTGCAGGATGGGATGGACCTCGGCCATTTTGCCCCTGGGACTACTCGATGTAGCGTCCACGCTCAGTGTAGTGGGTATGGAGGAGCTTGTGGCTCCTGTGCCCGCAGGGGCCTTCGGTGAGGTACTCGGCGTAGATCTTCAGCACATCGGGATTCTCGTGGGACTTTCGCACCGCGTAGGCGGCATCCTCGGCGTAGATGGCCTGGGCCCGGGCCTTCCGGATCTCCGGGGAGGTGGGGATGGGCTGGCCGCCCCCGCCGAGGCACCCGCCGGGGCACCCCATGAACTCGATGAAGTGGCATTGGCTGAACTGGCCGCCTTGCTTGATGTCCTCCATGACCGCCTTGGCGTTGGCGGTGCCGTGGGCCACGGCCACCTTGAGGGTGGCGCCCTTGAGGAAGTCCCAGCTTGGGAAGAGGGGGGCCAGCATGGCCGGCACCGGACCCACCTTGGGGATGGCGAGCTCGACGTACTTGACGCCCTCGAAGCCGCGCACGGGCTTGATGTCCGCGTGCTCGAAGAGGTCCTCCACCTTGACGCCCACCACCAGCTCGATGACGGTGCGCAGCGCGGCCTCCATGACGCCTCCCGTGGCGCCGAAGATGACCCCCGATCCCGTGGCCGTGCCGAAGGGCGCGTCGAAGTCCGACTTGGGCAGGCGGGGCAGGTCCAGGCCGGTCTCGCTGATCATCTTGGCCAGCTCGCGGGTGGTCAGGCCGTAGTCCACGTCCTTGAAGCCGGAGTCGTCCATCTCGGGCCGGTTGCATTCGAACTTCTTGGCCGAGCACGGCATGAGGGCCACGGTGACGATGTCCTTGGGGTCGATGCCCTGCTTTTCGGCGTAGTAGGTCTTGATGACCGCGCCGAACATCTGCTGGGGGCTCTTGGCGGTGCTGAGGTTGGGGATGTACTCCGGATAGAAGTGCTCGAGGTACTTCACCCAGCCCGGGGAGCAGCTGGTGAACTGGGGGAAGGCCGCGGGCTCGCCGTCCACCAGGGCCTTCTTGAGGCGGAGCAGGAGCTCGGTGCCCTCCTCCATGATGGTGAGGTCGGCGCTGAAGTTGGTGTCGAACACCTGGTCGAAGCCGCACATGCGCAGGGCGGTGTTCAGCTCGAAGGTCAGCGCCTTGCCCGCGGGCTGGCCGAAGCACTCGCCGATGGCGGCGCGGGGGCTGGGGGCCGTCTGGATGACCACGTGCTTTTTCGGGTCGTGGATGGCCTCCCACACCTCGTCGGTGGGATCGTTGGCGCGCAGGGCGCCCGTGGGGCAGCGGTTGATGCACTGGCCGCAGTTGATGCACACCACGCTGCCCAGGGGCTTTTCCAGGAAGGTGGAGACGTGGCTGGTGCGGCCCCGGCCCAGCACCTCGATGGTGCCCACGTCCTGCACGTCGATGCAGGTGCGCACGCAGCGCCGGCACAGCACGCACTTGTTGTTGTCGCGCACCACGGAGTAGCTGGAATGGTCGATGGCGTGGACCGGCTTCTCGGGGTGGCCGAAGCGGAAGTAGTCGACGCCGTACTCCTTGGCCAGCGTCTGGAGCTCGCAGTTGTTGTTCCGGCCGCAGGCGTAGCAGTGGCCGTAGTGCTCGCTGAGCATCAGGTCGACGATGTGCCGCCGGGCCATGCGCACCTTGCGGGTGTGGGTGAACACCTTGATGGGCGAGGTGACGGGGTAGGCGCAGGCGGCCTGGAGGGTCCGCTGGCCTTCGACCTCGACGGAGCAGATGCGGCAGACGCCCGCCACGCAGAGGTCCGGGTGGTTGCAGAGGGTGGGGATCTTGATGCCGATGCGCTTGGCGGCGTCGAGGATGGTGGTGCCCAGGGGCACCTTCAGGGCCTGGCCGTCGATGGAGATGCTGACGGTGCCGCCGATGGCCGAGGTGTTCTCGGCCACGGCGAGGTTCTGCCCCAGCTGGCTCGAGGGCGCCCGCTTGGGGGTCTCTGGGAGTTCGGTGGACATGGGCAACCTCGTAACAGGTCAGGCGTGGGTTGGGATTCGGCCCATCAGCTCCTCGCGGAAGTTCGCCACGACGGAGAGGAAGGCGTTGGGACTGCTCTGGCCGAGGCCGCACTTGGAGGCGACCTGCATGGTCTCCCCCAGGGAGCACAGCTCCTTGAGATAGGCCATGCTGCAGGTGCCTTTGCGGAGCATCTCCAGGCCCTCGAGGAGCTTGGTGTTGCCCAGGCGGCACGGCGCGCACTGGCCGCACGACTCGTCCACGAAGAACTCCAGGAAGTTGTGGAGGACGTCCAGCATGTCCCGCTGCGGACCCAGGACGATGATCGAGCCGCCGGTGGGGATGTCCTCGAAGGCGATGGAGCGCCCGAAGTCCTTGGCGGGCACGCACTGCCCGGCGGCCCCGCCGATCTGGGCGGCCTTGGCGTCCTCCCCGCCCACCTCGCGCAGCAGTTCGGCCACGGTGAGGCCCATGGGGAACTCGTAGACACCGGGCCGCTCGCAGTCGCCCGAGACGCTGAAGATCTTGCGCCCGGTGGACTTCTCCGTGCCGTGCCGGCGGAACCACTCGGGGCCCTGGCCCAGGATGCACGCGGCCCAGGCCAGGGTCTCCACGTTGTTCACGATGGAGGGCCGGCCCAGGAATCCGGTGTTGACGGGGAAGGGGGGCCGGTTGCGGGGCTCGCCCCGGAAGCCCTCCAGGGCCTCGATGAGGGCGGTCTCCTCGCCGCAGATGTAGGCTCCGGCACCCATGAAGATGCGGATGTCGAAGTCGAGGTTCGACCCGAGGATGCCCTTGCCCAGGAGGTTGCGGTCCCGGCGGCCCGCCAGGACCGCCTCCAGGTGGCCCCTCAGGTAGGTGTACTCGCCCCTGAGGAACAGGATGCCCTCGTGGGCGCCGATGGCCTTGCCGGCGATGGTCATGCCCTCGAAGACCAGGTCCGCGTGCTCCTGCAGGATCACGCGGTCCTTGAAGGTTCCGGGCTCTCCCTCGTCGGCGTTGCAGATGACGAACTTCTTGTCGGACTGGGCGGCCGCGGCGAAGTTCCACTTCACGCCGGTGGGGAAGCCCGCGCCCCCGCGGCCCTTGAGGCCGGAGGCGCTGATGTCGCTGATGATCTGGGGGCGGTCCTTGGCGAGGGCGGCCTTCAGGCCGGCCTCGGGGATCTGTTCGGTGTAGGTGGGCAGGGAGCTCATTTGAACACCACCTCCTTCGTTTCGGCGGCGTGGACGCCGAAGACCCGGCGGCACTCCTCCAGGATCTCGTGGACCTTTTCGGGCGTGACGCGGGTGTAGATCCGGTCGTTGACGAGCATGGCCGGGCCCTGGTCGCACATGCCCATGCAGTTGGCGTATTCCAGGGTGAACTTGCCGTCGGGGGTGGTCTCCCCGAAGCCGATGCCCAGGTCGTTCTCCAGCTGGCGCTTCACCCGGCTCTTGCCCTGCATGTCGCAGGAGATCGTCCGGCACAGGCGGATGACGAACTTGCCCTGGCGGTGGTCGCCCAGGAAGGCGTAGAAGGACACCACGCTGTTGACCTCCACGGGGTGGATGCCCAGGAGGTCGGCGATGACCTGCATCGCATAGCTGTCGATGGTGTGGTACTTGCGCTTCACTTCAAGGAGGATGGGAATGAGGGAGGTGCGGTCCTGCCCCAGCCTGGCGGCCAGGGACCGGATCTCCTCAGCGAGACGGTCGCGTTCGGTCATCAGCATGGGTTGCCTCCTACCTTTCCAGAAGGGCGGCGACCTTCCGGACCAGCTCCGCGGGTTCCACGGGCTTGGCCTGGAAGTCGTCCACCGGCACCATCTCGTCGTCCCGCCCGAAGGCGAGCCCGGAGGCGGAAGCCACGGACGTGAGCATGAGGATGGGCCGCTTCCACCCCTGGCGCCGCAGCTCCTGCGCCATGGCGAAGCCGTCGTCGGGCTGCTCCATCATCACGTCGAGAATGAGGAGATCGGGTCCGAAAACCTCCACCGCCTTCATGCCGTCCCTGCGGTTGTAGGCGCTGGAAAGGGTGTGCCCGGCCCTTTCCAGGAAGAGCGTGCTCGCTTCCACGATGTCTGGATCGTCGTCGACGATGAGGATCTTGGCCATGGCTGTTCTCCGGTGGGAATCGGATTGAGTTGTATGGGGATCGGATGCACCCAAGTCTAGGTCGGGTTCAGCCATGAGGGGAGAAATAACTGGATCCCGGACAAAAAAACCGAATATCAGATGAAATTAGTCGAGTTTATTCCCATTTCCCCTTTCCGCGATCCTCCGCGAGCCCGCAGCGCCTCCGCGTTTGATTGTTTCTTTAAGTATTCTATTTGCTTGGATTTACACCAGCATTGAGAATCTTTAAGAAAACAATCAAACGCGGAGGCGCTGAGGGCTCGCGGAGGACCGCTGAGAAAAAACGACCTATATCAGAACCGCAGGTCCCTTTCTCCGGCCCGGATCCTTTCCAGGTAGTTGCTGGCGGCCTCCCGGGCCTTCGGGTTGGGGATCGTGGCCAGCTCCTCCTTGATCCTGTGCTCTCCGAGCTCCCTTAGTTCCGGGTCGCCGTAGTCCTCGATGTATTCCATGAGCGTCAGCAGGGCGTTGGGCTGGCAGACGTTGGCGATCTGGCCGGTCTTGGCCAGCTTCATGAAGCGGTCCCCGGTCCTGCCTTCCCGGTAGCAGGCGGTGCAGTAGCTGGGGACGTAGCCGTCGCGCAGGAGGTCCTTCAGCACCTCGGTGGGGCTGCGATGGTCGGCGGGCTCGAACTGGGGGACGGCGTCCTCGAAGCCCAGCTTGGGGGTCTGGGCGTAGCCGCCCACCCCGGTGCAGGACCCGGCGCTCACCTGGGAGATGCCCAGGGCGATCACTTCCTCCCGGTAGCCCATGGGCTCGCGGGTGGAGAGGATCATGCCGGCGTAGGGGGTGGCCAGGCGGAGCACGGCCACGACCTTCTTGAAGTCCTCGTCCGAGACCAGGTGGGGGAAGTCGCAGGCGGACACGCCGGACGCCGCGCGGATGCGGGGCACGGAGAGGGTGTGGGGACCCACGCCCAGGGCCGCCTCCAGGTGCTCGGCGTGCATGAGCATGCCCACCGTCTCGTACTTCCAGTCGAAGAGCCCGTAGAGGACGCCGAGGCCCACGTCGTCGATACCGGCCCTCATGGCGCGGTCGTGGGCGCCGGTGTGCCACTCGTAGTTCCGCTTGGGGCCCTTGTGCACGGCCAGGTAGGTGGGCTTGTGGTAGGTCTCCTGGAAGAGGATGTAGGTGCCGATGCCCGCGTCCTTGAGCCGGCGGTAGTCGTCCTCCGTGGTGGCCGCGATGTTCACGTTCACCCGGCGGATGGCGCCGTTCTTGAACTTGAGGGAATAGATGGTCGCGATGCACTCCAGCACGTAGTCCAGGGGGCAGTTCACCGGGTCCTCGCCCACCTCCAGGGCCAGGCGCTTGTGGCCGAGGCCCTCCAGCACCCGGATCTCCTCGGCCAGCTCCGCCTGGCCCAGCCTGCGCCGCGGCATGGGGTTGTCGTGGTTGTAGCCGCAGTAGCTGCACTGGTTCACGCAGAAGTCGGAGAGGTAGAGGGGCGCGAACATCACGATGCGCCGGCCGTAGATGTGCTCCTTGATGTGCCGGGCCAGGGTGAAGACCTCGCCCAGGATGGCGGGGTCCTCCACGTTCAGGAGGACGGCGGCCTCCCGGTGGGTGAGGCCGCCGAAGGTGGCGGCGCGGTCCAGGATGGCGCGGACGGCCTTGGGGTCCCGGGCCTGCAGGACGGCGCCTTCCAGGGTGGACTCGATCTCCCCATGGTCGATGAAGTCGTTGGGATCGGAGGAACGGGGATCGTAGGACATCAGGACTCCTTGCTTGAAGCGGGGACCTCCCGGGCCAGGGCGGTCTTGACGGCGATGCCGGGAACGCGCCCCAGGCGCCCGGTGAGGGCGCTGAGCTCGTCGGTCGTGCCGTCGACGATGAGGGAGACGATGGACACGCCGCGCTCCCGGTAGGGGATCCCCATGCGCCCCACGATGAGGGAGGCCGAATCATGGAGGATGGCGTTGACCTCCGGCGCCGAGGCGAGGTCCTCGACGACGATTCCCACGACCCCGAGGCGCTTCGTCATGCTCATGCCGGCCCTTTCTGGCGGGCCCGGCCCAGGCGTCTCGACGGGATGGACGTGCGGAGTCCCGCGTGTCCTTCCGCTCGGGGTTGGCCTTGCGGTCGGGGGTGGGGTGGAGGGTGTGACCGGCAACGGAACGGATCCCGCTGCCCGACACTCCAGAGATAGGCCCGCACGGGAAAAGCGTCAATGAATTGGGACCTATTTGATGACCTTTGGGTCTTCTTTGTGACCGGGATCACACAGAAGATCTCCAGGTCTTTTGAGATGAGTCTAAAATATATCGTAACACTCTGTCACGTTGTAGCACTTTTCACGGATGGCTTCATGAAGCTCATTTCGGGGAAGATCGTCGAGCGCCTGGCGCGCTACCGCACGTTCCTGACGGAACAGGCGCCGGGGCACCGCACCCACCTCTTCTCGCACGAGATCGCCGCGGCCATGCGCACGGCGGACTCCCAGGTGCGCCGGGACCTCATGGCCATCGGCACCCAGGGCGTCCCCCGCCACGGCTACGAGGTCGAGGCCCTCATGGAGAAGCTGGACCTGGCGCTGTGCCTGGACCGCACCCACGCGGTGGCGGTGGTGGGCGCCGGGCACCTGGGCCGGGCCCTCATCTCCTTCCTGGAGGCCAGCCGCTCCACCCTGTGCATCAAGGCGGCCTTCGACACCGACCCCGCCAAGTGCAACCGGGTCCACGCGGGCGTGAAGTGCCACCCCATGGAGTCCCTGGAGGCCGTCATCGCCCGGGAGGGCATCACGCTGGCCATCCTCTGCGTGCCCGCCGCAAGCGCCCAGGGGGCCGCGGACCAGCTGGTGCACGCGGGCGTGAAGGGGATCCTGAATTTCGCGCCGGTGGCCCTGCGGGTCCCGGTGAACGTCGCGCTGGAAGAACTCGTCATCACCACCTACCTGGAAAAGCTCGCCTACTTCACCACTCATCCCTCAAAGGAGCGCCGGAATGGCCGACATGAAGAGCGTTGAGACCATCCTCGAGGGTCACCCGGACGCCGGGCGCGACCATCTCATCCCCATCCTGCAGGAGGTCCAGGCAGCGGAAGGCTACCTGTCCAAGGCCGCCATCACCCGCGTGGGCATCGCGCTGGATCTTCCCGCCAGCAAGATCTTCGGGGTCGCCACCTTCTACAACATGTTCCGGTTCCAGCCGCGCGGGAAGTTCCACGTGATGGTCTGCCGGGGCACCGCCTGCCACGTCAAGGGCAGCAAGCGCGTCCTGGACATGGTGGAGAAGGTCCTCAAGATCGCCCCCGGCGAGACCAGCCGGGACGGCCTGTTCAGCCTGGAGGTCGTGGCCTGCATGGGAGCCTGCGGCCTGGCGCCGGTGGTGAACATCAACGGCCAGTTCCACGCCAAGGTCACCCCCATGAAGCTGCAGCGCATCCTGGAAGAATGCCGCTCGGAGGAGTTCAGCCATGTCTAGCGGATCCAAGGTCTCCTGCTGGGACGTCCCGGCCCGTCCCGCCCCCGCGCTTCTCGCGGCCCTCAAGGACGGCCCCTTCAAGGGCGAAGGCGTCGAGAACCTCATCGCCGGCCTGCGCCGGGAGCGGGTCGAAAGGCCCGTGATCTTCGTGGGCGCGGGCACCTGCGGCCTGGGCGCCGGGGCCGGCAAGACCCTCGCCAAGGTCCGCGACTGGTGCGCGGCCAAGGGGATGGACGCCGACATCAAGGAAGTGGGCTGCATCGGCCTGTGCTCCGAGGAGCCCCTGGTGGACATCCAGGTGCCGGGCAAGGCGCGGGTGAGCTTCTCCTCCATCACCGCCGACAAGGTGGACGCGCTCCTGGACGGGTTCTTCGCGGGCCGCATGCCCTTGGACTGGGTCCTGGGCGACTTCCCCGCCGAAGGGCTCGAGTCCTGGCCCAAGGTCAGGCCCCTGGCCGAGCATCCCTTCCTGGCCCTCCAGAAGCGCTGGGTGCTGGCCAACTCCGGCCTCCTCGACTTCCGGTCCATCGACGAGTACATCGCCCGGGGCGGCTACTCCGCCCTGCACAAGACCCTCACGACCCGGACCCGCCAGGAGGTGGTGGACGACGTGCTGGCCTCGGGGCTGCGGGGCAGGGGCGGGGCGGGCTTCCCCACCGGCCGCAAGTGGCAGATGGCCCTGGCCTCGCCGGGCGACCAGAAGTACATGATCTGCAACGCCGACGAGGGCGACCCCGGCGCCTTCATGGACCGCGCGGTGTGCGAGAGCGATCCCCACCGCCTCCTGGAGGGCATGGTCACGGGCTGCTACGCCATCGGCGCCTCCAGGGCCTACATCTACATCCGGGCCGAGTACCCCCTGGCCATCGAGAACCTGAAGATCGCCATGGCCCAGGCCAAGGCCTACGGGCTTTTGGGCGAGAACATCCTGGGCAGCGGCTTCAGCCTGGACATCATCATCAAGATGGGCGCCGGCGCCTTCGTGTGCGGCGAGGAGACCGCCCTCATCCACTCCATCGAGGGCAAGCGCGGCATGCCGCGGCCCCGGCCCCCCTATCCCATCCAGTCCGGCGTCTTCGGCAAGCCCACGGTCATCAACAACGTGGAGACCTTCGCCAACGTGCCGACCATCATGCAGAACGGGCCCGAGGCCTTCGCGGCCCTGGGCACGGCGGGCAGCAAGGGCACCAAGGTCTTCGCCCTGTCGGGCATGGTCCGGCGCACGGGCCTGGTGGAAGTGCCCATGGGCACGAAGATCCGCGACGTGGTCTTCGCCGTGGGCGGCGGCATCCCCAACGGCAAGAAGGCCAAGGCCGTGCAGATCGGCGGGCCCTCCGGGGGCTGCATCCCCGAGCCCCAGATGGACGTGGCCTGCGACTACGAGGAACTGAAGTCCTTCGGCGCCATCATGGGCTCCGGCGGCCTGGTGGTCATGGACGAGAACACCTGCATGGTGGACCTGGCCAAGTTCTTCATGGAGTTCATCCAGAGCGAGAGCTGCGGCAAGTGCATCCCCTGCCGGGAGGGTACCAAGCAGATGCTGGACATCCTCCAGGCCATCACCCAGAACCGCCGGGCCGAGGAGGGCCTCGACGCCCTCCTGCGGGTGCGCGGGGTCATGGTGCTCAAGGAGCTGGGCGAGGCCATCCAGAAGAGCAGCCTCTGCGGGCTGGGCCAGACGGCGCCCAACCCGGTGCTGTCGACCCTGAAGTGGTTCCGGGACGAGTACGAGGCCCACATCTACGAGCGCCGCTGCCCCGCCGGGGCCTGCCGGGAGCTGGTGGGCGCGCCCTGCCAGGCCGGGTGCCCCGTGGGCACGGAAGTGTGGAAGTACGTGGCCCACGTGGCCCTCGGGGAATACGACGACGCCTACCAGGCCATCCGCGGCGCCAATCCCTTCCCCTCGGTGTGCGCGCGCGTCTGCAACCACCCCTGCGAGGCCGGCTGCCGCTGCGGCACCACCGGCGGCGATCCCATCGCCATCCGCGACCTCAAGCGGTTCGTGGTGGACCGCGTGGATCCCAAGGTCTTCAAGATGTCCGCCAGGCCCGCCAAGCCGGGCGCGCCCCGGGTGGCGGTGGTGGGCGCGGGGCCCGCGGGCCTCACGGCCGCCCACGCCCTGGGCATGAAGGGCTACAAGGTCACCGTCTTCGAGCGCGAGCACCGCCCCGGAGGCATGCTGGTGGCGGGCATCCCCAGCTACCGCCTGCCCCGCAACGTCCTCAACGCCGAGATCGACAGCCTCATCAACGAGAACGTCACCCTCGAGCTGAACAAGGCCATGGGCAGGGACTTCACGGTGCAGAGCCTGAAGGAGGAAGGGTACCAGGCCGTCTACCTGGCCCTGGGCGCCCACCAGAGCAAGCGCCTGGGACTTCCGGGCGACGACGCCAAGGGGATCCTCCCCGGCATCCGGTTCCTCAAGGCCTTCAACCTCCACGGCGAGTCCCTGGGCAGGGGCCGCGTGGGCATCATCGGGGGCGGCAACAGCGCCCTGGACGCGGCCCGGGTCGCCATCCGCCAGAAGGACGTGACGGACGTGACGGTCTACTACCGCCGCACCCGCAACGAGATGCCCGCCTACCAGGAGGAGATCGAGGCCGCGCTGGAGGAGGGCATCCGCCTGGAGACCCTGGTCACGCCGCTGGCCGTGAAGGCGGAGGACGGCGTCCTCAAGGGCATCGAGTTCCTGCGCAACGAACTGGGCGACAAGGACGAGAGCGGGCGCGCCCGGCCCGTGCCCATCCCGGGCAGCGAGTTCACGGCCGAGCTGGACACCCTGGTGGTGGCCATCTCCGAGGAGCCCGAGACCGGCGCCCTGGAGGGCTTCAAGGTGAAGTCCTGGGGCGGGCTGGTGATCAACCCCGAGTCCTACATCACCTCCCAGAAGCGGGTCTTCGGGGGCGGCGACGTGGTGACCGGGCCCAGCACCGTCATCGAGGCCGTGGCCGCGGGCAAGAACGCCGCGGTGATGATCGACCGGCAGCTCACGGGGCGCCAGCTCAGGGCCCTGCCCAGGGTGGCGCTGCCGACGGTCTACGTGCCGCCCTTCTCCACCGACGAGGAGGAGGGCGAGGGACCCGGACGGGCCCACCCGGAGCACCTGCCCGTGGCCGAGCGCTGCGGGAACTTCCGGGAGGTGGACCTGTGCCTCACCGAGGAGCGCGCCCTTTGCGAAGCCCGTCGCTGCCTGCGCTGCGACATCGAATTCACCCAACCGGTCTAGACGGAGTCACCGATGCTAGCCATTGAAGCGAACGGACAGAAACTGGAAGCCAAGAAGGGGGACACCATCCTGCAGGCGCTCAAGCGCGGCGGGATCCACGTCCCCACCATCTGCCACATGGAGGGCCTGCTGCCCTCGGGCACCTGCCGCATGTGCGTCGTGGAGGTGGAGGGCGCCCCCGGCCTCGTGCCGGCGTGCTCCTTCCCCGCGGCCGAGGGGATGAGGATCCACACCAGCACCCCCACGGTCCTGAAGACCCGCAAGGCCATCGTGGAGCTGCTGCTCTCGAACCACCCCGACGACTGCCTCTACTGCGCCCGGAACGGCAAGTGCGACCTGTCCGACCTGGCCCGGGAGCACGGCATCCGCAACCGGGTGTTCCGGGGCCTGCGCAAGCGCAAGGAGAAGGACATCTCCAGCCCCTCCATCGTGAGGGACCCCGAGAAGTGCATCCTCTGCGGCAAGTGCGTGCGGGTCTGCGAGGAGGTGCAGGGCGTCTCGGCCATCGACTTCATCAACCGCGGCTCCAAGGCCTTCGTGGGCACCGCCTTCGACGAAGGCATGAACGTGAGCTGCTGCATCAACTGCGGCCAGTGCATCCTGGTGTGCCCCACCGCCGCGCTCACCGAGCGCAGCTACGTGGACGAGGTCATGCGGGTGCTGGCCGACCCCGGCAAGACCGTGGTGGTGCAGCACGCCCCGGCCGTCTCGGTGTCCATCGCCGAGGAGTTCGGCTTCAAGCCGGGCACCGACATCGACGGCCAGATGGTGGCCGCCCTGCGCCGGGTGGGCTTCAAGCGCGTTTTCGACACGTCGTTCACCGCCGACCTCACCATCATGGAGGAGGGCAGCGAACTCATCCAGCGCATCACCGAGGGCGGCCCGCTGCCCATGTTCACCAGCTGCTCCCCGGGCTGGATCAAGTTCGTGGAGCAGTTCTACCCCGAGCTCCTGCCCAACGTCTCCACCTGCAAGAGCCCGCAGCAGATGATGGGCGCGGTGATCAAGACCTTCTTCGCGAAGCGCGAGAACCTGGATCCCAAGGACATCGTCAGCGTCTCGATCATGCCGTGCACCGCCAAGAAGTTCGAGTGCGCCCGGCCCGAGATGGGCCGGGACTACGTGCCCGACGTCGACTACGTGCTCACCACCCGGGAACTGGCCGAGCTCTTCCGCATCAAGGGCGTCGATCCCGGCACCCTGGAGCCCGAGGGCGCCGACACCCCCTTCGGGGAGCGCTCCAGCGCCGGCAAGCTCTTCGGGGCCTCGGGCGGCGTCATGGAGGCGGCGGTGCGCAGCGCCTTCTTCCTCCTCACGGGCGACGAGATGAAGGAGTACCGGATCCAGGACCTGCGGGGCATGAAGGGCAGCAAGGAGCTGCGGGTGAAGGTGGGCGACCTGGAAGTGGGCGCCGCCGTGGTCTCCAGCCTGGGCCAGGCGAGAAGGCTCATGGACGAGATCAAGGCCGGACGCAGCGACCTGCACTTCGTGGAGGTCATGACCTGCCCGGGCGGGTGCATCAACGGCGGCGGCCAGCCCCTCAAGGCCGACCTGGAGTCCGTGAAGGCCCGCATGGCCGCGCTCTACACCATCGACAAGACCGACACCCTGCGGGTCAGCCACCGCAACAGCCAGGTGCAGCGGCTCTACACGGAGTTCCTGGGCAAGCCCCTGGGCCACCTGAGCCACCAGCTGCTCCACACCAAGTACCAGAAACGCGAAGTCCTGCAATAGGGAGCGATGTCCATGACCGAGAAGAAGAACGTCCTTGTAGTCGACGACGACATCGACCTGCTCGAGCAGGTGGCCTTCGTGCTCGCATCGGAGGGCTACCACGTCATCAAGGCCCAGGGCCAGAAGGAGGGGGAGGAGGCGCTCCTTGCCACCATCCCCGACCTGGCGGTCCTGGACCTGATGATGGAGAACATGGATTCGGGGTTCGTGCTGTGCCACCATGTGAAACGCCTTTATCCCGAGACTCCCGTGATCCTGCTCACCGCCGTCAAGGCCGCCACCGGCCTCGACTTCCACCCCCAGTCCGACGAGGCCGCCTCCTGGGTCAAGGCGGACCTGGTGATGGACAAGCCGGTCAGGCCCGAGCAGCTCCGGGCCGAGGCCCGGAGACTGATGAAACTCTGACGCGGAGGCACCGGCCATGGCGGAACCCGAGATGGACCCTGGACGCCCAGGAGAGCCGGTCGAAGGTTCCGCCGTGCGCGGTTTCGTCAGGACCCTCAAGAACCGCTGCCGCATCTGCTACACCTGCGTGCGCACCTGCCCCGCCAAGGCCATCCGCATCACCAAGAGCCAGGCCGAGGTGGTGGCCGAGCGCTGCATCGGGTGCGGCAACTGCATCCGGGTCTGCACCCAGAAGGCCAAGCGCATCGTCTCGACCGTGAAGGAGGTGGAGGAGCTGCTCGGGTCGGGCCAGCCCGTGGCCGCCATCCTGGCGCCCTCCTTCCCGGTGGAGTTCCAGGCGGAAATGGACTTCAGGGTGCTGGTCGGGATGGTCCGCAAGCTCGGGTTCTCCCTGGTGGCCGAGGTGGCCTTCGGGGCGGACCTGGTGGCCGAGCAGTACCGCCAGCTGATGATCCTGAACCCCAGGGCCCAGTACATCGCCACCACGTGCCCCGCGGTGGTGGGGTTCGTGGAGCGCTACCACCCCGAGCTCATCCCCAACCTCTCGCCCATCGTCAGCCCCATGGTGGCCATGAGCCGGGTGCTTCGCGTCCTGCATCCGGGCATCAAGGTGGTCTTCGTCGGCCCCTGCGTGGCCAAGAAGGCCGAGGCCTGCGACCCGGACATCGAGGGCGCCCCCGACGTCGCCATCACCTTCCGGGAGCTGCGCAAGCTGGCCCAGCGCAACGACCTCAGGATCGAGGACTGCGTGCCCGGGGACTTCGATCCGCCCCACCCCAACCTGGGCAGCCTGTTCCCCGTCACCCGCGGTTTCCTGCAGGCCGCCAGCATCCCCGAGGACCTGGTGGCCAACGAGGTGGTGGCCACCGACGGCATCGAGGGCTTCACCTCGGTCCTGGAGGAGTTCGCCACCGGGACCATGGAGGCCCGGCTCGTGGAGCTGCTGAGCTGCAACGGCTGCATCGCGGGACCGGGCCTGAGCACCCAGGAGACGCTCTTCAAGCGCCGCGCCCGGGTGAGCCACTACAGCCGCTTCCGGGCCACCATGCTCGACACCGAACTCTGGCAGCGCAACGTGGACCGCTTCCAGAGCCTGGACCTGACCCGGAAGTTCACCGCCAACGACCAGCGCCTGGAGCCCATGAACCCCACCGAGCTCCACGCCATCATGCAGCGCATGGGCAAGTACTCGGAGGCCCACGAGCTGAACTGCGGGGCCTGCGGCTACCACACCTGCCGCGAGCACGCCCTGGCCATCGGCAGGGGCTTCGCCGAGAGCGAGATGTGCCTTCCGTTCGTCATCGACGACAACCTCAACACCATCCGCAAGCTCAGCCACGCCAACGAGAAGCTGGCCTCCACCCAGGAGACCCTGATGCACTCGGAGCGCCTGGCCAGCATGGGCCAGCTGGCCGCGGGCGTGGCCCACGAGATCAACAACCCGCTGGGCGTGGTGCTCATGTACACCCACCTCCTTCTGGACGAGTGCGAGAAGACCTCCCCCCTGCGGGACGACCTGCAGATGATCGCGGAGCAGGCCAACCGCTGCAAGCGCATCGTCGCGGGCCTCCTGGACTTCGCCCGGCAGAACAAGGTGGCCCACAACCTCAACGACATCCGGGAGGTGATCCAGACCTCCCTGGCCAACCTGCCGGTGCCTCCGGGCGTGACGGTGGAGACCCTCCACACCGACGGCAGCCCCATGGTGGAGCTGGACCGGGACCAGATGATCCAGGTGTTCGTGAACCTGGTGGGCAACGCCTTCGACGCCATGCCCGAGGGGGGGCGGCTCCAGATCGCCACCCGCGCCGACGACCAGTGGCTGATCATCGAGGTCAAGGACACCGGCATCGGCATCCCCAAGGACAACCTCAACAAGATGTTCGAGCCCTTCTTCACCACCAAGCTCATGGGCAAGGGCACCGGGCTGGGGCTGCCGGTGGTCTACGGCATCGTCAAGCTCCACCGGGGCGACATCTCGGTGGAGTCCAACCCCGACCCCGAGGCCGGGCCCCTGGGCACCACCTTCCGCGTCAAGCTTCCCCGCGCCGCCAGGGCGCTGGCCCACTGAGGGACCTATGCACGAGACCCTGCACCTCCTGGTGGTGGACGACGAGCTGGGCATGCGGCTCTCCATCGAGCGCGCCCTGAAGGCCTACGCCACGAGCTTCGAGGACATCGAGGTGGACGTGGACTTCCGCATCTCCACGGCCGATTCCGGCGAGGCCGCCCTGGAGGCCGCGGCCAAGGACCCGCCCCAGATCATCCTCCTGGACTACAAGCTGCCCGGCATGTCCGGGCTGGACGTGCTCCAGGCGCTCATGGAGGCCAAGACCGAGGCCCTGATCGTGATGATCACGGCCTACGCCAGCCTGGAGACCGCGGTGCAGGCCACCAAGATCGGGGCCTTCGACTTCCTGGCCAAGCCCTTCACCCCCATCGAGGTGAAGGCCGCCATCCACAAGACCGCCAAGCACTACATGATCCAGGCCCAGGCCCGCAAGCTCGCCGGGGAGCGCAAGCAGATCCGCTTCGAGTTCCTGTCGGTGCTGGCCCACGAGCTGAAGTCGCCCCTGGCCGCGGTGGAGGGCAACCTGCGGATCCTCCGGGACCACGCCGCGGGAGACGAAATCGGCGGCTACGACCATCTCCTCGACCGGTCGATCCTTCGCCTGGACGGCATGCGCAAGCTCATCATGGACCTCCTGGACCTCACCCGCATCGAGTCCGGCCAGAAACTGCGGACGCTCGCGGAGACCGACATCTGCGCAGCGGCCACCCAGAGCCTGGAGACCTTCCAGTCCCTGGCCGCCGAGAGGCACGTGAACCTCCTGTTCTGCCCCCCCGGCAAGGTGCTGCTCCAGGCCGACCCCGGCGAGCTGGAGATGATGTTCAACAACCTGGTGTCCAACGCCATCAAATACAACCACGAGGGCGGCTCGGTCACCGTGGAGATCGAGGACGGCCCCGAGGAGGTGCGCGTGGCGGTGCACGACACCGGCATCGGCATCGGCAAGGAGGATCTGGGCAGGCTGTTCGGGGAATTCAGCCGGATCAAGAACGAGAAGACCCGGAACATCCTGGGCTCGGGCCTGGGGCTGTCCATCCTGAAGCGGCTCGCCAGCCTCTACGGGGGCAAGGTGGAGGTCCAGAGCGAACCCGACCACGGGAGCACGTTCACGGTTTCGCTCCGCAAGTAGGCTTCCAATCCGGGCCCGGGTGCGGTAGTTTCCAACCAGGTAAGGGAGGGACCATGTGCACCACCTGCGGCTGCGGCGGAGACGGGACCACCATCGGCGGCAAGCCCCACGCCCATGACCACGCCCATCCCGCCCCCGGGGTGCGCCGGCGCGTGGTCGTCGAGCGCGACCTCCTGGCCAAGAACAACGCCCTGGCCGCCGACAACCGCGCCTGGTTCGAGGAGCGGGGGATCTTCGCCCTGAACCTCGTGTCCAGCCCGGGTTCCGGCAAGACGACCCTCCTGGTGGAGACCATCCGGAGGCTCAACGGCACCCTGCCCATCGCCGTCATCGAGGGGGACCAGCAGACGAGCAACGACGCCGACCGCATCCGCGCCGCGGGGGCCCCGGCCATCCAGATCAACACCGGCAAGGGCTGCCACCTGGACGCGCACATGGTGGGCCACGCCGCGGCCGAGCTGGGCGCGCCCGAGGGGGCCCTCCTGCTCATCGAGAACGTCGGCAACCTGGTGTGCCCGGCGGAGTTCGACCTGGGCGAGGCCCACAAGGTGGTCATCCTCTCGGTCACGGAAGGCGAGGACAAGCCCCTCAAGTACCCGGACATGTTCGCCAATTCCGGCGTCCTGGTGGTGAACAAGATCGACCTTCTGCCCTACCTGGCCTTCGACGTGGAGCTGTGCGTCGCCAACGCCCTGAAGGTGAACCCGAAGCTCAAGGTGATCCGGGTCTCGGCCACCTCGGGGGAGGGCCTGGAGGACTGGACCCGCTGGATCGTGGAAAGCCACGCCCTGGCCCGGGCCTGACGGATGCCCCGGATCCGGGTGCGGGTCGCGGGGGTGGTGCAGGGGGTGGGTTTCCGCCCCTTCATCTATCGTATCGCCCGGGACCGCGGGCTCGGGGGCTGGGTGCTGAACCGCCCCGACGGGGTGGTGGTGGAGGTGGAGGGACCCGGAGGGGCCCTGGAGGGCTTCCTGGCGGCGCTGGAGAAGGAGGCGCCGGCCCCCGCGCGGATCCGGAGCGTCGCCGTGGAGGAACGGCCCGAGGAAGGGGAGGGGACCTTCACGATCCGCCCCAGCGACGGGGGCGGCGACACGCGGCCCTCGGTCCCCGCGGACCTGGCCCTCTGCCCCGACTGCGCCCGGGAGGTGGAGGACCCCGCCGACCGCCGCCACGGCTACCCCTTCACCAACTGCACCTACTGCGGCCCCCGCTTCACCATCATCGAAGGCCTCCCCTACGACCGGCCCCGCACGGCCATGAAGGGTTTTCCGCTGTGCCCGGCCTGCGCGGCGGAGTACGGGGACCCCGGGAACAGGCGCTTCCATGCGCAGCCCGTGGCCTGCCCCGCCTGCGGGCCCCGCCTCGACCTTCCGGGCTGGGCGAGGGATCCGCTGGAGGGGGCCGCCCGGGCCCTCCTGGACGGGCGGATCCTGGCCCTCAAGGGCCTGGGGGGCTACCAGCTGCTGGCCGACGCCACCTCGGGACCGGCCGTGGCCCGCCTCCGGGAACGCAAGCGGCGCGAGGAGAAGCCCTTCGCGGTCATGTTCCCGGACGGGGCCTCCCTGGAGGCGGCCTGCCTCGTGTCCCCCCTGGAGCGGGCGCTCCTGGCCTCCCCGGAGGCCCCCATCCTCCTCCTGGCCCGGCGGGACTCCGCGGCCATCGACCCCGGGGTGGCCCCGGGCAACCCCAGGCTGGGAGCCTTCCTGCCCTACACGCCCCTCCACCGGCTCCTCCTGGCGCGGGTGGGGCGGCCCCTGGTGTGCACCAGCGGCAACCTCTCCGACGAGCCCATGTGCCACACGGAGGCCGACGCCCTGGAGCGCCTGGGGGGCATCGCCGACCTCTTCCTGGGCCACGACCGGCCCATCCTCCGCCCCGTGGACGACTCCGTGGTGCGCGTGGACGCCCACGGTCCCACCCTCCTGCGCCGGGCCCGGGGCTACGCCCCCCTGGCCCACCCGGTGGCGCTGGGGGGGCCACCGGTGCTGGCCCTGGGGGCCCACCAGAAGAGCACCCTCTGCCTCCTGGACCGGGGCCAGGCCGTGGTCAGCCAGCACCTGGGGGACCTCCACACCGCCGACGGGGCCGAACTCCTGGAGCGCACCGTGGAGGACTTCCTGCGCTTCTTCAAGGTGGAGCCCGCGGTCCTGGCCTGCGACCTCCACCCCGACTACGCCTCCACCCGGCTCGGGGAGCGCCTGGCCCGTGCCTGGGGCCGGCCCCTGGTGCGGGTGCAGCACCACCATGCCCACGTGGCGGCCCTGGCGGCGGAGCTGGGTCTGGAAGGGCCCCTGTCCGGCCTGGCCTGGGACGGCACGGGCCTGGGCTCCGACGGCGCCCTGTGGGGAGGCGAGGGCCTGCTGGCGGATGGCGGCGCCTTCACCCGCACCGCCCACCTCAAGCCCTTCCCCCTGCCCGGGGGCGACCGGGCCGCGCGGGATCCGGGCCGCAGCGCCCTGGGTCTCCTGTGGGAGGCCACGGGGACCCTGGACGGAGGGGAGGCCTTCGGCGACCTGGCCGTGGTCCGGTCCATGCTGGAGCGGGGCGTGAACAGCCCCCGCACCTCCAGCGTCGGGCGGCTCTTCGACGCGGTGGCGGCCCTCGCGGGCGTCCGGTCCGCGCGGGGCTTCGAGGGGCAGGCCGCGGCGGCGCTGGAGTTCGCGGCCCTGGCGTCGGACGACCCCGGCACCTACCCCTGGGGCCTGGGAACGGGCCCGGTCCTGGTGGCCGACCCGGCCCCCCTGGTGGCGGCCCTCCTGGGCGACCGGGCCCGGGGCGTGGCCCCGGAGCGCTGCGCCAGGCGGTTCCACCGGGCCTTGGCCGACCTGGCCCTGGCCATGGCCCGGGCGGCGGGGAAGGAGCAGGTCCTTCTCACCGGGGGCTGCTTCCAGAATGCCCTCCTGACCTCCCTGGTGCGGGAGACCCTGGCCCGGGACGGCTTCCGGCCGCTCAGCCCGGAAGCCTTCCCGCCCAATGACGGCGCCATCTCCCTGGGCCAGGCCGCGGTGGCCGCGGCCACCTGAAGGCGCCGATCGCCAGGCGGCCCTCCGCTCTGGCATCGTTCTTGATTCCCTCCCTCCGACCCAGCAGGTTTTGCCCTCTGCGGATTGGAGGCTCCCATGTATGCATTCGACCAGGCTCACCCGGGCACGCCTTTGTCCAGGAATGCCCGAGCAGGTCCGAGGCCCCCGGGGGGCCCGGAGTCACCCCCGGGAGGCCGGCGCCTCCGCATCAGGTTCGCGGGCACGCCGTCAGAGGAGTCGCCGCCCCAGGGCCGGCGCGCCGCTCTGCGTAGACAGCCCGATCCCATCCACCCGATCTCACGGAGAACCCCATGAGCTCAATCCTGAACAACCTCTCCGCCATCGGAGCCAGCCGGCAGTTGTCGATTTCCGGCAACCAGCTGGGACAGGTCATCGAGCGGCTCACCACCGGCAAGCGCATCAACAAGGCCTCGGACGACGCCGCGGGCCTGGCCATCGCCAACAAGCTCGGCGCCGACATCAAGGTCGCCGGGCAGGCCCAGCGCAACACCAACGACGGCGTCTCCTACATGCAGGTTGCCGACGGCACCCTGGATTCGGTGACCCAGCTGCTCACCCGGGCCGCCCAGCTCGCCCAGCAGGCCCAGACCGGAACCATCAGCGACTCCAACCGGGCCAACCTGGACGCCGAGTTCCAGAACATCGTCAAGACGATGATCAACATCGGCCACAACACGAACTTCAACGGGCAGGCCATCTTCACCAGCGTGCCCCAGTCCCTCACCGTGGCCGCCGGGGACTACGGCGTGCTCACCCTCGACATGCAGGTGCTCTCGCCCGACGCCACCACGGCCCTGGGCATCAGCACCACCAACAGCCTCACGTCCATCACCGGCGCCTCCGTCGTGGCCGGGCTCCTCACCACCGCCCTGGCCTCCGTGAGCACGATGCGCGCCTCCATCGGCGCCTCGGAGCAGCAGCTGAACGCGACGTCGGACATCCTGGGCATCCAGGTGCAGAACTTCACCGCCGCCATGAGCCAGATCCAGGACGCCAACATCGCGGACGAGGTGGTGAACCTCACCAAGTTCCAGATCCTCCAGCAGTCGGGGACCAGCGCCCTGAGCAAGTCGAACCAGAACGCCCAGCAGGTGCTCGCGCTGCTGCAGTAAAGGAACAGGAACAGGCCTGGTCAGGCAGGGCCCGCGAGCGTGGGCCTTGCCTGGCTACCGCTTTTCCCGGCGAACCTCAGTCCAGGGGCTCCGGCACGGGCGCCTTGCGGAGGTTGTACCAGAGGATCACCGACAGGATGACCACGCCCCCCGCCAGCGCGTACGGCGACGGCCGTTCTCCCACGCCGATGAACACCCACACCGGATTGAACACCGCCTCCAGCATGCAGGTGATGAGCGCCGCGGTGGCCGACAGGTAGCGCATGCCGGCCGTGAAGAACATGTAGGCGATGCCCAGCTGGAAGATGCCCAGGTAGGCCAGCATCAGGCCCTGGTTCAGGGTGACCTGCGGAGCCGGCAGGACCTTGGGAAGGCAGATGAGGGCCACCACCAGGTTGCCCAGGACCACCATGCCGATGGGGTCGTGGCCGGGCCGGGTCTCGCGCTTCCACTTGAGCAGCAGCGAGAAGAGGGCCAGGAGGAACCCCGAGGCCAGGGCCAGCACGTTGCCGGCGAGGCCGCCCTTCTCCAGGTGGCCGGCGAAGAACAGCGCCATGCCCCCGAGGCAGGCCGCCACGGCCCAGAAGTCCCGGCGCGCGAAGGGTCTGCGGAAGATCCAGGGTTCCAGGAACAGCAGGTAGATGGGCGCGGCGTACTGCAGGAAGATGGCGTTGGCGGCGGTGGTGAGCTTGGTGGCCACCACGAACAGCACCAGCACCAGGGCGTAGATGCAGGAGCCCGCGAGGCTCAGGGGGTCCCGGGGCAGGGACCAGGCCCGTCCGCGCAGCGCCAGGATGGCCACGATGGCCAGCGCCGACACCAGGGACCGGTAGCAGGCGATGTGGAAGGCGGAGAGGGTGAGGACCTTGATGAAGATCCCGCTGGAGCTCCAGAGAAGCGAAGCCGCGACCAGATAGGCCAGACCCTTGCTCCGCTCCGGCACGCGGTCGATGATTCGTTCCATGGCTTCAGACTACCAAAAGCCGGGGCGCCGTTGGTATCCTCTCCCTCCCCGAGGCTCCCATGAGCAATCGCACCCTGCCCCTCGACGACGCCATCTACCACTACCTGCTCGCCGCCTCCCTGCGGGAGCACCCGGAGCAGACGGCGCTGCGCAAGGCCACCCGCGCGCTCCCCGGGGCCCACATGCAGATCTCCCCGGAGCAGGGCCAGTTCATGCAGCTCCTCGTCAAGCTCCTGGGGGCCCGGCGGACCCTGGAGATCGGGGTGTTCACGGGCTACAGCGCCCTGTCGGTGGCCCTGGCGCTGCCGCCCTACGGCCACCTCCTGGCCTGCGACGTGAACGCGGACACCACGTCGGTGGCGCTCCCCCACTGGCAGCGGGCCGGGGTGGCCGAGCGCATCGAGCTGGTCCTGGCCCCGGCCCTGGAAACGCTGGACGCTCGCCTGACGGCAGGGCAGGGCGGCACGTACGACTTCGCCTTCATCGACGCCGACAAGACGTCCTACGAGGCCTACTTCGAGCGCTGCCTGGCCCTGGTGCGCCCGGGCGGCCTCATCGCCATCGACAACGTCCTCTGGAACGGCCGCGTCGCCCACCCGGCCGCCGACGCCGACACCGCGGCGATCCAGCGGCTCAACGCCAGGCTCCTCGGGGACGAGCGGGTGGACCTGTCCATGGTCCCCATCGGGGACGGCCTCACGCTGGCCCGGAAGAGGTAGAACCCAGGCTCTCGTAGCGCGACCCCCGGTCCGTGGGGGTGCTCCGGTAGAGGAGCACCTCCCCCGCCTCGAACGCGAGATCCGGCCCCGGGACCAGGTCCGCCGGGTCCACGGGCTCCTTCATGCGCGCCAGGGTGATGTGGGGCCGCAGGGGCTTGTCGTCGAAGGCGATTCCCAGGCTCCTCAGGCCGGCCCGCAGGTCCGAGGCCAGGGCGTCCAGCGCGGGCTGGGGGCGGAAGGCCAGGTGGAGGATCCTGGACCTCGCGAACAGGCCCAGGCCGGCGGTCTCCAGGAGGAAGGGGGCCCGGCCTGCGGCGGCGCTCCGGGCGACGCCCAGCAGGTCGGGGACCCTGGCCGGGTCCTGGTCGCCCAGGAAGGCCAGGGTGAGGTGGAGGCCGTCCAGCGAGGGCAGGGCGGCGCGGCGGCCCTGGAGCTGGCGCTGGATCCCGGCGGCCAGGTCCCTCACGCCTTCGGGGGCCGGCAGGGCGAAGAAGAGGCGCAGCGCGGTCACTCCCCGGCCCAGCCTTGCCAGATCCGCTGCAGGAGGCTCGAGTCGTGGTCCTCCACCACCACCAGGTGCCGGGTCTCGGGCCGGCCGCCCTCGGCGTGCTCGTAGGCGGCGGCCAGGACGGCGCGGTCCTGGGCGGTGGCGCGGTGGTGCTGGCGCAGGTGCTCGCCCATGGTGGAGCTCAGGTAGGTCTCCAGGAACCGGGGCGGCCCGGTCCGGTCGGGCTCCTCGAACAGGGCCCAGCGCATGGCCCCGTCCCGCAGCCGCAGGCGCCGCACGGCCTCCATGGCGCCCAGGAACGCCGTCCTGCGTTCGGGGAACACGTGGTACTCCATCTGCACCAGGATGGGGCCGGCTTCAGGCGGGATGGAGGTGGGGGCGTGGGGCGCGTCGTGGTGGGGACCCAGGTCCAGAACCTCGTCGAAGGCGGTGATGCGCAGCCGGTGCAGGGCCGCCAGGGCCGCGAGCATGCCCAGGGCCGACAGGCCCATGGCCGCGCGGATCCCGGCGTGCTGGGCCACGACGCCCCAGAAGGCCGCGCCCAGGGCCATGGCCCCGCCCCAGACCGTATGGTAGGTGCCGAAGGCCCGTGCCTTCACCCAGGGCGGCACGGAAAGCTGGATGGCGGTGTTGATGGTGGAGAGGATCCCCAGCCAGCTCATGCCCGAGAAGAACAGGCACAGGGCCACCGTGGGGGTGTGGGGCACGTAGGCCATGACGCCCTGGCACACGGCGGCCAGCAGCGTGTAGCCGGCCAGGATGCGGCTGGTGTCGAACCGGTCCCGCAGCGGACCCAGGAAGAAGACCCCGGCCACCGCCCCCGCGCCCACGCAGCCCATGAGGGCGCCGAAGGCCTCCGAACCCAGGTGGAGGTGCAGGATGGCCAGGGAGGGCAGCAGGGAGAAGATGACCCCCGCGAACCAGGAGTAGCCCAGGGCGCGCAGCAGGATGATCTGGAAGGGCCGGCTGTGCCGGGCGTACCGGAAGCCCACCTTCAGGGCCCCCAGGAAGCGCTCCCCGGGGAGGCTGGAGATGGGAGGCCGCCGCTCCCACGAGGCCAGCACCGCCACCACCGCCAGGAAGGAGACCGCGTTGAGCGCGAAGGCCCACCCCGCGCCCAGGAGTCCGACGATGAGCCCGCCCACCGCCGGGCCCAGGGCCCGGCTCACGTTGAAGCCGGCGCTGTTGAGGGCCACGCCCCCGGCCAGGTGCTTGCGGTCCAGCAATTCGGGCACGATGGCCTGGAAGGCCGGCATGCTCAGCGCCGACCCGATGCCGATGAGGAAGGACATGACCAGCAGCACCGGGGGCGTGATCTGGTGAAGGAAGGTCAGGCCCGAGAGCAGCCCCGCGCACCCCAGCATGAAGACCTGCGTGGCCAGGAGCAGCCGCCGGCGGTCCACGATGTCCGCAAGGGCCCCCGCCGTGAGCCCCAGCAGGAGCACCGGGAGGGTCGTCCCCGTCTCGATGAGGGCCACGAGCAGGGGGGAGGCGGTGAGGTGGGCCATCTGCCACTTCTCGCCCACGCTTTGGATCTGGGTGCCCACGTTGGAAGCCATGTTGGCGATCCAGACCATCATGAAGATCCGGGACGCCAAGGGGTCCAGGAGCCGTGTTCGCACGGGCGCCGCTTCCGTCATCGGGCGATGTTAACACATCGGTCCGGCTAGCCGATGCGCACCCAGCCCCACTGCCGGCCTTCGAGGTCGCCGCGGCGATAGGAATACAGGAGGTCCGGCTCGCAGTACGTGCACCGGGCCACCGATCCGTCCTTGGCCCTGTCCAGGCCCAGGTCCAGGGCCTGGGCGCGCAGGAAGCCGTGGAGGTCCAGGTGGGGCCTGCCCCGGGGGCCGGGGGCGGCCAGGGCGTCGTTCCAGGCGGGGTCCTTGAACGCGGCGTCCAGGACCTCCTCGCCCACCTCGAAGTGGCACTTCAGGATGGCGGGGCCCAGGGCCCAGGCCAGGTCCCCGGGGCGGCCCCCCTGGTCCCGGAAGACGGCGACGCCCTTGCGCAGGATGCCCGCCACGGCGCCGCGCCAGCCGGCATGGAGGGCGGCGGCCCAGGGCCCCTGGGGGGTCAGGCCGGCCAGGAGCACCGGGACGCAGTCCGCCACCCGCACGCCCACGGCGCACCCGGGCTCCCGGGTCCAGATGCCGTCGGCGGCCTGCACCTCTCCGGTGGCGGCCACCACCCCGCAGCCGTGCACCTGCCGGAGCCGCACGGGGGGGAGGGTGGAGGGATCGTCCTGGCGGGTGGAGAAACCCCAGGCGAGGGGGAAGGGGGGAGCGACGGCGGGCTGCAGCATGGGAGCGGGGACCTCGATTTATGAACTTACCTGGGCCGGGACCCAAGCGGTAATTTGGGTTTGATTCTGACAGGCGGACTCAATATCGTATTCAAGCGGGTTCAATTCAATGGGAGATTAATGCGCGGGTCAGGTGCCTATTGCCTGGCAGCTTGGTCAGTGGCAGCCCTCGGGGCCCAGGAACCCGTGCGCAACCTTCAGCTCAGCACCTTCGGCACCCTGGGACTGGCCCGCACGGACTCGGACCTGGTGGGGTTCCGCAGGGACGGGGCCCAGTATGACGGGATCTTCACGAAGGTCACCGGCAAGCTGGACAGCCGCATCGGGATCCAGGCCAGCTCCCGCCTGACCCCGGACCTCCTGGCCACGGTCCAGGTGCTGAGCCGGGAGCGCTACGACGGCTCGTGGAAACCCGGCATGCCCTGGGCCACCCTCACCTGGAGCCCCGCCCCCGGGCTCCAGGTGCGGGCGGGGGTCTTCAACTTCAACGAGACGCCCGCCGGGGACAACCTGGAGGTGGGCCACACCTTCCTCTGGGCCCGGCCCCCCGTGGAGGTCCTGGGCGGCGGCATGACCACCGTGCGGGGGGTGTGGGTCGCCAAGACCTTCCAGCCCTGGCCGGGCGCGACCCTGGAGGCCTCGGCGGAGTACGGCACCCTCCTGGGAAAGCATCCCGTCGACCATGTGGGCCCCTGGGACGTGACGGGCTCACCCACCGGCGGAGCCAGGCTGGTCCTCTACACCGGGGGCTGGAAGCTCATCGCCGGCACCGCGGCCGCGAAGTTCTCCGCCAACGTGCCCGAGCCGGTCCCGACCATCCAGACCCTCCTGCGGGGCTTCAGCGCCTATCTCAACGATCCCCGGCCGGCCCAGGCCGCGGACGCCCTGGAAGGCAGGGGCAGGACGATCTCCACCACCTACGTCTGCGGGGTGTGGGCCGAGGGGCCCTTCGAGGTCCAGGGCTACCTGGGCCGCTCCATCACCAATTCCTTCTCGTCCCCGCCGACCTGGCAGGGCTACGCCTCCTTCGGCTGGCGGCTGGGGAACCTGGTGCCGTACGCCATGGCCGCCAGGGCCGAAGTGAGCGCTCCCCGGGTGCCGGACCTGGGGACGCTGCGCACGGTCACGGGGCCCCTGGCCACCCTGGCGGAGTACCTCGCCTATGCCGTCGACACCATCGCCCGCGCCCGGGCCGCGAACCAGTGGACCTTCACCACGGGCCTGCGCTGGGACTTCGCCCGGTGGGGTGACCTGAAGTTCCAGGTCGACAGCCTGCGGGCCCCCGGCCGCGGCACGGGCAACCTCTATGTCCCCACCCAGGGGGAACCGCCACCCTGGAACGGGCGCCTGACGGTGTACAGCGTCACCCTGGACTTCCAGTTCGGGGGCGGGCGATGAGCCGCCGCGCCGCCCTCCTCCTGTTCGCGGCCTGCAGCCTGTGGGGACAGGTTGGGGACCTGGCCGTGGTCGTCAACACCGACAGCGGGGTGGTGAGCGTCACGCCCGAGGAGGCGCGCAACCTCTTCCTGGGGCGCCAGAAGTATCTGAACGCCAAACTCATGGCCCTGCCCGTGGAACAGGTGGTCCCGGAGGCGACGCGGGAGCAGTTCTACGCGCGGCTGGTGCGCATGCCCGTGGCCCAGGTGCGGGCCTACTGGGCCCGGCTGTACTTCACCGGCAAGGCGCAGCCTCCGCTCCAGACCTCGAGCGCCGAGGAGACCCTGGGCATCGTGGCCGCCAACCGCGGCGCCGTGGGCTTCGTGGAGAAGGACAAGCTGGACCGGCGGGTGCGCGTGGTGCTGGTGCTCACCGGCAAGGGGCCGGGGTGATTCCGCGGCTCCCGGCGCTGGGCCTGGCGCTGGCCCTGGCGGCCGGGGCCCAGGAACCCGCGCGCAACCTCCGGTTCAGCGCCTTCGGCACCCTGGGCGCGGCCCGGACCGACACCGCGCTCGTGGGCTACCGCCGCGACGTCACCGGCTACAAGGGGATCTTCGACAAGCCCGCCTGGGACCTGGACACCCGCATCGGGGTGCAGGTCAGCGGCAGGCTGGGCGAGAGCCTCCTCGCGACCCTCCAGGTGGTCAGCAGGCAGCGGTACGACAACACCTTCCGGCCCGACCCCACCTGGGCCACCCTCTCCTGGACGCCCACGCCCGGGTTCCAGCTGCGGGCCGGCCTGCTCAGCTTCGACAACCTGCCCATGGGGGACCTCGCCAACGTGGGCTACACCTACCTCTGGGTGCGGCCGCCGGTGGAGGTCTTCGGCCCGGTGCCGCTCAGCCGCATGCGGGGCGTCGACGCGGAGCGGACCTTCCTCCTGGACTCCGGCGCGGTGCTGGAGGTGAAGGCCTTCCACGGCTCCTCGGTGGACAAGGTCACCGTCGACCACATCGGCGAATGGGACTTCCGCGGGGGAAGGCTCTACGGCGGCGCGGTGAAATTCACAGCGGGCGGCTTCAGGGCCCGCCTCGGCGCCAATTTCTTCCGGTTCCCCAACGACATCCCGGAGCCCGTGCCGGCCCTGCAGGCCTACCTGCGGTCCTTCGCGGACCTCCTGCGCGACCCGGGCCTCGCCGCCTCCGCCGACGCCTTCGGCACCCGCGGGCGGAGCCTGCGCTCCGCCCAGCTGAGCCTGGCGTGGGAAGCCGGCCCCTGGCAGGCCCAGGGCGCCGTCAGCCGCGCGTCCTCGGACAACTTCCTGTTCCAGCCCGCCTGGAGCGGGTTCGCCTCCCTGGGCTACCGCGTGGGCAAGGTGGTGCCCTACGGGATGTTCGCCCGAAACGTCTCCAGGCGGGCCCCGCTCCCCTACCTGGGGGCCCTGCCGTCCCTGACGGGCCCCCTGGGCCCCGCGGCCCGGAGCCTGGCGGACACCCTGACCGCGATCACCCGCGCCCGCGGGGTGGACCAGGGCACCCTGACGGCGGGCCTGCGCTGGGATTTCGCGCCCCAGGCCGACCTGAAGTTCCAGGTGGACCGGGTGCGGTCCCACAACGCCACGGGCCTCCTCTACAACCCCGACCCCATGAGGCCCAGCGCCTGGAACGGCCGGGAGACGGTCGTCTCCATCACCCTGGACTTCATCCTGGGAGGCGGCCGGTGACGCGCCTCCTCCTGCTCCTCGCCCTGGCCTGCGCCCTGCGGGGCCAGGAACCCCTGGTGGTGATCGTGAACCCGGAAAGCGGCGTAACCCGCCTGACCCGCACCGAGGCCGTGAACATCTTCATGGGCCGCACCCGGCGCCTGCCCTCGGGGCTTGTGGCCCTGCCGGTGGAGCAGGCCGAACCCGGCGGGCCGCGGGAGCGGTTCTACGAGGTCCTGGCCGACCTGCCCCTGCCGCAGGTGCGGGCCTATTGGGCCCGGCTCTACTTCTCCGGCCAGGCCCAGCCCCCCCGGCAGACCGGGAGCGCCGAGGAGACCCTGCGGGTGGTGGCCGCCAACCGCGGCGCGGTGGGGTTCGTGGAGCAGAGCAAGGTGGACCGCCGCGTGAAGCCCGTGCTGGTGCTGGACGGGAAGGAGGGACCGTGAAGCTCCGGAACAGCCTCGTCGTGAGAACGACCCTGCAGGTGATGGGGATCGCGCTGGTGCTCGGCTTCGTGTCCCTGGGCTTCGGGGGGGGCACCCTGGCCCGGCGCTGGGAACGGGCGCGGCAGCAGGAGGCGCTGGAGGCCCTGCTGGACGTGGTGGCGCCCTCGGCCAGCGCCGCGTGCTTCGCCGACGACGGGGTCCTGGCCGACCAGGTGGTGCGGGGCCTCATCGGCACCCCCTCGGTGCAGGGCGCACGCATCCGCGCGGGGGACCGGGTGCTGGCCGAGGCCAGCCGCACCGTGCCCGCGCCCGGTGCCGCCTCCCTTACCCGGTCCCTGCAGAGCCCCTTCGCCCCGGAGTCCGTCCTGGGCGAGCTGGTGCTCTTCCCCGACCCCGGAGAGGCCCGGCGCCAGGGCGCCCACGCCGCGGGCCTGTTCCGCACGTGGTCCCTGGGCATCCTGGCCATCCTGGCCGGGGGCCTGGCCCTGACGGTGCACCAGGTGATCATCGCCCCCATCACCGCCCTGACCCGCGAACTCCACGCCCTGCAGGCCGGCGCCGGAGGGCGCCTGGCGACCCCGAAGGGGCACCACCGGGATGAGCTGGGCCAGCTGGTGGGCGACGTGAACGCCCTGCTGGAGCGCATGGTCGAGGCCATGTGGAAGGAGCAGGCCCTGGGCCAGCGCCAGCTCCAGGACGGACGTCTGGTCCAGGCCCCGGGCGGGGACGTGGGGGCCAACCTCATCGTGGTGCGCGGCGACGGGGGCCTGGAGGCCTGGACCCCAGGCGTCCAGCGCCTTCTGGGCCAGGAGCCCCTGCCGGGCGCTCCGGTGCCCACCCTGTTCGGAACCCAGGCCGGTCGCGTGGGCGAGGCCCTGGACCGGTGCCGCGCCTCCGGTTCCGCCCTTGCGACCCTGCGCATGCCGGACCCGGCGGGCCCGGGCCACCGGTGGCTGCACCTCACCCTGGACCGCATCGGTCCCGGGTGGTGCCAGGGCCTCCTGGCGGACGTCACGTCCTACCTGGACGCCCCCGCCGCCGGGGGAGGCCTGGAGGTGAAGGACCCGGTCACCGGGGCCCTGAACCGCCTCGGGGCCGAGCACGCCCTGGAGGAGCGCTTCGCCTCCGGCACCCGGGGCCCCGGTCTCCTCCTCCTGGCCCTGGACGGCCTGGAGCGCGCCCCAGGCGGCCGGGACGAGATCCTGAGGCAGGCCGCGCAACGTCTGGCCGCCGGCACCCGCCGCTGGGACCTGCTGGCGCATCTGGGCGACGCCACCTTCCTGGTCATCCTGGACCGCCTGGAGGATACGGAGGCCGGGATGAAACGGGCCCAGGCCCTGGTCGAGAGGCTGGGCATCCCCTTTCCCCTGGCTGCGGGAGGCGAGGCCCGCATCACCGCCAGCGCAGGGTTGACGCTGCGCAGGCCGGGGGAGGGGCCCAGCCGCCAGGCCCTGCTCGAACGCGCCGGCACGGCCCTGGCCGAGGCCCAGCGGAACGGGGGAGGGCTCTGCCTCCTCGACTAGGGCGAGGCACCGCCTGCGAAGGGGCTGGGTCTGCCTGCCCGACCTCATCCCTTCCATTTCCGTCCATCCCATTAAAATAAATAGCTAACCAGTTTCTTTTGCTAGCTTTAGACTGGCCAGGTCAGGGATGTCGCATCCAAGGTCCTTCAGGCGCCTTGCGAGGTGACGTGCCTCACGACGCAGGCTGAGCGGCTCTTGGAGCAGCGGGCGTTGGGGTAGATGCGGACCTGGGGGCGCGGCCTGCCTCCAGCTTACCGGATCCCGGCCCCTGGATTCCCACGGTTGGCCCCTGGCCGGTGGCTTTTGCCGTCCGGCTGCCTAGGCTGGTGCCGGAGGTTCCCATGCATTCCTTCCCGCTCGTCCTTCTCTTCGTGGCCACGGCCCTCGCCGCCCAGGCGCCCGCCCTCGTACTTCCCCAGGCCAGCCCCAGGGCGAAGGTCGCCCAGACCGTGGGGCTCACCGAGATCAGCGTCGTCTACGCCCGCCCCTCCGTCCATGGCCGCAAGGTGTGGGGGGAACTGGTGCCCTTCGGCCAGGTGTGGCGGGCGGGCGCCAACGAGAACACCGTCATCACCTTCTCCACCCCGGTCAAGGCCGGCGGCGTGGCGCTTCCCGCAGGAAGCTACGGGCTCCACATGCTGCCCGCCGCCTCGGCGTGGACGGTCATCCTCAGCACCCAGAGCCAGGCCTGGGGAAGCTTCAGCTACGACCCCAAGGAGGATGCCGCCCGGTTTGCCGTGACCCCGGTTCCCGCCGAGGACCTGGACCGCCTGGCCTACACCTTCGACGACGTCTCCGACAACGCCGCGACCCTTTCCCTCCGCTGGGAGAAGCTGCGCCTGCCCATCCGCATCGAGGTGGACACGAACCAGGTGGTGGTCGCGAGCCTGCGGGAGCAGCTCCGGGGTCTGCCGCGGTTCTTCCCCGAGGGCTGGGCGGGTGCGGCCGGCTGGTGCGCCCGCCATGACGTCAACCTGGAGGAGGCCATGGGCTGGATCGACCGCTCCCTGGAGATGAAGGCGACCTTCAACGGCCTGCGCACCAAGGCCCTCCTCCTGGAAAAGCGCGGCGACGCCGCCGGCGCCGCGGGCTTCCGGGCCAAGGCCATGGCCGTGGCCACCGAGGCCGACGTGAACAACCTGGCCTACGCCCTGCTGGGGCAGGGCAAGGTGGACGAGGCCCTGGACCTGCTCCGCAGGAACGTGAAGGACCACCCGGAGTCCTGGAACGCCTACGACAGCCTCGCCGAGGGCCTGGCCGCCAAGGGCGACAAGCCCGCCGCCATCCAGAACTACCAGAAGGCCCTGGAGATGGTGAAGGCGGAGGACCAGCGCACGCGCATCCGGGGGGAACTTGCGAAGCTGAAGTGATCTAGAGGCTCTACTTCAGATCCTCCAGATTCCCGGGTTCCCGTCAAACCGAATCCCTGCAACCGCCCGGTTGTTAATTCCAGGGAACGGCCGTTCGGGCCGCGGGCGGCGCCGCCAGGGAGCCTTGGCGGACGTACGACTTGCGCGGGAAAGCCAGAGTACTGGAATATTAGGTATCCTCCCTGGCGCTACCGGTGGCGGGGCAGACCGCACCCGAGTCCGAAGGAAACCCTAATGCTGATGATGGCCTTGGTCCCCCCTGCAACCGTGCAACCCGCGGTCGTGGCGCCCAAGTCCTTCGGACCGCTGGTGGAGGCCCTGGAGGACGTGGCGGAGGCCTACATCAACGGGCGGGAGGCCGACCTTCCCGCCCTGGTCGTCGCGTCCCGGAAGGCCTGGGAGAACGCCAGGCGGAACCACCCTCCCGTCCTCACCGACCCGGAGGCGCAGGCCATCGACCGGGGCCTGGATACCATGCCCATCCTGAAACCGCGGCACATGGCGGAGTCCGCCCTGGGCCTGGCCGGTACGGTCCTCGGCCGCATGCGGCCCTCGCGGACCCGGGCCCGCCTCGCCGCTGACCTGGCGACCATGCTGGCCTGGTGCCGGGTGGAGGCGCGGTCCTGGGACCAGGTCCCCAACGTGGCCGAGGCCTGCCAGCCTTTCCTCGACCACTGCGCGGGCGGCCGGCATTCCGCCGAGGCCCGGCGGATCACCGACTACCTGGGCGTGCTCCAGGACGACCTTGCCAACCGCTCGGTTCCGGGCGCCAAGCGGGACCTTCGCCGCCTCCTGGAACTCATCGACCAGGCCGAGAAACCCTGATCCGGGAGGCCGGCCGGGCGTTTCCTCGTTGACTCTTGCCGCCAAGCGTCGAGAATGCTGGACAAAGGCGACAGTCGCGAAGGGGCCACCTGCCATGAATCCGTTGGGGGATCCGAGCCAACCCGAGGGACCGGCCGCCGCCTGGTCGGGGCTGATGAACCTTCTGCCCTGCGGCATCCTCCTCGCGGACGCCGAGGGGCGGATCCTGGAGGCCAATCCCGCCGCGGCCCGCATCCTGGGGCTGGACCGCGCGTCCCTGCTCGCGCTCGGGCTTCCCGCCCTCCGGTCCCGGGATCCGGAGGCCACGCCCCGCCTCGAATGGACCGAAATCCCCCTGCCCGGCGGCGGGGCGCTGGCGTCCTTCCAGGACGTCACCGCCTCCCTGGCCCAGGCCCGGCACCTCGACCGCATGACCACGCTCTACGCAGCCCTGAGCCAGGTGAACCAGGCCATCGTCTGGTCTCCCACCCGGGAAAGGCTCCTGGACAAGATCTGCGAAGTCATGGTCGAGGACGGCCGGTTCACCCTGGCCTGGATCGGCATGGACGACCCGGAAACCCACGAGGTGCACATCGCCAGCATCTACGGGGACCGCACCGGCGCCCTGGAGGGCCTCCGGGTGCGCAGCGACGACAGCGAGCTCGGACGGGGCGGCGTGGGCGGGACCATCCGGGAGGGCCGCTCCTGCGTGATCAACGACTTCTTCGCCTCGGAACGGCTCAGGCCCTGGTTCGACCGGGCCCGGGCGGCCGGCTTTGCGGCCATGGCCTCCTTCCCCATCCGCAAGGGCGGACGGGTGGTGGGGGCCCTGGTGGTGTACGCCTCGGTCCGGAACTTCTTCGGCCCGGACGAACTCAAGCTCCTGGAGGAGGCCGCGGGGGACGTGTCCTTCGCCCTGGACCACCTGGAGATGGAGGGGAAGCGCCGGGAGGCGGAGGAGCGCCTGCGGGAGTCGGAGGAACGGTACCGGACCCAGTTCGACATGGCCTCCGAAGGGATCATGGCCCTCACGCCCGAGGGGGAGCTGGTCGATGTCAACGAGGCCTTCGCGCGGATGCACGGCTACACCCGGGAGGAGATCCTGGGGATGAAGCTGGAGGACCTGGACTCGCCGGATTCGTACCTGCAGGTGGGCGAGCGGATGCGCCGCATCAACGCCGGCGAGGAGCCCATCTTCGAAGTGGAGCACCGCCACCGCAACGGGCACCTCATCCACCTCGAGGTTTCAGCCGGCCTGATCCAGTCGGGCGGGAAGCGCATCATCCTCAACTACCACCGCGACATCACCGAGCGCAGGCGGGTGGAGGACTCCATCCGCCAGGCCCAGAAGCTGGAGAGCCTGGGCGTCCTGGCCGGGGGCATCGCCCACGACTTCAACAACCTGCTCACCGCGATCATGGGCAACCTGAACCTCGCCCAGGCCAAGGTGGGCGAGCATTCCCAGGCCCGCCCCTACCTGGAGAAGGTGGAGAACACGGTCCTCCGGGCCGCCGAGCTCAGCCGGCAGATGCTGGCCTACTCCGGCAAGGGCCACTTCGTCGTCAAGCCGAGGGATCTCAACGCGATCATCCAGGAGATGACGGGCCTGCTGGCGGCCTCCCTGCCCAAGCTGATCCGCCTGGACCTCCATCTCGCCCCCGACCTGCCCCTGTTCAAGGCCGACGGCGCCCAGATCCAGCAGGTGGTGCTCAACCTCATCACCAACGCCGCCGAGGCCATCGGCAACCGGGAAGGCGGGATCTCGATCACGACCTACAACGCGGACCTGGACCGGGAGGTCCTCACCTCCGGCTTCCCCGGCCAGCCCATGGAGGCCGGCAGGTATCTGGTCCTCTCGGTGGCCGACACCGGCTGCGGCATCGAACCCCAGGTCCTCTCCCGCATCTTCGATCCCTTCTTCACCACCAAGACCACCGGCCGCGGCCTCGGCCTTTCCGCCATGCTGGGCATCCTCAAGGGCCACAAGGCCGGCATCCACATCGAGACCGAAGTGGGCCAGGGCACCACCTTCCAGGTGTTCTTCCCCGCCCTGGGCGCGGACGAGGCCCCGGAGGACCAGGCCCCCGCCCGCCGTGAGCGCCACCGGGCCGGCACGATCCTGCTGGTGGACGACGAGGAGATGATCCTGGAGAGCACGTCCCCGGCCCTGGAGTCCCTGGGCTTTCGCGTGATCAAGGCCCGCGACGGCGTGCAGGCCCTGGAACTGTTCATGGAGCGGTCCACGGAACTCGCCCTGGTGCTCATGGACCTCAGCATGCCCCGCATGGACGGCACCTCCGCCTTCCTGGCCATGCGCAGGATCCGCCCCGAAGTGCCGGTGCTCCTCACGAGCGGCTACGACCAGAAGGAGGCCACGGAGGACCTGCTGGCCCAGGGCCTGGCGGGTTTCGTGCAGAAGCCCTACCGCATCCGGGACCTGGCGCGGGAGCTGGACCGGGTGCTGGAGGGCAGGGGGTAGCCGGATCAGTCCCCGGACCCGCCCTTGACGCGGTAGACCGGCGGATCGAACGACCCGTCCTTGAAGGCCGCCCCGGCCTCCACCATGGCGTCCAGCTCGTCCTCCACGGCCACGTAGCCTTCCTTCAGGGCCTCCGCGGCCCAGGAGATGTCGGAACCGTCCGATTTGGCCAGATGGGCCGCCAACCGGGTGCGCAGGTCGGGAAGGGGGACGGATTCGATGGCGGCCATGGGCGCTCCAGCTCCGGAACTTCCGGAAGGAACCCGGGATCTCCCGGTTTCGCCCTTCCCCGGTCAAGCCCCCGAGTCCAGCGCGAGGATAGCACCCCTACTTGGAATAGCGGGCAAGGAGCTTCATGTTCCGGTGGTAGGCCGGCCCCCGGGTGAAATTGATGGCCACCTCCCGCGGAAACCGCGCGATGGCGTTGGTGAGGTTGATCAGGGTCTGGACCTTCAGGCCGCTGGCGTAGCCCTGGCGCCGGGCGTTCTCGTAGTACACCAGCAGGGCGCTTCGCATCACCGGCCGGGGCAGGTTGAACAGGCCGTACTCGCTCAGCAGATCATGGTTGATGCGCCGGGTGCCGTCCTGCTCCGTCGCGATCAGATCCTCCGCCTTGAGATCCTGTGTCATGCGCTGCTCCCACGATCCAATTGTAAATCGGGGCGCCCGGAATCGGATGTGAAATCCCTTTGACGGCGGGCGGGCCGGGCCCGATTCCTTCAGGTGGAGGCCACCAGCAGCTCCTCCGCGTTGCCGGGCGGACGGAGACCGTCGGTCCGGCCTGCGAAGTAGCGCTGGGCGAGGGTGGAGGCCGGGACGTGCCGGACCTCCCTGAAACCGGCTCGGGTGGCCAGGGCCAGCATGTCCGCCGGGGTGAAGAAGCTGATGAAGGGCGTGCCGCTCGCCTTCGCCCCGGCGATCGCCCGCTCGATCCCGGGACGCGCATCGGGGTCCGCCAGCTCCACCGGCAGCAGGAACGACATGGCGAGCGTCGAGCCGGGAGCCAGCGCCGCGACCTGGCGCAGCGTGGCCAGCACCGCCTCCTCCGTGAGATACATGCTCACGCCCGTGGACGCCACGACCGCCGGCCGCCCGGGATCGAACCCGGACGCGGCCAGCCGCTCCCACCACGGGTCACCCGCCTCAAAATCCACGGGCACCAGGCGCAGGTCCGGAGGCACGCCGAAGCCGAGGTCGACCAGGCGCTGCCGCTTCCAGGACTGGGGGCCGGGGCGGTCGATCTCGAAAATGACCAGGCCGCCGGCAAGCTCCCGCCGGCGCTGGGCGAAGGTGTCCAGACCCGCCCCGAGGATGACGTACTGCCCGACGCCCCGGGCCGCATGCTCCGCGACGAGGTCCTCGATGAAGCGGGCCCGGGCCACGATGGAGGCGCGGAAGGGCCGCGTGAAGGGACTCATGTCCGGCCGGCTCCGCCAGTCCGCCTCCGGCGCCGCCAGCTTCAGGCCGAGGTCGTCCTCAAGCACGTGGGGCGGAGCGTCGACCTCCAGGTGCAGCGCCCGCCACAGGGCGACCCTCACAGCGGTGCTGTCCGGCGCCACTGCCTTTTCCTCGCTCATGCGATACCCCCGCCCTGAGGATAGCGGCCTACCTGCCGCGGCCCCAATGGATGCCCACCGCCAGCTCGAACCACGCCAGCCGGCTCACCCCGAACCCCTCCTGCGGGGCCGAATCCACGTTCACGAAATGGTAGGCGCCCTCCGCGCTGAAACGGTGGTTGAACTGCCACCCGCCTCCGATCCGGGCTGCCGGTTTGTGGTGCTGGGTGAACCGGGTCGTGCCTCCGACGACCGGCCCACCGGGCGAAAGCGGCCAGTGGGCCGTCCTGTCCAGCCTCGGGGAGGCCAGGCCAAGGCCCACCGTGGAATACCAGCCGCTCGTGCTGCCGGTCCACTGGTGCCGCCAGTCCAGCCCGACCTCCGGGAGCGACCAGTCGGATTCCGTGTAGGCGCCGCCGGTCCCCAGCGGATTCCGCCCTCCCGGACGGAGGCCGGCCAGGGAAAGACGGAGCCGAACGGCATCCGGGGTCCGGAAGCTCCGTTCGAACAGCAGGCCGAGGACCGGGCCTCCGAGGCTTTGCTGGGCTCCAGCCTGGGGGTCGGATTTCAACGACCCCTGGGGTGCCATCGCACCCAGCTGGAAGGCCCAGGAGGTGTCACCCGCCCCAAGGGGCCCGGCGGAAACGGCCAGGAGCACGGCGAGGCCCGGAAACCCGAATCGCATAACAACCCCCTTGATATCAGTGTTCCTAAACCATATACCAACCTGCCTGCGGGGACCAATGGATTCCAGCGCCGGCACGCGCGCCTCCCTGTCTGAAAATCCGGACGGCGGTGCGGGTGAGATGCGGTTTATTTCCGGAAGGGCGAAGATATCCGTACCGAATTATGCATTTGAGCCTATAAAGAGGTAGGGCTTCGTGCCCCTCGGCCTCGCGATCCGCAAGCGCACCCGCGAACACTGGAAGGCCGGCCCATGCAGCACCCGTCCCAAGCGCCTCCGAAACCCGACCCGGGTGCGGCCAGGGCGGGGGCGCGCGGCCACAGGGCGCGCATGAAGATCGGGGCGCTGCAGGACGCCATCTTCAACAGCGCGAACTTCTCGAGCATCGCGACGGACGCGCGGGGCGTGATCCAGATCTTCAACGTCGGGGCCGAGCGCATGCTGGGCTACGAGGCCCGGGAGGTGGTCGACACCTGCACGCCGGCCGACATCTCGGATCCGGAGGAGCTGCTCGCGCGGGCCCGGGACCTGAGCCTGGAACTGGGGACGCCCATCGCGCCCGGGTTCGAGGCCCTGGTGTTCAAGGCCTCGCGGGGCATCGAGGACATCTACGAGCTGACCTACGTCCGCAAGGACGGTTCCCGGTTCCCGGCGCTGCTGTCGGTCACCGCCCTGCGGGACGCCCGGGAGGCCATCATCGGGTACCTGCTCATCGGCACCGACAACTCGGCCCGCAAGCGGATCGAGGCCGAGCAGGAGAAGCTCGCCCAGCGCCTGCGGAACAACCAGTTCTACACGCGCTCCCTCTTCGAATCCAACGTGGACGCCCTGGTCACCGTCGCCCCCTCCGGCTTCATCATGGATGTGAACCGGCAGATGGAGGCCCTGACCGGATGCACCCGGGACGAGCTGATCGGCGCGCCCTTCCGGAAGTTCTTCACCGACCCCGACAGCGCCCAGGCCTCCCTCGTCCAGGTCCTGGCCGCGGGGAAGGTCACCAACTGCCCGCTCACCGTCCTGGCCCTCGACGGCCACGAGACGGAGGTCTCCTGCAACGCCACCACCTTCCATGACCGGGACCGCAGCCTGGAGGGCGTGTTCGTGGCCGCCCGGGACATCACCGAGGCCCGGCGCATGGAGGCGGTGCTCCAGGCCAAGAACGCCGAGCTGGAGCACGCCAAGGTCGTGGCGGAGAAGGCCAACCTCGCCAAGTCCGAGTTCCTGTCCGGCATGAGCCACGAGCTGCGCTCGCCCCTCAACGCCATCCTCGGCTTCGCCCAGCTGATGGATTCCGCCCAGCCGCCGCCCTCGGATTCGCAGAAGGCGAGCCTCAAGCAGATCCTGAACGCGGGCTGGTACCTGTTGCGCCTGATCAACGAGATCCTGGACCTGGCGGTGGTGGAGTCCGGCAAGCTGTCCATTTCGGTGGAGCCGGTGTCCCTCTCCGAGGTGCTGGCCGAGTGCCAGGCCATGATCGCCCCCCAGGCCGGGAAGCGGGACCTGCGGCTGGAATTCGAGGAACTGGACACGCCGCGCTTCGTGCTGGCCGACCGGGTGCGGCTCAAGCAGGTCGTCCTGAATTTCCTTTCCAACGCCATCAAGTACAACCGCCCCGGCGGGACGGTCACGGTGGCCAGCTCCGTCCTGCCCTCCGGACGCGTGCGGATCGGCATCCAGGACACCGGGGCGGGGCTCCCTCCCGCCATGGTGGAGCAGCTCTTCCAGGCCTTCAACCGGCTCGGCCACGAGGACGGCGCGGAGGAGGGCACGGGCATCGGCCTGGTCATGAGCAAGGTGCTGGTGGAGCTCATGGGCGGCGAGGTCGGCGTGGACAGCGTGGAGGGGGTCGGAAGCACCTTCTGGTTCGAGCTGAAGGGGACGCCCGCGCCCCGGATGCCCGCGGAAGGGGCCCGCCAGCGCCCGGCGGCCCGGCCCCGGGCGCCACGGGGCTCGGCCCTGCGCACGGTGCTCTACGTCGAGGACAACGCGGCCAACCTGGAGCTGGTCCAGGAACTGGTCGCCCGCCGTCCGGACCTCCACTTGCTCACGGCCGACGAAGGCCAGCTCGGGGTCGACCTGGCGCGGGAACACCTTCCCGAAGTGATCCTCATGGATATCAACCTCCCCGGCATCAGCGGCACCGAGGCCCTGGCCCTCCTGCGGGAGGATCCGGCCACCGCCCACATCCCGGTGCTGGCCATCAGCGCCAACGCCATGGTCAGCGACGTCAGGGCCGGCCTCGACCTGGGCTTCTTCCGCTACCTCACCAAGCCCATCAACGTTCAACAATTCATGGAAGCACTGGACCTGGCCCTGGACCACGCGGACCGGAACCCTGGGGCTGCCGACGAGGTGCCCCCCCGATGATCCAGCCCGCCGAAATCCTCAACGCCCGGATCCTCGTCGTCGACGACCAGGAAGCCAACGTAATCCTCCTTGAGCAGATGCTGAAGGCGGCGGGCTACACCTCCATCCGGTCGACGATGGAACCGGAGCGGGTCTGCGAACTGCACCTGGAGCACGCCTTCGACCTGATCATCCTGGACCTGAACATGCCCGGCATGGACGGCTTCGCCGTCATGGAGAACCTGAAGACCATCGAGACCGGGAGCTACATCCCCGTGCTCGTCGTCACCGCCCAGTCCGATCACAAGCTGCGGGCCCTTCGGGCCGGCGCGCGCGATTTCATCAGCAAGCCCTTCGAGCTCGCCGAAGTGCTGGTGCGGGTGCGCAACCTCATCGAGGTGCGGCTGCTGAACCGGAAATCGTTGGAACTCGTCGCGCGGGTGGTGGCGGAAAAGGGCGTGTCGCGGCGCCTCCTGCTCGACCTGCTGCCGGTGGCGCGCGCGGTGGCCCCGGAAGGAGCCGCCTCGGAGAACTGGGCGGAAGTGGCCGTGCTGTTCCTGGATATCGTCGAGTTCACGGCCCTGTCGGAACGGGCGGAGGCCCAGGCCCTGATCGGGGTCCTGGACGAGATCTCCGGCCGGCATGATCCGGACCGGGCCTTCGACCGGGACCGGACGGTGGGCAACGCCTATCTGGTGACCAGCGGCCTGTCGAATGCCCAGGCCTGCACCACCATCGACGCGACGGAGAAGGCCCTGGACCTCGCCGAGGCCCTGGACCGGTTCAATGCCCTGAATCCCTTCAAGCTGAAGGTCGGCCTGACCATCGGCGGCCGGGCTTCGCAGCTCTGACCTGGAGGGCCGCTCCGTTGGAACCACCTGATGGACCTGTACAACCGACTTGCCACCTAGGGACCGCCCATGCGCGCCGATGATCTGGACCACAAGGAACTGCTGGAAATGGACGCGGAGGGCGGCGTCATCCGCTTCGCGGGGCAGCGGGCCATCCTGCTGGACGCCGTGGCCATGGGCCTGCTGCGCAAGTACCTGGTGGAGAACTTCGGCGTGACGGCCGCCCGCACGGTTCTCACCCAGTTCGGCTTCGCCCACGGCTGGCGCATGGCCGAAGCCATGCTGGCCGAGTTCACGTGGGACAACGACGAGCAGTGGCGGCAGGCCGGCGCCCGCATCCACACCCTGGGCGGCCTCTTCCGGCTGGAGCCGGGCAGCGCGGACGCGCTGTCCACCGAGGGCGCCCTGCTCACGGCCTCCTACGAGGCCGAGCAGCACCTCCTGCATTTCGGCCGGGCCGACGCCCCCACGTGCTGGACCATCTGCGGCCTCATCAGCGGCTACCTCACCCGCACCTCGGGCAAGGAGATCTTCGTCCTGGAGGACCGCTGCGTGGGGGACGGGCATGCGAACTGCCACCTGTTCGGGCGCACGCGGGAGGAATGGGGGGACGAGCGCTCCTCGGAACTGCGGTTCTTCGAGGCCAAGACCCTCAAGGACTGCCTGGACGTGTCCCTCCACCGGGTCACGGAGACGCTGAAGGCGGCCGAGCGAAAGCTGCGGGAGCACAACCGGGCCCTGACCCTGGCGGTGCCGGAGCTGGCCGAGCCCGTGCTGGGCGTCGTCGTCAAGAGCGAGGCCATGCGCCGGATCGTGGACCTGGCCCGGCGCGTGGCCAAGGTCGACTCCACCGTGCTGATCACGGGCGAAAGCGGTTCGGGCAAGGAGCGCATCGCCCGGGTGGTGCACGAGGAGTCCACGCGGGCCTCGGGCCCCTTCATCGCCGTCAACTGCGGCGCCATCACCGAGTCGCTGCTGGAGAGCGAGCTGTTCGGCCACGCGCGGGGCGCCTTCACCGGCGCCAGCCAGGACCGCCCCGGGCTCTTCGAGGCCGCCAACCGGGGCACCCTCCTTCTGGACGAGATCGGGGAGGTCACGCCCGCCATGCAGGTCAAGCTGCTCCGTGCCATCCAGGAACGGGAGATCCGGCGCGTGGGCGAGAACAAGGTACGGAAGGTGGATGTGCGCATCATCGCCGCCACCAACCGCAACCTCGCCCAGTGCGTGACCGACGGGGCCTTCCGGCAGGATCTCTACTACCGGCTGAAGGTCGTGGAGCTGCACGTGCCCGCGCTCCGGGACCGCCGGGAGGACATCCTCCCCCTGGCGCGGGTGCTGCTGGCGGGCTCGGCGCTGTGGATGAAGCGGAAGATCTCCGGGTTCTCGCCGGCCGCGGCCGACCAGCTCCTGCGGTACGCCTGGCCCGGCAACGTGCGCGAGCTGGAGAATGCCATGGAGCGCGCGGTGGCCCTCGCGCCGGGCACGCGGGTCGAGGTCGAGGACCTCCCCGAGGAAGTGCGCCAGGCCCCCGGCAAGCCGGTGGCCATCCCCGGCCAGGTCCAGCCCCTGGAGGACGTGGAGCGGGACTACATCCTCTCCGTCCTGGAGCTGAACAAGGGCAACCAGACCCATGCCGCCCGGCAGCTCAAGATCGGGACCGCGACCCTGTACCGCAAGTTGAAGAGCTACGGAGTCGGCGGGGTCGTTCCGGCCTGACGGATCTTTCACTTTGATCGATCCCTCCCGGGAACGGCCGTTCCCGGGGTTTCGCAACTAGGTTGGGGCATTGGACCTGTCCATCAAGCACGGGAATTGCTTCCTGGGAGCCGACGGGATGCAGGGCGGGCCGGAGACGCGCTCCGTCCCCCTCCCGCAGGAGGCGACCATGCGCTGCTATTCCACACCCGAGGCTCCCTGCCAAGCCGTCTGCGACACCTGCGCCGGGTCCCTGGCCCCGGAGGCCTGGGAGGGCTGGAGCGAACTGGACCCTGCCATCCAGGAGGGATCCGAACCCATCCGCTGCGCCCGTTGCGGAGCGTCCCTTTGAGACGCGCGCACCCCGTGCAGGCCGCCAGGCTCGCAGCCATCGGGTTCGGCCTCGTGGGGGCCCTGTCCTGCACGGGGCTTCCGGAGATCCACTACCAGCGCAAACCCCCCGCCCCGGGCGCGAAGGTGACCATCGAGAACGCGCGGGGCGCCGTGGAGAAGGACAGGGCGGAGGCGCTCCTCGGCCGCCACCCGGGCGACTCCCGGGCCGGGACCCGGGAACGGGCCCTCCTGGAGGAGGCGGCCACGGGCCGTCCCCTCCTGGCTGGCAACGCGGTCCAGCTCCTGTTCGACGGACCCGAGACCATGGGCGCCATGCTGGCGAGCATCTCCGCGGCCAAGCGGTCGATCAACCTGGAGACGTACATCTTCGACCCGGACGAGCTCGGCCAGACCTTCTCCGACCTGCTGATCGCCAAACAGCGGGAGGGCGTGCAGGTGAACATCATCTACGACTGCGTGGGGACCGCCGGGACCCCCGAGGCCTTCTTCGACCGCATGCGCGACGCCGGGATCCGCCTGTGCCCCTACCATCCCATCAACCCCTTCAAGCGCCTGGGCCGGTGGAAGGTCAACAACCGGGACCACCGCAAGATCCTTGTGGTGGACGGGGCCGTGGCCTTCACCGGGGGCGCCAACATCAGCGGGACCTACCTGCACGGCTCCCTGTTCCGGAGGAAGGGCAGGGGCCGGACGAACCTGGGCTGGCGCGACACCCACCTGCGGATCGAGGGACCCGCCGCGGCGGCCCTCCAGGAACTCTTCGTCCAGACCTGGCTGGTCCAGATGAAGGAGGACCTGCACACCCCGGATTATTTCCCGGCCCCGCGGGAGGCGGGCGACACCCTCGTCCGCGTCGTGGGCAGCCAGCCCGGGGGCGATTTCGAGATCTACCGGGCCTACGTCCTGGCCATTGACCAGGCGGCCCGAACCATCCACCTCACGGCCGCCTATTTCGTGCCCGACGCCCGGATCGTCCAGGCCCTGGTGCGGGCCGCCCGCCGGGGCGTGGAGGTGGAGATCATCCTCACGTCCCTCACGGACAGCGGTTTCGTCCAGCACGCCAGCCAGTCGTACTACCAGGAGTTCCTGGATGCCGGCGTGCGCCTCTACCAGCTGAAGAGCTCCATCCTCCACGCCAAGACGGCCGTCATCGACGGCGCCTGGTCCACGGTCGGTTCCACCAACCTGGACATGCGCAGCTTCCTCTTCAACAAGGAAGTCAACGTCATCGTCCTGGGCACCCCTTTCGGGGGCGAGATGGAAAAGGCCTTCCGCGAGGACAAGGCCAATTCGGACGAGATCACCTCCTCCGGGTGGGCCAGGCGATCCCGCGCGGACCGGGTGCGGGAGTGGGTCGCGAGGCGGCTGGCGCGTTGGCTCTGACCCCTGAAAGGTCCGGTCTTGAATTGAAGGGCAGGGCAATCACATTGATCGTACCCGCCGGGAATTCGCCTCCCGGTCTGCATCAAAGCCTTTGGAATCAGCATCCAAATTGTTGGAACAGATCCTGCTGGTTGCGATGGGGGCCGGATCCCCATGAACCCTTTTGAAAGGAACCGCCATGCTGAAGACTTCGGGCGACGACACCTGGGAGCAGGTGAAGTCCGGCCTGGACACGGCCTGGGACGAGGTCAAGGTCCCGTTCGGGCACGCCTCCGGCACGCCCCGGACCTGAGCGGCGATCCATGAATGCCTTCGGTGCCTGTGCGCTCGCGGTGGTCCTGGCCACCGGCCTCCAGGCCAAGCCTCCCCGGCCGGCGCGGCCCTGGAGCGCCCATGAGGCGCGCCAGGCCACGATCCAGAAGATCGTGATCGAGGTGGGCGACGTCTTCGACCTCGCCCGGCCCGATGAGAACATCTGGATCGGCCGGGTCGCGGACCGCCTCCACTCCTCCACGAAGGAACCGGTCATCCGCAGGGTCCTCCTCTTCAAGGAGGGCGACCGGGTGCGCGCAAGGCGCATCTACGAGACGGAGCGCCTGCTGCGCGCCCTGCCGTTCGTGAAGGACGCCCACATCGATCCCGTCCAGGAGGCGGACGGCACCCTCGTGGCCCGGGTACGGGTGCGGGACGCCTGGACGACCCAGGTGAACGCGGGCTTCTCCTCCGTGGGCGGGCAGCGGTCCATGAACTTCGGCGTGGACGAGAAGAACTTCCTGGGCCACGGCAAGAGCGTGGCCTTCGACATCGCCAAGGACCACGAGCGCACCGACTGGGGCATCACCTACATGGACCCCCAGCTCTTCGCCAGCCGCTGGACCCTGGCCCTGCAGAGCCGGTACCTCTCCGACGGCCACAACCGGAGCATCAAGCTGGAGCGGCCCTTCTTCGCCCTGGACACGCCCTGGTCCACCAGCCTGGCCCTGTCCCAGAAGAAGTCCTCCCTTCACCTCTACGACCGCACGAAAGAGGTCTTCCAGGCCCCCTTCATCCAGGACGAGCTCCAGTGGGCGGGGGCCGCGGCCTTCCACGAGGCGGGCGAACGCGTCTGGCGGGCCGGCCTGATGGTCGATCGGTTGGACACCCATTACGGCCAAGTCGTCGCCGCCCTCCCCCCGGGCACCCTTCCCGCGCCCACGCTCGTCAACCGCCGCCTCCGGGGCGCGGCCCTCACCCTCTCCACCCAGAAGGACGCCTTTGAGACCTTCGTGGACCTGCTGGGCGTGGATACCCCCGAGGACTACAGCCTCGCGTGGAACGGCTCCCTTGCGCTGGGCACCTACAGCCGCGCCCTGGGGTCGTCCATGGCGGCTCCCTTCTTCATCCTCCAGGCCGCCAACGGCTGGTCCTCGTCCAGCGACGACCTCACCCTGTTCACCTTCTCCTGGGATGGGCGCGTGCCCGCCACCGGGCTGGAGAACAGCGCGCTCGGCCTCTCCCTTGTGCACTACACCAAGGTGACGGAAAACCAGATATTTGCGACCCTCGCCACCTTCGATGCGGGCCGGCGCCTGGACCCCGAACGATGGTACTACCTGGGCGGCGACCAGGGCTTGAGGGGTTTTCCCAATTTCCTCCACCCGGGCGACGCCCGGTGGGTGGTGTCCCTGGACTACCGCCTCCTCACCGAGCAGCGCTGGTGGGGCTTGGTGCGCCTGGGCTACTGCGCCTTCGTGGACACCGGCTCCATCCGCCGCATGGACGGGATGGGCTGGACCCGGACCTACACCGACGTGGGCGTCGGCCTGCGCCTGGGCAACCTCAAGAGCTCGCTGGGACGCGTGATCCTCCTGAGCGTGGCCACGCCGCTGAACCGGGAACCCTACCAGTCCAAGGTGCAGTTCACCATCGGCAACACCGTGCGCTTTTGACGCCGGACCTTCTCCACCCACCTTTCAAGGAGCGCCACCATGTTCACCATCCTCATCGTCATCCTGATCCTCATGCTCCTCGGCGCCCTGCCGACCTGGCCCCACAGCAGGTCCTGGGGCTTCTATCCCAGCGGCGGCCTCGGGCTCGTCGTGCTGATCCTCGTCATCCTGCTGCTCATGGGCAGGATCTAGGGGGAAGCCTGTCAGCATCCCCTCAGCCGGGTATCCAACGCTGATGATAATTGGGTTAATGCATTTTTTGCTTTTCCTCGGCGATCCTCGGTTTCCTCGGCGCCTCGGCGTTAAATTTTTCCTGGGTTATGCCTACGCAAAGATTACTCGCGCCGAGGCACCCGGCAAGAAGCCTAACGCCGAGGCGCGGAGGGGACCGAGGATCGCCGAGGAAAAGCCCAACAGCCGTTTGCAGATCCGCACTTTCGGATGGATGGGGGTGGCTGAGGGGATACGCCTGTCATAGCATTTCCCGGCGGCCCCGGCCTGGGAAGGCGCCGCCGTCCCCCTCGAGGAAGGACACATCGCATGGCAGCGCTGGCGATTTAGAAAGGAAGAACCCCATGACGACCCTCTCCCCCGAGCTCCTGCGCCGGATGGACGCCTACTGGCGCGCAGCGAACTATCTGTCGGTCGGCCAGATCTACCTGTACGACAATCCCCTGCTGCGACGCCCGCTGGTGCGCGAGGACGTGAAGCGGATGCTCCTGGGCCACTGGGGCACCACCCCCGGGCAGAACTTCATATACACCCACCTCAACCGGGTCATCACCGAGCGCGACCTGGACATGATCTACATCTCGGGACCGGGCCACGGCGGCCCGGCCGTGGTGGGCAGCACCTACCTGGAAGGCACCTACAGCGAGGTCTACCCGGAGATCACCCAGGACGAGGCGGGGCTGCGGAAGCTCTTCCGGCAGTTCTCCTTCCCCGGCGGCATCCCCAGTCACGCCTCCCCCGAATGCCCCGGGTCCATCCACGAGGGCGGGGAGCTCGGCTATTCGCTCAGCCATGCCTTCGGCGCGGCCTTCGACAACCCCGGCCTGATCGTGGCCTGCGTCGTGGGCGACGGGGAGGCGGAGACCGGCCCGCTGGCCACCGCCTGGCACTCCAACAAGTTCCTCAACCCCGCCACGGACGGCGCGGTGCTGCCGATCCTCCACCTCAACGGGTACAAGATCGCCAACCCCACCCTCCTCGCCCGCATCACCCGGGAGGAGCTGGACCCGTTCCTCCGGGGCTGCGGCTGGACGCCCCTCTACGTGGAAGGGCACGACCCCGTGCTCATGCACGAGGCCATGGCCTCGGCCCTGGACCAGGCCGTGGGGGAGATCGCCCGGATCCAGCGGGAGGCGAGGAGCACCGGTCGCATGGTGCGCCCCCGGTGGCCCCTGATCGTGCTCGCCTCCCCCAAGGGCTGGACCGGGCCGGACCGCATCGACGGCCGGCAGGTGGAGGGGACCTTCCGCTCCCACCAGGTGCCGCTTTCCGACCCGCGCTCCAATCCCGCCCACCTCGCCATGCTGGAGCGGTGGCTGCGAAGCTACCGTCCCGATGAGCTCTTCGACACCCAGGGACGGCTCCTGCCGGAGCTGCAGGCCCTTGCGCCCAGGGGGGAGCGGCGCATGGGCGCCAATCCCCACGCCAACGGCGGGCTCCTGCTCCGGGACCTGGACATGCCCGACTTCCGGGCCTACGCCCTGGCGGTGGAGCGGCCCGGAACGCCCGGGCCCGGGGATACCCGCGTCCTGGGCGCCTTCCTGCGCGACGTGGTGGGGCTGAACGACGAGGCGAAGAATTTCCGGATCTTCGGCCCGGACGAGACGCTGTCCAACGGGCTGGAGGCGGTCTTCCAGGCGACGCAGCGGCAGTGGATCGCGGCCGTGGAGCCGAACGATGAATTCCTGGACACCAGAGGGCGGGTGATGGAGCAGCTCAGCGAACACCAGTGCGAGGGGTGGCTGGAAGGCTACCTGCTTACGGGTCGCCACGGGCTGTTCAACTGCTACGAGGCCTTCATCCATATCGTGGATTCCATGTTCAACCAGCACGCCAAGTGGCTGAAGGTCGCCGCGCGGCTGCCCTGGCGGCCCCGCATCGCCTCCCTGAACTACCTCCTGGCCTCCCACGTGTGGCGCCAGGACCACAACGGCTTCTCGCACCAGGACCCGGGGTTCATCGACCACGTGATGAACAAGAAGGCCGAGATCGTGCGGGTCTATCTGCCCCCCGACGCCAACTGCCTGCTGTCGGTCATGGACCACTGCCTGCGCAGCCGCCACTACGTCAACGTCGTGGTGGCGGGCAAGCATCCCGCGCCCCAGTGGCTGACCATGGAGGAGGCGGTGCGGCACTGCGCGGAGGGGATCGGCATCTGGTCCTGGGCCGGCTGCGGCCCTGAGACCGAACCCGACGTCGTCATGGCCTGCTGCGGGGACGTGCCGACCCTGGAGACCCTGGCGGCCGTGTCCATCCTGCGCGAGCACCTGCCCGAGGTGCGGGTCCGGGTCGTCAACGTCGTGGATCTCATGAAGCTGCAGCCCCGGACGGAACATCCCCACGGCCTGGACGACGACGCCTTCGACGCGCTGTTTACCCGGGACCGGCCCGTCATCTTCGCCTACCACGCCTATCCCTGGCTGATCCACCGCCTCACGTACCGGCGCGCGAACCACGGGAACATCCACGTGCGTGGCTACCAGGAGGAAGGCACGATCACGACGCCCTTCGACATGACGGTGCTGAACGACATGGACCGGTACCACCTGGTGATGGACGCCATCGACCGGCTGCCGGGAACGGGGGACAAGGGGCTGCAGGTGAAGCGGATGCTCCAGGGGAAGCTGGTGGAGCATCGGGCTTATATTGAAGAAATCGGGGAGGATATGCCTGAAATCAAGAACTGGGTCTGGACCGCGGATTAAGGTTCCTTTTCCTTTCTCGGCGACCCTCGGCTCCTTGGCCCCCTCGGCGATGCGTTCTGTTTTCTTCCCCCTGCGGCGCTTGAAATCCATGCGCCGCCAGGGTCGAGGAAAGAATGCATCGCCGAGGGGGCCGAGGAGCCGAGGATCGCCGAGAAAAGATTAAAATAATTAGGTTACGGTGCTGCCGATGAGGCGTCCGATGCCGGCGGTGACGGGCATGGACGTCGCCCCGGCCCCCAGGCCCGCGACGCCCGCCACCAGGATCGCACCCCGGGAGGCGGAGACTCGAATCATGAGGCTCGCGGTGGAGACGATGGCGTCGTCGGAGCCCAGGATGGCGGCGCGCAGCCAGCCGGAGCGGCCGCTTCGATGGCGCTCCGGCTGGGTGCGGGGGCGGTGGCCCGTCACAGGATCTCGTCCCGCGGATCGGCCGGGATGCTGGGGGAATCCCAGTACACCGGGCGTCCGTAGTAGTCGAAGAGCCGTTTCTCATAGGACCGGTTGACGGGAGCGCCGGGGTCCCACTCGGGGCAGTCCTTGATCTCCTGGCGGGTCAGGCACAGATCGATCGTGTTTTCCTCCCAGCTGACCTGGGTGGCCCAGAGCGGCGAGACGAGGACCTGCCTGCCGGTGAACCAGCTGCCGGTGCTGACCACGAGGTAGCGGATCTGCCAGGTCTCGTCGTCCACGATGAAGTCGTCCACGTGGCCAACGTCCCCGTCCGTGGCATGGAGGTGGTAGCCGCGGATGAACTTGACGCTGCGCAGGTGGGGATCGTCGTCGAAGGTGTCGATGTCCAGGGGGATCTCCGCCACCGGAAGGTCGGTGAGGATGGGCAGCGGGGCGGCGTTCGTGCCCCAGACGCCCGTGCTGCCCCAGTAGTTCGGGTAGCCGAAATAGCGGTAGTAGTCGCGCTCGTGCTGGCGGGAGACGGGCAGGTCCGCGTTGGCGCCGGGGCTCTCCCGGATCTGCTTGCGCGTAAGGGCGAGGTGGAAGGTCCGGTTGCCCCACTCGACCTGCCGGAAGAACATGGGAGATATGAGGACCTCGCGTTCGTCGAAGAAGGTGCCGGTGCTCACCACCAGGTAGCGGCAGGTCCAGCCCGCGTCCTCCACAAGGAAATTGGCCACGGTCCCGAGGGCGCCGTCGGTGGCGGCGACCGCGTAACCTTCAAGGTCCTTCAGGCTTCTCAACATGGGTGGTACCTCCCGCCTCACGGCTGCCGTTTCTTCGGAAGCCACGACAAACATGCACAATCCGGGCCAGGGCCCTCTGCTCCTGCCTTCAAGGGAAAGAGCCTGGGGCGGCCCGCCGGTCCGGGTTATTCCCATCATTCTGACCATCGCCGGGCCTCACTTTGATGCCGCTTACCGGCGGGCTTTCGGCGCGCTCAGGCCGACAGGGTTGCTATCAGTGGCTCGGGCAGGTGGCCTGGGAGTTGCAACGGTTCCCGGGCCGGACCACAGCGGGGCTGGGACAATGCCCGATGTGCGCCAGCGAAACGGAGGCGGTGCGCCATGGTCAAGAAGCCCGAGGGAACCCCGGAGCCCCCGCGCGCTGGAGCTGAGTCGCCGCCCAGCCTCGACCGGCGGGATCTGGCCACGCTGTCCTCCGCCGAAGTGCGGACCCTGATCCATGAGTTGCGGGTGCGCCAGCTGGAACTGGAATTCCAGAACGGCGGGCTCCGCCTCAATCAGGAGCGGCTGCGCGCCTCCCGGGCCAGGTGCTCCACCGGGCTGAAGCGGGTGGAACTGGACACGACGGTCCTCGCCACCCAATTGCACCGGGCCCGGAAGCTGGCGACGCTGGGCGTGCTGGCCGCAGGGACGGCCCACGACGTGGACAACCAGCTCGAGGCCATCCTGGGCAGCGCACGCGCCGGGAGCCTCCTGGCCAAGGGGAACGCACCCGTGGCCCGGTTCTTCGGGACCATCGAGGCCGCGGCGATGCGGGCCAAGGAGCCGACCCGCCAGCTGCTCGCCTACGCGGGCAAGGCCAAGGGAACGATGGAGGACGTGGACCTGGATCGCGTGGTCCGGGAGCTCGGCCAGACCCTGGCCACCTGCCTGCCGGAGCATCTGACCTTCCGGATGGATCTGGCCGACGACCTGCCCCACTGGCAGGGCGACGCGGCCCAGGCCTACCAGATCCTCGTGAACCTCGCCCTCAACGCCTACGAGGCCTTCCCGGAAGGGGTCCCGGGCGAGATCACCCTCCGCACCCGCGCCGAGGAGACCAGCCCCTGTGCGGGCGGGCCCGGCACCTGGGTGCTGTCCATGGCACCCGGCCGCTACGTGATGCTGGAGGTGGTGGACTCAGGCCACGGCATGACGCCCGACCACCTCACCCACGCCTTCGAGCCCTTCTTCACGACCAAGGCCGCCGGGCGCGGTCTGGGCCTGGCGGCGGTCCACGGGCTCCTGGACGGCGACGGCGGCGGCATCTGGATCCGGAGCGGACCCGCCCAGGGCACCTCGGTCAAGGTGTACCTCCCCGCCATGACCGGGCCGGCGCACGTGACCGGAAGGAAGTCCTAGTTCGCCGAGGAAGGAAGGGTCTGATTTCCTCCCCGACGGAATGGGCCCTCAGCCCGCCAGCGCGCCCATGACCTTCGGGTCCCGGAGACCGTTGCTTCGAAATGACGCGTCCGGTGATTCATTTCGATCGATCAGTCCCGGGTGCCGGTCGTTGAACTGCAGGGAACACAATGCGTTGATCGATCGGAACAGATCGTGCTTCGGAACCTGCGCCGGGGGACCAGCCCCCGCGCCCTTGAGGAGACTCCGATGATCGTGAACGCAGGCGTGTGGATCGACAATCTCAAGGCCCTGGTCGTGATCGTCTTCGACGGCGGGGAGAAGAAACTCGAGATCCAGGCCAAGCCGGGCGCCCGGCCGGGCCAATTCACCCGGTTCTACACCGAGGTGATCCAGGTGCTCCGGGATGCGGAATCCATCCTGATCTTCGGTCCGGGCCAGGCCAAGGAGGACCTCCGGGCCCACCTCCAGCGCGCCCGGCTCCAGGACAAGGTCCTCGGCGTCGAACCGGCGGAAGCCATGACGGATCCCCAGTTCATGGCCAAGGTCCGGGAACGGTTCCAGCACCCGGGCGGCCACCTGGGGACGGCGTGACGCTGGGTCCGGACGCCGCCCCGGAACCCCCGGGATCCGCCCGGGTGCTGGTGGTGGTGGCGCACCCCGACGACGAGGCGCTCTGGGCGGGCGGGCTCCTGGCGAGCCGGCCCCTGTGGTCGGTGTTCATCCTGGCGCTCTGCCGGGGCGCCGACCCCGACCGGGCGCCGCGCTTCCGCCTGGCGCTGGACGACCTGGGCGCCCAGGGCGCCATGGGCGATCTGGACGACGGGCCCGACCAGGCTCCCCAGGCCGATGAACGGGTCCAGGCGGCCATCCGTGACCTCGCGCCCCCGGGGCCTTTCGACCTGCTGCTGACCCACCACCCGGAAGGCGAATACACCCGGCACCTGCGCCACCTGGAGGTGGCCCTGGGCGTCCGGGCGCTCCTGGGGGAGGGGGCCCTGGCCGCCCCGCGGCTCTGGAACTTCGCCTACTCCGACCAGGGCGGGACCTGCCTGCCGGAGCCCCGCCCCGACGCCAACCTGCTGCTGCCCCTGGACGCCGCGTCCTGGGCGCGGAAGTACGCCCTGATCACCCAGGTCTACGGCTTCGCCCCCGACAGCTGGGAAGCCCGGACCACGCCGCGCATCGAAGCCTTCACCTGCTTCAGGAACGAGGACGACCCCCAGCCATGAGAATCCTGGTGCTCTACAGTTATCCCCCCTCCCCGGGGGGCCTTGCGACCCAGGGGGACCTCCTCTACAAGGGCCTCCTGGAGATCGGCGTGGAGGCCCATGCGTGCAACCTCGACTCGGATCTGGAAAAGGAGTGGTACTACCGCTGGTTCAAGCCCGACTTCGTGGTGGGCGTGGGCTTCTGGGGCGACGTTCCGAAGATCGTCCTCCATCCCCAGCGCTTCGGCATGCGCGCGGTGCCCTGGGTGCTGGCCGACGGCTACGTGGCCAACTTCCGGGAGGTGCTGGACGGCCTGCCCCTGGTGCTCGTGACGTCCGACTGGGTGCGGGAGACCTTCATCCGGGACGGCATCCGCGGGGACCACACCGTGACCCTGCCGGTGGGGTGCGACACGGACGCCTTCATCCCCAGGCCGGCGGAGGATCCCAAGGTGGCCGCGGTGCGGGCGTCCCTCGGCGTTCCGGAAGGCGACCTCCTGGTGCTCACGGTGGGCGGCGACGCCGCCTCCAAGGGCGGCCGGGAGGTGATGGAGGCCCTGGCCATGCTGGGCGGGGAAGTGCCCCCCTGGCGCTACGTGTGCAAGGTGTGGCCCCAGCCCCGCACCACGGTGCAGAACAAGCTGGACCGGCAGCTGGCCAAGGACCTGGGGATCCTGGACCGGGTCAGCTTTCCCACCCACCAGGTATCGCGCAACCTCATGCCCTACCTCCTGGCCGCCTGCGACGTGTACGCGGCCCCGTCCCGCCTGGAGGGCTTCGGCATGCCCCAGGTGGAGTCGGGCGCCTGCGGCAAGCCGGTGATCGGGATCCGGGCCATGGCCATGCTGGACACCCTGGTGCACGGCGAGACGGCCTTCCTGGCCCGGGTGGCCCGGGAGATCCGCATCACCGAGACGGTCATGGGCCCCGAATCGGGCTTCGAGCCCGACCACAAGGTCGTCTTCAACCAGCCGCGGGTCGTCGACTACCGGGCCAGCTCGCCGGACATCGCCGCGTACCTCAAGCTCCTGCTCAACGACCCGGACCTCCGCGCGCGCATGGGCGCCGCGGGGCGGCGCCGGGTTGTGGAACGGTTCGACTACCGGGCCGTGGCCAGACGCCTGGTGGAGATTCTTTCCCAAGGAAGGTGAACCATGGACCCTGCCACCGAAGCCGCCCGCGCCGCCGCGCTGGCCGTCCTGCTCCACAACGCCTCCGGCCCCTACCTCGGACTGCCCCGGACCGCGGGCTGGGGCTACCCTGAGCCCTACACCCGGGACCTCCTCATCGCCGGCCTGGGCAGCCTCGTCTCCGGCAACGCCGAACTGGTCCAGGCCCTGCGCCGGGTGCTGCAGACCCTCGCCCGGAACCAGAGTCCGCGGGGCCAGATGCCGTCGCTGGTGCACGATGCGGAGAACCGCGGGGCGAGCGACACCACCCCGCTCTTCCTCCTGGTGCTGGCCATGTTCCGCAAGGCCACCGGGGACCCCGGCTTCCTGGAGGAGGCCGGCGCCCGGGCCCTCACCTGGATGGACTACCAGACCACCGACGACCGGGAACTCATCGGCCAGCAGCCCACCAGCGACTGGCGCGACGAGCACTGGGTCCTCGGACATGGCCTCTTCGTGAACACCCTGGTGCACGGCTACCTCAGGCTCCTGGGCCTGGACGGCCGGGCCGAGGCGTTGGGCCGGGCGGCCAACGAGGAGGGGGGCGGGGGCTTCACCACCCCCGGCCAGCCCACCTACGCCGTCTGGTACTACAAGGTGCTCCGCGACAAGCGCTGCGACCTCCTCGGCAACAGCCTCGCCATCCTCACGGGCATGGCCGACCGCGCCCGGGCCCGGGAGATGGTGGCCTGGATCGAGGCCCACTGCGAATCCCTGCGCGCCGCCGGGGACCTGGCCCTGGAGCTGCCCCCCTGCTTCTTCCCCTTCGTGGAGCCCTCGGATCCCGACTGGCACCCCCGCTACGAGGCCTTCAACCTGCCCGGCCACTACCACAACGGCGGCGTCTGGCCCTTCGTGTGCGGCTTCTACATCGCCGCCCTGGTGGCCGCCGGGGAGCAGGAATTGGCCGTGCGCAGGCTGGCCGCGCTCACCGCCCTGGTGCAGGTGGCCCGGAACGTCCATCCCCTGCCCAAGGGCGCCTACGGCTTCAACGAGTGGTTCCGCGCCCAGGACGGCGCCCCGTCGGGGGAGGACTGGCAGACCTGGTCCGCATCCATGTACCTCTACGCCGCCGCCTGCGTGGAGAGCGGAACCGCAATGCTTTTCTGATTCATCCTTTCTCGGCGATCCTCGGCTCCTCGGCCACCTCGGCGATACCTTTTTTCTTATATCTTGCGGCGCATTGACTGGATGCGCGGCAGAGGCAGGAAATGAATTTATCGCCGAGGTGGCCGAGGAGCCGAGGATCGCCGGGAAAAGCAGAGCAGGGTCTCCCCGAACCCGGCGGGTTTCCTATCGCTTCAGCGCCGCCAGCAGCTCGTCCAGCGAGACGCTGGCGATGGTGGCGATCCGGTCGCTCATGGCGTAGGGCAGGATCAGGTCCCGCCCGTGCACCAGCGACCCGCAGCTGTAGACCACGTTGGGAACGTAGCCCTCGCGCCCCAGGCCCTGGGGCGTCAGCAGAGGCTCGCGCAATCGGCCGATGACCTTCGTGGGATCCTCGAGGTCCAGCAGGACCGCGCCGATGCAGTACGTGCGCATCGGCCCCACGCCGTGGGTGATCACCAGCCACCCGGCCTCCGTCTCGATGGGCGACCCGCAATTGCCGATCTTCACGGATTCCCACAGTTCCGCCGGCCGCAGGAGCAGCTTGGCGTCGGCCCAGTAGTGCGGATTGTCCGAGAACATGATGAAGAGGTTCTCGTCGTCCTGCCGGCTCAGCATCGCGTAGTTGCCGCCGATGCGCCGGGGGAAGAAGGCCATGCCCTTGTTCTGCACGGCGGTGCCGTTGAGGGTGAGCACCCGGAAGTGGAGGAAGTCCTGGGTCTCGATGAGCTGGGGCAGGATGGCGTGGCCGTTGTAGGCCGTGTAGGTGGCGTAGTACATCACCGACCCGTCGTCCTCCACCAGGCGCACGAACCGCGCGTCCTCGATGCCGTTGCTCTCGTTGGCCGACACCGGGAAGATGACGCGCTCGCACAGGGCCAGCTCGGGCTGGAACCGCAGCTCGTAGTTGGAATCCGCCAGCCACTGGATGCACTTGAGCGTGCTCTCGAGATCGGCCGGCACGGGCCGCGATTCCCGCCGGATGCGCGTGAGGCTCCGGTTGAGCTCCTCGCGGTCGAAGCCCTCTCCCAGCGTCTCCAGGACGGCGGCGGAGTGCCGGTTCTCGAAGCCCATCTCATGGAGCTTCATCATGAACGGGGACTTCCGGTAGCCGGGGTTGGGCTCGATCTCGGGCTGGCTCACCAGGCGGGAGAGGGGATCGGCCTTGATCCCCCCGCCGGGGCCGATGACCCCGCTCCGGAACTCGATGGAGGAAACATGGCCTTCGCCGGTGGCCCGAAGGCTCAGGATGAACCGCAGGGCCCCCTCGGGGAGGCCGCCCTGGTCGGGGTGGGGGACCATGGAGGGATTGAAGAGGGCGGCGGACTCCAGCGCGTACTCGCCCGAGAAGAGGGCCCCGATGAGCAGCTGGCGCTCCCGGGACAGGGGCAGGTCCGTGAAGACGTGGGGCAGCACCTTGCGGTAGTTGGCGAGCAGGTTCGCCTCGATGCCGAAATGCCGCTTCTCGAAGTCCACGAGGATGGCCTCGAGGATGCCGCAGGCCTCCTCCTCGCCCAGGGCGAGGGCCCGTCCGATGATGGTCGTGATGCGCAGGAAGCTGGACGGGATGAAGGGCCTCAGGATCACGCGGGCGCTCCGCGGAAGGTAGGTCACCTTGTGGTTCCGGATGGAGATGGCTGGCATGGAAACCGATCTGCGGCGGGCCGCTCGGAAGAAGGGCGCGGGACGGAGGCCCCAGTGGATGCTGCAACCCTTGGCGGAGGTGCCACTCGGGTTGTGCTGGCGCTGCCCTTCTTCCGGTTCAACCTACAGTCATGCGCGAGCGGGCGCCATCGAATTCGTCCGCCGGCGGGTCCTGCGCCGTTTCCCTCGATTTGGAGGAGGCACTCCATCATCCTGACTGGGAAGGGCCGCGGGGTGGTTGGACCATGTATTCCCAAATGCAAGGTTATGCACCTAGTTAGATAGTGGCACAGGAACTGCACGTAGGAGGGGTCGAGGCATTCCACGCTCGGTGGACGAGCCTTCCGAACCCTTTCTCCAGGCCATGGAGCCCTGCCGGTGCCGAATCCGGCGCCCGGGTGCCGCGGTCGTTCCAGACCCTTGCCCAGGTGAACCCTTGTCCAAGTCGAATCCCTACTTCCTCCCCCTCGCCGGGGCCACGGCCCTGCTGCTGATCCTGGTCGCCCTGGGGTGCGGTTCCGGAAACCGGGACGCCATCCTGGGCGGCCCCGGCGTGGCCGCGATGCTCCCCATGGTCACGGCCATGGCCCCTGCCAGCGGGTCCACGGGCGTCCCCGCCAACCTCCGGATGATCACCCTCCAGTTCAACCAGCCCATCGGCCCCTTCACCGGCGGCGCCACCTTCACCGTGGCCGCGCCGGGCCTGAACCCCGCCGGGACGGTGGCGCTGGACGCCACGGGGCGCCTGGCGACCTTCACCCTGGCCGCCGCGGCGTCCTTCGCGCCGAATGCCACCTACACGGCCACCGTCGCCGGCGTGCGCAGCGCCGCCACGGGCCTGGCGATGCCCTCCCCCTGGTCGGGAACCTTCGACACGGGACCCTACCTGTCCGTGACCCTGCCCAGGGTCGCCTCCACCCTCCCCGCGTCCTCGGCGCCCGCCGGCACCGTCTCCGTGAACGCGGCCTTCACCCAGGACATGGACCCCGCCACCCTGCCCGCGGCGGCCTTCACCGTCACGGCCGCGGGCGCCGCCACGGCGGGTTTGGTGAGCTACTCCGTGGCCACCCGCACCGTGACCTTCGCCCCGTCTGCGCCCCTCCTGCCCGCCACGACCTACACCGCGACCGTCAGCGCCGCCTCCACCAACCTGGCGGGCCTGCACCTGGCCGGCAACACGGCCGCCCTGCCGGCGTCGAGCGACTACGTGTGGTCCTTCACCACCGCCTCGGCCTTCGATGCCGTGGCGCCCACGCTCATCCTGGAATTCCCGGCGGACCGGGCGGGCTCCGTCGCCCTGGGCACGGCCGTGACCGCACAGTTCAGCGAGGCCATGGACGTCTCCGGCCTGCTGATGACGCTGCAGCCCGCCGGCGGCGCTCCGCTGCCCGGATCCCTGGATTATGACGCCCCCACGCGCACGGCGGCCTTCACGCCCAGCGTGAACCTGCTCCCGGGCACCACCTACACCGCCTCCGTCGCCGGCGCCCGGGACCTCTCCGGCAACGCGCTGGCCGCGGGCACCTTGCCCGACCCCTGGTCCTTCACCACCGGGACGGCCCTGACGGCCCCCGCGGGCGTGGCCCTGGGCGCCGCCGGGTCCTTCGGGATCATGGCCACTTCAGCCATCGCCAGCACGGGCGCGACCACCATCAACGGGGACGTGTCCCTGGATCCGGGCACCTCCATCACCGGGTTCCCGCCGGGCACCATCAACGGCACGCTCCACGTGGACGACGCCGTGGCCGCCCAGGCCCGTGCCGGCCTCCTGGCCGCCTTCACCAGCGCCAGGGCGCTGCCGCCCGGCACCACGGTGGCCGCCGGCGCCGACCTGGGCGCGGCCTACCCCCTGGGCATCCCCCCGGGCACCTACACCACCGGCAGCACCCTGCTCGTCTCCACCCCGCTCACCCTGGATGGCGGCGGCAATGTGAACGCCGTCTGGATCTTCCAGATCGGCTCCTCGATGACGTCGGGCGCGAGCATGATCCTGGCCAACGGGGCGCGGGCCGCCAACATCTTCTGGGTGCCCGCCCTGGACGCCACCGTCGGCGTGAACACCGTCTTCTACGGCACCATCCTCGCCGGACGCAATGTCACCGGCGCCACCGGGGCCACGGTCCACGGGCGGATCCTCGCGGGCGCCGCCACGGCAGGAACCATCGCCCTTGATGCCAACACCATTAACGTGCCAACCCGGTAATTCCCAACCAAGGAGCAATACATGAAATCGCAATGTCTCGGCCTACTGGCGCTGGCTCTCGCGGGGGGTTCCTTCGCGGCCGCCCAGGATCCCGGCTGGTACCTGGGGGCCAATGTCGGCCAGGCCCGTTCCCGGATCGACAACGGGCAGATCACGTCCAGCCTCCTGGGGGCCGGCTTCACCACCACCGGCTTCCGTGAGCACGAGCGCGACCTGGGCTACAAGGTCTTCGCAGGGTACGCGTTCAACCGTTACTTCGCCCTGGAGGGCGGCTACTTCAACCTCGGGAAATTCGATTTCCGCGCGGACACCCTGCCCCCGGGCACCCTGGACGGGCGCCTCAAGGCCCAGGGCGCCAGCCTCGACGGCGTGGTCAGCCTGCCCTTCACGGACAAATTCTCCGCCTTCGGCCGCCTCGGCGTGAACTACGCTTCGGTGAAGGATTCCTTCGACGGCACCGGCGCCGTGGCCATCACCCGCCCCCGGCTGGGCAAGGACCGGGCGAACTATACGTTCGGCGGCGGACTCCAGTACGATTTCACCCGGAGCGTCAGCCTGCGGGCCGAATTGGAACGCTATCGAATCTCGGATCCCGTCGGCACCAAGGGCGACCTGGACCTGGCCTCCCTGGGCCTGCTGGTCCGGTTCGGACGCCATGCGGCCGTTCCCGCGCCCGCCTACGTCCCCCCCAGGGCCGAAGTCCCCGCGGCGGTGCCGGCTCCGGCTCCGCCGCCGCCCCCTCCCGTCCGCACGCAGGTGTACTGCAGCCTCCTGGATCTCCAGTTCGACATCGACAGCGATGACATCCTGCGCGAGGACAAGGAGAAGCTGGCGGTCGTGGGCAGGTTCATGACCACGTATCCGGCCACCACGGCCGTGATCGAAGGCCACACCGACAACGTGGGCACCTCCGAGCACAACCTGAAGCTGAGCAAGGGCAGGGCGGACGCGGTGGTCGCCTACCTGGTGGACTCCCTGCACATCGCGCCGGCCCGGCTCACGGCCGTGGGCCTCGGCGAGGCGAACCCCCTCGCGAGCAACGACACCGAGGAGGGCAAGCGCCAGAACCGGCGCATCGACGCCGTCATCGTCTGCGCCACGGACATCGAGGGCCTCACGGTGGTTCCGGCCCGCATCACCATGGCCATGGTCATGGAGTTCGACGAGGATCGCGCCGAGGTGCGGCCCGAATACGACAGCGAGCTGCTCAAGGTGGCCACGTTCCTCAAGGCCAACCCCCGCGTGACCGCCACCGTCGAGGGGCACACCGCCAACCTCAAGGGCGACTCCGCCCGCATGGCCGAGCTCTCCAAGCTCAGGGCCCTGAACGTCGTGGATCGCCTCTCCACCCAATTCGGCATCGCCCGGGACCGCCTCACCGCCGAAGGCTTCAGCGACGAACGCCGCTACGCCTACAACTCCACCTTCGCGGGCCAGCAGGAGAACCGCAGGGTCAACATCATCTTCAATTACCCCAAATAGGGGATGCAGCAACCCTCCACCCAACCACCCAAGGAGCGCATCATGACCAACGAATCCACCGCCACCGGCTACGCCGGCATCCTGCTGGCCTTCCTCGGGGGCGCCGCCATCGGCGCCGCCGTCGTGGCCCTCACCACCCGCAAGACCGGCCCCGAGCGCCTCGCCGAGCTCAAGACGCTCGCCGAGATGGCCCAGGCCAAGGCCACCGCCCTCGCCCAGGGCGCCAGCGACGCCTGGGACACGACCCGGGAACGCACCGCCCTCGCCAGCAACGACATCAAGCGCGGCTTCTCGGATGCCGCCACCGACCTGCGCGGCTGAACCCGCCCACCTGCCAAGAAAGGCAACCCAATGAATCTCTGGAAGACAGTCCCCTTCGCCACGGCGGTCCTGATCATGCAGGCCCAGACCCCCGTGATCCTCTCCACCCCGGCCCAGCGGCCCGGGGCCGAAACGCCCTCCACCGCCCAGCCCCTCTACCGCATCTCCATCGTCCAGGGCTCGGCCAAGGCCATCAACTACAGCAAACTCAAGGGCTCCACAGAAGTGGAACTCAAGGGCACCGCCCTGGCCCCCATGGCCGAGGGCGAGGCCAAGGTCAAGCACGAGGACGGCGGCCTCCAGGTCACCCTCAAGGTCAAGAACCTGCCCACGGCCTCCGGGTTCGGCGGCGAGTACCTCACCTACGTGCTCTGGGGCATCTCCCCCGAAGGCCGGCCCACCAACCTGGGCGAACTGGTCGTCAAGAAGGGCAAAGCCAAGGTCAAGGCCACGGAACCCATGCAGTCCTTCGGGCTGATCGTGACCGCCGAGCCCTACTTCGCCGTGACCCGGCCCAGCGACGCCGTGATCATGGAGAACGTCATGGGCAAGGAGACCAAGGGCCAGGTCGAGGTCATCGACGCCAAGTACGAGCTGCTCAAGCGCGGCCAGTACGCGTTGAACCTGCAGAACGCCGAACCCGTCCAGATGGACGGCAAGACGCCCTTCGAGGTCTACCAGGCCCGCAACGCCGTGAAGATTGCCAAGGGCGCCGGTGCCAACGCCTTCGCCCCGGAGGCCTACCTCAAGGCCGAGTCCTACCTCAAGCTGGCCGAGACGGACGAGGGCGGCAGGAAGGGCAGGGTCCTTAACGCCCGGGAAGCCGTGCAGCGCGCCGAGGACGCCCGGGCCATCGCGGCCACGCGCCAGGACGAGGAGCGGATCGCCATGGACAAGAGCCTGGCCCAGGGCCGGCTGGATGAGGCCAACCGCGCCACCCAGGTGGCCAACGCCAACGCCGCCACCGCCGCCCTGGATGCGGCCAGCGCCGCGGCCCAGGCCAAGGACGCCTCCAACCGCCAGGCCGAGGCCATGGCGAGCGAGAACGAGGGCCTCCGGACCCGGCTGATGGATCAGCTGAGCGCTGTCCTCAAGACCCGCTCCACTGCCCGCGGGCTCATCGTCAACATGTCGGGGATGCTCTTCCACACCGGCAAGTCGACCCTGGTTCCCGAAGCCCGGGAGAAGCTGGCCAAGGTCGCGGGCATCCTCTCGACCCACAAGGGCCTGCGGATCGAAGTGGACGGCTTCACGGACAGCACGGGCGGCGAGGCCTTCAACCAGAAGCTCTCCGAAGCCCGCGCCCAGACCACCCGCGAGTACCTCGTGAGCCAGGGCGTGGCGCCCGATGCCATCACCTCCAAGGGGTACGGCGAGGCGGACCCCATCGCCCCCAACACCACGGATACCGGCCGCAAGGAGAACCGGCGCGTGGAGCTGGTGGTCACCGGGGCTGGCATGGCGGAAGCCAAGTCCTAACCTTCCACTACACCGATGCGGGGCGCCGGGTCCTTCGGGACGCGGCGCCCTTCATCTTTCGCGAGGAGTCGACCATGAAAGTGGGTGTGGTGGGAACCGGATCGGTGGGCAGCTGCGCGGCCTACGCGATGATCATGAGCGGAGTCGCGAGCGAGCTGGTGCTCATCGACCCGGACGAGGCCCTGGCGCGGGCCCAGGCGGAGGACCTGGCCGACGCGACCCCCTTCGCCAGCCCCGTGCGAATCGCGGCGGCGGGGTATGCCCAGCTCGAGGGGGCGCGGGCCGTCGCCCTCTGCTGCGGGGTCCGCCAGCGCCCCGGCGAGTCCCGCACGGAGCTCCTCACCCGCAACGCGGTCATCTTCGGGCTGGTCGTGCCCCAGATCATGGAGCGGGCCCCCGGCGCCCTCCTGCTGGTGGTCTCCAACCCCGTGGACGCGCTCACCGACCTGGTCTGGAAGGCCTCCGGGAAGGCCGCGGGCAGGGTCCTTGGGACGGGGACCGTGCTGGACACCGCCCGGTTCCGCTGCAGCCTCGGCCGGCATCTCGGGGTCGCGCCCGGGTCGGTCCACGGATACGTCCTGGGCGAGCACGGGGATTCGGAAGTGCTGGCCTGGTCCTCGGTGGCGGTCGGGGGGATTCCCCTGGAGGCGTTCGCCGACCAGGTGGGCCGCCCCCTGACGCCCGAGGCCAGGACCCGCATCGACGGCGAGGTCCGCCACGCCGCGGCCCGCATCATCGACGGCAAGGGTTGCACGAGCTACGGCATCGGTGGCGCCATCACCCAGATCCTGCGGGCCGTGAGGGACGACGAGCGCACCCTGCTCACCGTGTCCGCCCCCCAGGGCGGAAGCTGCTATTCGCTGCCAAGGATCGTGGGCGCGGCCGGGATCGAACGGACGCTGATCCCTTCTCTTTCCATGGATGAACGGAAGGCCCTGGACGCCAGCGCGGTGCTCATTGCCGAAGCCATCGGGAGCATGGGGCAGCCCAGGGATCCCTGAATTCCGATCGTCGGGTGCCGAAGTTCGCCGAATGCGGATTGAATGAATTCCGGGGAGGAGGCCGGTAGGTATTGGGGGTTCATCAGGGCCTGGAGGCGGCCCCGCCCATCCCGGTGCTCCCGTTTGGTGCCATACTTTGGGATTCCTTCTGCCCCAGCCTTCGCTCCGCCTGGTCCGGCCAGGCGCTGTCCATTGGACCCGCATCCGAGGACTGCCATGATTCCTGACGCCACCACCGACCTGTCCTTCCGCCCCCCGGCGTTCCTGGGCGCCGCGATCGTGGCGCTCATGCTGTCGTGCGGCGGCGGTGGCGGTTCCTCCGCGCCAAACCCCGTCTTTCCGAGTGTTCCCGCCCCCTCGAACGTGACGGTGGCCTATTCCCCCTCGAACTACCAGGTGACGGTGTCCTGGACGCCCCCGGCCGCCACGGTGGACGGCTACGACCTGGAGGGGTGCCTCCAGGGCCAGGCCTTCACGAAGCTCAACACCACCCTCATTCCCGCCGCCTACACGTCGGCCCTCCTCACGACCTCGACCGTTCCCCGGGAACTCGACACCTTCACCTTCCGGATGCGGTCCTTTGCGGGCACGACGTACGGCGGCTACTCGAACACGGCCTCCTTCACGACACCCCTGAATCCCCTGTCGTACGTCTTCGCGACGGCCTCGCCCGACAAGCTGGAGATCGCGGTCACCCTGGGCCAGTCCTCCTACATGGCCACCGGCATCATCCTGGAACGCGCCACGGTGGACGCCAATGGCGAAGCCATCGGCGCCTGGACCCGCCTCGCCGAGCTTCCCGCCGCCAGCGGCACCTGGACCGACACCCAGGTGCAGGAGTCCGTGAACTACCGCTACCGTGGGACCAACACCTGCGGCGTTGTGTCCAGTGAGCCCCAGCTGAGCTGGATCCAGTCCGTGGGGCCCTTCGCTCCCACGGGGCTTGCCTGCGTCCCGGAACTGGGCGCCCTCAACCTCACCTGGACGAACCACAGCACCACCGCCACCGCCATCCAGATCACGCGCAGCCCCGTCGCGGCGGCAGGCACCGACGTGCTGGCCACCCTGGCCCCGACGGCCACCGCGTACCGCGACGGGAACCTGCGCCCGGGGCACTATACGTACAGCATCCGGGTCTCCCAAGGCTCCCGGATCACCCTGGGCGGCTCCGTGGGCGGCTACCCCCTGGACCCGCCGGGCGCGCCGGTGCTCCAGAGCACGCCCCTGACGACCGTGCCCGACCTCGCCAATGCGGCCGTCCTGACGCCCTCGGGAACCTGGATCGCCGGCCAGTCCGGGTACGGTTTCTTCTCCGTCTTCCCGCCGCCCGGGGCAGCCTGGAATCCCTGGACGATCACCTCTGCGGCGCTCGTGGGCAACGGCTTCCTGGCCGCGGACGTCCAGGGGATTCCCCACATGGTCCATGGCTCCTCGAAGACCGCAGCGGCCCTCCCGGCCGCCCTCGTCCACGCCTGGTTCGACGGCCAGGGATGGTCCTCGGAAAAGATCACCGCGTACGACGGTTCCGGGTTCGGCTACTTCCCCCTCATCTGCATCGATCCCGCAGGCACTCCGAAGGTCGTGGCCTCGGGGGGGACCGGTTCCATGAACTGGGCGAGCCTCCGCTACTTTACCCGGGAGGGTGGGACCTGGACCTCCGAGTCCATCGGCGCCAGCCTGGCGGGGGTCAGCGGCTGGGACGCCCCCATGTTCGGCCTCGACCCCGCCGGCCGGCCCCACGTCATGCTCCCCCAATACGACAGCCTCCTGGAAATGGTCCGGTCGAATGATGGAACATGGACCTCCCTGGCCGTCACGGATGCGAACTTCACTTCCAACCTCAGCTCAGGCAAATGCCTCTGGCTGGATCCGGACAACGCCTGGTTCATCTTTGAAAGCGTGACGTACGGCGCGCCGGGCTACCTCCAGCTCCGGGCCAAAGCCAAGGTGGCCGGCGTCTGGCAGCCCTCCGTCCTGGTCGACGCCTTCGACAGTTTCGAAACGTTCGACGCGGCCATCACTCCGGACGGATCCCGCCTCGCCATCGCGGCCACCTCCGAGCGCGGTCCCCTGGTGTACGTGAGGACCCCCCAGGGCTGGACCGGGGGATCCCTGCCTTCCACCGCAGCCTACCGTTCCCTCCTGCGCACGGGCTTCGATTCCGGCGGCCGCCTGCACATCCTCCTCCAGAGCTCGCCGGCCGTGGACTGGCATGAGCAGACGCCCTGAGGGGCTGCCCCATCCCATGGAAGGCCCCCGCTCCCGGCCGGCACTGCCGGGCCAGGCTCTATTTCTTCTCCCGGGTGAGGTAGATGAAACCCAGGCCGCCCAGGGTCATGAGCAGGAACATCGCCTGCAGGAGGACCGATCGGGTCACCACGAAACCTGCCAACAGGAGGAGCGGCATCTAGCCGACGCGACGTCCGGAGATGACGCGGATGAGGATGACGATGACCGCCACCACGAGGAGCAGGTGGATGAATCCGCCCAGGGCGATGGAACTGACCAGGCCCAGGGCCCAGAGCACGATGAGAACGACTGCGAGGGTCCAGAGCATGGGGTTTCCTTTTCCTTGGGAGGGGTGGAACGGCCTCCTCGCGTCGTGGAGAGGGCAATTGCCGGTCCAGTTAGGTAAGAGGCTCATCTGTAACGGCTTGAGCGGTTCCGGAGAAACGGGAGCGGGCGCGTGTCCAAGCGGGTCTTCTCAGGCGCAGACGTGGCCGATGTCCGAGAACGGGAGGCCCGGGAAGAGCGGGGCGCCGTGCTTGTTGAGCCAGCGTTCGGCCAGCGCGAGGCTGGCCAGGAAGGTCCGCCCGTCGAAGGGGCTGTCGAGGAGGTCGTCGACCCCAATTCCGTCGGCCTCCTGGCCGGGCTCGGCCAGGACGAGGGTGTAGATGTAATGGTCCCGCTGCCGGGCCTTGATCTCGTGGCAGAACTCCAGCCCATCCCAGTCCGCTTCCCGGCCGTGGATGATCACCATCGGGAAGGCGCCCAAATCCAGGATGGTCAGCGCGTGGGCGGGGGAGTCGGCCCGGGTGACGAGGTGGCCCGCCAGGGCGAGCAGGGACTGTACCGCGGATCCTTTCAGAGCCTGGTTTTCGGCCAACAGGATATGCATGGGTTCACCCGCTGAAGGTTGGGCCCAGGTGTGGGGACGGACTCGGCCGCATCCCGCGCTGGAGGATAGGCCGTCAATGCATGCGATGTGCCATACCGTAAGTGGTCTGGATGAGGTGCGGCTGACGGAAAGGGTTCCCGGTAGTCTCATCAATTTGAAGACACGACCATCAAATCGATGAACCCGTGCCCCACACCGGCCTTTCGGCGCAGGGACGGAAGGTTCCGCCCCGCTGGAGGAGAGCCCGCCTCCCGTCCCGCCCCGGGGCCGGGCCGGAACGGGAATTGCTGCCTCCTGGGCCTGCCGCCCCGATCCCCGGGGCGGGCGGCATCGAGGAGTGGGTACCATGGGCATGCTCAAGGTCAAGGACGGTACGGAGATCTACTACAAGGACTGGGGCTCCGGCAGCCCCGTCGTTTTCAGCCACGGCTGGCCCCTCAGCGGGGACGCCTGGGAACGGCAGATGGTCCACCTGGCGTCCCACGGGTGCCGCTGCATCGCCCACGACAGGCGAGGCCACGGCCGTTCGAGCCAGCCCGCCACGGGCAACGACATGGACACCTATGCGGACGACCTGTCCCAGCTCCTCTCGGCGCTCGACCTGGATCAGGTCACGCTGGTGGGCCATTCCGCGGGCGGAGGCGAGGTGGCCCGGTACGTGGGCCGCCACGGCACCCACCGGCTCGCCGGGGTGGTCCTGGTGGGCGCGGTGCCGCCCCTGATGCTCCGGACCGAGGCCCATCCCGGCGGCCTGCCCATGGAGGTCTTCGACGGGATTCGCGCTGGCGTCCTCGCCGACCGCTCCCAGTTCTACCGGAACCTCACGGAGACGTTCTTCGGCGCAAACAGGCCGGGCGCCCAGGTGAGCCAGGGCGTGCGGGACGCCTTCTGGGCGCAGGGCATGCGGGGAGGGCTCCTCAACCAGCTCGAATGCATTCGGGCCTTTTCCGAAACGGACTTCACGGACGACCTCCGGAAGATCGATGTGCCGGCCCTGATCATCCACGGGGACGATGACCAGATCGTGCCCCTGGAGGCCGCGTCCCAGGCGGCCGCACGGCTGGTTCGGAACGCGGTGCTGGTGATCTACCGGGGCGGCTCCCACGGCCTGGCCGACACGATGGCGGACCGGCTCGATGAGGATCTCCTCGCCTTCGTGCGTAAGCACGCCTCTTCCTCGAACCGGTTCAGCTACGTGTCGGGCATGGAGGGGATCTCCCAGCGCTGAACCCGGTGGCAGGCGGGGGGTGGGACGAATCGATCAGGATGAATGACGGGTACTCCAATCTGACGTGAAACCCAGGTCAACCCGGGGAGGATCCGGTGCCCGGCCCCACAGGATCCGTGCGCGGGTGGTCTTTTTGCGGCATTGGAACGGTTGTTGCCCTATTTTTGTCCGCAGCACTGTCCTCCTTGTCCCTCTCCCCCCACGAGGCCCCCAGATGGCGGAGTCCACGGATCGCGAACGAACCTTCGGGAAGCCGGCCATCGGATCCCCGAGGCGGGTCCTCCTGGCCGCGATGCTCGGCCTGCTGATCCTCGCTCCCGCCTGCTCGGGAGGCGGCGGAGGGAAGGAGCCGGCGACCCCCGGTCCGCCGCCCGCGCCACCCGTCGCCGATGTCTACCTTCCCGCCTCCACCCACCCCGGGGACCACTGGATGAAGGCCAGCGTTCCCGATCAGGCCGGCATGACCTATCGTTGGTCGGTCGTCCCCGCCACCGCCTCGGGCGTCCTGGTCACCGGGGCTTCCGGCGCGGTGGTTGGCTTTGCCGCAGGCACGTCCCCCGGCACCTTCCAGGTCGAAGCCCAGGTCCAGGGCCCGGCGGGCCAGTACGCCACCGGCTCCCGGACCGTGAGCATCCAGACGGGCACGTGGCTGGTGAAGAACGGCGGACCGGTCCACGTCCACGCCCATGGCTCGGCCACCCGCCTGTTAAGCGGGCGGGTGCTCGTGGCCGGCGGTCATGATGCCTATGGCCAGGCCCTGGCCGGCGCCGAGCTCTTCGATCCCGCAACCGGCACCTGGGCCGCCACCGCGAGCCTGGGGACGGCCCGGTGCTTCCACACGGCCACCCTGCTGGCGGATGGGACGGTCCTGGTCACCGGAGGGTCGGCTCCCAATGCGCTTCTGGCCAGCGCTGAAATCTACGATCCGGCGACGGCGACCTGGCGGGCCACGGCCAGCCTCGCCACCGCGCGCCAATTCCATACGGCCTGCCTGCTCCCCGATGGGAAGGTGATGGTGGCCGGAGGCGAGGGCTCCAGCGGGGCCCTCGCCTCCCTTGAAATCTACGATCCGGCTGCGGGCGCCTGGGGCGCTGGGCCCGCCATGGCCATCGCACGGGCGGCCCACTCGGCGACCGTGCTGCTGTCCGGGGCGGTGCTGGTGGCCGGCGGCATGGACACCCGGGGCAACCCTCTCGCCAGCGTGGAGCGCTTCGATCCCGCGGTCCGGAGCTGGGCCGAGGTCCGCCCGGGCCTGGCCTCGCCCCGCTGCTCCCACACGGCCAACCTCCTCCCCGGCGGCGCCGTCCTGGTGGCGGGGGGCGACGGGCCCGCCGGCGTCCTGGCCTCGGCGGAACGCTTCGACCCCGCTACGGGCCTCTGGGCGGCCGCTTCGCCCATGGGGACGCCGCGGACGGACCATACGGCCACGCTGCTTCCTGACGGTACCCTGGTGGCTGCAGGGGGCAACGACGACCACGGCACCCTGGGCAGCACCGAACGCTTCGACCCCCGTTCAGGGACCTGGGCCGCCCTGCCGCCCCTGGGCACCGCCCGCGGCGGCCACACGGCCGTCCTGCTCGCCGACGGGACCGTCCTGGTGACCGGCGGGGAGGGACCCACCGGCGCCCTTTCCAGCGCCGAACGCTTCGGCGCGGGTGTCTGGACCCCCGCCCCGCAAGGCACGGGCACGGCCCGCGCCTACCACACCGCCACCCTGCTGGAGGACGGCAGGGTCCTCGCGGTGGGAGGCCTGGGTCTGGACACCGACTACCAGCTCCTGGCCAGCGCCCAGATCTATGATCCCGCGACGGGGTTCTGGAGTGGCACGCCCGGGCTCGCCACCGCCCGGCTCCGCCACACGGCCACGCGCCTTCCCGGCGGCAAGGTGCTCGTCGCAGGAGGCGGGGGCGATGCCGGGGCCCTGGCCAGCGTTGAGCTATTCGATCCCGCCCTGGGGACCTGGAGCCCGGCGGCCCCCATGGGCGCGGCGCGCACCGGCCACACCGCCACCCTGCTGTCCAGCGGCAAGGTGCTGGTGGCGGGAGGCACGGATACCTTCGACACCGCCCTGTCCGGAGCCGAGCTCTATGATCCGGCCTCGGGCGTCTGGAGCGAGGCCCCTGGCATGGGAACGGCCCGCAGCGGCCACACCGCCACCCTGCTGCCGGATGGCCGGGTCCTCGTCGCGGGCGGCGAAGCGGCCCTCGGGGCCCTGGCCAGTGTCGAGCTGTTCGACCCCGGCACCGGGGCCTGGACCGCGGATCCCCATGGCCTCGGCACGGCCCGCACCGGCCATACGGCCACGCTCCTGGCCGACGGCCGCGTCCTGGTGGCCGGCGGCCTGGGCAGCGCCGGGCAGGTCCTGGCCGGCGCGGAAGTCTACGACCCGGCCTCCGGGACCTGGAGCGCCACGGGGAGCCTTGGCACGGCCCGCCTCTACCATGCGGCGACGCTGCTCCCCGGGGGGAAGGTGCTGGTTTCGGGCGGTTGGGAGGCCTGGGGCCTCCTGGTCTCCACCGAGGTGTACGATCCGGCCCTGGGCACCTGGAACCCCACCGGGGACCTGGCCTCGGGGCGGATGTACCACACGGCCACCCTGCTGGCGGACGGCACCGTCCTGGCCACCGCGGGCGCGGGGGGTGACACCGTCACCGAAATCCACATGCCCGCCGTTCCGCACCCCTGAACCCCCGGATGGGCGTCTACTTGGTTGTGCGGCCTGCCACCATCCCGGGACGCATCCGGTGCTGCTCCACATTCAAGCGCTTCCGGTCCCTGGTCTCGGCGAAGTGGATGGACGTGCAATCGACGCAGATTCCCTGGGCGTAGGTCTCGCGCCCCTGGGGACGCCTTTCCTCCACCCACTCCTGGCCGGTCCAGATGCGGGCGCACCACGCACACCGGGATGAGATGAAGGCATGCCTTGAATTCCACATGGGGACCCTCCTGGAGGGATGACCGGAAAAGGGGCCGTTTCCGGGCGGCGGTGAGGTATTCACCTGATTGGACGGGAAAGCCTTCGCAGGGTTGACCCCCCTGAGTGCGAAGGCTGTGCCAAACGCCTACCTGGATGGGAATCAAGGATTAACTACTCAAGGCCGTCCCTCGCAGGTCCGGGTCGATCAAAGTGAAGGCCGACCCCATCAGACTGGATTCGAGGCGATTGGCCAGGAACCTGCTCCAGCAGGGTTTCCAGGTTCCTGACCTGCAGCCGTAGGAGTGATCCCGATGGACGAAATTCCCGAATCGGAACGCGAGGAGATCGACCAGAACATCCAGGCCGTCCTGGGGTCCTATTTGATGATGAACGCCGTCCCTCTTCCCCGCCGCCTGGGGCCGGCCGGCCCATGCCAGGATCGGGGCCGGCCCGGAAAGCCCTCACGGGCCCGACACCGTGGCGGACGTGGCACGGCCCATGCATAGACCCAGATGAGGCCGCGCCCCGCACGGCCCCAAAACCGCTCCAACCCGTCACCCTTCCCGGATGTGTCCATGAAAATCCTGATGGTTCTCACCTCGCACGACCAGCTCGGCGCCACCGGCAGGAAGACCGGCTTCTGGCTGGAGGAATTCGCAAGCCCCTACTACGCCTTCCTGGACGCGGGCGTCGCCGTCACCCTCGCCTCGCCCCGAGGGGGCCAGCCGCCCCTGGATCCCAAGAGCGATGACGCCTCCGCCGAGACCGCCGCCACCCGGCGCTTCAAGGCCGACCCGGCCGCCCAGGCCCAGCTGGCGGACACCCGCCCCCTGTCGGGCGTGGACCCCGCCGGCTTCGACGCCGTGTTCTATCCGGGCGGCCACGGCCCCCTGTGGGACCTGGCCGAGGACGCCTCCTCCATCGCGCTCATCGAGGCCATGCTGGCCGCCGGAAAGCCCGTGGCCGCCGTCTGCCACGCGCCGGGGGTGTTCCGCCATGCCCGGACCCCCAAGGGCGAATCCATCCTCCAGGGCCGGTCCGTCACCGGCTTCTCCAATGCGGAGGAGCTCGCGGTGGGCCTGGACGGCATCGTGCCCTTCCTGGTGGAGGACATGCTCAAGGAGAAGGGCGGGGCGTATAGCTGCGAACCCGAATGGCAGCCCCACGTGATGACCGATGGCTTACTCATAACAGGCCAGAATCCGGCTTCATCCGAACCCGCGGCCAAGACGCTGCTCCTGAGCCTCACCCCGGTGCCGTCCTTCGGCCGCTGATTCCTTGCGGTCGTGTCCTCCCTGAAATGACTGAATTTAAAGTCTTTTATCGACGAGCCTCGGCCCCTCGGCCACCTCGGCGATGCTTTTTTTATTCCAGTTGCGGCGCAATGCCATCGCGCGCCGGAGGGGAGTGAAACAAATGGCATCGCCGAGGCAGCCGAGGGGCCGAGGCTCGCCGAGGAGAAGAGTGCCCCATGACCCTCGCCTTGGAGAATAATGAACCTGGACGGGATTGGCCAAGGCGTGCGGTTCCCGCCCCGACGACCTTCTCCTGTCCCGTAAGCAAGGATCGCGATGCCCCTTTCCCCCCCAGCCCCCGACCCGTCCAGGATGCAGCCCTGGTGGGAGGCCGTGGCGGCCTCCCCGCTGCCCCTGGCCATGGTGGACCACGCCACGGGCAACCTGCTCCAGGTGAACCCGGCCTACGCAACGGCCCGGGGCTACACGCCCGAGGAGATGGCCGGCATGAACCTGGGCCGGATCCTCGGCCCGCCCATGTCGGCACGGCAGGACGAGATCCGCCGGGAGCTGGAGATCCACGGCCACGCGGTCTTCGAGGCCACCAACCTGCGCAGGGACGGCAGCGCCTTCCCGGTCCTCGTGGACGCGACCCTGGTGCGCGATCCCGACGGCACGCCGCGCTCCCGCATCGTCTACGCCCGGGACCTCACCGAGATCAAGAAGGCCGAGGCCGCGCGCCAGAAGGACGCCGCCTTCCTGCGGACCCTCCTGGACACCCTCCCCGACCTGGTCTGGCTCAAGGACCCCGACGGCGTCTACCTGGAGTGCAACCACCGCTTCGAGCGGTTCTTCGGGGCGCCCAAGGCGGAGATCCTGGGCCGCACCGACTACGACTTCGTGGACCGGGACCAGGCGGACTGCTTCCGGGCGCAGGACCGCCTGGCCCTGGCCACCGGCGCCCCCACGGCCAACGAAGAGGAGATCACCTTCCGGGACGACGGCCACCGGGAATCCCTGGAGACCATCAAGACCCCCATCTTCGGCGCGGATGGACGCCCCATGGGCGTGCTGGGCATCGGCCGGGACATCACGGCCCGCAAGCGGGCCGAGGACCGGATGCGGGTCAGCGAGGAGAAGTACCACCAGGCCTTCCACAACTCCCCCCTCCTGGCCTCCCTGAGCCGCAAGGAGGACGGCCGCCTCCTGGAGGTCAACGACCGCTACTGCCAGGCCCTCGGGTTCTCCCGGGAGGAGGTCCTGGGGCGGACCTCCGTGGAGCTGGGGATCCTTTCGCCGGAGGTGCGGGCCCGGATGATCGAGGCCCTGGGAACCCGCGGGAGCGTGCAGAACCTGGAACTGCCCGTGGGCACGCGGGACGGCCACACCTTCCCCTGCCTGTTCTTCGCCGAGGCCTTCCGGGTGGGTTCCGACCAGCTCCTCCTGGTCATGGCCCTGGATATCCGGGAGCGCCACGCGGCCGAGGACCTGCAGCGCAAGCTGGACGCCGAGCTCCACCAGATGCAGAAGCTGGACAGCCTGGGCAGCCTGGCCAGCGGCGTGGCCCACGACATGAACAACGTCCTGGGGGCCATCCAGGCCCTGACCGAGACGGTGGCCGGGCGCGTCGAAGGCGACGCCTTCCTGGACGGGCGGCTGGGCCTCATCGTCCGGGCCTGCCACCGGGGCCGCGACCTGGTGAAGGGCCTGACCCACTTCGCCCGCAAGGACCTGCGCGAGCCCGAATCCCTGGACCTGAACGCCATGGTGGCCGAGGAGATGGAACTCCTGGCCCGCACCACCCTGCAGAAGGTGCATCTGGTCATGGACCTGGAGCAGAACCTGCCCCGGGTGATGGGCGAAGGGGGCACGCTGTCCAGCGCGCTCATGAACCTGTGCGTGAACGCCGTGGACGCCATGCCCGGGGGCGGCACCCTGACCCTGCGCACGCGGGTGGTGCCGCCGGACACGGTCGAGGTGCAGGTGGAGGATTCGGGGGAAGGCATGAACGAGGCCGTGCTGGCCCGCGCGCTGGAGCCGTTCTACACCACCAAGCCCATCGGCAAGGGCACCGGCATGGGGCTGTCCATGGCCTATGCCACCCTCAAGGCCCACGGCGGCAACCTGTCCATCCGGAGCGCGCCGGGGCAGGGCACGCAGGTGACCCTCAGCCTGCCCGCGGGGCCCGCCCAGGCCGAGGCCGCGCCGGTCCCCGAACCCGAGCCGCTCCCCTCCGGTCCCCTGCGGATCCTCCTGGTGGACGACGACGCCCTGATCCTGTCGACGATCCCCGACCTCATCGAGGTCCTGGGCCACGCCGTGGCCACCGCCGCCTCGGGCCAGGCCGCCCTGGACCGCATCGCCTCGGCCGACGACCTGGACCTGGTGATCCTCGACCTGAACATGCCCGGCATGAACGGCGTCGACACCCTCAAGGGCCTCCGTCAGCTTCGTCCGCGTCTGCCGGTGCTCATGGCCACGGGCTTCCTGGACGAGGAGACGGGGGAGATCCTGCTTCGGGACGGCCGCGCCCTGAGCATCCTCAAGCCCTTCTCCAAGGCCCACCTGGGACGGAAGATCACCGAGATCGGGGAGTTGGGGCGGCGCTGAGGGCCTCTTCAAGAACCCTGATGGGTAACGGCTTGGGCGGCAGCGCCACCCCAGGGTGGCCCGGCGGGAAGCGCAGGGATCAGGGCTTGGGAAGAGCTGTCGGGGGCTGCTTTTCCCAGTCTGCAAGTTTCAGCCCCCTGATACGCCCGAAGTGTTTCGTGTTGCCGGTGACCACAACCTTGGCTTGAGCCATAGCCGTGGCAGCGATGATGGCATCTTCCGTTTCGATGCGGTTTCCCTGCTTGCGGAGGCTGGCATCCAACTTGGCCCATTGAATCGCTTCGTCTCTGCCGAAGGACAGAACCGGGATCGGTCTTAAAAAGGCCTCGAGCCTTGCCCGTTCAACATCCGGCTTGTCGGCCAGGTGCGCGCCCAGGACTAATTCACCCAACGTCATTGAGGACACGGCAACGGAGTTCAAGGGAACACTGCTAAGAGCTTTGATCGCCCACGGCTTGCGACGCAGACATGCGATGCAGAAATTTGAATCGAGGAGGAAGCCGGCCATCAGAGTCTGCCCTTCTCGCCGAAAAGGCGCTTCATCCTGTCGCCGGCAGGCGCCCTTTCGGGAAGTTCGATGCTCGAGGGTTCCCAGCTATCGAAGTAACCCAGGGGCCACCCAAGGGTGTCCGCATGCCGGAGTACCAGGGCTTCGCCATCGCGGAAAGCCACCACTCTTTCTCCAGGTTCGAAGCCCAGGGCCTTGGGCAGGCGAAGGGCGGCTGAATTGCCGGATTTGAAGATCGTGAGTTCGAGGGGTTCGGGTTTTGAAGTGGCCATGGAATGCCTCCAAGAGAATGTATATACCTGAAGTATATACTGTCAAGGAGGCATGTGCCCCGGATGCTCGAGGGCTCATTGTGGTGGAGAATCTGGAACGGCCAAGTGCATAATGGATGCGCTGTGGGCGCTACCGCTGACTCGAGTCGGTCTGGCGGCACCTAGGTTGAAGGAGGGCGGCTTTACTGAAAGAAACGCGGGGTCGGGCGACGACATTTAAGCTGCGAGTCCTGGCAGTTCGAAGCGTGGTTTCGGACGCGGCTCCAAGACGAAACGTTTCCCCCTGTGCCTGCATGAGCCCCCGAACTTCGGTGAAGAACGCCGCTGGCCGAGATCTTGATGGTGACGCGGGGATGCCCCGACACCACTTTTCCCAGGAGCCTCGAGATGCCTGTTAGGAAAGTTCGAAGAAGTACTGATAATAGGGTAGTTGCAGAATGGAGCGGTAAGTCTGGCTGGCTGGCCCGCCCCATGACTTTCAGCGACCGTGGCGCTCCTTGGGGGGCAGAGGGTCTAACGCCGAAGTTGGGTCGGCCCCAACCTGGCGGTGCGAACGGGCCGAAGTTGAGTCGGCCCCACCCTAGCGGCACGAACGGAGGAGAAGGAGGTTTGGATAGATGCTACCTCGAAGGGATAAGGTCAACATGGGATCCGACCGCGAACGCGGAGTTAGGACCGGCGCGCCATAATGACCATGTTGGTGCGACTCTCTGACTACGGTTGTGCCGGCCAGCCGATATGGACCTTGCGGTGCTGGGCAATACAATCACGAAGATACAAGTTGATCAGGCTTTGGTAGGGAACCCCGGCCTCGGTTGCCATGTTCTTGAAATACAGGACGACATCCTCGGAGAGCCTCATGGTCACAGGCCTCTTCAGCTTGGAGGCGTAGGGGTTCTTCCGTGATTTCAACTTGGAGAGATCGTATTCCGTTTTCATGATTCCTCACCTCCATAGAAGGTGCTCTCGCGTTTGGTGGCTCGGCGTGCAGAAATAATGTGGAGGACGTTCCCGGATTCTCTTGCACAGTGGCATACAAGGAGGAGCCTTGCTTGTGCGCTAAGAGGGTGTCTGCTAAAAGGAAGGCCCCGCGACGGCGTCCAGAGGCCCGATTATCGGGCGCAAGGCCCGCAGGAAGTATAAGTGATACTTTCAAGGGTCTTGCACACGAGAAGCGGGCCTCTGGGCGCCGCCCTACGGGTGATGGCAGCGGCCACGGCAGTCCAGCGTTCCACTCGTCGACCGATTACCCGAATCGCTCTCCTCGCGGGCCTTGGCCTGCCATGGCCGGTGCCATCATCGCGGGGCCTTCCTTTTAGCAGACACCCTCTGATATGTATTGGCCTGTCAAGGCTGGCAGCCAACTATTTCTCTTTTCCGGCAGTGTGTAGGGAGCAGAACGGACGGCATGCCGACGGTTGATCAGTCTGATATGCGCGGGTTGGGTACCGCATGACAACGGGTTCGTCGAGGAGCTGCCTCGATCTAGTGGCGAGGGTCATTCCAGAAGCGAATGCCTCTTAGAGGGTTCGAGGATTCTCCCACCGTTGTCCGTTCTGCTGCCGACACACTGCGGCTGCACTTCAGCCAGCTAAGGCTTGGGGGTAGGCGGTGGCAGGGCCTGGCCAATGGCCCAGAGGAAGCCGGTCAGCTCGCGGGCGATGGCCGTGCAGGTCTGGACCTTCTTCTTGCCCCTGGCCTCGAACTGCCGGTAGCGTGCGCAAAGGCGCTTCTGTGCAGCCCAGGCGATGGTCTGCACTGCTTCTGGAGCACGTTCGGCCCGTCTTTGCAGGCTCGGGGTTTTCCTCGCGGGATGCCGGTAGGTCCATGCTGCCTCCACCAGGACCCTGCGCACATGGCCATTGCCGGTCTTGGTGATCCCCCCGCGGGACCGGGTCTCGCCACTGGAATGCTCGCTGGGAACCACCCCCAGATACTTCATCAACTGGGGTGCATTGGCGAATCGCCTCAAATCGCCGATCTCAGCCACGATCGTGGTCGCAGTGAGGCGGTTGATCCCGCGCAGGGCCATGTAGCCTTCGATCAGCCTGGAGAAGGCCGAACTCGATCCGGCGGTTTCGATCTGCTCGTCGAAGGCCGCAACCCGTCTGGTCATGGCCTGGACCGTATCGACATATTCCTGAAAGACGATTTGTTGGACCGGCTGGTCGAACTTCATGGTTTCCAGCCAGCGGAGATGGGCCTGGGTCCACCGGGTTTTTCCGGAATAGGTCCGCCCGTGCCGCAGCAGGAAGGCCAACAGTCGCTGCTTGGCGACGTGCTGCAAATGCTTCAGGTCCTCCCGAGCCCGGGTCAGATCCCGCAGGGCCTCCTGGGCTTCGTCGGGCACCCATATTGCCGTTAGTTCCCCGGCCCGGTGGAGCCTGGCCAAGGTCAGACTATCGCGGCGGTCGGTTTTGACCCGGTCCCCAGGTTTCCTGGGAATGAGGGACGGCGCCACAACCTGGCACTCCAGCCGTAAAGCGAGTAGTTGCCGATAAAGGATGTAACCGCAGGGGCCCGCTTCGTAGCAGAACGAAAGCGTCGCGCCATCCTTCCGGAGTTGCCTCACAAGTTTCACCACGGCCTCCGGTGTATTGGCGATCTCACCCACGTACCGAACTTCCCCTTCGTGGGCTTCAGCCACCGAGACCGCAATCGTCTCCTTGTGGACATCCAGCCCGACGTACTTGCTCACCTTGCTAGAATCGTTCACGGCCTGTCCTCCTCAATTACGGCTCTGAGCCGGTTGTGTAATGCGCACTGAGCTTAACCCGCGTCATTTAAGGACGGACAGGCCCCTTTGAGGAGCCTGGGGCCTTGCCTCGGTGGGCCTTGCGCACCACCCTTTAGACAGCCGGGCGGAGGTTAGGGCTACCGCAGGGATGCGACCCGAGCGCCGACCCGGGCCCGGAAACAGGGTGGGCCGGAGTCATCCGGCCCCGTCCTTGGCAACCGCCTTTCCAACCGGCCCAGTTTCTGGGCTTCAGGCGATAAATCCCGGGGGTCTGGGGGCAGAGCCCCCGGGGATCTCGTTCTAACGGCCCGCCTGATTCGTGTCAGGCCAATACATGATGTCTAAGGCCATGCTTCAGGAACCGCTCCTCGATGTCCGAAGGATCGTCGTCAAAGAACTGAATTGCAAATTCGTCGTAGAAAACGGATTGTGCCTCCTCAAAGGAGACTCCGTGTTTCCGCGCATTCCCGGTGGCCTTGGCCGGGTCCCAGTCGAACCGCATCAGGCATACAGTGTATTGCTGGCAAGTGTTGCGTCAAGACTGATCTAAGTAAAGATATGACGTAATCTTGACCCTGTGGGCTCTCAAATGCCTGACGTTCCCAAGTTGGACCTGCCCCCGAGCAGAATCTCGTCCACCAGATCCGCCGGCGTCTGCCCCGCCCGGTCCGGCGTGGGCGTGGGTTTCTCCGGCACCAGCCCGATGGCGAAGCCCAGGAAGCTGGATACCAGTTCCGGCTTCCAGGTCCCCTTCGGCCTCAGGATGGCCAGCGCCCCGATCTTCAGGAACGAGATGATCTGCACCTCGTCCGCGTTCTCCAGCCAGCCGCGGCGCCGGGTGCCGACGTTGATGAGGTTCTGGAACAGCTCCTCGGGCTCCCCCGCGGGCGGGACGATCATCGCCCGGTCCCCGGGCCAGTCCCGGATGAAGGCCTGGATGGGCGTGGCCAGCGCGCCCTCCTCCACGCGGGGCCGCAGGACCCCGGCGAGCTGCTGCATGCCCGCCTGCAGCCCGTCCCAGGTGTCCGCCTGGCAGCCGAACCATACGGGCCGTTCCTCGAAGGAGCCGCCCGCCACCCCCTTGACCGTTCCGCTGGCCACCCAGCCCTCCGCCACCGATCTGAAGCAGTCGAACGTGAAGGTCGTTGCCATGGGGCCGTCTCCTTGAAAGAATTATATAACACTGATTCTACAGGTCTTCAGGGAATCTGCCGATGGAAGGGCATCCCCATCCAAACGGCTCCCGAACGAGGTGACATGGACCGCGATTTCTCAGACGAACTCCTCGCCGCCATCGAACGCGCCGACCGCGAGGGCGCCAAGGCGGTCATCGACGCCTGGGCGGTGGGCAGGCCCTTCCACCAGGTCGTGCCGGAGCTGCTGGCCCCGACCCTGGAGCGCTTCGGGGTCATCTGGTCCCTGGGGCAGGGCGGGGTGTCCCTGGCGACGGGCTACATGGCCTCCAAGGTCGCGGAGGACGTCCTTTCCCGGCTGCTGGTGGAGACCCGCCCGGGGGACGCGCGCAGCCGGGGCAAGGTGCTCCTGGGCAACGTCGAGGACGACTTCCATCCCCTGGGCCGCAAGATGGTGGCGGCCTTCCTGCGCACCGATGGCTGGGAGGTCCTGGACCTGGGGGTGGATGTGCCGCCAGGGCAGTTCCTGGACGTGGCCGAGGAGACGGGGGCCCGGGTCATCGGGGCCTCGGCGATGATGTACACCACGGCCCGGAACGTGGCCGGCATCCGGGAGGAGATCGGCCGCCGGGGGCTGACCGGGAAGGTGCAGCTCGCCGTGGGCGGCGCGGTCTTCAAGCTGAGGCCCGGCCTGGTGGCCGAGTTCGGCGGGGACGGCACCGCCGCCAGCGCCGTGGAGGCCTCGGCCCTGTTCCAGGACCTCTGGGCGCGGTCCCTGGAGGCGGCGCCGTGAACAGCCTCGAACGCCTGCTCGCTGCCCTCCAGGACCAGCCATCCGACCGGCCGGCGCTCTTCCTCAATTCGAGCCTCTACGGGGCCCGCCTCACCGGGGCCACCCTGGACGAGCACTACACCCGGCCCGAAACCTACGCCGAGGGCCAGATGGCCGTGCGGGAGCAGTTCGCCCCCGATCTGCTGACCAGCCCCTTCTTCGTGTCCGCCATCGGGGAAGCCTTCGGGTCCTCCTGGCGCGTGCGCTCCCGGCAGGCCCCCAACCTCTCGGGCTTCGCGGCCCGCAGCGCCGAGGAGGTGCTCAGGCTCCCCCTGCCCGACGTGCACGGCCATCCCCGGCTGCAGTACGTGCGGGAGACCATCCGGATCCTCGCCCGCCGCTACGCGGGGGAGGTCCCGGTCATCGGCGTGCTGGTGGCCCCCATGGACATCCCGCCCCTGGTCATCGGCCTGGAAGCCTGGCTGGACGCCCTGCTGTTCCAGCCGGACGTGGCCCGGGCCCTCCTGGACCGCCTGACGCCCTTCTTCCTGGACCTGGGCCGGGCCATGGTCGACGACGGAGCCACCGGCCTGGTCCTCACCGGGAACCTCGCCAACCGCTTCATCGTCACCGACGCGGTGGCCGAGACCCTCACGCTGCCCGCCCTCCGGACGGCCTTGGCGGAACTGAAGGCGCCCCTCATCTTCCACCACGGCGGATGCCCACTCGTTGACCAGCTGGCCCGCTTCAAGGACCTGCCGAACGTGGTGGCCTATTTCATCGACGCCGGGGAGGACCCCGGCGCCGCCCGACGGGCGCTGGGCCCCGGGCCCATCGTCATGGGCAACCTGGACGGCCCCGGTCTCCTCCACCTGGCCCCCGCGGAGGTGCGGGAGCGGTGCCGCCGGGTCCTGGACCAGCGGGGCGGGGATAGGCAATTCATTCTTTCCACCTGCGGCGCCGATATCCAGCTGGATACGCCGCCCGAGGGGATCGCCGCCGTCGCCGAGGCCCTCCGCCAAGCCGCGGTGGACGCGTGAGCCCCGGCCGGGTCTGCCTCTCCTGTTCGATCTTCAGGCGGGAGATCCAGGCGCTCCAGGCCGCCGGCCGCTTCTCCCTACCCGTGGACTACCTGAGTTCGATGCTGCACATGAATCCCGGCCTGCTGGAGGCCCGGCTGCGGATCGCCCTCGAGGCCGTCCAGGGCGGGGACCGGGACGTGGTCCTGGTGTACGGGGACTGCTGCGGCCACATGGAAGCCTTCGCGGCCGGTCCGGGCACGGCCCGGACCGAGGGCCTCAACTGCTGCGAGATCGTCCTGGGCCGCGAAACCTACCGGAAGCTCCGCAGGGAGGGCGCCTTCTTCCTCATGCCCGAATGGACCCTCGCCTGGAAGCGGGTCTTCGAGGGCCAGCTGGGACTGCTGGGACCCTGCGCCAAGGCCTTCATGCAGGAGATGCACACGCGCCTGATCTACCTGGATACGGGCGTCCTGCCGGTCCCCCACCGGGAGCTGGAGGAGGCCGGCGCCTACATGGGCCTGCCGGTGGAGATCCTGCCCGTGTCCCTGGAACCCCTCCGGGCCAGCCTGGAGCTGGCCGCAGGCAGGACGCGCCATGACTGAATCCGGCCGGGCCCGGGACGAGGCCGTCATCCAGTTCATGATCACGGATTTCCTCGCCGAGATCCTGAAGTACTCGGCCAGCCCCGGGGAGATGGGCCAGTACCTCGCCCGGCAGCTCCGCGAGTTCATGGGGGTCCGCACCGTCGTGATGCTGCAGCAGGAAGGCGGGGCGCGCATCGTGGCCATCGAACCCGGGTCCGCCAGCACCGAGGCCATGGTTCCGCGCCTGGAGCAGGTCCTGGCGCTCATGCCCGGGGCGGCCGGGTCCGCCCTGACGTCCACGGAAACCGCGGCACCCGAGCTCCGGGCCGCCCTGGCCGCGCTGAAGGTGGACTCCCTGAGCATGACCCCCCTGCGGGTCGGCGACCTCCGGGTGGGGACCCTGTTCGGCCTGGGCCACCTGGACATCCAGCGTCCGGACGAACTGTCCCGCCTGCTGGACGCCCTCTCTCCGGTGTTCGCCCTCATCCTGCGCAACACCCTCCATTTCGAATCCCAGGAAATGATGGTCCTGACCCAGGCCGAGAACTACCAGGCCCTGCTCCGCACGAACCTGGACGGCTTCGTGGTCGTGGGGCCCCAAGGCGCCATCCTGGACGCCAACGAAGCCTATGCGCACATGACGGGCTACTCCGTGGATGAGCTGCGCACGCGGGACGTCCTCAGCCTGGAGGCCCTGGAGTCCCACGCCGCGTACCTGCGGCGCACGGAGAACCTGAAGACGCACGGCTCGGACCGCTTCCTGTCCCGCCACCGGCGCAAGGACGGCACCACCTTCCCCGTGGAGGTGTCGGTCACCTACGTGCCCAACCAGGATCTCATCATCGGGTTCATCCGGGACCTCACGGACCGGGTCCGGGCCGAGGCCGCGCTCCGGGAGAGCGAGGCCCACCACCGGGAGCTCCTCGAAATGCTCGGGGAAGGCATCTCGATCGTGGACCCCGGCGAGATCTTCGTCATGGCGAACCGGGAAATGGACCGGATCTTCGGGGTCGGACCCGGCGGGCTGGTCGGCAGAAACCTGCGCGAATTCCTGGACGAACCGGACCTTGCCTGGGTGCTGGACCAGACCCGGCTGCGCCGGAAGGGCGCCACCGGTTCCTACGAAGTCCGGATCCGGCGCCCGGACGGGCAGGTCCGGACCCTCCACAACACCGTCACGCCCCGCTTCGACTCCGCGGGGACCTTCACGGGGAGCCTCTCCGTGGTCCGGGACCTCACGGACCAGCTGCGCACCCAGGAGGCCCTGCGCCTGGCCCAGAAGATGCAAAGCCTGGGCAGCCTGGCCGGGGGCGTCGCCCATGACATGAACAACGTGCTGGGGGCCATCCTGGCCCTGGCGAGCGTCCACCATCTGCAGGCGGAGGACGGCTCCCCGCTCCAGGCCCACATGGAGACCATCGTCAAGGCCTGCCAGCGGGGCGGCACGCTGGTGAAGGGCCTCCTGGGCTTCGCCCGCCAGGACCTGGCCGAGAAGCGGGAAGTGGACCTGAACGCCGTCGTCCGGGAGCAGGTCGCGCTCCTGGAGCGCACCACGTTGCAGAAGGTGGACCTGGCGGTGGACCTGGCCCCGGACCTCCCCCGCATCCTGGGGGACCCCGCGGCCCTCAACCACGCCCTCATGAATCTCTGCGTGAACGCCGTGGACGCCATGCCCGGCGGCGGCACCCTGGCCCTGCGCACCTGGCGGGAGGCCGGCAAGGCCCGCCTCGAGGTGGCCGACACCGGCAGCGGCATGCCCGAGGAGGTCCTGCGCAAGGCCCTGGATCCCTTCTTCAGCACCAAGCCCCAGGGCAAGGGCACCGGCCTGGGGCTGTCCATGGCCTACAGCACCGTGACCGCCCACCGGGGCGAACTGGAGATCCAGAGCCGGGTGGGCCAGGGCACGCGCATCCTGCTGGCCTTCCCCGCCTGCGCCGAACCCGCCCCGGGCCCCGGGGCGGACGGCGGCCGCCAGGCCCCGCCCCTGGCGAGGCGCCTGGAGGTGCTCCTGATCGACGACGACGAGCTCATCCAGGAGGCCGTCCGGGCGCTGCTGAAGGCCCTGGGCTGCACCGTCGCCGTCGCCTCCGGGGGCGAGCAGGCCCTGGCGGCCCTGGAGGCCGGCCTGGATCCGGGCCTCGTCATCCTGGACATGAACATGCCCGGCCTGGACGGGGCGGCCACCCTGCCGCACCTCCGCGCCCTGCGCCCGGACGTGCCGATCATCCTGGCGACCGGCCGCGTCGATCAGTCGGTGCTGGCCCTGGTGGACGCGGACCCGCGGCTTTCGCTGCTGGCGAAGCCGTTCAGCCTCGAGGAGCTGCAGGCCAGGCTGGAGGAGCTGGCGGGGCAGGGCGCGCTTGGCGATTGAGGGCGGTCCGCCGGGCCCGGGCCTCAGGCCGGCCGTTTCCGGAACGCGATGGCGAAGCGGTTCCAGGCGTTGATCGTGGCCACCAGCAGCGTCAGGTCCACGAGCTCCGCGGGCGTGAAGTGCGGATGCACCCGCTCCCAGACCTCGTCCGGCACGCGCGTCTCGGCCACCCGGGTGACGGCCTCGGTCCATTCCAGGGCGGCGCGCTCGCGGGCGCTGAAGAACGGGGTCTCGTGCCAGACGCCCAGCGTCGCCAGGCGGCGCTCGCTCTCGCCCGCCTTCCGCGCGTCGGCGGCGTGGACATCGATGCAGAATGCGCAGCCGTTGATCTGCGAGGCGCGCAGGCGGACGAGTTCCACCAGGGCGGGTTCCAGGCCCGAGCGGGCGATTTGCTGCTCGAGGGCGGACATGGCCTTCATGGCATCCGGGCCGGATCGGTGGAAGTTGAGACGGGGTTCCATGGTTGGCTCCTTTGCGGGTGGGGAGGGGTTCAGTACCGGAAGGTCGCCCCGGCGTAGGCGTAGCTCCCGGAACGAAGCCGGGCGCGGGTGAGCACGCCGCCGGCGGCGAAGTGCTCGTAGTTGAAGAACAGGGTCAGGCTGGCGCTGGCCGACCAGCTGCCCATGACCCGCAGCAGGCCGCCGAGGTCGCGGCCCGGAACCTTCTGGGTTCCCGCGTAGGCGCGCTGGCCCCCGGCATAGGCCGCGTCCCGGGCATCGAACCGCCGAGCGAAACCGTACTCAGCGGAGAGGGCCGTCCGGGGCGAGGGCGTCACGGCAAGGCCCGGAGCGATCATCACCAGGTTGCAAAGGCCGAGGAACTGCCCTTCACCCAGGTAGCCGGAACTCGCATAGAGCGGATTGAACGCCTTGAGGGTGCCGCCGCCGTAGGCGCCGCCCGTGGCGAGGTCCAGATGGGCCGTGAGGGCGGGTTTCCACCCCCCGCCGGCAAGGGCCAGGCTCTGGACGGCGAACAGGCCCCAGGCGTCGATTCCGCGCTTCAGGTACCGGCCGCTCTGGTGCGCCAGGGTCCAGTCGTAGGCCAGCCCGCCGCGCCGTCCCCGGAAGCGCAGGCCGAAGGTGTCGCGGTCATCGAGGCCGACCTGGCCGCCCGCGCGGAAACCCGGCTTCTCGGTGTGGAACCAGAAGGGTTCCAGGTAGGCGTCCGTCCCCCCTTCCGATGGGAGCGCCAGGCTGGCGTTGACCCCCTGGAGCCGTTCGCCGTGGTCGATCGTCTCGTCGAAGGCCCCGCGGGCCAGGCGCGTGGCACGCAGGTCGAAGGCGCCCGCCCGGAGCCTCCGGCCTTGGGCCTGGAGGCGCAGGCCGTTCCAGGTGCGGTGGACGTTGGGACCGTCGCCGACGCTGATCAGCTGGCGGGGGCCGTCGGCGAACTCCTGGCGGCCGGCCATGGCGCCCACGAGCGTTCCTCCGGCCTGCCCGCCGACCTCCACGAACACCTGCTGCAGGGAGGCCTCGTTCTGGAAGTTCGCCCCGGCGGCTCCACGGCGGTCATGCACCTGGCCCGTGCCGGCCTCCCCATGGATGCGGACATGGCGGTCCAGCCGCAGGTCCGCGCCCACGGTCCCGCGGAACAGGCCCTGCCGGTAGTCGTCGCCGGCCACCAGCCGGGCGTTGGCATAGGCGTCCGCGCGCATCCGGGCCTCGGCGCTCAAGGTCAGGGCCGCTTCGCCTTTCAGAACGCCGGCGGCCGTCACGGCGAGTGCGCAGGCCCTAGCAAAACCAGGAGACCCCCCGGCTCTGCCGGGGTGGCAGTAGAAGTTTGACATTTCAGGGAGTCCATCCTGGAATCTCCGATTGTGAGCCGCCAAGCACACGAAAGGAGGTCCAAGATGGACTCGTCGGAAAGTCTAAGCCACTCCCGGTGGGAGTGTAAGTACCACGTGGTGTTTATCCCAAAATGTCGAAGAAAGACGCTCTACGAGAAGTTACGACCACATCTGGGTGAGGTGTTCCGGCAACTGGCCGCGCAGAAGGAATGCCGGATCGAGGAGGGGCACCTCATGGCCGATCACGTCCATATTCTGATTTAGATTCCGCCAAAGTATGCCGTGGCGCAGGTGATCGGGTTCATCAAGGGTAAGAGCGCGATTCACCTCGCCCGCGTGTATGGGGAGAGGAAGCGCAACTTTGTAGGCCAGAACTTCTGGGCGCGCGGCTACTTCGTATCGACAGTGGGCCGAGATGAGACGGTCGTGCGCGAATACATCCGAAAACAGGAAAAGGAGGACGAGCGATTTGAGCAACTGTCCCTGTTTCGCTGACCAGGCACCTCCAAGGTGCCCATCCTATGATTCGGGGCCGCGTTAGCGACCCCGACCAGCCGCTTTGAGCGGCTCACGTTTTAAACCCCCCGGCTCTGCCGGGGGATGTCTTAGTCCAGGACATGGGCTTCCTCCTGGCTCCCAAGGGAGGGGGTGGAGCGCCGGGCGAGTGCCTGGCTGCCGGAGGCGATGGCCAGCGCCCCGGCGATGAGGACCGCGGCGACCGCGAAGGTGATGCGCATGCCCGCGGCCAGGGCCCCGGGACCCGCGGTGGTGACGTCCGTTGCCGCGGAGGCGAGGGCGAAGACGGCGCCCATGACGGAGGCGCCCGTGATGAGTCCCAGGTTGCGCGAAAGGCTGAGCATGCCGGAGATGACGCCCCGCTGCCCCGGGCCGGCGCCGGTCATGACGGCGGTGTTGTTGGCCGTCTGGAACAGGGCGTAGTGGGAGGTGATGACGGCGATGGGGCCCAGGTAGCCCGCGAGGCCGCAGGTTGCCGGAAGCAGCGAGAGGAGGACGGCGCCGGCCGCCATGCCGGCGAGCCCGGCGAGGGTCATGCGGTGGGGGCCAAAGCGGTCCACAAGGCGGCCGGCAGGCACGCCCGCCAGGGCGGCCACCAGCGGGCCCACCGACAGGGCGGCCCCGGTGAGCGTCGCGGGAAGCCCCAGCGCCCGGGAGAGGTAGAACGGCCCGACCACCAGGGTGGCCATCATCACCGTGGAGACGAGCGTGCTCATGGCGAGGCTTCCGCTCAGGGCCGGGTCCCGGAACATGGCCAGGCGGATGAGGGGCGACGCGGCACGCCGCTCCGCCACGGCGAAGAGGCCCGCGCCCAGGACGGCGGCGGCCAGCAGGGCCAGGTTGAGCGAACCCGGGCGGCCCCGGCCCAGGGTCATGGCCAGGGCATAGGCCCCCAGCGCCAGGGTGAGCAGCCCGGTGCCCGCGCCGTCGAACCGGACCGCGCCGGCCTGCCGCCCCGGGGCGTCGGGGGCCAGGTGGCGGTCCACCAGCAGGATGTTCAGGATGCCCAGCGGCACGTTGACGAGGAAGAGGGTCCGCCAGCCGAAGCCGGCGATCAGGAGCCCTCCCAGCGACGGGCCGAGGGTGGTCCCGATGGCGGACATGGTTCCCAGGAGACCCATGGCGCTGCCGGCCCGGGTCTTCGGGACGGCCTCGCCCGCCAGGGCGACGGTGAGGGCCATCATGAGGGCCGCGCCCAGGCCCTGCGCCGCCCGGGCCGCGATCAGCAGCCCGAGCGTGGGCGCCAGGCCGCACAGGAGGGAGGCCGCCGTGAATACGGCGATCCCGGCCTGCAGCAGGCGCCGGCGGCCGAAGAGGTCCCCGAGCCGGCCGGCGCTGACGATCAGGGAGGTGATGGCCAGGAGGTAGGCCAGGACGATCCACTGGACGGCCTGGAAGGAGCCGTGGAACGCCAGGGCCAGGGTGGGCAGGCCGGCGTTGGCGATGCTGGTGTCCAGCGAAGGCATCAGCATGGAGAGGGACAGGGTGGCCAGCGCCCAGCGGACGGCGGGTGGGAGGGGGGGGCGGGACGGTTTCATCGGGGATCCTTTCCAAGGCAGGCCGCGGGCAGGGCGGGGCTGCCTGGGCGCCTCCGCCGGTGGGAACTGGACCTCAGGATCGGTCCCGGCCAGATGTGGCGGAAGACGCACCATTTGCATTTTATTAGTGTGTTTAACGCCATGGTAAAAACAGGCCATGCTAGCCTGGGGGATGGCCATGCCCGACCTCAACCTGCTCGTCACCCTGGATGTGCTGCTCGCGGAAGGCAACGTCGCCCGCGCGGCCCAGCGCCTGCACCTCAGCCCCTCGGCCATGAGCCGGGCGCTGGCGCGGCTGCGCGAGACGACGGGCGACCCGCTGCTGGTCCGGGCAGGGCGGGGCCTCGTCCCGACGCCCAGGGCCCTGGAACTCCGGGAGCAGGTCAGCCGGCTGGTGCAGGACACCGAAGCGGTCCTCCGTCCCGCGGAGACGCCCGACCTCAAGCACCTCGTCCGGACGTTCACCCTGCGGACCAGCGACGGCTTCGTGGAGAACTTCGGCCCCGGCCTCCTCGCCCGGGTGGGCGCGGCCGCTCCCGGGGTGCGGCTGCGCTTCGTGCAGAAGCTGGACAACCGCGACAGCACCCTGCTCCGGGACGGGACGGTCGATCTGGAGACGGGCGTCGTGGGGAACGCGGTGGGGCCGGAAGTGCGGGTCCAGACCCTGTTCCGGGACCGCTTCGTGGGCGTGGTGCGGGCGGGCCACCCGCTGTGCGAGGGCGAGCTCACCGCCGCCCGGTATGCGGCCGGCCGGCATATCTACGTGTCGCGACGGGGCCGGGAAACGGGCGTGATGGACGAGGCCCTGGCCGTGCTCGGGCTGGAGCGGGAGATCTTCACGATCGTCGGCGGCTTCTCGGCCGCCCTGGCCCTGGCCCGGGCCTCGGACCTGGTGGCCACCGTCCCCGAGCGGCACACCGGGGACCTGCGCGCGGGGATGCGCACGTTCGCTCTCCCGTTCCCCACTCCGGACCTGACCGTGTCGCTCCTCTGGCATCCGAGGATGCACGCCGATCCGGCCCACCGCTGGCTCCGCGGCCTCGTCGCGGAGGCCTGCGACGCCGGAAGGTAGGCGGGCGGCGCGGTTTGGGGGATACTGGACGCGGGACACTTCGCGAAGGACAGGCATGGGTTTGATTGAATGGAGCTCGGCCCTGGAGACCGGGGACGCCAGGATCGACGAGCAGCACCGGACCCTCGTGCAGGCCTTCAACGATCTGGAGGACGCCCTGGCGCGCAGGCGCGGCCGGGAAGCGGCGAGCCGGACCCTCCTGTTCCTGGTGGGGTACGCCACCGAGCATTTCCAGATGGAAGAGAAACTCATGGACGACGCCGGGTTCCCCGACACCGCCCGCCACAAGAGGTTCCACCACGACCTGGTCGTGAAGCTCTCCGCGCTCCTGACCTCCTATACGCAGGGTTCGGCCACCCTCAACCCGGATGTCATGGGGTTCCTGGAGGGCTGGCTGGTCGAGCACATCCTGGGGGAGGACCTGCGCCTCGCGGAGTTCCTCAGGGCCCACTGACTCCCGGGCCCATGGAATCATGATGAGAACAGGTTCATTGGCTACACTTGATGAACCTCTAAAGCCGAATCAGGGAGCCGCAATGCCCGTCTACGTCATTGGCCACAAGAACCCGGACACCGACTCCATCTGCTCGGCCATCTCCTACGCCCACTTCCTCCGCCAGACCCACATCCCGGAGGCGGTGGCCGCCTGCTGCGGGGAGGTCAACCCGAGGACGCTCTTCGTGCTGAAGGAGGCGGGGCTGGAGCAGCCCAAGCTGCTCATGGACGTGCATCCCACCGTGGGGCAGCTGTGCAGCCGGGAGGTGGTGACGGCCCGGGAGGGCGAGCCCTTCTTCGAGGTGTACCGGCGCATGCAGGCCCACCGGCTGCACGCCATGCCCGTGGTGGACGCGGCCGGCCAGCTCACGGGCATGCTGACCCTCTCCCGCCTCCTGGAACTCCTCATGCCCGACGCCGCCAACAGCGACAGCCCGCGGGTGGTGCGCTCCACGGTCGAGAACATCCGCCGGGCCTTCTCGGGCACCTTCCTGAACGTGGTGGACCCGGACCGCGCCGACGCCCTCCTCCTCAGCGTGGGCGCCATGAGCTACGAGAACTTCATGCCGCGCCTGCGGGAGCGCAAGCCGGAGAACACCCTCATCGTCGTGGGGGACCGCCCCACCATCCAGCGCCCCACCATCCAGTTCGGCGCGCGCTGCCTGGTAGTGACCGGCAGCCACGGCCTGGCCCAGGACCTCCTGGAAGAGGCCCGGGCCCAGGGGGTCACGGTCATCGGCAGCCCCCTGGACACCGCCAGCACCGCCATGATGATCCGCGGCGCCAAGGTCATCGATTCCGCCGTGGACCGCACCTTCCGGAAGTTCAAGGAGAAGCAGCTGGCCCGCAGCGTCCGCAAGGAGGTGCACTCCCTGCAGCAGGAACTCTTCCCCGTGGTGGGCGAGGCCGGCGAACTGCTCGGCGTCTTCACCAAGGAGGACCTGGCCAGCCCCGAGCCGGTGCGCCTGGTGCTCGTGGACCACAACGAGCTGGCCCAGGCCGTCAGCGGCGCCGAGGACGCGGAGATCCTGGAGGTGCTGGACCACCACCGCGTGGGCGGCGGGCTCATCTCCCGGGTCCCCATCCGCTTCCAGAACGACACCGTGGGCTCCACCTGCACCATGGTGGCGCGCTGCTTCCGCCGGGAGGCCCTGATGCCCCCCAAGGGCATCGCCCAGTGCATGGCCGCCGGCATCATCTCCGACACCCTCAACCTCAGCTCCCCCACCACCACCCCCGTGGACCGGGACATGCTGGCCTGGCTGGGCGAGGCGGGGGGCTTCGACGTGCAGGCCTTCGCCGAGGCCTTCTTCGCCATGGGTTCGGCCCTGCAGCTCTCCACCCCCCGGGCGGCCCTGCGCATGGACTGCAAGGAGTACACCGAGGGCCCCTGGAACCTCGCCGTGGCCCAGATCGAGGAAGTGGGCTTCCAGCACTTCGAGCGCCTCAAGCCGGTGCTCGCCGAGGAGCTGGAGGTCCTGGTCCAGGAGAAGCGCCTGGCCTTCGCCTGCCTCCTGGTCACCGACATCTCCCTGAACAACAGCCTCCTCCTGGTGGCCGGCCGCGAGCACCTCATCGACGCCATCGACTACCCCCGCCTCGAAAGCAACCTGTTCCAGCTGGACTCCGTGGTGAGCCGCAAGAAGCAGCTTCTGCCGCATCTCGCGAGGCAGTTCGCGCGGGTGGACGTGGACGCGGCGGCCGGGAGCCTCGGGCGGTAGTCCGCGTCACCCCCCGGGGGCCTTGCCCTTCAGCTCCGCCGCCAGGTCCCGGAACCCGTCCTGGACAGCCTCCCGGGCCTTCTCCTCCATGCTCCGGAACACGCCGAGAACCCGCCGGCCGATCTCGGTCACCACCGCTCCTCCCCGTTCGCTTCCGCCCCTCGACGTCTCGACCAGGGGGGACCGGAAGGACAGGTTCATCTCGTCGACGAGCCGGCGCGTCTTGCTGTAGCTGAGCCCCAATTCCCGGCCGGCGCCGGAGATGGATTCGTGCCGGGCTATGGCGTCCAGGAGGGCGGCCTTGCCGGGGCCGAAGGCGAAGAGGTCCTCGTGGAGGATCCGGATTTTCAGGATCATGGAAGGTTCGGGGACGGTCGGCACGGAACACCCATCCTGGCCCGGGAGGCCGCCGATTTCAAGGCCTGCCGAAGCCGTGCCTGGCGAGGATCGCCTGGCCCTCGGGGCCCACCAGGAACGCCATGAAGGCCCGGGCCGGCTCCGGGCTGGCGGTGCGTTTCAGGATGACCCCGGCCTGGATCAGGGGCGGGTACGTCCCGTCGGGCACCTTCCACGCCACCCCCGTCTGCTGCAGGGCCGGGTTGCGGGCCTGGGAATAGGAGATGAGCCCGGCCTCGGCGGCGCCGGCCTGGAGGAACTGGGCGGCCTGGGCGATGTTGTCCGCGAAGACCAGCCTGGGTTTCACGGCATCGTAGAGCCCCGCGTGCCGCAGGGCGGCTTCGCCGGCCCGCCCGTAGGGCGCCATCTGGGCGTTGGCGGTGGCCACCTTCTTGACGCCCGGCTGGAGGAGCACCTTGAGGCCGTCCCGGGCCGGATCGAGGTTCAGGTCCTTGCGGACCCAGAGGGTGAGGCTGCCCTTGGCATAGGGGAAGAGGCCGTCCGCGGTGGCGAGCCCGGCCTGCTGAACGGCCTCCGGAAACCCCGTGTCGGCCGCCAGGAAGATATCGAAGGGGGCGCCCTGCCGGATCTGGGCCGTGAGGTTCCCCGAGGCCCCGAAGGAAAGCTGGAGGCCGGCTTCCGGGTGCCTGGCCTCGAAGGCCGCCTGAACCTCTTCCAGGGCCCCGCGGAGATCCCCGGCCGCGGCGATGACCATGACCGTGGGCCGGGGCTGGGCGCCCAGGGCGAGGCACAAGCCGAGGGCGAGGGCGAGAAGGGCGCGGCGTTTCATCGGGTCTCCTGCGGCGGTTGCCGATGTATCTTACAACATACTTCGGGATTTCGTGAAGCGCCGCCTCAGCGCATGAACTCCCGGATGGAACCGCAGACGGAGACCAGCTGGGGCCCGTCCATGCGGACGATGATGCTGCGGATGACGGACCCCATGAGCTTTCGCGCCCCGGCCATGCCCAGGGACGCCGACTGCTGGGTGACGAATCCCGCCTTCGCCTTCTTGAGGGGTTCCATGAAATAGGCGTCAAGGCCACATGCGGTCAAGGCGACGACCACCTCGGCGAGGGCTTCACGATGCTGGACGGGATCCGTGGACCGCTCGATCCGGTCGAGGGCGGCACAGGTCCTGCGGTTCAGCTCCCCGGAGCAGTGGAAGCGGAGGGAGGCGGGCACTGCGCCTGGGGGAGGCGGTTTGCTGGCGGATGGACGGACCATGCTCGAGCTCCTCGATGCACCCCAAATATTCATTCCCTTGAAGGGAATGGGGGCCCTTTTTTCACCGCCCCGCGGCGATGGGGGGAATTCGCGGAGAATGGGGAGAATAAGCCTCGTTTCAATGAATCCAGTATGGCGATGCCGGGAGGCCGGTCCTACCTTGAGGTCGATCATCCCTGAAGGGGGGCAGCCTTGAGCATCAAGGCTCTGTTGGTGTACCCGGAAATGCCCCCGACCTACTGGAGCATGTGCTACGCGCTGCCCTTCCTCGGCAGGAAGGCGACCTTGCCGCCCCTCGGGCTGCTGACGGTGGCCGCCCTGTTGCCCCGGGACTGGGTGCTCACGGTGCTGGACCTGAACGTGGAGCCCCTGGCCCCCGGAGCGCTGGCCAGGGCGGACCTGGTCCTCGCCTCCGCCATGCTGGTGCAGAAGGCCTCCTTCGAGCGGCTCATCGCCCTCTGCCGGGAGGCCGGGACCCCCGTCGTGGCGGGGGGTCCCTATCCGACCAGCTGCTGGGAGCAGATCGAAGGGGTCACCACCTTCGTCCTGGGGGAGGCGGAGGTCAACCTCCCGCCCTTCCTCGCCGACTTCGGGAAGGGCGTGGCGAGGCACCGCTACGACGATTCCGGCCACCCGGACCTGGCGGCCACGCCCGCGCCCCGCTACGACCTGGTGGACAGCAGGCGGTATGCCGGAGCGGCCCTGCAATATTCCCGGGGCTGTCCGCACGACTGCGAATTCTGCGACATCGTCTCCCTGTTCGGCCACCGGCCCCGGACCAAGACGCCGGCCCAGTTCCTCCGGGAACTCGACGTGCTCGTGGAGAACGGCTGGAGCGGCTCCCTGTTCATCGTGGATGACAATTTCATCGGGAACCGGGCGGAGGTCCGGCGCCTGCTGCCGGCCCTGTCGGACTGGCAGGAGAAGCGGGGGCGCCCCTTCGAGTTCTTCACGGAAGCGAGCCTGGATTTGGCGGCCGACGAGCCCCTCCTGGAGGGCATGGCGGAAGCGGGCTTCAACATGGTCTTCGTGGGCATCGAAACGCCCGATGCGGCCACACTGAAGGCCGTCCACAAGCACCAGAACGTCCGGGCCGACCTGCTGGAGAGCGTGCGGACCATCCAGGGGAAGGGCCTCGAAGTGGCGGGCGGTTTCATCGTCGGCTTCGACGAGGACCGCGAGGACATCTTCGACCGGCAGACGGCCTTCATCCAGGAAGCCGGCATCCCCACCGCCATGGTCGGCCTCCTCACCGCCCTGCCCAAGACCCGCCTCCATGCGCGCCTCGCCGCCGAAGGCCGGCTCCTGGGGGCTTCCAGCGGCGGGAACAACACCCACGACCTGGACCTCAACTTCGTGCCCCGCATGGATGCCGCCCGGCTGCGGGAAGGCTACAAGCGGATCCTCCGCGACCTCTACACGCCCAGCCACTATTTCGCCAGGTGCCTCGAGCTCCTGCGGCGGATGCGGCCGGCGAAGGTCCTCTGCCGCAGGGTGGGCGGGATGGAAGTGCGCGCCCTGATCCATTCCCTTGTGCGCCAGACCTTCAGCCACTACGGGCTGGCCTACGTGTCCTTCCTGGCGAGGGCCCTGGCCATCCGCCCCCGGATGATCGCGGAGATCATCGCGATGGCGGTGAAGGGGCACCACTTCATCACCATCACGGACGGCCTCCTGGCCCTGGAACGGCTCCGGGACCGCCTGGACCTGGATCCCCCTCCCGAAGCGAAACCGATCCTGCGGGCGCCTGCAGGCTGACCACATCCGGCAGGGTGATGACCGTGTCCGGCGTCAGGGCTTGCCCGGGATCCCCGTGGCCTTGCCTGCCGCCGCGGCCGGCTTTGCGGCCGGGACGTCATCGGGCATGGCGGCCGCGATCCTCAGCACGGCCTTCTCGATCTGCTTGCGCTTCTCGGTCGCCCGCTTTTTCTTCTCGGCCTGGCCCCTCGTCTTCGCCAATGGGTTCCTTTCGATGGCCCCCCCAGGATACCCGACCCGGCCGGCGGGTCCGCGTCAGGGCTTGCCCAGCGCCCCGGCAAGGCGTTCCATGGTCTCCCTCCCGATCGCGAACTGGCCCGCCAGCGGCGTCGTGCACCACTCGGTCCAGGTCTTCCCCCCCGTCACGGCCATCCGCAGGGAGATGTAGGGATTCCTCAGCTTCTCCTCCGTGAGGAGCCGGCACGCGGGCAGGTTCGGGCCCAGGGCCCGCCCGGGTTCCAGCTGGAGCGAGGGCAGGGCCAGCACCTGGGTCATGCGCGGGATGAAGGCGAGGCCCAGGCCCTTCAGGAATTTGAAGAGCGCGTTCTGCTGGGCCTGGAGGACGTCGGCAGGGCTCTTCTCCAGGGGGTCGTACGTCCCGTCCGCGTTCCGGCGGACCCAGTGGCCCTTGCGGGGTTCCACGCCCTCGGCCGGAACGTTCACGATCACCAACCCCAGTTCGGCATCCGCCACGAGGAAAGCCAGGTACTGCCCGTGGGGCGTCTCCGGATCGGGCAGGTTGACCCCCACGAAGACCCGGGTCTCCGCGGGTAGGGTGCGGAAGGCTTCCAGGACCTTCCGCTTGCCATGCAAGTGGGCCGGGATCTGCGGCGGCTGGGGATGGAAGATGGGCATGGGAAGACTCCACGTCCAGGATGGCACAGGATTCGGACCCCCGGTCCGGCGGCGCCCCCCGTAGGCCAGATTGATGCAAGGGGCCATCATTCTGATCGCGTGGCCCTCGCCTGCCGCCCCGCCACCGCGGGATCTCAAGGACCTGCGCGGGTGGCCTGGAAGTTGCTGCCGACCTTCCCTGGGAGGTGCCCCATGGCCACCCGAGCTCGCCGTTCCCTCCTCAACACCCTCTTCCTCGCGGGGACGCTGGTCCTCGCCGTGGTCCTGGTCCCGCTGAAACTGGTCCTGCAGGGGCTCCGGTGGAGCGAGGCCGGGATGCTGGTCCTGATGTTCGTCCTGATCGGGCTGGCCATCACGGTCGGCTACCACCGGCTCTTCAGCCACCGGGCCTTCCAGGCGGCCTGGCCCCTGCGCCTGGCGGTTCTGCTGCTGGGCGCCGCGGCCTTCGAGAACTCCGCGCTTTGGTGGTGCAGCGACCACCGCCGGCATCACCGCTTCGTGGACGACCCGGCGGAGGATCCCTATGCGATCTCCAGGGGGTTCTGGCACGCCCACTGGCTGTGGGTGATGGAGGGGGAGGTCCGGCCCCTGGCGCAGGTGGCGGACCTGCAGGCCGATCCCCTCGTGCGCTGGCAGCACCGGCACCACTTCTGGATCGGCGCGGCCGTCGCCCTGGCGCCGGTCTACGTCGGCCTGGCCACCGGCGACGTGTGGGGGCAGGCGGTGATGGGCGTGCTTTTGCGCATCGTGCTGACCCACCACAGCACCTTCCTCATCAATTCCGCCGCCCACAGGTTCGGGTCCCAGCCCTTTTCGGACGCCACCAGCGCCCGGGACAACGGGTTCCTGGCGCCCTTCACCTTCGGGGAGGGCTATCACAATTTCCACCATCATTGGCCGTGGGACTACCGGAACGCGCCGCGATGGTACCAGTGGGACCCCGGGAAATGGCTCATTTCCGCCTTCGCCTGGGTGGGGCTCGCCCGGGGGCTGAGGCGGATTCCGGCCACGGAGATCCGCCGCGCCAGGGTCGCCATGGAGGCGCGGCGGCTGACGTCGCTGCTCGCCCCGGCCGGGCCGGTCACCTGCGATGGACTGCTTGAGCGGTTGATGGCTGCCAAGGCCCGGGTGGACGAGGCGCTGGCCGCCTTCCAGGCGCACCGGGAAACCTTCGACCTGCTGAACCGCCAAAGGACCCTCCTTGGCCGCACCGCCGGCGACCTCCGCCGGGCGGCCCGTGCCCAGGGGAAGGCGGACCGGACGCGGTTCCGGGCAGCCTGGACCGCCTGGAAGGCCACGCGTTCGTGGTTCGGCCGCCAGGCCCACCAGGGATCCGCCGGATGAGCGCGACTGGTTTCCCCGCTTCCAGGGCCGGGCGGGAGATGCCATCCTTCGTGGGGTTTCACGCTGGATCGGACACACTTGAAAAGGGGCGTAAGGATGGGGTTGGCCGCTCGGATTGATGCCGGACCCGGGGCGGGAAAGCCCCTCGGCCTCCAGGTCCGGACCGGCGGATTTCCATGAATCCGGCGGGTCGGGCCCGGGTGGCCATCCTCGCCGGGCTCCTGTCCGGGCCCCTGCTTCCGGCCCCGCCGGGGGGGGCCGTGCAGGTGACCGTCACCGGCCTGGAGGGTCCGCTGCGGGACCAGGTGCGCAAGGCCCTGGCCCTCCCCCGGGGCATGGACGGACCGGGAGCGGTGGACCGGGGCTGGGTGGACCGCTTCGCCGGCCAGGTGGAGGCCAAGGTCAAACTGGCCCTCGAACCCTTCGGCTACTACCGGCCGGTGATCCAGGTGACCCGCTCCGGGCCCGCGGGCGGCCACCTCCAGATCCAGGTGGCGGCGGGGGAGCCGGTGCGCATCGGTCACCGCCGGGTGGAGGTCACCGGCGCCGGCGCCTCCGATCCGACCCTCGCGGCCCTGGTGGCCGCCTTTCCCCTCAAGCCCGGCGACCCGCTGATCCACCCTGAGTACGAGGCGGCGCGCTCGGGCCTCAAGAGCCGCGCCGAAGGGCTGGGCTACCTGGACGCCGACTTCACCCGCCACGAGATCGTCGTGGACCCCGCCACCCAGACCGCCACGCTGGACCTGGTCCTGGCCACCGGGGAGCTGTACCGCTTCAAGGACGCCCGCTTCCTGGGCGCCCCCGACTACCCGGCCCCGTTTCTCCGGCGGTACGTGGCCTTCCAGCCGGGCGACCCCTTCACCCGCGCCCGGCTCGGCCTGACCCAGGTGCAGCTGGCCGGTTCGGAGCGCTTCAAGGAGGTGATCCTCACCTCGGAACCGGCAGACCGCGACGTCACCCTCCGCATCGACCTCAAGCAGGGCCCCCGCCGGTCCCTGCGCACCGGGGTGGGCTACGGCACCGACACCGGGCCCCGCTTCTCGGTGCGCTACCGGGACCTGGACATGCTGAACCGGGGCCATGAGCTGACCACCAGCCTCTACGCCTCCCAGCGCCTGCAGGGCCTCTCCTCCACCTACACGCTGCCCATGGGCTCCGGATTGCAGGACACCGCCACCCTGCAGGTGATCCTGCAGAAGGAGGAACTGGCGGATTTGGTGACCCGGCTGGCGTCGGTGGAGGTGGCCCGGAACCGTTCGCTGGGGCCCGGCACCCTGGGCACGGCCTACGTGCGGTTCCTCCAGGAGGCCTACACCTCCGTGGGGCTCTACCACCGCACCCGGCTGGTGCTTCCCGGCGTGCGTTTCACCCGGGACCGGCTCGACGACCCCAGGCTCCCCACCCGGGGCCTGCGCGTCGCCCTGGAGGCCCGGGGCACGGACCGGGCCCTGGGGTCCGACACCCGCATGGTCCAGCTCCTGGGCGCGGTGAGCCACCTCCAGCCCCTGCCGGCCCGGTTGTCCGTCCAGAGCCGCCTGCGGGTGGGCGCCACCTTCTCCGCCGAGCCGGTGGACGCCCTGCCTCCGACCCTGCGCTTTTTCGCCGGAGGGGACCAGAGCGTTCGCGGCTACGCCTATCAAAGCCTGGGCCTGCGGAACGCGGCCGGAAAGGTGGTGGGCGGCAAACAGCTCCTGGCCACCAGCCTGGAGCTGGAACGGGCGCTGCCCCGCAACTGGGGCGTCTCGATCTTCCACGACGCCGGCAACGCCTTCGAGTCCTTCAAGGGAGTGCGCCTGCACCAGGGGGCCGGGGTGGGGCTCCACTACCGCTCGCCGGTGGGCAGCCTCAACCTGTCCCTGGCCCGGCGGATCCGGGACGAAGCGCCCGGCTGGCGGATCCACTTCAGCGTGGGGGCCTTCCTGTGAGCCGCCGGGGCAGGGTCCTGCGCGGGCTGGCCGCGGGCGCCCTGGCGCTGCTGCTCCTCTGCGCCGGCGTCGCCGGCTGGCTGGGCGGGACCGGGAGCGGGGTCCGCTGGCTCCTGGCGACCCTGGCCCGGCGTTCCGGGGCCGTCTATTCGGCCCGGAAGGTGGAGGGCCGCCTGGGCCGCCTGCACCTGGAAGGGGTCCGGCTGGCGATGGGCACGCTGGACGTGGAGATCGACCGGGCCGACCTGGACTGGAACCCCGGGGCGCTGCCGTTCCGCCGCATCCCCGTCCAGGCGCTGGTCCTCCAGGGGGTCCGGGTCCGGGACCACGCCCCCCGGGAACCGGAACCGAAGCCCTTCCTCTGGCCGGCCGTGCCGGATGTGGTGGCCCGGCTGCGCGTCGAGGTGGCGCGGGCGGAGGTGGCGGATCTGACGTACCGGCGCCTGGACGATCCCGCCGTGAAGGTGACCCGGCTGCGGACCTCAGCCCGCTGGGAGGCCTCCCGGCTCAGCCTGCCGGCCCTGGAGCTGGAAACGCCCCAGGGGCGCCTCGGCGGCACCCTGGCCGTGGCCTTCCGGGAGCCGGCCTTCCAGGCCGATCTGGCCCTGGTCCCCGGGGCGCCGCTGGGGGGCGTGGACAAGGCGACCCTGAGGGTGCGGCTGGGAGCGGGCGCCGCATCCGAGCTGCTGGCCGGCCCGGTCCAGGGCGTCCTGGAGGGCAGGGGGCGGTGCCTGGCCGCCGTGGACGGGACCCTCCGCCTCGCCCCCACCCGCCTGGCCTTCCAGATCGTGCAGGGGCGCTGGTTGAACGGGTCCCTCACCGGCAGCCTGGGACTGGACCTGCGGGCCGGATGGCAGGGGGATCTGGCCGGCCGGGGCCTGGATCCCGCGGGGCTGGACCCCGCCTGGAAGGGGCTCCTGAACTTCGATCTGAAGGGCGCCGGGCAGGCTGAGCGCACCGAGGTGCAAGCCGTCCTCCTGAGGAGCCGCCTGCATGGCCAGGCCCTGGATGGCCGGCTGAGCCTCCTGCGCGAGGGCGGGGAGGTGACCCTTTCGAGCCTGTTCCTGCGGGGCCGGGGCTTCGAGGTGACCGCCTCGGGCCGGCTGAGCCAGCGCATCCAGCTGGAAGCGCGGGTCCAGGAATTCGCCCTGCTTCTGCCCGGAACCCGCGGCAGCCTCCAGGCCAAGGGGTGGGGCCGGCGCGCCCAGGGCGCGTCCACCGGCGAGCTGGCTGGGCAGGGAAGGGGTCTGGCCGGCTTCGGCGGCAAGCTCGACCGCGTGACCTTCAAGGGGCTGCTTCAGGACCGCCTGGCCCTGGATCTCGCCCTGGAGGGCCTGGCCCTGGGCCGCTTCCAGGCCGGCAGCCTGGGCCTGAAGGCCCAGGGCACGGTGGCCCGCCACGAACTCCAGGCCACCCTCCGGAGCCGGGAGGCCCAGGTGGGTCTCGCCTTGTCCGGGGGCTACGCCCAGGGGGCCTGGACCGGCACCCTGCTGTCCCTGGCCGGCCGGGACCGCTCCGGCCCCTGGACTCTCCAGGCTCCGGCGGCGCTGGAGTTCGGCCCCGGCCACGTCCGGATCGCCGCCTTCCGCCTCCAGGGCCGCGGCCCGGAACGGCTGGACGCTTCCGCCCGGATCCTCCTGAACCCCGTCCGAGGCAGCGCCTCCGCGGCCTGGGACAGCCTGGACCTGGGCCGCCTGCGCTCCTGGATCGCCGGCCTGGAGGTGCAGGGGGCCACCACGGGGAGGGCCTCCGGCGAGCTCCGGGACGACGGCCGCCTGACCCTGTCCAGCCAGGTCCAGGTCCGGGGCAGCCTCGCCTCCGGCGGACGGACCTGGGTCCTGGAAGGGGCCCGCCTGGAGGCGGCCGGGGACGAACGCGGCCTCCAGGGCGCCCTGGGCCTCCGCCTGGCCGGGGGCGGCGGCCTGGACGCGCGGTTTTCGGCCCCCGGCCCGGCGCGGCTGGCCCTGCCTCCCGGGGGCAGCCTGGACCTCGCCTGGAACGACCTGGATCCCGCCTGGGCGCGGCCCTGGCTTCCGTCCGGGATCGCCGTGGAGGGCCGTCTCGCCGGCAAGGTCCAGGCCAGGGTCCAGGCCGACCGCAGCTTCATGGTGACCGGCCGGGCTGATCTCACCCAGGGCCGGGTCCACGGCCGGACCTCCGGCGGCGAAGTGGAAGCGGTGCTGGGCAGCACCACGCTCGCCTGGACCTGGAGCGGCGAGGCCCTGAAGGGCGACCTGGACCTGGCGCTGGCCGGGCACGGCGGCGTGAAGGGCGGCTTCCGCCTCCCGCTGGCGGCCCGCTGGCCCCTGGTCCTGGACCGCGACGCCGCCCTGGAGGCGTCCCTGGCCGGGCGGATCCAGGAGAAGGGCCTGCTCGGGGCCCACCTGCCGTCCCTTGCCCAGGAGACGAGCGGTGAGCTGGAGCTGGACCTGCGCCTGCGGGGCTCCCCCCGGGCGCCCGCCCTCGCCGGGCGCGTGGTGCTGTCCGGGGCCGGGGCCTACCTGCCCGCCGCCGGCATCACCCTGCGCGACGTCCGCTGCACGGCCCTGCTGGAGAAGGACCTGATCCGCCTCCAGGATTTCCATGCCGCGTCGGGGCCCGGGTCCCTGCAGGGCTCGGCGGACTTCCACCTGGCGGGCCCCAGCCTGGTGTCCTGGAAGGGGGCCCTGGAGGGCAAGGACTTCCAGGTGGTGGCCTTCCCGGAGGTGGACGCCCTGGCCTCGCCCGCCCTCACCTTCGAAGGCGGCCCCGGCCGCCTGCAGGTGCGCGGGGAGGTCCTTCTGCCGACCCTGAAGATCACCGGCGAACCCGACCACGGCCTGCAGGCCCCCAGCGCCGACGTGCGGGTCCTGGGCCGCGAGGCGGCCGCGGCCAGGGCCTTCCCCCTGGCCCTGGACGCCCGCGTCAAGCTGCGCTTCGGCGACCACGTGCTGGTGTCCACCGGCCCCATCGACGCCCGGCTGGGGGGGGAGCTGATGCTGGTCTTCAGCAACCCGGACCAGGTGCAAAGCCAGGGGCAGATCCAGGTCGTGCAGGGCCGGTTCCGCACCTACGGAGTGGACCTGGACATCACCCGCGGCCGCCTCTACTACGCAGGCGGCCCCCTGGCCGATCCCACCCTGGATGTCCTGGCCGTGCGGCAGGTGGGGGAGGTGAAGGCCGGGGTCACCGTGACGGGGCCCCTGACCGCCCCCGTGACCGCCCTGTACTCCGACCCCGCCATGCCCGACGAGGACAAGCTGTCCTACATCGTCATGGGCCATGCCCTCGGCGCCGCGGGCGGCGCCGGCGTGGACCTCATGGGCCGGGCCTCGTCCTACCTCATCAGCAAGGGCCAGTCCGCCGTCCTCCAGGACCGCATCAAGTCCCGCCTGGGCCTGAGCACCCTGGATATCCGCACGGCCCCAGGGGACGATCCCCGGCTCATGGGCTACAAGCCCCTGGTCTCCACGTCCGCCGCGGCCGCCAACGCCCAGGCGGTGCCCGCGGCCCAGGCCATGATGACCCTGGGCAAATACCTGACCCCGCGCCTGTTCGTAAGCTACGGCCGGTCCCTCTTCACGGGCGGCAACCTGTTCCTGCTGCGGTTCGATCTGCAGAAGCACGTGCAGGCGGAGGCCCAGACCGGCACCGAAAGCGGCGTGGATATCTATTACAAGCTGGAATTCAAGTAGGGTCTGGGGGATCACGAGCACCACCCCGGGCCGCGCCATGGGGGATGCCTGCGTCTGGACGCTCACGACCGGCATCGCGCAGGCTGCGGTCCGAACACCCTCCGAAAAGCAGCCCGTTGACCGGGCCCGCCCTGCGATTCCAGGTCCAGGGGATGGGCCGGAACCAGGCTCGATCGTTAACCGGGCGCCCTAGTGTTTGAAGTAATCGGCGTTCTTCTCGATGTAGGACTCGAACCCGGCCGGCACCTCATCCTTCGGGAAGATGGCGTTCACCGGGCACTCGCTCACACAGGCGCCGCAGTCGATGCAGGTGTCGGGGTCGATGAACAGCTGGTCGACCTTGTCGAAGTCCCCTTCGGCCTTGGCTGGATGGATGCAATCCACCGGACAGACCTCGACACAAGCCGTATCCTTCGTTCCGATGCAGGGTTCCGTGATCACGTAGGTCATGCCCCGCCTCCTTTCCAGAGGTGCGCTGATGAGGCCCTGCCAAATTTAGTCTGGATCTCCGGTCGCGCAAGGCCGGGTCCCGGCCGGAGGACGCCCTACTCGGGAGCGGGCGCCCCGCCCTCGATCCAGCGCTTCATGAGGCGCGCGAAGGCCTTCTGGGAGATGGGCGGCCGGGGCCTGCCTTCGCCCGGGTTCCAGCCGGCCTTCACCAGCGGATCCTCCGCCACGTGGCGAAGCAGCTGGGCGAGGGTCAAGCCCCCGTTCTGGTCCGGGTCCTTGAGCTGCCGGGCCAGGGCCGCGGGGCTGCGGCCCTGGAAGACCAGCGGCATTTCGGGGGGAGGCAGGCGCCATGCGGGGTTGCCGGGGGGCATGCCAGGGCCCGGCACGTTGGCCGTCTGGTGGCAGTTCATGCATTTGAGGGCGTAGACCCCCTCGCCGGAAGGGCCTCGAACGACGTTCTGGGTGTGGGGATGGCTGTCCTCGCCCTGGAGGGGGCGGTTGCCGTCGGGGTGGCAGTTCATGCACCGGGGGTGCATGAAGACCTTGTAGGCCTCCAGGAAGGCGGCCTTGGCCTCCGCCGCGGTCGGCGGGGGCGCGGGCTTGGCCGCGTGGAGGGGGCCGGCCGCGAGGGCCAGGCCGAGGAGGAAATGCCGGATCGAGGGGGGCATTGCGGACTCCTAGAGCCGGATGGGCAGGTGCCTCACCCGCTGGCCGGTGAGGAGGAAGAGGGCATTGGCCACCGCCGGCGCCACCGGGGGCACCCCGGGCTCGCCGATGCCGCCCATCTTCGCGGTGCTGGGCAGGATGTGGACCTCCACGCGGGGCATCTCGTTGATCCGGAGCAGGGGATAGTCGTGGAAGTTCCCCTGCCGGACCCGGCCCTGGGCGAAGGTGATCTCGCCGTGCAGGGCCGCCGTGAGCCCGAAGACCACCGCCCCTTCCATCTGGGCCCGCACCCCTTCGGGGTTCACCGCCAGCCCGCAGTCCACGGCGCAGACCACCCGGTGGACCCGGGGCCGGCCCTGGTCCACGGACACCTCGGCCACCTGCGCCACGAAGCTGCCGAAGGACTCGTGGACCGCCAGGCCCAGGGCATGGCCCGCGGCCACGGGACGGCCCCAGCCGGCCTTCTCCGCGGCCAGCTCCAGCACCGCCAGGTGGCGGGGGTGGGCCTGGAGCAGGCGGCGGCGGTAGGCCAGCGGGTCCACGCCCGCGGCATGGGCCAGTTCGTCGATGAGGCTCTCCATCACGAAGGCCGTGTGGCTGTGGCCCACGGAGCGCCACCACAGCACGGGCACCCCGGTGCTGGGGCTGTGGAGGCTCACGTGGTGGTGGGGGACGCCCGCGAGGTAGGGGGAATCCGCCACGCCCTCCGTGGAGGTGGGGTCGATGCCGTTCTTCATCATCATGGCTTCGAAGGGCGTGCCCACCAGGATGGACTGCCCCACCAGGGTGTGCTGCCAGGCTTCGGGCAGGCCGTCGGCCCCCAGGGCCACCCGGGCCCGGTGCAGGAAGCCCGAGCGGTAGTAGCCGCCCCGGATGTCGTCCTCGCGGGTCCACACCACCTTGACGGGCCTGCCCGCCGCCTTGGCCACGTGCAGGGCCTCGGTGACGAAATCGGACGTGGGGTTCGCCCTGCGTCCGAACCCGCCCCCGAGGAAGACGGTGTGGAGGGTGATCTGGCTGGGCTTGAGGCCCGTGATGCGGGCGGCGGCCTGGTGATCGGGGCCCTGGAACTGGGTCCCGCTCCAGATCTCGCAGCTGTCCGGGCCCAGCTTCACGGTGCAGTTGAGCGGTTCCATGGGGGCGTGGGCGAGGTAGGGCACGGCGTACTCGGCCTCCAGGACCTTGGAGGCCTTGGCCAGCACGGAGGGGGCGTCGCCGGCCTGGGCCGCCACCTTTCCCGGGGTGGCCGCCAGGCGCCGGAACTCCTGGAAGAGGGATCCGGTGTCCAGCCCCGCGTTGGGGCCCAGGTCCCAGGCCACCGCCAGGGCGTCCCGCCCGCGCTCGGCCGCCCAGAAGTCCTCGGCCACCACCGCCACCCCGCTGGGCACCTGGAGCACCGCGCGCACGCCCGGGACGGCCTTCGCGCGGGCCGCATCGAAGGACCGGACCTTGGCCCCGAACACCGGAGGCCGGGCCACCAGGGCCGTGAGCAGGCCCGGGAACTGCACGTCCATCCCGAAGATGGCCCGGCCGTTCACCTTTTCCGGCCCGTCCAGCCGGCGCCGCGGCTGACCGATGATCTTCCAGTCCCGGGGATCCTTGAGGGGGATGGGGCCCGGGGCCGGCAGCCTGGAGGCCGCCACCGCCAGCTCGCCATAGGTGGCCTTGCGGTCCCCCGCGTGGACCACGCCGTTGTCCGTGCGGCACTGGGAGGGATCCACCCCGAAACGCTGGGCGGCGGCCTGGATCAGGAGGGCCCGGGCCAGGGCCCCGGCCTGGCGGTACCGGTCGAACTCGGACCAGGTGCTGCTGGAGCCTCCGGTCATCTGCATGCCGAAGACCGCGTGGGCGTAGGCCGGGGCGGCGGGGGCATGCTCGGCCCGCACCCTGGACCAGTCCGCGTCCAGCTCCTCGGCGATGAGCATGGGCAGGGTGGTCCAGATGCCCTGGCCCATTTCCGAATGGGACAGGAGCACCGTGATGCGGTCGTCGCTGCCGATGCGCAGGAAGGCGTTGGGGGCGAAGGGGGCGGCGGGCTCCACGGCCTGGGCGGCCCGGGAGGCGGCCGGCACCAGGAAGGCGACCGTCAGTCCTCCTGCCGCGGCGCCACCGGCCTTGAGGAAATCGCGGCGGGTCAGGGTCCCGGTCATCGGCCACCTCCCTTGGCGGCGAGTTCGGCAGCCCGGTGGACGGCGGCGCGGATGCGCTGGTAGGTGCCACAGCGGCAAAGGTTGCCAGCCAAACATCGATCGATGTCCTCGTCCGTGGGGTCGGCCTTTTCCCGCAGGAGCACCGCGGCGGCCATGATCTGGCCGGACTGGCAGTAGCCGCACTGGGGCACGTCCGCCTCGAGCCAGGCCAGCTGAAGGGGATGGCGGTTGTCCGGGGAAAGGCCCTCGATGGTCACCACCTGTTTGCCCACCGCCCGGGACACCGGAGTCACGCAGGAGCGGACGGCCTCCCCGTCCAGGTGCACCGTGCAGGCGCCGCACTGGGCCATGCCGCACCCCAGCTTGGTGCCCGTGAGCCCCAGCCTGTCCCGGAGCACCCAGAGCAGCGGCATGTCCGGCCGGGCATCCACGGTCCGGGCCTTCCCGTTCACGGTCAGCTTCAGCATCGCTTCACCTCCGTACGTCCTGGAACCTCCCTTGGATGCCCAGCAGGCCGATCGGTGACGGATCCCCATCCCGGGATTTGAGGGGTGGTTCATATCAGTCGTATTTTCAAGAAATGGAAATCCGTCCTGAAACCCGGCCGGCTCCGCCCCGCCGGGTCCAACCTCGAAGAGGCTGCCGGGCGCCATGCCAGGCGAGGCGGAGCGGTCGCCCGCGCCCGGAGCGATCCTGGGGCTGACGGCTCTCCAGGTCTGGAGGGGGACCTGACCTTCCTTCAAGGGCCGGGCGACCCGGTACGGGCTGGAGCCGACCCCCTGACGGGAAGGCCTTCGTGCTGACCTTCAACCGCAAGCCCCTTTTCAAGGAGCGTGGAGGTCAGCGATGGAACGGCCCGAAAGGACTAGGCATTGTCATGCGCGCCTCCCGGCCCCGGGGTTGGGGTTCCCGAGGATGCGCGCATCGAGGCCAGCATCGCCAGGGCGGCGTTGAGGAGGAAAACGTAGGCCACGAACGCCGCACTCTGGAAGTTGAAGGTCTGAACCGAAAGAAGGCTGATTCCGAACCCGGTGGCGCTGATCGCGTAGGCCACCCAGCTTTCGGAGCGGGGGTGGCGACGGGCCTTGAGGAGGGTCGGGACGCTCGCCAGCATATCGGCCAGCAGGGAGAAGAGCAGGGCCAGGTTCGGATTGCGGGTGATGCCCCAGAGGAGGATGCCGAGGATGGCCGCCGCCATCAGGCCGTAGTCCCGCGGTTCGGTCTTCCAGTAGGCATTCCTGTTGAAGAAGGATGCTGCGACGACCAGCAGCGGCGTCAGGCCGGCGGCAAAGGACGCCCACGAAACGCCCGGAACCCCCTGCACCCTCTGCGCCACGAAGATGACCATCGGGAAGATTCCCCAAAGCAGCCAGGTGATGCGGTTGGGCTGGGCCCGGCCGGCCATGGTTTCAAACACGTAATAGAATCCGCCGAGCGAGCCAATGACCGCACCGATTATTGCGAAGGTATCGGGAAGCATGGCTCGACTATAGCTCATTTCAAAGCGGTCGCTCCCGGCCCCCTGCCCGCGGCGGAACGCGGCCCGTGGCCGCCCCCATGGGTGATGGAGGCCGAGGACGGGTGGGGACCGATCGATGTGGGACTAGGTGGGAAGGCCCCTGAGAACGCCTTCGTAGACCTCCAGGTCGGACGGGCTGAAGCAGCAGAAGACGACTTCGACGATGGAGCTGGGTCTGGCGAGGAAGGCGCGCGTGGTCGACACGGCAATCCGGCAGGCGCTTTCGATGGGGTAGCCGAAGATGCCCGTGCTGATGCTCGGGAAGGCGATGGAGTGGATGGAATGCTCCGAGGCCAGCTCCAGGCACCGGAGATAGCATGACGAGAGCACGTCCGCTTCCTGCCAGGCCCCGCCCCGCCAGACGGGGCCCACCGTATGGATCACGTGTCGAGCCGGGAGCCGGTACCCCTTGGTCATCTTCGCTTCGCCCGGCCTGCAGCCCCCCAGCAACCGGCATTCATGAACCAGGTCGGGCCCAGCCGCACGGTGGATGGCTCCGTCGACCCCACCTCCGCCAAGCAGGGACGAATTGGCGGCGTTGACGATGGCGTCCACATCCAGGTGGGTGATGTCGCCGAGCTGGGCGCGAATCGTCGAGTTCATCGGGTGGTCCTGGCGCCGTGAAGGGGGAGGAGGGGAATCGCAAAGACGATACCACCACGGGGAGAAGTGCAGGTTGGGGACCGGCTTCTCCAGGTTGATGGAAAAGGGCCGTTGAACGGATTTCCAAACGGCAGTTGTCTACCGGGGCCTTCAGGGGCGCCGCATCAGGACGCGGAGCACCGCTGGGCCCATGGGATCCTCGTGCCCGAAGCCAGCCGGACCCGCCGCGGCTGAAACCAAAGCACCCCTAGGACTCAGGATTGGAAACCATGTGGAGCACCCCCCACCCATGACCATCCAGGTCGACGAAGCTGTGGGTGTACATGAACCCGAAATCCTCGGGTTTATCGTAGGTTGAACCACCCGCGGCAAGGGCCTTGGCAACCAGTTCATCCACCTGCTCGCGGCTCTCACAGCTGAGGGAAATCAGGACCTCGGCGGCCTGACTTGTGTCGCAGACGGCCTTGGGCGTGAACTCACGAAACTTCGCGTGGGTTCCCAGCATCACGGAAATGGTTTCATTGATGATGATGCACGCAGCCGTCTCGTCGCTGAACTGCGGGTTGTGAGCAAATCCAAGCGCCTTGAAGAAGGCGACCGACCTCTCGAGGTCGGCGACGGGAAGGTCAGGAAAACCTGGTTGATCATGCCGTCCTCCTTTGGCCTGGCAGGTTTTTCGATGGGGTTGCGATCTGGCGCCGAAGCCGGGTCGGCCCCGATCGGGGGATAGGGGAAAGACGATACCACCAAGGGGAGCGGTGTCTTGGCACCGAAGAAGAATTCGTGCTCGCCGTATTCGGCGCCGACGCAAAGGGCCACCTGGCGCCACAAACGGGGGAGAAGGAGGATCGGATAGACGATACAGCCAAGGGGGGAAGTGCAGGTTGGGGTCAGACCTCGAACGCGGGGTTGGGACCGGCGCGTGAATATCACCTCGTTGGGACGGCGCGGTGGGACGGCCCTTTGGACCGCATCGACTCCGGCATTGGCCCTTTGGGAGGGATGATCTTGGCGAGAAGGATGCCGTAAAAGCTGAACTCGAGAAGGCCGCCGGCAAACCAGCAGGCAGCAACCTTGGCGGGGATGGGGTAAAGGAGGAATTGATTGAGATCGACCAGTAGACCCGCCAGGAGCCCGAAGGACAAGCCGTAGGTCAGGCCCTCCCTCAGGGTTGGACGCCTGGAAAAGCGCAGATAACCGAGCAGGAAGAGCGTGACAATGCCAGCCGTCAGAAGGAGGGAGGTCGGAATCACCCATGGCTGGTTGGGGCGGCGAAGGTGCAGCACCAAGGCATTGACCTTGGCCAGAAGGACAAGGTGAAGAAGGGCATTCCACGCCAATGCGACCCCGAACAGAATCAAACCGGCGAGTGCAATGCGCTTTCGCTCCATTTCGGCACCTCATGCTGGGTGATACCTGGAGCCGAGGTCGAGTCGGTCCCAACCTGGCGGCGCGAAGGGGGAGAAGGGAGATCGGAAAGACGATACCACCAAGGGAGAAGCGCAGGCCGGGGTTCGACCTCTCAGGACCGGCCCGCGAACCTGCCGTCGGTGGGATGAGCGGATGGAACGCGCGTGTTGAGACCTGATCCCGGGTCACAGGATCAAGTGGAGCTTGTAGACGATAACGGCCCACGGTGCAATATTTGCAAATAAGGCGAGCGCGATTGTCCATGCCATGGCCCTTGTTGGCGCCCTTCGGTAAGCAAAACGACCGAGGAGGCCGGCCACGACCAGGAGAGCCAATGTGCTTGGAACGGCGAATTCCCATTGAGCAGAATCGATACCGCCAAACCCAAGGGCAGCGTAGGCAACGTGGCCACTGGTGGCAAGGGCGAGGGATGCCAATGTAACGGCAACAAACGCCAGGATCCAATTGCGGGCGGATGGGTTGGTTGGCTGATTGACCTTCATGAGACCACCCGGAAATCCTGACGCCGAAGTTGCGTCGGCCCCAACCTGGGGGCGCGAATGGGGGAAAAGGAGGATGGGATGGATCCTGCCTCAAAGGGCGGAGGTCAGGTTGGGGTCCGACCTCGGACGCCGGACTGGGACCGGCGGGCCAATCAGACCTCGTTGGGATGGCTCAGTATTTCCATGCGGGCCAACCCTGCCATCAGCCTTGCTTGGAGAAGAGCCTCGAATAGCCGGAATATGGCGCCAGGGGAACCAGTTCAAAACGGATGAGGCTGTTTGAGACAAGTGGAAGTGAAGCCAGAATTGATTCGGCTTCCGGGAGGCTCTCGCATTCCAGGACCAGCACCGCCGAATGCAGGTCAGGGCGGAAATAGATTTCACGGATGAGGTCCGCTTGCTGGAGCTCCCAGACCCTTTGGGCCTCTGCTTCAAGATACGGCGCAAAATCCTTGGCGGACAATCCGGGAAGTTCATTCTCAAGCGCGAGGATCTTCATCGCCTCTCCAGGAAGGTCGTGTTCCGTTCAGGTCAAACCGGGTTTGGGACATTTGCGGATTAGGACGGAAGAGAAATACTGTTCTTGAAAATAGGTCATTTCTCGAATTTGTGAATCAGATAAATCGATGCCCTCTGGGACGACTTCGACTTTGTCATCGTCTTCCTCGAGCCGGTGGACAATGGCAATGCAACGTCCATGGAAGGTTTGAATGGGTTCAAGCACGGCGAGAACATCGGCATCGAGTTCTTCGCCATCCCCGGAGATCACGCCAGGCAGGTATTGGGGTGCGACCTCGAACGCCGGGGTAGGATTGGCGCGCGAAAAGTCGAATCTTGGTGAAACCAATACGCTATCCACTGCATTTTGTTGGCAAGCAGTGGAAGCGTCACCCCGTTCACCCTTCCAACCTACTGGATTAGGAGAAGATCTATGTTGACTAGGCTGGTCCTTGTCGTTCCCTGTCTTGTGTCCGCTTCGGCATCCTGTCAAGAACTGCACCCTCTGCAGGGGGTTTGGCAGGTAACTGGTATTGAGGGCGATTGCAATTGTGTGGATGCAGCGCCCGGGGGAACTAATACCTATATTTGGCATATGCATCCTGACAATGACGGATCGGTAACTATTACTGTGCAAGGAAACACCGCCTTTCCAAGGCTTCTGGGGCATTGGGATTCTGAGACAAAAACCTTGATCATCGATGGTTATGCCACGGATGGCATGGATGCCTGTTGGTTCAAACTGACATTGGAGAATAATGGAATATTGAAAGGAACGAGGCGGTATCTAAGCGGTGGTGGATCTCGAGATCATCGGCCATGCTTTATAGATTTCACCATTACAGCAAAGAAAACTTCAACGTATCTAGGCTAGGTCGTGTCCCGCGCAGTTGCCTACCGAGCCCTACCCTGGAGTCGGCGCACGGCGCGGGCCGCCGTTGTTGCAGCAAGGAGCCGCGCGCCCCATGCCCCAACCCCGAAGTTGATCTGGCCTGGGCCTTGCGCCGCGAACGGGGGAGAAGGGCATCCGGAAAGACGATACCACCGGGAGAACCGCAGGTTGGGGTCCGATCCCGAACGCTGGGTTTGGACCGGCGCGTGGATATTACCTCGTTGGGACGGCGCGGTGGGATGGGCCCCCAGTTGAAACGCTCGGAGGAGAAGCGCGCTGATTGCCCATCGGGCTGCGGCTTGCCCTGGTGATGTAGCTCTGGGTTTTTCGCCAGCTGATACCGGCGCGGAGAAGCCTGCCTACCGTGGCCTTCGGGGGAGCCCCAACTTGGCGACGGGAACGTGGGAGAAGGGAAGATTGAGCAAGAAAACGATTTGAAGGCATCCAAAAGGCGGGGCCCCGGTTGAACGCAAGGATAGGGGGACGAGCGCTTTTTTTACTGTTAAACTCGCGGCGCAACACACTTTGGCTGGTCAAGGCGAAAGAGCGTGATAGACCCCATATTACGGAGCAAGGAACCTTCTGCGTCGTCCGGATATTTGATGGGACGGGGACGCATTCCCTGGGGCATCGGGGCCGCTTTGGGAAGAGGGGGTGGACATGGATCATTCTGTCCAAGGAATTGCCATATGTATCACGATCGTAGTTGTGGTGACCCTCCTCGTGATGGCGCTCGAACCGGTAAGGCATTGCCCGAAATGCCACTGCACACTGCCTAGATTCCGAATGCCCAGATCCATTCGACAACTCTTTTGGGGTGGCTGGCGTTGCCCCGAGTGGGCTTCAAAAGTATCCCGCACTGGCAGGCTCCTGCCATAGACGCATTGCATCCCTGTCCTTTAAAAATGGGCATCAAGGATGCCCTTCCATACTGAATTGGAGAATCTGATGAATGTTATTCAAAGGCCTGCAAACATCCTCTCCGAGGACTCTCTTGACCAGATATGCGGAGGAATGTACCCCTTCCGACCCCAGACGGGACCTGTATATGATTACTCCGTGAACCCGAAAGCGATGGGCGCACTCATGGGCGTGGGGGCCGTGACAGGAGGCCTTGGGTGGATGGCCGTGGGTGGGATTGGGGCTGTGCCCGGTGCAGTTGGGGGCGCGCTGCTCGGTGGCATAGGTTATACAACGGAGCGCATTCTCAATCCTACGCAGGTTCTCCCGGCTATGCCCCTTGCCGTTTGCCATAACGCGCCACCGATGGCCATGGCGCATTGCCACCGACCGCGCTGAAGCGACTTTTGTAATGTTCTAATGGTTGAAGGCCTGGACTAGCGTTCATCTGCTGATACGCCGGTCCAGGCCTATGAACGGAAGAGAGGTCGAGTTCCACGGCTGGGGCTGACGACCAGTGGGTGCGGGTTTAGGAAATGCCTAACGGCCCAGCTGACCGGACTCAAAGTGGCGGCGCGGTCGGCTGGGAAGGTGGAAGGGGCTCGAGAATTGACGGGTGGATGAAGGTACTTTGAGGTCCGGGGTCGAGCGCGGGATAGGCAGACGGACGATTGATGATGTTGCTGGATAACATAGCGCATCGGGTTTACACCTGGCCAGATGGGGTGGCATGGAAATCAAGGAGCAGCTTGCAGCATGCGTTGCAGCGCCACCCTTCGATGTGGCTGCCGCGAATCATGTCGACTTCTGAATTGATGATGTCTCCACCGCCAAGTAATTCTTGGAAGAACCCTGGCTTTCCATCGAACCATTGAACCGGCCCCTGCGTGCTTAAAAGCCCCTTGGTCATTGGGCTATTGCAAAAGGGGCAGAGGGGGCTATCTGAGGGCATGGGACCAGTATAGGTATTCCGGCGTTGTCGGTGGACCATCACCTAGGGTGCCGCGCTCACGTTGGTTTTGGAGCCTTGGGATGCCTAACGCCGAAGGTGAGTCGGCCCCAATCTGACGGCGCGAACGGGGGAGAAGGGAGATTGGAAAGATGTTACCTCAAAGGGAGAATGTCAGGTTGGGGTCCGACCTCGAACGCTGAGTTGGGACCGGCGCGTGAATATCCCCTCGTTGGGACGGCGCAGGTGGGACCTGTTCTCCGTTTGGGAACTAAGTGCCCGACGACACTGAGTAGTCCCCACTGCGGACAATTACACTTCCCCATCGGCTTGCCCATTCCGGGATAGCCAAGGGGACTCAGATGTCGGCACGGTACCCCATGGCCACCTGGCCTTGGGGAAGGCGGTGCCATGGGTCGGGTCACGGATCAGCAGGTGAGGCGTTTGAACGAGGAAATGGCGAAGCATGGCCAGGTCGGCAGGGCGGCGATGATGGCCAATATGGACCGTAAGACGGCGCGGAGTTACATACGGGCCAAGCAGTTTCCTTCGGAGATGCCGACGGAACGGGCCTGGCAGACCCGGGCGGATCCGTTCGCGGCGGACTGGCCGGAGGTTGCTGGCCGCCTAGCCGAGGCCCCGGAATTGGAGGCCAAGGGCCTGTTCGAGCACCTGATGCGCCAGCGGCCAGGGGTCTACCAGGAGGGCCAACTCCGGACCTTCCAGCGGCGGATCCAGGTCTGGCAGGCCCAGTTCGGCCCCGACAAGGAGGTGTTCTTTCCCCAGGACCACGTGCCGGGCGAAGCCATGCAGACGGATTTCACCTGGGCAACGGAGCTGAACGTGACGATCCATGGCGAGCCGTTCCCCCACATGCTCTGCCATGTAGTGCTGCCCTACTCCAACTGGGGCTGGATCACCGTGTGCCAGTCGGAGTCCATGCTGGCCCTGCGGCGGGGGATCCCGGCGGCCCTGGCCCAGCTGGGCCGGATCCCACTGTTCAGCCAGACCGACAACTCCACTTCCGCGACCCATAAGATCGCCGCCAGCGCTGCGGTCGAGGTGGAGATCACGGGGTCGGGAGAGGAGAAGTCCACGATTCACAGGACCCGCAGCCGGAAACCCCGGGCCTATAACGACGACTACTGGGACATGATGACCGGGCACTACGATGTCCAGGTGCGGACCATCAGCGTGGGCAAGTCTGAGCAGAACGGCGACGTGGAAGCCTCGAACAATGCCCTCAAGCGGCGCCTGCACCAGCACCTGCTGCTGCGCGGCCACCGGGATTTCCCTTCGGTGGAGGCGTGGGAAGCCTGGGCCCAGGGGGCCTGCGTAATGGCGAACGCCCGCCGCAAGCGGGTTCCCGAAGAACTGGCCGCCATGCGGCCCCTGCGGGTGGAGGCGTTCGCCGAGTTCGACGAATGGCGGATCAAGGTAAGCGAGGAAAGCACCCTGCTGGTGAAGCGGAACACCTACTCGGTGCCTCCGAAGTTGCTGGGCAAGTGGGTGCGGGTGCGGCTCTACGAGATGACGCTGGAGGTCTGGTTCGCAGACCGGCGGTTGCTGGTGATCCCCAGGCTGCTGGGGGAGTACCGGACCCGCATCGACTACCGCCACGTGGTCAAGGCGATGCTCAAGAAACCGGGCGCCTTTGCCCAATACCGGCACCGGGCGGACCTGTTCCCGGGGCCGGTCTGGCACCAAGCCCTGGAAGCTCTACAGAAGGGACTGGGCGAGCGCCGGGGCGAAGTGGCCTACCTGCGCAACCTCAACCTGGCCGCCGAGGAAATGGAGTGCGATGTCGAGGCGGCCCTGGTGCTGCTGATGGCGGAGGGCATCATCCCGGAGCCGGCGCGCGTGCAGGACCTGATGGGGCTGGGTAGACCCACCGAGATTCCGGACATGCCGGCCCTGGTGGTGGACCTGGGCGGGTTTGACGCGTTGCTGACGGAGCGGCTGGAGGAGGCGGTATGAGCAAGGAAGCGCGTCGGCAACTGGGGGACATGCTGCGGGAGCTCAACCTGACCGGGGTGGCGGCGACTTACGGGGAAGCCGGGAAACGGGCTGAGAAGGAGGGCTGGGCTTTCGATCGGTTCCTGCACCACCTGATGGAACTGGAACTGGAGCAGCGGCGCCAGAAGCGCCTGGAACGGGTACTCAAGGCCGCCAAGCTCCCGGTCGGCAAGACCCTGGCCACCCTCAAGCAGGACCTCCTGCCCGTGAAGGTCCGCCGGCAGATGGCGACCCTGATCGAAGGCGGGTTCGTCGACCGGGGCGAGAACCTGCTGGCCTTTGGCCTCCCGGGCCGGGGCAAGACGCACCTCGTCTGCGCTCTGGGGGCGGAATTGATCCAGCGGGGCTACAAGGTGTATTTCACGCCAGCCTACGCCCTGGTCCAGCGCCTGCTGATCGCCAAGCAGGGCCTGGGCCTGGAGCGCGAGATGCGCCGACTGGACGCATTCGACGCGATCATCATCGACGACATCGGCTATATCCAGCAGACCCGAGACGAGACCGAGGTTCTGTTCACCCTCCTGGCTGAGCGCTATGAGCGGCGTACCGTGATCATCACCTCGAACCTGGTGTTTTCCCAGTGGGACCGGATATTCAAGGACCCCATGACGACGGCGGCGGCCATCGACCGAATCATCCACCACTGCGTGATCCTGGAACTGAACGGCACCAGCTACCGGGCCGATGCGGCCAAGGCACGGATGCCCCAGCCTGAGGAATCCGCATCAGCCTGACCCCCCCCCAGACCCCCCCGGCGCCGGTCCCTGCTCGGGCGCGGATTTCCCATGGAAGGCGGGGCCCCTCCCATGGAAAACCGCAAAGGGCGCGGTTTCCCACGGGCCCCGCCCCCCGTTCCACGGGAAACCCGCCTCCCTCGGCCTGCGGCTGAAAACCGCATGCGCGGTTCCCACAGGGTCCGGCGCCAAGGGCGCAGCAGCAGCAGGTGTCCATTTGTAATTGTCGTCGGGTCTGCTTTTACCACCCGTGCCCATGGCGATGCCAGGGAAGAACAGGTAAGCCAGCGGCTCCGCCGCGGCCCTGGCGATGGGGAATTGTAATTGTCGTTGGGCCGGAATTTACCTCATCTGAAATTCGACCGAGGGCACACGATTGCCTCACGTAATGACCCGACCGAAATTCCAAGTCCAAGCGCCCAAGAACTTGGTAAGCCGGCTGCTACGCAGCGGCCCCTCGATGGGGAATTGTAATTGTCGTCGATGGGGAATTGGCGTTGACGTCGGGCAACTAAGCGGGTTTGGCGCTTTTCGGCGCTTCCCAAGTTAGCCTCAAATGCTTTTTCGAGGCAGCACATTCTCGGAGATAGAGGTTGATCAGAGTCTGGTAAGGAATGGCCATTTCGGTGGACAGAGCTTTGAAATACTCCAGCGTCGATTCATCAACACGCAAAGTGATTTGGCGCTTAAGCATCCTGGAGTAGGGATTTGGGCGGGCGTTGGAGAAATCGTAATGCTGTCTCATGAAGTAAACCTCCGTAGGTAGTCTTGACGCTCCTGGCGGTCGGCCTTCCGGGCTGAAATAATCCGGATGAGACCTTCTTTGGCTCGATAGCAGTGGCAGACGAGGAGTATCCGGAGCGACGAACTTAGGCCAAGGAGGATGAACCTGTCTTCCTCCTCCGAGTGGTCGGGGTCATCGATCAACAGAGCATTTTCATCAAGGAAGGAGGTCGAAGCCTCGTCAAATGAGACTTTATGCCTCCTGATGTTGAGGGTGTTTTTCCCTGGATCCCATTCGAACTGCAAGTCGACGGCCATACACTACATTGTAGTGCATTCCTGATAACGCGCCATGGGATGCCTAACGCCAAAGTTGAGTCGGCCCCAACCTGGCGGCGCGAACGGGGGAGAGGGAGGATTGGATGGATGCTACCTCAAAGGGAGAAGGTCAGGTTTGGGTCCGACCTAAACGCTGGGTTAGTTTGACTGGGTGGGCCGGCTCCCCCGGCGACCACAGGGAGGATTGAAAGAAGGGCTTGGCCGTCGGTCATCATTGATGCCCGTCCATTAGCGTGGCCATTGGGTGCTAGGGCCCGGCGGTTCCTGGGTTCGCCCTTGGATGGGCCCGCCAGGGCACGCTGACACCAGGGCTTTAGCCTAGGCTGAGCTTCGTCCCTCCCCACGCCCGGGCTTGCCTACCCGGCTTTTGCTTCGGCACAACCTGTCCTACCGCAGCAGGGGCACCGGGTCATCCCGACGATGAGAGCCTGGGCGATGAGGATTTGAAGGGTCTCCAGGGAGCTCGGCACATGGCGATCCACGCGGGCGGGGAGAGGCTGCCCAGGGATGACTTCTGGAGAGGGCAAATTGGATTCGTTGGAGGGCCTCCCAGATCGTAGGGGGGAAAAGCCGAGCTTCCTCGGCGGTCAGGAACGCGTAGGCCGCGATGGCCAGGCTGAAGTGATGGTGGAATCCCCTCCAGGTCCTTCCCTCGAAATGGTCAAGCCCGAGTTGGTCTTTCAGAACCTGATAGTCCCTCTCGATACGCCAGCGCAACTTGGCCATCCGGATCAGTTCCTGTAACGGGGTTGTGGCGGGCAAGGTTGATAACCAGTAGTGGGTGGGTTCGGCCTCCCCCTTGGGCCACTCGATCAGAAGCCACTCCAGAGACGGGACTCTGGTTTGTCGTTGCGTCCGGTGTGCGCTGCGGACCCTGAGAATGGTGAACCGCGAGGTCAGGGGCCCCTTGGATCCCTCCTCCCACCAGGTGATCTCCTTCCAGGTTTCCGGGCGCCTGGACAAAGCTATTTCCTTCACCGTCTTGGGCGGGTGGTCCGGGTCCACCTGCAGCCGGTGGGACCTGGCACCCCTGGCTGGCTTGGGCTTGGGAGGCAGAGGCCTGGTTCCGGGAGCCCAGACCGTGGTGTTGGATTGGATGCCGGCCACGTAGGTCATACCCAGCCTCGTCAACCCCTCGCAGAACTCCGAGGCGTTCCCGTAGCCGGCATCCGCCAGCACAGGAGCAGGAGCCATACCCTCCTTGCGGAGCCCCTCGATCATTCCCAGAGCCATTTCCCACTTGGTCTGGAACCGGATTTCCTCCGGGACGCCTACCTTCTTCCTTGCGACAGCATCCTTCGCCCAGGATTCAGGAAGGTAGAGGCGGAAAGCGCACGGAAGGCTTGTTTCCTGGTTGGCGACGGATACGCTCACAGCATCCTGGCAATTGTCCTGCTTCCCCTTTAACCCGCAATACTGCCGGGCGACTCCTACCGAATGCTTGCCACTCTTGGGGAAGGCGGTGTCATCAACGATCCAGGCTTCCATGGGACCCGTCCGAAGTAGGATAGGCAGGGCGTATTCCCGAACGCCCCGGAGAAGGGCTTCGTGGCTCCATTTGGAATCGGTGATGAATTGCTGGACGGCTTCGCGACTTGCTTGGGCATGCCCCGGATCCATCCGAACCGCAATCGGTTCCATGCTCTTTCGGCCGTTCGGAATCAGGAGGCCCCGGCAATACCCCAGAAGAACCTCATCCCGCCCACACCAATCAGCGCGGTGTAACTCATTGGCAAGCCTGTCGATATATTCCTTGAACCGATCGCTGAAGCCTTCTGCCTGGACCATGGCACACCTCTCCTTTAGAGCTGTGCGCCTCCGGGGAGAACGGTTGCAATGGACTTGGCGCTCGAAGGCCTGAGCATGCGGGCCTATACCGGGACGGCAGGGATGGAGCCGGCCCGCCCAGTCAAATTAGGACCGGCGCGCCCATATTGCCTCGTTGGGACGGCGCGGTGGGAGGGGCGTTCCGGAAGCGCTCGGAGGAGAAGGGCGCTCATTGCCCATCGGGCTGCGGCTTGCCCTGGTGATGTAGCTCTGGGCTTTTCAGTTTCTGAGGCCGGCGCGGAGAAACCAGCCTACCGTGGCCTTCGGGGGAGCCGCTGCAGGACGCGGCGCACTGCTGGGCCCTGGGTTTCTTCGCGCACCATGCCCTAACGGCAGCATTGGCGGGTACGGCCCCAAACGCGCGATAGCGGAAGAGATAATGCTTGTGCTGGTTTACCAAATATTGGGGCAGCACGAGGGCCGTGCCCGGGGTGGAATGCCCGGGTAGGCAAGATGGAACTGCTCTTCACTGAAACCCGCGGCGCGATTGATTCGGGGAGTATTGCAACCTCGAAAAGGCTTTCGCTGTCAACTTCAGTGCGCGTGGATTACCGGAGGGCGCTTTCGAGCTGTTTAAGAAGTTCCTGGCAAAGAGCAGGATCCAGGATCTCGCGGCCGTTAACACGATTGGTTTCGGTCACAATGATTCGGACGCGAGTCGAACCGGAACCTTCTCCCTGAAAGAATAGGGTTCCTTCCATGGTCAAAGATAACCTGCCGCCGAGGCCAGTCGAAACATCCCAGGTTCGGAAAATGTTCACTTGGCCCACCTCCTGATTTACGGACCGTACCTGGTAGCCCATGCCCATGAGTACCCCTACAACCTTCGGAAACACCTGGTCCCTACCAATAGGCATCACACGAACCAAGTTGCTGCTGGTCGCCTCCGATGGGACTGGTGGTAGTTGCGGTGCAACACAGCCCAAGGATCCGGTCAGAATGGCCAAGGTAGGGAGAAAGATGAAGAATCCCGTTTGGGGCATGATTCGTCCTTCCGAGAGATGATCTATCTGGTAGGAATTAAATGCTCAGATATATCCTATAGACCTTCCGGATCAACCTGAGTTGAATCGGTCGTTGCGAAATATTCCCAGCTACAGGTAGGTGCCAGACCAAAGGATGGCAGAGGATTCCGTTTACCGGATTATCTGTCGCGCCGCCTCTTTGTGCTTTTCGGTGGGTCGGCGCCCGGCTTGGGCCTAATGCACGAGTTGACCGTCCACAGCTAGGCGGCGCGAACGGTGGAGGAGGGAGATTGAAGACGCGGAAAAAACGGTTAGATCCTCTTCTGGCTGTGGTCCGGGGTCGAACACGGGGTTGGGCACGGCGCGAAATATATACCTCGAATTCGCGCCGCTATAGGATGAGAGGGAAAATGACTGGAAGAGCTAAGCGCGGGGCCTTCGCTTTCCATTCAAATGGGGAGGCGGGTCTGGATGATGGGACAGGTATATTAGTAATTTTTTGCAACATGCATCGAATGTCCTCTGTTCTTGCTCTGAGTAACTTTCTCCGAGCAACGGACCGCCATAGTAATCAATCGAATCCATAAGGATGTCGCGACCTGTTCTCAGGCCTGGGAATGGACGACCGCTCTGATCCCATACTATTTCGCCTCCGAGCAACCATAGGCTTCCGAAGTAGCGACGGAGAGTGGTCTCGGAACGCCCCTCCTCAAAAAGGCTTTCAAGGAAAGGCTGCATGGCATCACGGATTGCGGTAGCAAGCGGAAGGTCTTCCTCCGTCTTTGCCCAAGCTCCCGGCCACTCGAGAGTGGTTTCGAGGAAACGTAAATTCATATGGATTCGATTTTTCGTTGGCATAGATTTGATTATATTCGGGGCTGCCTAACGGCCGAGCTGACCGGACTCAAAGTGGCGGCGCGGTCGGCGGGGAGGGTCGGTGGGGTCTGAGGAACGACGGTGGGATGATGGCACTTTGAGGTCCGGGGTCGAGCGCGGGGTTAGGCAGATGGACGTTGGTTGATGATGCCCGGGTTCGCGACGCGCTGGGATACGGGTGGACTACTTATGATAGCTCGCAATCATCGTTGTGAAGAGTGGCAGCGATGCTTCGTAGCCCTTCTTGGAACGAGAACTGAGGGTGAACAACAAGTAGAATTCGCCCTCTTCACTGTACGCAACAGATTCCCAATTTCCTGACCCAGATGGGGCAAAGGTGAACACTATTGCCTGCTTGGCATCTCCATCCTTGATGGCCGGGCCTGATTGAACAATCAGGTTTGGGTCACGTTGCCTGAACGCAACCACATCATTTTCAATCAGGGCCTGAAGAGTTTTCACGTCAGGGATTCCCGGTTTGAAAGCAGCTTTGGCATAGATCACGGTTTCAGCGTTGGAAAACGTGCATCCGATAGGGATGAACATCTTAACGGCGGTTTGATGGGAGACGGCCTGGTCAAACACGAATCCCGGAGGGGGGTTTACCTTTGGCCACCACAAGAGATTCAAACCATCCTGGGATGGAATCGCGATCTTCTCGATCTCCCCTCGACAAATCGTCGAGCTGAGTAAAAGGAGAAGGCTGAAAGTGAGGCTCCTTTTCATGGGATTCCTAACGCCGAAGTTGAGTCGGCCCCAACCTGGCGGCGCGAACGGGAGAGAAGGAGGATTGGAAAGACGATACCACCAAGGGGAGAAGTGCAGGTTGGGGTCCGACCTCAACGCTGGGTTAGGACCGGCGCGCCAATATTACCTCGTTGGGACGGCGCGAGGGGCAGAGGGGTTCAGATACTGCGTTCGGAGGGGAAGTACCCTAGCCATTTGATTTCAGACGCGGACACCTCGAGGATCGACACTCGGGCTAGCTCTACCCATGGGGCTTGGGCTGAGTCGTATTCCACGATCTCATAGCGCCGACCGCAAGTTACCCAGTTAGAACATGGTGCACGATTGGGCGAAACATCCCAAGGGATGGCTTGGAGTCGTCTGAGTTCGGCAATGGCAAGTTCGTATGAGGCAAAATCACCAAGCATTTCAGCATGGATTTCGTCCTCAATTACGAATAGGGTGGGCTTCTCGTTCATAGTGTCTTGGAGTGCCTAGCGGCCCAGTTGACCGGCCTCAAAGTAGCGGTGAGGTCGGCAGGGAAGGTGGAAGGGGTTAGAGGAATGATGGTGGGGTGGATGCACTTTGAGGTCCGGGGTCGAGCGCGGGCTTAGCGCCATAATCGAACCGCTGGCCGAAAATCGCCCCGAAGAAACACTGCGGGACAGCCTGTATGATTCGATCTTCATTTCACGAATGCGCTTGTAAGTTACTTCATATCAATACATGAGAATGTGTTTCTTAAGAGGCCGACGAGCGTTTGTTGATTCGGCGGAAGGCCGCGGTGCAGTAGGACTACTTAATCAAAGCCAAATACCAAACGTTCAAAAGCTTCGCAACCAGCCTTAACGAATATGAATTCACGAAAAACGTCGAGAACCGAACCCCATTCGTGGAATTTTTCGAAGTCATTTTCGGTGAAACGCAATTTGAAACAACATTCGTTTCGCTTTACCACTTCAGAGGCCAGGTAGAGAACTGGTTTCCAATCGTCATCCGATGCTGGAGATGAGAACCCGCTGGGCTGACGGATGGATGCAAGGAGGTAACTAAATTCCTTGTGAGAAATTAGCTCGAAATCAGAGTGCGAAATCGCTGCCCTTAAGAATGGGCCATGGATGTCTACTAAGGAGTCACGCTTCGGACCCACAAAGCTGGTTCCAAATTCGTCGCTTTGAATGTAGTGGGCAATGACCTCTTCTGGACTGTGGGAAGGAGGTACGGGGAGGCAATCGTGGTCGCACCAACCGTAATGCCAGAGAGGTAGAATTTTTCGAACCTGACCTGTCATGGGTGCCTTGGGTAGAGTTGTTGCGGCATGGGAGAGACCCGACGCTTGTTCATGGTGCCTTAAGATGCCTAACGCCGAAGTTGAGTCGGCCCCAACCTGGCGGCGCGAAGGGAGGAGAAGGAGGATTGGAAAGATGTTACCTCAAAGGAAGAAGGTCCGGTTGGGGTCCGGCCTCAACGCTGGGTTAGGACCGGGGCATCAATCATGTCGCACTGGGGCGGCGCTTCTAAGACGAACCCGAGACTGCTTCAGGTCAAAGCGTCGGATGGGTTCTTCTCAATGGAAGGAACTGGTCTCTGTACTTGTCTAGGATGTAAATTGCGTAGCAATTGCAAATGCCAAGGATGATCCCCAAGGAAAAATAGGGCCAAAGAGGTACCGGGGGATGGTAGGGGCGGTCAAAATTGGAATAGGGGCTGAGCGCCATGAAGTGGATTGTGAAAAATAGGATCCCATGAACTACTAAGGCAGCAACTTGTGCGATTTTCTTCATGTGCCATAGACCTAATGCGAGGGGAAGCCAGAAGAAAATACCGAGTAGTCCATTGAACCAGTGGCCTTGGAACCCGAAACGGATATTGATAATTCCCCACGCCATGAAAAGAAACGCGTCGAAAATTAATACGACCCGGAGTCTTGGATGGGTGGTTTTCGGGAGGAGCATAGGGATGCTTAACACTGAGACTCTGCAATCTTGGGATGCCTAACGCCGAAGTTGAGTCGGCCCCAACCTGGCGGCGCGAACAGGGGAGAAGGGAGATTGGAAAGACGATACCACCAAGGGGAGAAGCGCATGTTGGGGTCCGACCTCGAACGCTGGGTTTGGACCGGCGCGTGAATATTACCTCGTTGGGACGGCGCGGTGGGATGGGCGTTCAGTTGAAACGCTCGGAGGAGAAGGGCGCTGATCGCCCACCGGGTTGCGGCTTGCCCTGGTGATGAAGCTCTGGGCTTCTCGCCCACCGCGGCCGACGCGGTGAGACCCGCCTACCGTGGTCATCGGGGGAGTCGCCTCATACCGCAGCGCAATGCTGGGCCCCGCGGGCTGTTCCTAATCTCACTCGATATAGTAAGGAACTGGTTTCGGGGCATTCTTCTTTACGAAATCCTGGAAATCGGGTCGGCCTCTTTTGGTGACTAAGATCTGGCCACCTGTGATCTTGACCCAGGTTGAACCAGAGTGTGTGTTCCCAGCCTCAACAGCCTTTCCGGACAAAATCAGACCATCCATCTGCGAAATGGTGATTTCCTGTTCATTGGTCGATGTGGCTACTAGCGGAACCGCAGAAGGAGGGGATGCCTTGCAAGCAACGAAGCCAGCAGTGATGAGAAGGATGTGGATCTTTGAGATCATGGCGGCCTAGATTCGTTTGGGGGGGCAATCGAGAAAGCGAGGATTGCGGCCTTGAGATGCCTAACGGCCCGGCTGATCGGACTCAAAGTGGCGGCGCGGTTCGGCGGGGTTGGTGGATGGGGTTCGAGAAATGACGGTGGGATGAAGGCACTTTGAGGTCCGGGGTCGAGCGTGGGGCTAGGCAGACGGATGTTTGAGGATGTCACCGCATTATGCGGCGCGATGGCCGAAATTTAAGGCCATTCGAAGCCCTCGCCGAGCATTCGGAGACTACCTGTGGAGTGGTACATCTCCGACAAAACCCGATTGGCAAGGCCCTCAAGGTCGGAGCCCTGCACATCAATCAGGGGGCAGCCGTTTGCAGCCTTGATTTCAGTGTGGGCATAGCCATGCTTGTCGAGGAATTCGATGAACCTGCCTTTGTCTTCGATGTTCTTTGGGCAAAGTAGGCACCAGTTGAATTCGAATTGGCCATTATTGACTGCGTAGTCCAGGGCTAGGCCATCGTTTTCGTCAGAGATTAACTGGGCCCAGGCCAAGGGCCCAGGGCTTGAACGAAGCTTGGTGATAAGGGTCGGGATCTCAGACGAAGAGATTTGCCATTCCTTGGCTGTACGGTATTTCAGGAACAGGAAAAGGCCCACCAGGGCCGCCGCGATGCATAGGATAAGCGTCAGGTTCATAGGAGGCCTTTGCCTAGTGCGTTGAGATGCCTTACGCCGAAGTTGAGTCGGCCACAACCTGGCGGCGCGAACGGGGGGAGAAGGATGATTGGAAAGACGATACCACCAAGGGGAGAAGTGCAGGTTGGGGCCAGACCTCGAGACATCATGTATTGGCCCGGCGAATTTGAAGGGATCGATTCTCCAGGTTACTCCGGGGGCTCTGCCCCCGGGCCCCCGGGGTTTATCGCCTGACGCCCAGAAACTGGGGCATCACTGAAAAAGGGGGCCGGGAAGCTCCCGGCCCATCAGTTTCCGGGCCCGGGCCGGCGCTCAGGTCGCATCCCTGCGGAGCCTTGTCTTCCGCCCGGCTGAACGAAGGGTGAGTCCCTCGCGGTGGGTTCGCAAGAGAGGAAAAGGGCCTGCCCGTCCGCAGCGTTCGTGGATTAAGCTCGGGTCGCTTTTCAACCAACCGGCTCAGAGCCGTAAATGAGGAGGGCAGGCGATGGAAGTCTACTGCAAATTCGTCGGGTTGGATGTCCACAAAGCAACGATCGCCGCTGCTGTGGCGGAAGGTGCGGGCGGAGTGCCCTGCTATCTGGGGGAGATCCCAAACACCCCGGAAGCGGTGGCCCAGTTGGTCCGGAAGCTGAAGAAGGACCACGCCCCGCTCCGGTTCTGCTACGAGGCCGGTCCGTGCGGGTTCGGGCTATACAGGCAGTTGCGCAGCCTGGGCCAGGAGTGCCAGGTGGTGGCGCCGTCGCTGATCCCGAAAAAGCCCGGCTGCCGGATCAAGAACGACCGCCGGGACAGCCTGTCGCTTGCGGATTTGTTTCGCTCCGGCCACTTGACCGCAGTCTGGGTGCCGGGCGAACCCCAGGAAGCGCTGCGCGACCTGACCCGGGCCCGGGAGGACCTGATGCGCGTGCATAAGCAAGCCAAGCAGCGGTTGCTGGGCTTCTTGCTGCGCCACGGCAAGCGCTATCCGGAAAAGAGCCACTGGACCCAGGCGCACTTCCGTTGGCTGGAGACGATCAAGTTCGACCGCCCTGTGCAGCAGATCGTGTTCCAGGAATACGTGGACCTGGTCCTGGCCATGGGGGTCCGGGTCAAGGCCCTGGACACCCAGATCCTGGCGGCCGAGCCCTGGCCTTTCCCCAAATCTGAGTACCAAATGAAACGTTAGGGCTCATCCTGAACGAGGAGAACCCTGAATGCGCAAGCCCAAGCTCACCGACGAGCAGATCGTCGCCCTTCTGCGTGAGGCAGAACGAGGCGAAAACACCATCACCGAGCTTTGCAAAAAGGCCGGCGTCTCCGAGGTGACCTTCTACCGGTGGCGGAACAAGTTCTCCGGGAACACCGTGCAGGACGTCCGGAAGCTCAAGCAGTTGGAGAAGGACAACGCTCGCCTCCTGCGGCTCCTTGGGCAGCGGGACGTCGAGATCGACGCCATGAAGGAACTGCTCGCAAAAAAATGGTGAGCGCTCCTCAGAAACGCGAGGGGGTAAGGCTCTTGAAGGCTGAAGGGATTTCGGAGCGCAGGATCGCTGTGCTTCTGGGCATCACAAGGACTGGGCAGCGCTACCAAGCCCGGCCCAAGCCCCAGGACCACCAGGCTGACCTGATCAAGGCCCTGAGCGCCGAACACCCTCGCTACGGGCAGAACCGCGTCTGGGCCCTGCTCCGGCGCAGCGGCGTCGTCATCAACATCAAAGCCGTGAACCGCATCTGGCAGAAGTACGGCCTTCAGGTTTCTCGGCGGCCAAGGCGGAAGAAAATCAGGACCGGGGACAGCGTTCCTCGGAAGGCCGAGTTCATCAACCATGTCTGGACCTACGACTTCGTCTTCGACTGGTCGTTCAATGGCGTCTCCTTGAAGTTCCTGACCTTGGAAGACGAGTTCACTCGGGAGTCGCTGGCCATCGAGGTTGGGCACACCTTCAATTCCCTTCAGGTCCGTGGCGTGCTGGCCCGGGTCTTCCAGGAGCGCGGCGTACCCAAGTTCTTGCGCAGCGACAACGGCTCAGAGTTCATCGCCATCGACCTGAAATTATGGATCGGGGACCTGGGCATCGACACTCACCTCATCGACCCCGGCAAGCCCTGGCAGAACGGCTACGCCGAGAGCTTCAACGCCAGGTTCCGGGACGAATGCCTTAACCAGGAAACCTTCCACGGCGTGCGGGAGGCCGCCGTCATCATCAAGGCCTTCAGCAAGCGATACAACGAGTGCCACCCGCATTCCAGCCTCGGATTCTATACGCCCAGGGAGTTTGCCCGGCTTTCCAAGTCGGGGGCTCTGCCCCCGGACCCCCGGGATTTACCGCCTTGGGGCCTACCCGCGGTCAGCAAGAGGACCGCACGCGGCCCCCTTGCTCCTGCAGTGCAGGCCCCTGGGATGGCGCTCGAGTCGGATCCCTCCGGCGCTCTATCCTCCACCCAGGCAGCGGAGAAGGTATCATGAACCCGACCAAGCCTGCGGCTTGGCGGTCTTTTTGCCCCCAATTTAACCGAGGACTAACCTTCCACTTGGTTCTCAATTTGGGGAAAGGCCAGAGTCGGCCCCAACCTGGCGGCGCGAACGGGGGAGAAGGGGGATTGGAAAGACGATACCACCAAGGGGAGAAGTGCAGGTTGGGGTCCGACCTCGAACGCTGGGTTAGGACCGGCGCGCGGATATTTCCTCGTTGGAACGGCGCGGTGGGATGACCGACCCAGCGGGGGCCGAAACTATATGCAGAGACGATGAAATTGTATTAATAGGGCGAAGGACCTAGGCGCTGGCGCTGGGTCAGAGTTGAGCGGAGGGTAAGGGCTACCAGCGTTTCCACCAAGGTTTTGCCGGTGAGGGCTGAGGCAACTTTTGGGGTTGAGTGAGCAACTGTTTGGCCCATTCTATGGCGGAAGAACTGGCTACTGGTTGCCCTTCCTCGGGGTCGAGTAAAGTTCCACTGCAAATAGAACAGAGCACTGCGGCAGCTGTGACGGATGATAGGAATTCGATAAGGTCAGCGTGGGTTACAAGGCGAACGCAGACTGGATCATTCATGCTGAGGGCAAAACCTATGATTTCTTCTCTGGTTGGGGCGGAAAGAAACAGCTCAAATCCAGTAGGGCTGGCCTCGAATGTGGCGGGAAGAAACCCCGAGTGGGTTTCAAATTGGAATTCGGAGCTGATTTCAGTTGGGAACCCTGAATGTGAGATGGCCTCCGCCCATTGTTTTGGTGACGGCAAATTCAATCGCTCTAGGAAGACTGGAATCTCGACTGACATGGGGAGCCCTAACGCCGAAGTTGAGTCGGCCCCAACCTGGCGGCGCGAACGGGGGAGAAGGAGGATTGGATAGATGCTACCTCAAAGGGAGGAGGTCAGGTTGGGGTCCGACCTCGAACGCTGTGTTAGGCCCGGCGCGTGAATATTTCCTCGTTGAGACGGCGCTTCCCTGGCTAGGGAATTCACTATAAATGGAGTGGACTGTCTAACGAAGAGGTGGTTTTGGACTTCTTCGAAGCCATCGAATTGAGAAGTATGGAAAGACGAGGCCTGCGGCAATGAGCCAAGTCGGGAACCTCTCTGCGAAGAAGGCGCCGGAATAGTACAGACCCCAGTTAGTCGTTGCTTGGATTGGGTGGAAGAGCAGATAGATGCCCATGCCTAACAGTGCCGGACTTGAGATAAGCCCGATCCAGGACCACCTGTCACGGAGGCGGACAGCGTCTGAATTATGCTCAAGGATCTTCCGGTAGAGTTCGGGGTCCATCTGGGTGATGCCTAACGCCGAAGTTGAGTCGGCCCCAACCTGGCGGCGCGAACGGGGGAGAAGGAGGATTGGAAAGACGATACCACCAAGGGGAGAAGGTCAGGTTGGGGTCCGACCTCGAACGCTGGGTTAGGACCGGCGCGTGAATATTACCTCGTTGGGACGGCGCGAGGCGCACTGCAACAGGGGTTTGGTTGGGCCTAAATGGCTTCAATGCCATAGGAAAGCCCACGGCTGCGCATTCTGTACCGGATTGTTGCGGAGCCAAGCATATGCCCCCGTGAATCGAATACGGAAAAGGCAAGCGGTTCGCCTTTGGCTTCACGGACGAGGAAGGAGAAATGGAAATTGGGTTGCACTGCGATGAGGTGTGGACCACTAAGCATTCCGGGTTCTCCATGAGCGGTCTTCACCTCAAGGAAAACGACAGGCTCAGGATTCACAGGGGTGGAAATAACCACCTTGAAGCCATTCCCGCGGAATTCGGCCTCGATTGGTAAGTTGCCCTTTGCAAACGCAAATCCCTTGCGGTTTTCTGCTTCCCCACTCCTTTTTGTGACCGTCAAGGCGGAGGTTTCTTGAATCCATACGTGCTTCCTGGAATCGGCATACGGAGCGCAAGAACCAACGATGAGGATGCTGGCTACAAGAAGAGCCAATCGGACCTTCGAGGTTCGTTGGTTGGCCATATGATGCCTAACGCTAATTAGCCCAACTTCAAAATGTAGGCCAAGGTTGACCTAATCTGGGCGAAGGATGCATAGAGCTTGAATTGCTTTGGATTCTACCTCGAGCCTCGGCTTCGGAGTACCAATTTTGGTCGGATAGGAGTTATCCACTCCCTTTGGCGCGAGGAACAGGCAACCGGTACCGGCTTCCAGGCCGGGAAGGGTTTTTGATGATTCCCCCTTTGCCCGATCCGCCCGAATTCCATTGTAGGTCCTTCGCTTCATCGATCGGGCCGTACGCCGAAACCTCCAGGCTTCCGCCACCTGGATCAGGGCCAACAGGGATGCCTGACCCAACGGGGTCTCCGTAAGGAGCGCAACCGGGGTTGGGGAGGGTCAGGGTCTGGATGGGACGGTCCGTTGGCCGGACCGGGGGAGCAGTACCCGCTCGAATTCGTGCTTCGCCCGGTTCGCGCAGTCCTCGATCGAGAGACCGGAAAGGTAGTTGCCCAGGAGCATCAGGCCTGTGCCCTCAAGGCTGAGGTCCAAGGCCTCGACCCATGCTTCGTGTCCCAGGCGGATGGCGGGCATGGCGTGGTCCCGGCGGAAATGGCCTTCCACGGACGCACGGGTGCACCCCATGGCTCCGCAGGCATAGTCCAGCATCGCATCCTCGGAATCCTCCATCCGGGAGGCATCGAAATGGAAGGTCCAGGCACGCTTGCCGGGGACAGGGAAGGTGTCGGCTGAAACGGCGGAAAAGCATGGGCTCCCGGGGAAGATGAGGCCGGTCAGTCTGGGCAGGTGGGCCAACGGCGCGCCGAACACCACGCCCAGGGACCTGACGGTGCGGGTCTCGATCCGGCCGAGCCATTCGGCAGTATCCGGGAAGGAAGGTGACAGGAGGGCCCGGGCGGCATCCGCAGGCACCGCCAAGGCCACATGGCCGGCCTGGATGACGCTTCCGGACCTCAGGCGGACCGCGAAGCCCTCCCCGGACCGCTCCACCGCCACGGCTTCCTGACCCGTGGCGCACGTGATCCCGGGTTGGGCCGCCAGGGTCCGGGCCGCGCCGCCCAGGCCGCCGCGAAGGGCGAAACTCCGGAGCACGTCCTTTCGCCGGGAGGGCCGGGGCTTGAACAGGGCGTCCGCGGGGAAGGCTTCCGTTTCCTGGGAGGCCACGGCGTTGAGCATGGGGTGCATGACCTTGGACCAGTTCCCCTTGCCGAGGATCCGGGAATAGTAGGAGGCGGCGGTCTGGCCGGCCTTTTTCTCCCCCAGGAGCAGCCGGGGCAGACAGAGGGCCGCCTCCAGAACATTCAGGCAGGAGGGGATCGAACGAAGGGAGCCATCGGCCATGATCCTGAAACCGAGGCTCTTGCGTGACACGGTCCGGTCCAGGAGGTCGGTGCCGGCCACGAGGTCAAGGAAGCCGGCATACGAGTTGTAGCAGGTGTGGGCGCCGAGTTCGAGCCAGCCCCCGGGGGCGTCGTCCGGGCCGATCGGCACCGTGGCAAGGCAGCCGCCGGGCTGCTTTTCCTTTTCCAGGACCAGGGCCTGCATGCTCAGGCGGGAGGACGCCAACTGCGCGAGAGCCAGGCCGCTGATGCCGCCCCCCACGACGCAGAGGTCGAACCGGTCACCATTCTGGGGGCAAGCTTCATTCATCGATTCACCATGGCAATTCAAAGGGTTGTGCGGGGCTTCGGCCGCTGTGGCCGAATCCTTCCAAATGCGTTCGGACCTTCATCCTATCGTCTCCCATCCAATGCAAGCGTTGAAGGTGATCGCAAAGGGAAAGCCCCAGGAACGCGTGGTTCCTGGGCCGCTCTCGTCATGACGATCGAACGGCGTTCTTTTTGCGATGGCTTCTCAACTTGATGCGGCCTGCCCCCCACTTCCGAGGGTCATTCCAGGATGCTCACCAGCCTTGCCGGCTCTTGATTGGCCTTCGCCCTTTTGGGAAGTTAGGTTCATCGCCTTGACCCCGATCGGCGGTGCTCACGTTCGCATTGGCGGGGATGCACCCATGCCCCGACAGGACCCGAGTCCTGCAGGGCCGAGGGATTCGTCGTGAGTTCCGTTTGCGCATGGGTCGGGACGTTCCTCTCCATCCGTTCGCTCAAGGGCTTGAAGCCCGGGGCGATGCCGGCTCCGCCCGCTCGGGGTCACGGGCCCTGGGAAACCACCCACCACCGATCGCTCCCTCATCCAGCACGGATTCGTTGAACCGCCATCCGCATGAATGGGAAAGAATTTCGGAGGACTGGGCAAGTCCAGGGCCGGGAAAGGGTTCAAGCTGGATTCAGTCATCGATGCCTGTCGAGCGGCCCGACTGGAGGGAGTCGGGTGGTTTCAATCCTCCCTCCTCGGCACTGATCCTGGGTTTCAAGAATATAATGTGGCATCCCTGCGCCATGCCCCGCTCCTGGAGGATTCCCGATGAACGCCACCGTCTCGTTCAGGCTCAACGGCAAACCTGTCACCGTCACGAGCCCCCCGGACCGCATGCTCGTGTGGGTGCTGCGGGACGAACTGGGGCTCACCGGCACCAAGGTGGGCTGCGAGGCGGGTCTCTGCGGGGCCTGCACCGTGCTCGTGGACTTCGAGGCGGTTCCTTCCTGCTCCACCGAGGTGGGGGACGTGGCCGGGAAGTCGGTGCTCACCATCGAGGGCCTGGCGAAGGACGGCGCCCTGGATCCGGTCCAGAAGGCCTTCCAGGACCACCACGCCTTCCAGTGCGGCTACTGCACGTCCGGCATGATCCTGGCGGCCTGGGCCTTCCTGAAGAAGAAGCCCAGGGCGACCCGGGCCGAGATCGTGGAGGCCATGGAGGGCAACATCTGCCGCTGCGGGGCCCACGTGAGGATCCTCGATGCCGTCGAATCGGCCGGCAAGGCCATGGGAGGTGTGCGATGAAAAGGCGGACCTTCCTCCAGGGCGCGGCCGTAGGCACCCTCACGCTCTTCTTCAAGGGCGCCGCCGGCGCCGCGCCCATCGAGCCCACGCGCCCGGGCGCCTACCCCGAGGACTTCAACGCCTACCTGAAGATCTCCGCCGACGGCCGCGTGGGCTGCTTCGTGGGGAAGGCGGAGCTGGGGCAGGGCGTCATGACCGTCCTGGCCATGCTCGTCGCCGAGGAACTGGAGCTGGATCCGGCCCAGGTGGACATGCTCCTGGGCGACACGGACCTCTGCCCCTGGGACCTGCCCACCGGCGGCTCCCTCACCATGTGGCACACCGCCCCCGTCATCCGGGGCGCCGCCGCGGAGGCGCGGGCGGTGCTCCTGGGCATGGCGTCCAAGGCCCTGGGCGTGCCGGTCGCGGCCCTGGCGCTGAAGGACGGCGCCATCTGGGTGAAGGCCGACCCCAAACGCCGCACCACGTTCGGGGCCCTCGTCCAGGGGCGGAAGATGGAACGGAACCTGGGCAAGGTCAAGCCCAAGTCCCTCTCCCAGTGCACCGTGATCGGCCGCCGCGTCCCCCGCAAGGACGCCCTTCCCAAGATCACAGGCGCCGCCAAGTACGCCGGCGACCTTCGGCTTCCGGGGACGCTCCACGCCTGCGTGCTCCGGCCCCCCGCCCATGGCCTCACCCTGGCCTCCGCCGACACCGCGGCCGCGGAGCGGATCGCGGGCGTGCGCATCGTGCGGGACGGCGCCCTCCTGGCCGTGCTCCATCCACAGCCCGACACCGCCCGAAAGGCCCTTGCCCTGGTGAAGGGCACCTTCGAGGGCACGGAACCCGATGTGGACGACGTCCGGATCTACCAGCACCTGGTGGACAAGGCCGCCACCGGCCAGCGTGTCATGCTCTCCCGCGGCGACCTTGCCGGCGGAGAGAAGCGGGCCGCCACGGTCGTCGAAGGGGAATACCGCAACGCCTACGAAAGCCACGCCACCCTAGAGCCCCACACCTCCGTGGCCAGGTGGGAGGGCGGACGCATGACGGTATGGGCCTCCACCCAGTCCCCCTTCGTCATCCGGGAGGAGGTGGCCAAGGCCATCAAGCTGGGCGAGGACAAGGTCCGCATCATCTCCCAGTTCGTGGGGGGCGGGTTCGGCGGCAAGCTGGTGGGCCCCGGGGCCGCCGAGGCTGCCCGCATCGCCCTCAAGGTTCCCGGCGTCCCCGTCCAGCTGGCCTGGAACCGGGAGGAGGACTTCTTCATGGACACCTTCCGTCCCGCCGCCGTGGTGAAGATCCGTTCCGGCCTGGATGCGGGGCGCGGGGCCGTCACCTTCTGGGACAACATCGTGGCCGGCGTCTCCCAGGGCGAGGCCGAGTTCCCCTATGACATGCAGACGACGCGGTTCCAGGCTCCGGCCGTTCCGGGCCTGCATCCCCTGCGCGTCGGCGCCTGGCGGGCCCCCAATGCCCATACCAACGCCTTCGCGAGGGAAAGCCAGCTGGACGCGCTGGCCTCCAAGGCGGGGGTGGACCCCGTGACCCTGCGCCGCCGTCTGGTGACCGATGCCCGGCTCCTGCGCCTCATCGACCTGGCGCTGGAATCCTTCGGCTGGGAACCTGCGCCCGGCCCCACCGGCCGAGGCATCGGGCTGGCCTGCGGCGCCTGGCGGCAGGCCCTGGTCGTGGCCGTGGCCCAGGTGGCCGTGGACAAGGCCACGGGCAAGGTCCGCGTGGAGCGCTTCCTGGAGGCCGTCGACGTGGGCCTGGTGGTGAACCCCGACGGGGCCCGCCAGCAGGTGGAGGGCGCGATCACCATGTGCATCGGGCAGGCCCTCAGCGAGGAGATCCGCTTCAAGGGCGGCCGGATCCTGGACAAGAACTTCGACACCTACCTCCTGCCCCGGTTCTCCGCCATCCCGCCCATCCAGGTCGTGTTCGCGGAGAACGCCGGCATGGCCACCCAGGGCATCGGCGAACCTCCCGTGGTGCCGGTGGCCGCGGCCCTGGCCAACGCCGTGTTCGACGCCACCGGTGCCCGGGTGACCCACGTGCCGTTCACGCCCGCGCGGGTCCTCGAGGCCCTGGCGCGGGTGCCAGGGAAATAGGCGCGCACGCAAACCTCCATTCGGAGGACATGTCCCTTTTCTCGCCCACGGGAAGCGGCTTGAGCCTCCCGCCCCCATGACGAAGCACTCCGGATCGCGTTGGATGACACCCTTCCGATCCGGATGCGGGTTGAAGACCGGGAGACGACTGTCGATCCGGAACCGGGCGCCACGGTGGTTGCCCTCGCGCCATCCCGCCACCCTTTCCGTACGTGTGTTCAGGATTCCGTTCGTCTGGCACTGGGTGGGTCAAGAATCCAGTCGCCAGGGGATCACTTTTCCGAGCCGCCATTTCAATCCCCTCCTTTGCGGGTCCGGATACCTCGGAGGGATTCAGCCGCGCGACGACGGTGGCGTCCTTTCACCCTGACGCCGATCGAGGGCCCCCTGTGAAATTCCCGGCCCGTCCCGTGGAGGGCAATTGCTGGGATCCCAACCATTTGATTTTAAGTTATTGATGATAAATATCATAGCGTCTATTGATATTGTCAACCATTCCCCTACATTGGCCTAGGTAAGGGCGGTCGGGCCGATCCTGGCTCCTTCCGGGTTTTCCCTCCTCCTGCCCGGGAATTTCCACAAGCCTCGTCTGTTCTCGGGCCACCAGGGCTTTTCGAAAGGCGGCGCCATGTCATTCCTGTCGGATCTCAACCTGTCCTCCCGTCTCTCCTTGGCTTTCGGGCTGGTGCTCTCCCTGATGATCGGGGTGGTGGTCGTTGACAACCGGCAGATGGCAAGCATGAAAGCCCGGACGATGGAGATGTTCCAGGTCAACCAGGCTGCCTCGACGGCCGCCCAGGAGATGATCGTGGCGGCTGACCGGATGCGCGTGGGGTATCGGGACATGGTCCTTTCCGGGGATGCGGGAACCTACGAGCGGGCGAAGGACCTGTACCAGAGGAGCCGGGCCGCTTACGGGGATGCCGAGTCAAAACTTGCCCGGATAAATGAAAAGCGGAGGGAAACCATGGGCCGTGCGGAGGTGGCTTTGCTGGACCGGATCCGGGTGAACCAGGAGAAGGCCTTCCCCGCCATCGACCATGTGCTGGACCTTCTTGGCCAGGGCAGGAAAGCCGAAGCCGGCGAGGTCATCCTGGGCACCCTTCGGCCCATCTATGTGGCCTGGGGCGGGTCGCTGGACGACCTCGGGGCCTTCTTCCTGCGGGAGAACGGCGAGAAGGCCGTGGCCATCCAGGACACCGTGGCCTCCGCCCAGCGTCTCCAGGTCCTGCTGGTGGTCCTTGCCTTGGCGGCGGGGATTGCCGCCTCCTACTTCGTGACGAGGAGCATCACCCGGGGCCTTGGCGGCGAGCCTTCCGAGGCGACGGCCATTGCCCGCCGGGTGGCAGGGGGCGACCTTTCGGTGGAGGTCCAACTTGAGGAGGGCGACACCACAAGCATGATGGCCGCCATGAAGGTCATGGTCGCCTCCCTTTCAGGCGTGCTCACGGAGACCCAGCGGGTGGTGGAGGCCGCGGGCCAAGGTGATTTCAGCCAGCGGGTGGCCGTGGCGGGAACCCGGGGGTACATCCTGGAGCTGGGAACGGCCATGAACCGGTTTTCCGAAACCTGCCAGCGAGGCCTCGGGGATATCGTCAGGGTCCTCGAGGCCATGGCCCGGGGCGATCTTACGGAGTCGATCACGGTCGCCTACGCCGGGGAATTCGGGCGGCTCAAGGATGCGTCCAATTCGACGGTGCAGAAGTTGGCCTCCACCATCGGGGAGGTTCTCGAGGCCTCCGCGAACCTCGTGGGAGCCTCGGACCAGCTCAGCGCGACGGCACAATCCCTAAGCATGGGAGCGAGTGAACAGGCTGCAAGCGTGGAAGAGACCAGCGCATCGTTGGAAGAGACCAGCGCATCCATGGAAGAGATGAGTGCATCCATCGCCCAGAACAATGAGAACGCCAAAGTGACGGGAGATATCGCCACCCGAACGGCCACCGAGGCGGTTGAAGGGGGGCAGGCCGTGAAGGAGACTGTCGGCGCCATGAAGCAGATCGCGAAAAAAATCGCGATCATCGACGATATCGCGTACCAGACCAACCTGCTGGCCTTGAACGCGGCCATCGAGGCCGGCCGGGCCGGGGAACACGGCAAGGGCTTCGCCGTGGTGGCGGCGGAGGTGCGGAAGCTCGCCGAACGAAGCCAGGTGGCCGCGGAGGAGATCAGCGATCTGGCCTCAGGAAGTGTGGACCTGGCGGAAAAGGCCGGGAAACGCCTGGGAATCATCGTCCCTTCCATTCAGAAGACCTCGGATCTGGTCCTCGAGATTGCCGCGGCTTCCTCCGAACAGAATTCAGGGGTGGCCCAAATCAATGGCGCCATCAACCAGATCAGTCAGGCGGTTGGCCAGATCAGCAGGTCCGTGGCCCAGAGCGCGGCCGCTTCCGAGGAGCTGGCCTCCACATCGGAGGAGGTGAGCGCCCAGGCTCTGGAACTTCAGGCCACCATGGCCTTTTTCCACCTGGGGGACACCAGGGTTCACCCGGGGAGGACCTCGCCAGGGCGGCCCCTCCCCCAGGTCCGGAAGTCGGCGGCAACCACGGTGGACGCGGGGGCCGGCGAGTTCAGGCGATTCTGAGCCGGAGGGGCCGGCCCTGGCAAGTCCTCCAGCCGATGGCCGGCGGATCGAGTCCTCGGGTCAGGGAGGGCCGGCCATCCCGGTCATCCTGCCCATCCAGGGCGGGCGGCTGCGAAGGTACAGGACCACCAGGGCAATGATGACGAAACGGAAGCAGATTCCGATCAAACCTGCTTCGGGACCGTAGGCGCCGCCGGTCAGCCAAGCCGGACCGAGGTCCGCAAGCCGCTGCAGTCCGCCCGCCGGCAGGCCACTGACTGGAAATCCGATGAGCGGGCCCTGCGCGAAATTCCATCCGAAATGCAGGCCGAACGACAGCCACAGTTGCCGGCTTGACACGAACGCCATGCCGTAGATCAGGCCACCCAGGGCATTGCCGAACACAGACATCGCAGAAGCACCCGGGTTGCACAGGTGGATCAGTCCAAACGATGCCGCGCTCAGCGCCACGGCCCATGCGAGGCGCCCCCTCAATGCCAGCACGAGCCCCGACAGGAGCAGGCCACGCATCAACAACTCTTCCTTCAGTGCCGTTAGCAGCATGCCGGAGGCCTGCCGGAATAGCAGGAATGCTGAGGAAACGGCGTGGTCGTGGCTGGCCCGGATACCCGAAAGACCCGACTCGATCAGGAAGATCCCGACCATCGCGACGCCGGCGATAAGCAGCCCGGCCAGAAAGTCGGCCAGCGCTGCGCGGCCTCCGCGCAAGCCAAGACCGTCCAGGATCCGAATTCCGTTGCGCCGCCACCGGATGAAAGCAAAAGCACCAAAGCCCAGGGCCGCCAGCAGCATGCCGACTTCGACAACCATGCGAACGTTCATCCACAGACCCTTTGGAGAAGGTAGAGGCAGCGAAGGAATTTTATGGACTGTCAGCATCATCCACAAGGCGGCAGGGCTGCATAAGCCACTAATGGCATGGGGATGATGCCCAGACCGCGTCCAACGGGTCGGATAGCCCAGTGGGGTTTCCCCAACCATAGCCTTGAATCCGGGAGTTGAGACGATGTCACACCGGCGGCCAAACCAGCACCCCAATCTCGTTGGGATTAAACCCCCTTCATACCAATGGGAGGCCGGTCCTGGAGCATGCCCAGGCCGGTCCTGTACAAAACCTGTTCGGGCGCCAACTGGCGCGACTCAATCCAAAGCGACCCCTTCGGGTCGCCATCGGCCTTCGGCCTAGGGAGAAAAAAATGAAAGCAAGATGGACCTCCTTCCCGGCGATCGTGCTCGGCAGTTCAATGTTCATCGGTTTGGGCCAGCAGGCCGAAGCCCGTGTCCCGTGGACGGGGCCCGGTGCCGTCTATACGCTCAGCAACGCTGTTTCGGGCAACCAGATCCTGGAATACCGCCGTTCCGTGGACGGATCCCTGACCTATTCGGGAGCCGTGGCGTCGGGAGGGACGGGAACGGGCGCCAATCTGGGATCGCAGGGCGCCGTAGTCCTCAGCGATGACCGCGCATGGCTGTTCGCAGTCAATGCCGGCAGCAACTCCATCTCCTCCTTCTCCGTGCATCCGGGTGGTCTGGTGCTTGCGGATACGGCCCCTTCCGGCGGCACGACGCCCGTAAGCCTGACGGTTCGCGGCCACCTCCTCTATGTCTTGAACCAGGGCGGAACCGGCAATATCACGGGATTCTGGGTCGGCGCCCGCGGCCACTTGAAGGCGATACCCGGGTCGACCCTGCCGTTGAGCAGCTCGGCCGCCGGAGCCGCGGAAGTGGCCTTCAGCCCGAACCAGGAAACCCTGGTGGTGTCCGAGAAGAACACCATGACCCTTGACACGTACAAGGTCCGGGACCAGGGCTTGGCCGTCGGTCCGACGACCCATCCGTCCAATGGCGCGGTTCCGTACGGTTTCACGTTTACCGGACGGGATGAACTGCTGGTCACGGAAGCAGGGTCCAATGCCGTGTCTTCCTACGATCTGGATGGCAACACCCTGGCCACCGAAAGTGCCAGCGTGCCCAGCCAGGGCGCCGCGCCGTGCTGGATTGCGGCAACTCCGGACGGAAGCTTCGCCTATGCCACCAACGCCCACGTCGGAACCATTGCCGGCTTCTCGGTCGGAAGGGAAGGCGCATTGAACTTCCTCGGGCTCACGCCCACGCCCAGCATCCCCGTGCTGGACATCGCTTCCGCTTCCCGCTTCGTCTACGCCCTGGCTGCGGGCACGAACCAGATTCTTGCCTACCGGGTCCGTGGGGATGGGAGCCTGGCCCCCCTCCTCGGCGCCAGCGGCCTTCCCGTCACGGCGGTCGGCTTGGCGGCGCGCTGACGAGGTCGATGTCTTTGGGCCCAGGCGTGGTCCGGGCTCTCCAGCCAGCCTGGTGTCCTGATGGGATCCGGGAAATCATGGGGACGGAATCGCAGGGCAGCAGAATGGCGGGCACCATTCTCGCACGGACACAGATAGCGTTCGCATCTCGATGGGACCTCTGTCCGAATGCGGTCGAGGCGCCCGGTCCCGGCGGGGACCAGGCGCCTCGGTCTACCCCTTTGCTTCAGGGAGGAATGCGCCCGGCGCTCGCCCAAGGCAAGCTTGTACTCCACGGTGCTCCGTTCGTCGCAGGGGCCGTCCAGGGCCACGTTCGCCTCGGGGTAGGCCTTCATGAAGTCCGCGATGGCCGCCAGAACCGGCATTCCGGTATTCGGCTTCCTTCATGGCGGCGTCGCATGAATTCGAGCCTCGCACCACCGGGTCGCTAATTTTACCCTATGGCCTCCTTGTTCTTCTCTTTGCGGGTGCCGGGATCTGGATGGCGAGGGATCTCCATGCCAGTCGGCGCTCCATCCTGGCGGAGCGATCCGTCTTGGCCCTTCAGACCGCCAAGCTCATGACGCAATGGTATGGAACAACGATCACCAGCACCGACTACGTGCTGAGAGATATCACAACCAAGGTGACGCCTGCCGAACTCGATGCGTCCAGTTCGGACCCCGGGACTCAAAAGCGGTTGTCGGTCCTCGTCCGGGAAAAGGTGGGTACAAGGCCTGGGGTTTATGGGCTGGGTTTCGTGAACAGGCGATGCATCTTCATCGCGGCTGCGGATGAGCGGGTGATCGGGATCCCAAGCAATTCGAGGTTGCGACCGGAGCGAACGCCGGTTTTGGAAAATTGCGCCTTCATCGAATACGTGCCGGCCAGTCGTTCTGCCAATAAGCAACCGGCCATCCTGGTTTCACGTCCCATCCTGTCGCCTTCCGGAAGGTTCATGGGTGGGCGAGGGCCGGCCGATAACGGTCTTGCGGTTGCATCGGCCCGCCTCCAGGGGCTTCGCGGTCCTCCTGCACGGGTTCGGGGACGATGCCTGGGGTGGCGCCTCCCGGCTCAAGGACCGGCCGGAGTTGGATGCGATGGTCTTCACCTTCCGCAACCGGGCCTGGCGCCGGGGACACCCTCCACCTTGAGAGGTTGGGAGCGGGAGGACGCGGCGGCGGTTGTCCGCCATCTTGCGGCCCAGGGAGTGCCGCGGAACAGGATCGTCCTGGTCGGGGCCAGCCAGGGGGCAGGTTTGACCTTCTTCATGAACAGTCTGCTGCGGGTTTGCCTCGGGCCGCGTTCTGGCGAGCCCCTCGGTCGGAGCTGGCAGGACCCTAGTAATGGATCGGCGTCTTGCCTGCCCAGGGGCTTGATCTGTATTTTCCGTGGAGCAGCTTGAAGCACGTTCTCCCAAGGCCTTTTTCCCCACCGACTTTTTCGGCGACGACGGCATAGTGCAGGGCCTCGGGAATTCGTGGGTCTTCCGGCTCCTTCTTGGCCCAGGCCAGGGCCCGCTCATTCAGCCAGTCCGGACCATCCGCCAGGGCCATGAGCGCCTTCCCTTCTGCCTCACCTTGGTGTTGTTGGGTCGGGGTGAGCCAGGACAGGTTGGGCACTCGGCTCCCAATCAGGTTGAAAAGGGGGACCTCCATGGCATGAGGCTGTGGGTAGTAGAAGTAGGATCCCCACACATAGGATTCCTCCACCTTCTCCGTCTGCCCCCGTCCTCTGTTCCATTTCGGGCCTGGCCACCAGCTCGCCGCCAGGTAGGTGTCCCTTTGGTGAAGGGGGATAGGTTTAGCGCCCGGCTCGGTGAAGGTTCGCCGGTTGATGCCCTGGAAAACCATCCACCGAAGGCCTGGGTGAGACAGAAGGGCCATCAGGGCCAAGTGCTCCTTTTCCTCCTGGGAGGCCCGGATGAATCCGGCGAGGGCGGGACCCATTCCTGGTTCCGCATCGACCAGGTCCGGGGTCGCCTCGGCGGCAAGATCCCACCGCTCGAGAAGGACCGCCCGAACCCAAGCTGCACGGGTCCACTCTCGCCGGAGGTGGCCCGGCAGGGCCTTGTTCCTGGCAAGGCCAAGAATCACCTCCGTCGGCGTGTGCAGGTTCAGGATCCTGGCGGCATCACCCTGGATGAACTGAGGAGGAGCCTGAACATCCTTCAACATTTTGCGGACTTCAGGGTGGGTCGCCTGGGTCCCGACGTTCCAGGTGGTCAAGCTGCTGCGGGCTAGGGAATCCTCCCCACCCAGGCCGTAAGATCCGGCGGGGATTCGCAAGGCATCCGCCAGGAACGCAGTGGGGGATTCGGCCATCGGCATTCTGAGAGCACGCCAGAGGTTGAGAGATGAGGGGGTGGTATTTCCACCTGTTCGATCCAGGAACTCTGCGATCAGCCCCTTGGCTTCAATGTCCTTGCCACCGGCCGATAGAATGCGAGCCCGATGAAAGGCAATTGTTTCATACCCCGGGTCGTCCACCTTGACCTTGGCGCCGGCCTCCAACACTTCCTCGATGCCCTTGGAGGAAGGTTCACCGTTCGCCAATGCCATGAGAAGCCACGGCTGACTTCGCTTCTTGGTCCACCTGGCGAAGGCGATGGAGTAGGCCTTCGGGCCCGTGTCCCTGAACCTGTAAATCCACTCGGTCAGGTCGTTTTTCAGAAGGCCGGGCTCGATGCCCCGCGGCTTGTCTCGGTCACCCCCCCAGACATTCTCCCCGACGATATTCGCGTCCAGGAGGTTTGAATACCGACCGAGGGTATCCCCGTAATCATGACAAGGCACTCGGCCCAGGAGCTCGGAGACCAGGGCGTCCCCGGCAGCCACCGGCGCCCATCTCGCCAAGGCCTGATAGGCCCCAACGTCGATGGACTCGACGAGCTCTTTCTCCGGAATGGGCTCTGGGACAGCGCAGGTTGGCCGGGAAGGGAGACCCCGCTTCTTCAGCTCGTCGAAAGTCCGATGAGCTTCCTGGAAACAACGGGAGGCCTCCTCCCCATTTGAGGCAACGGTACCTTCCCTGAGCCAACATCGCCCCACCAGGTATGCGGCGAGTCGCCGCCAGGGGCTCGAGGCGTCCTGACTGATGGCGAGGAAGGAATCTCGGGCCGCCTTGAAGTCACCGGAGTAGAAATGGGCGCTGGCCACCTGATAAGTTCGGTCCTGCCTGAAGAGCTGGTCCCGCCCGGCCGGAATGGGCTCCGGCGCCATCTTGGCGTTTCCACTGGCCGAGAACACCTTGTCCTGTGTCTTAATCCACTCCTGAACCCACTCCGGCTTCCACCGTTTTGTCCGGTCCAGGAGGGTGCCCGACGCGACCTCCATGGCACTATCAGAAATTACGGGCCGATAGAAGTTGATGTCCCAACGGAATCGATTGGGCTCGGGCTGCGGCTCTCGAGTGAATTTTGCTCTGGTTCCTTTCCATCCCCGCGGGGCCCTTTCTTCAGGAACCGCCGCCACCTTGGAACCGCGCACGAGCTGGACACCGCCCTGGAGACGATCATCCCAGAGCGATAGAACCCCATTGCGCTCTGCCTTGGTCAGCGGGGCGCCGGTGAGGTACCGGTATGCGACCACCAGGTAGGTCCTGGCATAGCTCGGTTGAAGGATGCCCAGCCTCCCGGCGGCGAAGCCATTCAAAGGCAGGTCTGGGTGCTTCTCCCAGGTAAAGGCCAGGGATGGCCCCTCCGGCGCACACGCGCGGATGATGGGGATCGCGGCCAGGATGCCCATGAGGACGATTGGGGCCATCTTGAGCAGGATGCGGGGTCTCATTTCGTCACCAAGAAGAGGGCCCTTTTAAATGCTGCCGGGGTCCAGGGGAAGGGGTTGAAGACGAAGGTCCGGGCATTCTCGGGTGGCGAGGCCGGAAGGGGTTGGTTGGTGGAGATGCCCCAGGACAATGACTTCCCCACTGGTCCCGCCAATGGTCGCCCACGCCGAAGCCAGGCGAGAGCCTCAGATGTGCCCTGGCCCATCTGAAAAAGCATGACAACCGCACCATCCACAGGCAGGTCCATGATCCAACGGTCGCCCATGCACCACGAGGCCAGTGCGGTCATGGTGATGGGAACCTTGATGGCGCCATCGCCTCGGAGCCTCGTGATCAACCTTCGATACAGGGGCCGCTGGCTCCGGCTGGCATCGAAATCCACCTGGAGGCCTTCAACTCCCTCAACCAGTGCCTCCATCCGGATGGCCGCCACAACCTCTTCCAGGTGCACATCGTCAAGGTAAGGGGGGACGATGTCCAACCGGACAACGGAAATCCGGTGCATCCCCGGGGAAAGGCGCAGCGGGGCAGTTCGATGGCGAAGGGCCAGGCCCTCGGGTCCAACGTGAATGCCTAGTACGAAAATGGCAACCCCGGCATCATCGGGGGCAAGAAACCTCAAGTCTTCCGGCCTGTCCCATGCCCAAATCCAAACCCGAGGTGCCGGAGGAATTGAGCTCGGCACTCCGGAAAGGCCCGGGCTAAGGGCAAGAAACCACATTAGAAGGAATTTCATTGGCAACTTGCCGGCAGTAAAGGCGTCCGCGGTGACCATGACATCCAAAAAGGGGAATGGGATGAATCGAACGATGGAAAATCGGTCGCCCTAGGTTCTGGTCCTATGGTCCAGGTTACTTCGGAACGGCCTGTGGGGGCCTTGGGTGTGGATTTGGCCCCTTGCATGCCCCGGCCAGGGCTAGAACCAGGAACAAGGGGGCAAGAAGTCCAAGGATGAGGAGGCGGGGTCGAGAACGAATGTGAGTCATGGCCTGCCTGCAGATGATGGCGCTGGATGGCAATATGATAAATTATTAAATGCCATTTGGCACGCGCTCTTACGATGCCCTGGAGGCCGCCCATAGCTCTTGCCCAACGTTCATGACCACGGTCCAGGCCAAGATCGTCGAGAAGGGCTAACTCATGGGCGCCTTGTTGGGCCAAAACTGACTTTGCCGTGAAACGTTGGCATAATAACCCATGTATGAATATCCAAGATTTCGAAACGATCCACGCCGACCTTCGACCCAGGGTCGTGTCCCTCCTTCGTCGCCTGGTGGGGCCTGAAGAGGCCGAGGATCTGGCTCAGGAGGTCTTTCTCAAGGTTCATCATGGACTCCCTGGTTTCCGGGGGGATAGCAAAGTGTCCACCTGGGTTTTCCGGATCGCGGCGCGGCACGGCCTGGACTACCTTCGCCTGCGGCCGGCCCCTTGCGTCCAGGCACTCCCTGATTTCGAATGTGCCGATGCCGACGCCGCCGTCACACCCATGAAGGAAGAGATGAACACCTGCGTCCGGGATATGATCGATGCCCTTCCCGAGGACTACCGGGTCATCCTGGGCCTCTGCGAACTCAAGGAGTTCCGCATCGGGGAGATCGCTGCCCTCCTGGGCATCACGGACGGCGCCGCCAAGATCCGCCTGCACCGGGCCCGGGCCCTGCTCCGGACGCGCATGGAGAAGGGCTGCCGCATCCTGCTGGACGAGCGGGCGGAACTCCAGTGCGACCGCAAGGCCCCCTGAAAAACCCCGTATCCTTTCACCCGTCGGTCCCGTCTCAAAGGGTGAAAGGAGGACACCATGTCCGAAACCATCACTCTTGAGCCCGCCAAGGCCTCTTGCAGCCTTTGCGAGGCCTACGCAACACGCGAGTCCGTCAAGCCCATCGTCGTCATGTCCTGCGAAGGCGCCTGTCTGCGGGGAGAATTGGCCCGGCTCGCGGCCAATCAGATCTGCGATGAGCTGGCCCCCGAACGCACGGCCCGGCTCTGCCTGGGAGGGGCCTTCACCAAGGACACGGGACAACGCAACCTGGCCCGCCGGGCGGAGCGGGTCGTGGCCATTGAAGGCTGCCCCACCGACTGCGGCTCCCGCATGATGCGCGCCGTCCTGCCGGGTTTGCAGGTGGAAGTGTTCCACCTGGAGGGCGCCCGGTTCGATCCGAAGCTCTTTTCCATCCGGGAGCTCCCGGAGGCGCAACGGAAAGCCTGCGCGATTGACATCGCGCAGGCTGTCGCTCTGAACCTTTAGCGGCTACTTGCACGCAGGTAAAAAGGGAGAGCCCCGAGAACTCAAGGTTCACGGGGCTTTTCTATGTGGTGGCTGGGCGCGGACTCGAACCGCGGACCTAGGGATTATGAGACCCTCGCTCGAGATGAATCAGAAGAGCTTCTAAAGCCTCTTTAGTTATTTGAAAATAGATACTTAAGTGGAGCCATTCCGCCTCCGATAAGAGAAGGGTGGTATTCTAAAACCCCATTTTTCAACGATCAAACTGTACCCCTAGACTGTACCCTATTCTGCGAAACCTTCTCAACTCGATGCGGCTTGGCCACCTTCTTTCGAGGGTTCTTCCATGAAGCTCACCAGCATCACCGACTCCTTCGCCCTTCGCGTTGCCCGCCCCACCAAGGACCAGAAGGCGACCTTCTACTTCGACAAGAAGAGCACTGGGTTCGGTCTGAAGGTTTACTACAACGGGACCAAGGTCTATGGCGTGCGGATCGCCATGGTGGGGAATGCTGCCCGTTGGCTGACCATCGGGCCCCACGGGGACCCCTGGGACGCGGATGGCGCCAGGGAGGAAGCCCGCATCATCAAACTCAACGTCGAGAATGGGCTGGACCCATTCGCCCACCGGGCTCCCAAACACGCGTCGCTCAGGAAATTCAAGGATGTGGCGAAGGCGTTCTTTCAATACTTCAAGGATGAAGTCGAGAAGGACCGGCGGAGCCAGGTCACCCTCACCAAATACGAACGTCAGTGGGAAAGGAACGTGTCCACCAAGCTCAAGGAACTGTCGGTCGTGAGCTTGAAGCGGTCCCATTTCGAAACGCTCCACAAGTCGATCTCAAAGCGCAATCCGGCCAAGCCGACCCCGGTTGAAGCCAACCGGACCCTAGCGATGCTTTGCTCGATGTTCAGTTGGGTCCTCGAGCGGGATGAGGAGGACCGGTTCGGGCTGAAGGAGAACCTGGCGGATGGGGTGTCGCGGAACATGGAATACGAGCGTGGAATCTGGATGGAGGAACAGGACCAGGCGCGCTTGCTGGCCTTCCTCACAGCCCGGCACAATCGCATCTCAGTCTGGTGGCCCGCGGAATGGCGCGCGAGGAAGGAAGCCAAACTGGCCAAGACCAAACGAAAGCCCATCAAGCGGCCCCCGAATGTGTTGGCCGACATCGTACTGGATGCATTCCTGCTGGCCTTCCTGACGGGCATGCGGCACTGCGAAGTCTTGGCCCTGAAGTGGGACGATGTGAGCAAAGTGACAGGTACGCTCCAGGTGCCGATCTCGAAACGGGGCGGTGACCCGGACGCCAAGGCCGAATTGAAGGCCGTATTCATCACAAAGGAGATCCAGGAAGTGCTCGACCGAATTCCCAAGATTAGCGAGTGGGTCTTCCCCTCCCAGGGGAAAAGCAAGAAGAGCGAATCGGGGCACCTCGAGAACCTTCAGGATGCGTGGGAGCGGATCCGAAAGCACTTGAAGCTCCCCGCTGTCCGCCTTCATGATTTCCGTCATACCTGGGCCTCTGAACTTGGCGATCAGTCGAACCTCAACGCCCGCGAGCTGAAGGAAACCATGGGCTGGAAGACGATGCAGACGGCCATGCGGTACATGCACGCACGGGAACGGCAACAGCAGGAGAAGGTGCAGGAAATCTCCACGTCTCGGATCAAGCGGTTGCAGGCCGTAAAGGCCAGGTCATGACCACCGATATGCGCCACTTTCCACGATCGGTTTATGGCCCCGTTTGAGGTTTGAGGTGCTTGGCACAGTTTGGACAGATTGCGTGAGTGAAGGAGGCAGAGACCCTGGCTCCCACGTATTCCTCCAGAGGCACCCACCTGGAATCATCCTCTCGCATCTGTTTGCACCAGGCACAAATTGGCAATAAACCTTCCATGGACTTTGCTAGGTGCAGTGCCTTGCTCAGTTCTTCCACTTTGGCATTCAGCCTCGCGGTCCACTTCTCGCTTGTATTGGGTGCCTGCCTTGTCATAAGCCATGGCCACATCGATGGTGTCCACGTAGGCCCCGAAGGGCTTGGTGGAGGGAGAGCTGAAGGTGACGGTCAACGTGGCCTGGTTGTTCGCCGTCTGAGTTCCAGAGATGTTCGCAATCATGTTGGAAGTGTCCTGCCACCCGTAATAGACCCCAGCGGCAGGCACCGACCCTGAAAGGGTTAGGAGGATGGTGGCCGGTAAATGACTGTTGGAATTGGATCCGGAGACCTGGATCGTGCTGGGTGAGGCCGAGAAGGAAAGCGTTGGTGGCGCGCCGCCACGCCTGCCCTGATGATCAGAGATCAAGGCATGTAGAGCGGGCCTTCATGATTTATGAAAGTCTTGAGGTCATGCACTCGCTGCTCTGGAAGGTTCTGGAATTGAGAGATCAAGGTCCATCGGATTCACCCTGAGCGGTTAGATCATCCTGTGTTCCCCTGGTCGGAATGGATTCGATCCAAGCACCACCATCCAGGTTCCTGTTTGTCGATTTTTATATCTAATCCTGGGGCTGAGCCTTTAATGGATATCCCATGCGAAGATTATTAGGTGATAAATCTAGGAACCGCTTATAAAATCTTGTCTTACAGGCGAAGAGTAGCACAAGGCGTGCTCCCGTTCCATTACCGTGGCTTCTTCGCCACCGGCACCACTGGTCGGGCCTTCCCATAGAAGCTTCTTCTCTAATGGAGGCATGTGATGGCGCTCACCTCCAGGGGTCGGTATGGACTCGGAGGGCACCATTCGGGTTTACAATCCTTTTGGGCCCGTTTGCCTCCGCATGCAACCGCAGACCGCTTGGCCACAACCAAAGGTTGGGCCATGGGGCAAAGAGAGATTTCTTCCATGAGTAAAGACCTGCGAAATGTCGCCTTGCCCCGATTTGGATTACTACTCATTGTAGTGTCCTTTGTCACCTGCACTGGACTGGTGGCCTTTGGGATTCGCGGTCTTGTGTCAAGTCGAAAGAGCGATGTGATTCTCGCGGAGGTTCGGACACGGAACCTTGCTCAGTCCATCGATCAAAATATTTCGGGAACCATTAAGATCATCGATATCGTCCTCCAGAGTGTGGTCAATGAAGTTGAGCGGGAGCAGGCCAGCGGAGGCCTGTCCCTGCAGCGGTTAAGGAATTTTACTGAATCCGAGGAGAAGCTGATTCCGGAAGCAATGCTCATTCGGGTCATCGACGACGATGGTCGCGTATTAGTTGGGAATAGCAGGGTAAAACCTCAGAAGGGCCTTTCTGCATTTTACAACCCCAGGCGGTTCCAGGACCGGTCTCGGGTTGAGCCCTTCATTTCAAGACCCATTCTGGATCCCCTCACGAACAGATGGGTATTAATCTGTGAGCGGCGCTATGGAATCCCCGACAGTAGCTTTGGTGGCGTTGTCGCAATCCCAGTTTCCCTTGACCACTTCCAGAAGCTTCTGCAGGGGTTCGAGGTCGGGGTTGGGGGAACTCTCACACTCCGGGACAACGAACTCGGTTTCATGACCCGAAGCCCCATAGTTCTGAAGGGGCAGACCTTAAACATTGGGGAGAAGATTGTCTCTCCTGAATTGAGAGAATTCGCTCGCTCTGGGACTGCCCAAGCAACCTATTTCACCAGGACTCCGTTCGATCAAACCCTGCGCACCTTCACCGTTCGGAAACTCCAAAACGCCCCACTAATTGTTCTGGCGGGCCTCGCCGAGGATGACTACCTTTCGCAGTGGAGGCAAGATCGCAATGTCACCATCGTTGTGATGGCTGCCTTTGTCCTGGCAATCGGAATTACCTTCTTGGTGATTTGGCATTTTTGGCGCAAGCACGAAAGTGCCGTTCTTGCTCTGCATGAGAATGAACGAAGAGCCTCCGGTCTGCTTGATGCAATCCCCGATCTGATGCTCCACTTGGATCGAACCGGTTCCATTCTGGACTTCAAAGCAGAGGTTGGTAACGATACTGGCTCTATTCCTCGGGATCGTTTTGGTGAAAATCTCCTTGAGGATTTGACTAGCGAACAGACGATATTGATCAAAAGCAAGATCACGGAAACCCTCGCTAGCGACTCTCTTCATACCTTCGATTTCCAGCGAATGGGAAAGGATGGGACCCATTGCCATTTCGAGGCGCGCATGGTTCCTAGTGGTCCCGACGAGGTGATGGCTATAGTCCGGGATACCACTGATCGGGTCCAGGCAGAGGAGACCCGGCAGCATCTCCAAGCCAAACTTCATCAGGCGCAAAAAATGGAAAACCTTGGCAACCTTGCAGGTGGTGTGGCCCATGATATGAATAATGTCTTGGGAGCGATCCTCGCCTTGGCCTCAGCCAACGTAGAGACACAGGAACAGGGAAGTTCGTCCCTTCATGCTTTCCAAACCATTATTAGGGCTGCAGAACGGGGTGCGAAAATGGTCAAAGGCCTATTGACCTTTGCACGCCAGACACCCGCAGAAATCAAAGAGGTGAATTTCAACACACTTTTGATCGAGGAGGCTCATCTCCTTGAACGAACAACCATGTCGAAGATTCGTATAGAGTTGGACCTTACTCCTGAGATTAGGCCCGTCAGTGGTGATGCCAGCGCTTTATCCCACCTACTCATGAACCTATGTGTCAATGCCGTCGATGCCATGAGAGAAGGCGGGACGCTGACCCTTCGGACGCGAGTCTCTAATCAGAAATGGATTGAAGTTCTGGTTGAAGATACGGGAACGGGAATGCCCAAAGCTGTATTGGAAAAGGCCCTGGATCCGTTCTTCACGACCAAAGATGTCGGGAAGGGCACTGGGCTTGGCCTTGCAATGGTTTACCGAACGGTAATGGCGCACAAGGGAATGATCGATATTCAAAGTGAACCCGGGATAGGGACTAAAGTGAATATTCGTTTTCCATGCTCGGAGGTTGGGGCTAAGGAGGAGAAGTTTGATCCCGAACCGCAATTTACCCCAAAGGTCAAAGCCCTGGAGATACTTCTGATTGATGATGATGAGCTTATCCAGAGCAGTATGGTGGAAGTCCTGGATATGTTGGGGCACCACGCAACCACCGTTTCTTGCGGGGAGGATGCACTGGCAATGCTTGAAACAGGCTTTCGGCCAGAGGTTGTGATCCTGGACATGAACATGCCAGGTCTAGGTGGACTTGGAACCCTTCCTCGGCTCCGAAAGTTGCTTCCCGCCGTGCCAGTTTTGCTTTGCACTGGCCGCGCTGATGATACAGCCTTAGACCTAATGATTGCCCATGCAGACGTAACTCTCCTGCCTAAGCCGTTCACAACTAAGGAACTTCAAATTCGTCTCGGCCAGGTAATTCAACGCTAGGGGAAATTGGATCTCAAGGAGGATGGAGAGGCTGTTTTCCCAAGAGCGAAACCGGGACTTTGGGTGTGCGTTAAGAACAACATTGGCACAGCCTCAAGAGTGCAAAGTGAGACCAACTCTCCTCAAACTCACGCCAGGGAGCGCCGTAGAGGATGCTGTGGGGGAAAGGCAGGGCAGGGGGCCTGGTGCGCCCGAGAACCGCAGAATGGCCGAGAGACCCGCCAAGACCGTGGGGATATTGGACGGGGGTGCCCATGCCTGGACCAAAGCCGGATCCATTGATGTGGCTCACATGGTATCCAATAATTGAGTCGCAGCCGATGCTCACCATGGAGCAACTTCGTTTATTATCGCCGGCTCCAGTTGAAGACGGCGGTGAGGTAGTTCGAATGAAATCGACAGTGAACATCACCTTTCCACCGGGCCAAGTCCCAAACCACCTCCTCTGGTTTTCCAGGATCTTGGACCACATGGGCGAATCCTGGTCAGCGCTCACCCTGCCCGAGAAGAATCGATTTCTCCGGACTATTATCGACCACGTGGTCGTACACGAACCTAAAGGCCGCCTTGATATCGTCTACCGAGATTTCACATTGAGGCTGTCTGTTCCTTTGGAACTTGGCGGCTGGGCGAAGCGCCTGGGTAACGGCGTCGGGTTCCGGGGACTGGGCCACCACGACGGCTCCGCTGTGGAGCCTGACGTTGCTGCCCAGGATGGGCAGGAGGTCTCTGCTGAAATCCACCGCGAACTGTTACCGCAAACTTTCGCGGATCAGGAATTCTAGGTCTATATTGATCTGCTGTTGCCGCTCGTAACGAACATGGAGGAAGTCATGCCCGAAGGCCCAGAAATTGAAACCGATCAATTAAGCGAGGCGATTCACGAGGAAATGGAAAAGGAAGGGGGGGCGTTCCTTAAACAGATTGCCCTGAGCACGGCAGTTCTGGCGGCCTTTGCGGCTGTTGCGGCCTTGAAGGCAGGGTCCACGGTGAACGAGGCACTTGTCTTGAAGACCGAAGCCACCCGGCTGCAAGCCCAGGCTTCGGATCAGTGGTCCTATTACCAGGCCAAAGGCGTAAAGGCCACGGTCCAGGAAGCCACTCGTGCCACCTGGGAAGTTGCAGGCAAGACGGTTCCCCAGAAGACCCTCGAACAAATTTCCAAATACGCTCATGAGCAGGTGGAGATCATGAAAGCGGCCCAGGAAAAGGAAAAGGAACGGGATGAAAAATCCTCAGAAGCAGACGCCCTCCTGCACCACCACCACCGGTTTGCCAACACCGTAGCACTATTTCAAGTTTCCATAGCCTTGGGAGCTCTCGCGGCCTTGACCCGAAGCCGACCCTTGTGGCGTGGATCAATCATTCTTGGTTTGTCAGGAATCGGTCTTTTCCTGTTCGCGATCCTAGGTTGAACCCTCAAATTCCTGGCCGGACCGCCACAGGGATCACCTGACTTGTCAGGCCGGGAATTCTGCCTCCGAAGGCCAAGGAATTGGGAGAGCCCTTAGCCTTGCCATGGACCTCACTCACAGCACTATCAAGAAGCCTTTGGCTATCTGAGCCCCCAGAAGGCAATCAGCGCCATCCAAACAACGACCCCCAGGGGACATGGGTCCATGAGGTTCACCGTTCGGAGATCCCAAATCATGTGGCCTGCAACCACTGGGAATGGAAGTTACAAGGTAGTTCCGGGCAGTCCATTGTTCCCGTTGCCATGAAGCCGTAAATTGAAGCACTTATTTTCGGGGGTGAACGCCATGATTGTCCTTGAATTCCGGATTGAAGCGAACTTCCGCGCAGCATGTCACCTGTTGGAACACAATGGCCTCGCCATTGATATGGAGGCCGCCAAGGATGCCTGGCGCCCCAGTCAAATATGGCTATTTGAAGAGCAAATCACTTGCGAGGCAAAGCGCGTATCGCTCGCACAGGCCCGCTCCCTCGAGAAGATGGATCGAATCGAGCGAAATGGTCATGCTTCCCAATGCTTGGCGATGCCACAGTAGGAATGGATCAGGCGATGATGCACCAGGTGGTGCCGTAAATGCTGAGCATGGGGAATGCCCAGCCTCGCCCACGAACGCAATTCGATCTGTCGTGCTGGGCTGAAACGGGCATCATTCCTACCCGCAGAGGCCTCTCCTTGGTGACGCTCTCTTCGCAGGCTTCGGCCCGTTACCGAACCTTCCTGGCAGCATGGGCGGAGCTTTCGGCGAGATTGCCAACATCCCCGACAACCACCGCGAAACCCTTCCCTGCCTGACCTGCCTTCGTGACCTCGATGAAGGCGTTGTGGCACAGGAGGTTTGTCTGCCTGACGATGGCATCTATCAACCGGGAGGCCTTCGCGATGGTGGGAAGGCGTCCTGGATGGCTGCCATGTTCGAGGTACAAGGTTCCACCTTGGGACTTCTGAACAACGGGGATTTCAATGCTATGGCCAACCGGGCTCGACCCATGGCAATGGCGACCGGGTTCCCGGAGGAAACCACGGGGAGAGGGAGCAGTGAGAAAAAATGTAACAAAGGATTCACACGCCGTTCCAAGGGAGTGCCAAGGCTTGGCTCATATTAATCGGGAACTATGCACTTTCTCAGGCCGCTGGAGGCAGCCATGCGCAGCAGCAAGGCTCCAATTGTCTGGTTCTCCCCAAGGCCGTTGTGCGGAGTGGGAGGCTACGAGTTGATACTGATTGGACTGGGTGCCCTGATCGCATACGCGCTAGGCACAACGATCGACCTGTTGTCCTGACCAAAATCCGTGGAGCCCATCTTGACTCCGGATTCAATGGAATTAATTCTCACAGGAAGCTTGATGAAGACCACTCGTGAATTCATCCTCAAGCAATTCGGTCGACGCAAGTTGACATTTCGGGACCTGATGCTCTTGGCGATTCTGATTCTCCTGACCGGCGTCATGCTGGCCATCGGGGCGATGGGGCAGAGCGCGATCGACCCCCAGGGTCACGTGTTCCTTCGTTAGGCACCCTGGAATTGGGACGTGGAACGGACAGAAAAGGGCCAGCTTTCGCCGGCCCCTTTTCTATCTTGGTCATTCAGGTTAGAAGGCCACCTGGAAGGCGGCGATCAGCGTATCCCCGCCCTGCTCGGAGGTCTGGCCCGCCGCGGCGTTGGGCTTGAGGAAGTTCTTGCTGCGGAGGATGTAATTCAGCTTCAGGTTTGCGGCTTTAACTTTGGCGGGACTGAACGCATAGGTGTAACCGATTGTGGTCTCGGTGAATTTGGGGCTGTAGTCGGTGGCCGTGGAGATGTAGGGACTGGCAGCCGTGTACCACTGGTCGCCGCTGTTGTAGTTCATCAGGTCGTAGCGTGCCAGAAGCGTATGAGGGCCGAAGGTGTAACCCGTGGTGACGTAGTAGCCGGCGAACTTCTGATCCAAGTGCTCACGGCCGGCTACGCCCGCCTGAGCGCCCACGCTGGGAGAGCGACGGCCCAGGAGGCCCGTGATGTATTCGGCCGAGACCTGAAGGCCACCGGACTTGAACGTATAATACGCCCCCATGTTGGTCGTCTTGTCCTTGTTGTCCAGGACCAGGGCGTTGGTGGGAACGGCGACGCCCGAGAACGTCTTGCCCAGGAGGGCGCCCTTGTCCGTCTGATCCGTGGAACCTTGGAGGGTGTAGGCGCCGAAGGCATGGCTGGCGCCCACATTGAAGTCAGCGCGGAGGACGAGGTCCTTTCCCGCGTTGGTGTCCCCGGCCTTGCCCGAAGCCAGGTCGGATACGCCGTTGAAAGCGCCGGCGGAGAACTTGCCTCCGAAGCCCTTGGCATCGCCGAAGGGCACGGCCAGCACCAGGCCCCGATCGCGCTTGTCTCCGAACACACGACCCAGTTGGCTGCGTTCCGCGAAGAGCAGTTCGGAGGAGCTGATGTTACCTTCATAAGTCTGAAGCGTCTTGAACTGGCCCACCTTGGCTTGAACACCCATGAAGCTGTAGGTGATGAAGACATCCTGCAGAACGGTGGGATTGTAGGACGCGTTGCTGTTGGTGGCGTTCGCGGACGTGGTGTTGATCGACGGATCGATCATCACCTGGTACTCGACCCCGGGGAGGATCGGCCCCTTGATGCTTAGCTCCGTGCGGCGGAGGTTGAAGCCATTCTCCTTGAATTCGCTGCGAAGGTTGTAGTAGTTGGCCACGCTGTTCAGGCGGAGGTTGCTGTCCATCATCTGCGTGTACCAGACCTGGACCAGGTGGCCTTTCCCCAAATTGAGAACCAAGTGGAAGGTTAGTCCTCGGTTAAATTGGGGGCAAAAAGACCGCCAAGCCGCAGGCTTGGTCGGGTTCATGATACCTTCTCCGCTGCCTGGGTGGAGGATAGAGCGCCGGAGGGATCCGACTCGAGCGCCATCCCAGGGGCCTGCACTGCAGGAGCAAGGGGGCCGCGTGCGGTCCTCTTGCTGACCGCGGGTAGGCCCCAAGGCGGTAAATCCCGGGGGTCCGGGGGCAGAGCCCCCGACTTGGAAAGCCGGGCAAACTCCCTGGGCGTATAGAATCCGAGGCTGGAATGCGGGTGGCACTCGTTGTATCGCTTGCTGAAGGCCTTGATGATGACGGCGGCCTCCCGCACGCCGTGGAAGGTTTCCTGGTTAAGGCATTCGTCCCGGAACCTGGCGTTGAAGCTCTCGGCGTAGCCGTTCTGCCAGGGCTTGCCGGGGTCGATGAGGTGAGTGTCGATGCCCAGGTCCCCGATCCATAATTTCAGGTCGATGGCGATGAACTCTGAGCCGTTGTCGCTGCGCAAGAACTTGGGTACGCCGCGCTCCTGGAAGACCCGGGCCAGCACGCCACGGACCTGAAGGGAATTGAAGGTGTGCCCAACCTCGATGGCCAGCGACTCCCGAGTGAACTCGTCTTCCAAGGTCAGGAACTTCAAGGAGACGCCATTGAACGACCAGTCGAAGACGAAGTCGTAGGTCCAGACATGGTTGATGAACTCGGCCTTCCGAGGAACGCTGTCCCCGGTCCTGATTTTCTTCCGCCTTGGCCGCCGAGAAACCTGAAGGCCGTACTTCTGCCAGATGCGGTTCACGGCTTTGATGTTGATGACGACGCCGCTGCGCCGGAGCAGGGCCCAGACGCGGTTCTGCCCGTAGCGAGGGTGTTCGGCGCTCAGGGCCTTGATCAGGTCAGCCTGGTGGTCCTGGGGCTTGGGCCGGGCTTGGTAGCGCTGCCCAGTCCTTGTGATGCCCAGAAGCACAGCGATCCTGCGCTCCGAAATCCCTTCAGCCTTCAAGAGCCTTACCCCCTCGCGTTTCTGAGGAGCGCTCACCATTTTTTTGCGAGCAGTTCCTTCATGGCGTCGATCTCGACGTCCCGCTGCCCAAGGAGCCGCAGGAGGCGAGCGTTGTCCTTCTCCAACTGCTTGAGCTTCCGGACGTCCTGCACGGTGTTCCCGGAGAACTTGTTCCGCCACCGGTAGAAGGTCACCTCGGAGACGCCGGCCTTTTTGCAAAGCTCGGTGATGGTGTTTTCGCCTCGTTCTGCCTCACGCAGAAGGGCGACGATCTGCTCGTCGGTGAGCTTGGGCTTGCGCATTCAGGGTTCTCCTCGTTCAGGATGAGCCCTAACGTTTCATTTGGTACTCAGATTTGGGGAAAGGCCACAGGCCGCCCACGGTGGGGGTCTGGGCGGTCAGGGGGACGGATGCGATAAGCAGAGCCAGGGACGCCAGGGAAGTGAGTCTCTTCATTGAATCTCCAATACCGAATGTCGGTATCGTAAGATTCCCAGGCCGATGTTAAGACGCTGTGCCTGCTTGGCTCATTCGCCGTTAAGGTTCTCCGGTGCCCTTGCTGTCGCCGTCTCCAGCCGTTTCAGGATCGTCGAAGGGCCGCCGAGGCCGTTCGCCCCTTGGCATAGATGTGCGCCTGGCTCCGGAAGGGGGGCCAGGTGGTGTCGAGGCCCCGGCCGATCACGCTGCCATCCCTTCCCAGGGCACGGCCCTTGAGTGTGTCGTGAAGTTGGTCCTCCAGCATTTCCACCACCTGGGATGCCAGGGCGGCATCCACTAGGGGAAAGGCGATCTCCACCCGGTTGTCCAGGTTCCGGGTCATCAGGTCCCCGGAGGAGAGCAAGGTTTCGGAGGCTCCGCCGTTCTGGAAGTGGTACACGCACGCGTGCTCCAGGAACCGGTCGATGATGGAAATGGCGCGGATGTTCTCGGAGAGGCCAGGTACGCCCGGCCGGAGGCAACAGGTACCCCTCACGAGCAGATCGACCTTCACACCGTCCCGGCTCGCCTCATACAGGCCCTGGATCATCGCCGGATCCACAAGGGCATTCATCTTGAGGATCATCCTGGCCTCACGCCCATTCCGGGCATGGTCCCGTTCCCGCTGGATCCGGTTCCAGATTCCCTGGCGAAGTCCTTGGGGGGCGATGAGAAGCCGGTGGCATTCCGGAAGGCGGGCATAACCCGTGAGCAGATTGAAAAGATTGGAAAGATCCTCCCCGAATTCCGGGCGCGCCGTGAGCAGGCCCAGGTCGCAATACAACCTCGAGGTCTTCTCGTTGTAGTTGCCCGTCGAGAGGTGGCAATAGCGTCGCATCCCGGTGGCTTCCTGGCGGATGACCAGACAGGCCTTTCCGTGGATCTTGAACCGGGGCATCCCATAGACCACGTGGGCCCCCGCCTTTTCCAGGCGCCGGGCCCAGGCGATATTCCCTTCCTCGTCGAACCGGGCCCGGAGTTCGATGATGGCCGCGACCTGTTTGCCGCGCTCAGCCGCCAGTTCGAGAGCCACGGCGATGGGGCTGGATTCCGTGATCCTGTAGAGCGTGATCTTGATCGCAAGGACCTTTGGGTCATTCGCAGCCTCGCGGATGAAGCGCACCACGCTGTCGTCGAAGCTCTGGTAGGGGTGAAGGAGCAGGATGTCATTCCGGCTGATGGCTTCGAAAAGGGATGGCACAGCCTCGATCTGGGGCACCGGCCGTGGCGGGGTGGCGAGGTCCTTGAGGTGGGGCAGATCCAGTTGGGCATAGAGCTGCATCAGGTCCGAGAAGGCCGCGAATCCCTCCGTGGGGTACAAATCCTCTGGGGCCAGTTCCAGTTCGTCGATGAGCAGCTTCAGGAGCCCCGGGCTCAGGCCTGCCTCGTACTGGAGGCGCACCACGGCGCCCCTTCGGCGGCTTCGAAGAAATTCCTCCACCGTATCCATGAGATCTTCACCGCTGCTCTCCTCCACGGGGAGATCCGAATCCCGGGTGACCCTAAGGGCGTGGCAATTCCTGATTTCATAACCCTGGAAGACGTGCTTCAAGTTCATCCGGACCACATCCTCCAGCATCACGAAAGCATGGGTGCCCCTGGCAGAGGGGACGCGAAGGAAACGGGTGGACAGCGTTGTGGGCACATGGATGATCGAAAGGCTGGACGCGGGGAAGGGTGCCTTGCCCGCGTAGGCCGAAGCTTCCAGTTCCGCCATGAGGACCAGAACCCGATTGCCAAGGCGGGGGAAGGGATGGCCCGTGTCCACCGCCAGGGGGGAGATGAGGGGCAGGAGGTTGTGTTCGAAGTAAGCCTGGAGGAATTCCGTTTGCGCCGGGTCCAGATCCCCGGGTTTGAGGATGGCGATGCCTTCCGCGTTCATGGCGGGTTCAATGGACTGGTGCAGAACCCGATGCTGACGGGAAGCCAGAATGTGGATCCGCTTCGCCACTGCGTCCAGCAATTGACGTGGCGCCAGTCCGTCAGGGCCCGGCTGGGTCACTCCGGCATCGATCTGACGATAAATTCCGGCCACCCGAACCATGAAAAATTCGTCCCAGTTGGATGAAACAATGGCGAGGAACTTCACGCGTTCCAGGAGGGGCACGGAGGGGTCCTCGGCTTCTTCCAGGACCCTTTCGTTGTACGCCAGCCAGCTCAGCTCCCGGTTGAGGAGGTCGTCCGGTCCAGGAACATGTTTATCCATGTATTTGAGTATGCCTCGCCTGGCCCCATTCCTGCGGACCAAACCGCCCCTCCCGAAGGGGAGGACGGGAAGTCGTCGTTGGGTCCAGCGGCCCCCGGGGGGTGGTTTCACGAGGTTCCGTGGGTGAGCCTGAAACCCACGCGGCGGCTCACGGTCCGGACCTCGCCGTCGAAGCGGGTATGGAGCGTGTCGTTCTGGCTGTCACGGAAGGTCTGTACGCTGCCGTGCTGCCGGGCCCGGTCCAGCATCGACAGATCGAGGTCGGCGACGATCACCTGGCCGACATTGGCGGCCGCCTCCGTGGCGATGCCGTCCACGGGAAAGGCAAAATCGGATGGGGTGTACATTCCGCTCTGGGCGTACTGGCTGGTGAAATAGGTGACGAGCGGCAGGCTTCCCACCATGCCGGCGGTGACCGTATAGATCTGGTTCTCGATGGCTCTGGCCCGGGCGCACGTGCCGACCCGGCAACTGCCGCGCCGGTCATCGGTCATGTACGGCACTACGATCAATTGCACGCCGTGGTGATTGCATAGGATCTTCGCCAGTTCCGGGAACTGCACGTCGTAGCAGACGGCCACGGCGAATTTTCCGAAATCCGAGTCGACCACCAGCAGATCCCGGCCTGGGGAGAAGTTCCACAAGGTTCGCTCCGCCGGCGTCAAATGGAGCTTGGCCTGATGAAGGGGGTCGTAGCCCGGGAAATAGATGGAGGAGACGTTCAGGAGGCGGGCTCCGTCCAGTCGGGGCATGGTTCCTGCGACGATGATCCGCTCGTATTCGTTGGCAAGCCGGCAGAACAGGGCGTCGAAGGCCCCGGCCTGCTCTTCGGCCAGCCTGCGCATCACCTCCGCGGGTTCACCCTCCCCGCTGGTGAGCCCCAGGAGCTGGGCCCCGAGCAGCTCGGGGAAGACGATGAGGTCGGCGTCGTAGTCGTCACCTACGTCCACGTAGGATTCCACGTGCCGCGCGAAGTCCTCGAAGTTCGAGATGGACCGCAGGGCATACTGGACCGCGCAGACCCGCACCGGCCTGGACATGACGGGAGTGGGAGCGGAGAACCGCATCAGAATTCCATCACGATCAAGGCTGCGCAGTTCCGGCTTTCCGGATCGGAGATATAGTCTGGCAGGAGCCCGCGCAAGGTGAACCCCAGGCGGAGTTGGGTGGAGAGGGTCGGGTCGAAGATGAGCCGCCTTTCAACCAGCTTGAGGTAGCCTTCCGGGGTGAGCAGGTCGGTCGCAAGGTGGTAGCCGGGAATCCGGGCCCCCGCGACAAAGCGCCGGCAACCCATGCGGAGGGCCATGGTAATGCGGGCTGAATAGAGCTGGCGGGCCAGTCCCAACCCCTGGAACTCGGGGTCCACGGCCAGATCCACCCCATAGAAGGCGTCGCCGTCCGGGTCGTGGGTGGAGAGCGTCCCCTTCCCGGTGACCTCGGACCAGCGGTGGGGAGTCAGGGCTTTTGCGGAAGATACCATCATGGAGGTGGCGTCCGCGACCAGCCTTCCCTGGCTGGTAAGGATCGAGAACTGCCCCTCGGGGAAATGCCTGGCATGTTCGAGGAGGGTTTCCGCCGGCCACACGGCCTCGGGCCCATGGGGCTGGATGTAGACGCGCTTCATCAGCTCCACCACCGCCGGGATGTCGTCCACCCGGCGGGGCCGGAGGACCCAGCCTTGCGGCAGGGGCTTCATGACCAAGGTTCTGTCTTTCAGTGCGACGTTCATGCCGGGTCCTCCAGGGGGGACGATTCCAAAGCCTACGAGGCGAAGGTGATTTCGGTGTGACAGGCGTGGAACAGGCGGGCCCGGTCGCCAACTGGGGTCGATGGCGTTGTCGGCAAGATCCGGTTGCGAAGTTTGCAATTTTTAATTGCACAAAATGTTTGACAAACGTGCGGGTCCATCTAATTTGAACCATAGCTGGTGCTGCGGAGGGACCCAATGGCCAAACTTGAGAAGAGCAGCAAGAAGAAACCGGGGAAGCTCCACGTGGAGATCCCCAAGGCCAACTGGGCCAGGCTGGAGGCCTTCCTCAAGGCCTACAACGAGGACCCGGGCCGTTTGACCCCGAAACTCAAGCCTGCCCACGTGATCAATCAGGCACTTGTGCACTACCTTTCCGGGAGGGTCGTCTGATGGCCGGCAAGCGGAAGGTGGCAGCCAAGAAGAAACCCCAAGCCAAACGCGTCGTCACCGAAATCGCCCCCGGAGTGAGGAGGATGCTGGACGGCTACATGAAGGCCTACAACGACGGGCCGGAGCGCGTCTCCTCGCCTCTGAAGTACACGGACATCGTCAACCTGGCGCTCGATTCCTTTCTCCCCGGAAGGCCGGAGCCTGCCGGGACCCCGGACGAGTCCGCCCCGGAAGGTTCTTCCTCGGCTACGGCTGAGCAGGCCCCGGTGGAATCTCCGATGACGGTTTGAATCCCCGGGTCCTCGGGGACCTGCGCCGCGTGGAGGCGCTTGAACCGAAGAGGAACGGTACGTCCACGACCGAGCCATCCTCCGGGTCCATGAAAGTGAGGCCGCTTTCCACCTTCATCTGCATGGTCTGCCTCAGGAAACCTTGGGCGACCATGAGGGCATGAAAGGAATCCGAACCCCGGAGATCATGGTTGCCGATCTGAAGGGCCGGCGCTTTGACCGGGCAGGCCCATTCATGATCGTTTACCCGGTAGGGTTTCCCGATCCGGATCGAGACCGGCTCACGTTCTCCAGAAGGATGGACCAGGATGACGGAACTCTCGGCGACGATTTCCATGGTGACTCCTCAGGCACTGCAACAACCATTTTACACCCGGCTCCCGGTGGGGTGATTCCAGGGAGCCTAAAAACGTTTACATAAACGTAACCTGATCAAGCATCTCCGTAATAATTCCCCTACGAAAATGCTTGAATGCAGAGACGAGAAATCCTGGTTTCAGCCCGCCCCGGGGATCCACCGAGCCGAGTGGATTGGGTTTCCCTGGTGGACCATCAGGAATCCATCCCGATGGGCCTTACCGTCGAACAAGCTTATGGCTGGTTCCGGGATCATGCCCAGGACTTTGCCGCCGTGGTTGACGGTGGGACGTACATCGGCCTCATTTCCCGTGGACATCTGGGCTTCCTCCTTGGAACCCGCTTCGGGTTCACCCTTCACAGCCGGCATTCAATCCAGGACCACATGCTCCCTGAGAGCCTTGTGGCAACCTCGACGATGAACCTGATGGACGTGCTTGAAGCGGCCTTGTGCCGGACGGGGGACGCCTTCTACCACGATGTGCCCGTGGTGGACCTGGACCGGCGGTTCCTCGGAATCATTCCGGTGCCGTCCCTGGTCCGGGCGCAGTCCTCGGTTATCGCCGAACAGTTCAATCTCGCGGAGACTCAGCGGCAGGAACTTCTCCTGAGAAATCAGGATCTATTCCGGAGCGTCCACCAGTTGCGCCAATCACAGGGACGCTACGAGACACTCTTCCAGAACAGCCCTGTCGGAGTCGCCCTTCTGCAGCGGGACGGACGGATCGAGGCCTACAACGGCAAACTGCAGGAACTCCTGGGGACAAGGCCCGAAACAGGCACTCCAGGTTTGAACCTGGCCGACTTGATTCCCCCGAACCATCGCAGTTCCTTCCTCGAACTGCTCAGTCTCCACGAATCCGGCGCCATGCTTCCCGCCAACCATGCCAACGAGTTCCCGATCAACTTCCCGGGACCAGGGGAACGCCTTTTCAAGCTATATACCTCCCTGGTGCGTGAGACCGGTCAGATCTGCACCATCTTCCACGACATAACCGAACAGCGCGTGGTTGAACGCAAACTCGCCATCCAGGACAAGGCTGCGCTGATGGAATCCCTGGTTGGGGGCATCGCCCATGAGTTGAACAACAAGCTTTCTCCGGTACTCGGGTTCGCCGAGCTTCTGGAAGTCCGGTTGCGGGCCCTGGAAGGCCAGGATGTCCTGGAGAACTACTGCGGCGCCATCACGCGGAGCGCCCAGGAGTGCGTGCGCATCATCCGGCAGCTCCTCCAACTGTCCCGACCGGCCACCATGGAACTCCACCCTGTGGACCTCCACGGCATCCTCGATGAAGTGGTCTCGATCATGCGCTTCAGGATCCGGGGAGCGGACGTCAAGCTTGATCTCACCCTGCCTGAAGAGGGGCTCCGGATTCTGGCCGATGCGCCCCAGATCAAACAGGTATTCGTAAATATCCTGATCAATGCGGTGGATGCGATGGATCATTCGAGCCGCAAGGACCTCACGGTCAGCGTTGAAACCGTCCCGGGAGGGTGGGCGGCCGTTTCCGTGCGGGACACGGGTCATGGCATTCCCCCGGATAAACTAAACCGGATCTTCGATCCCTTCTACACCACCAAGAGCTCGGAGCGGGGAACCGGATTGGGACTTAGCGTCTGCCTTGGCATTGTCCGGCAGCACTGGGGAGAGATCTCGGTGAACAGCATCCAGGGGGAAGGAACGGAATTCAAAGTCCTGCTTCCCCTCGCGCCTTCCGACCCAAAGACCGTCCCGGAATCCCTGGAAGCCACCCGCAAGGTTGATCCTCATGCCACAAGGCCTCCAGAGCCGGCCAAGGGTACCGACGTCAACGTGCTGGTCATCGATGATGAAGAGTACATCACGAGTTTGGTGCAGGAGTTGCTCCGAAGCTTTCTTGGATGGCGCGTCGAACGCGTACATGACGGACGGGAGGCCATCCACCGGATGGAAACCGCCTCCTTCGACCTGATCATCACGGACCTTCGGATGCCCGGCCTCGACGGGTTCGCCATCCTGAACTGGGTCCGCGACTTCCGCCCGTCCCTGGTCAGCCGGGTGCTGGTGATCACTGGGGACCCTGGCAGCGCCGTCCTGGACCAGGATCTCCTGGAACTCGAAGTTCCAGTGCTCCGCAAGCCCTTTACACCCCAGGAACTCCTGGCCCAGTGCCGGGACCTGCTCCAGCCAACCCTGACAACGTCCCCCCGGAGCTAGATCATGGCCAAGATGGAACAACTGCACGCAATGCTGGCCAGGTCCCTGGCTTCGACCCTGGAGGACCGCTCGATCGACATCGTCAACCAGGCCCGGGACCTCTTGCATGAACGGCCTGTGGTCCAGTTGGATACCACCAACGAAGAAGTTCGCGTGTTCCTGGCCGGCCACCCGGACCTGGAGGTGGTGGCTGTCGTCAACGAACAGAACCGCCCCATCGGCCTCATCAACCGCTTCATCTTCGCCGAGGCCTATGCCCACCCCTTCGCAAGGGAAGTGTATGGCAAACGGTCCTGCATCGCGTGGATGGACAAGGATCCCTTGGTCCTGGACGAGGAAACAGGCATCGAGGCGCTCATCAAGGCGGCCCTGGCCAAGGGCCCCAGGGTCCTCAAGGACGGGTTCATCGGTACGCGGGATGGCCGCTACATCGGCCAGGGAACAGGGTTCGCCCTGATGAAGGCCATGGAGGCTCTGGAGACCGAGCGGTCCCGGCAGGTCATGGAGAGCATCGAATACGCGAGCACCATCCAACGCTCCCACCTCCGCACGTCCAACCTTCATCTGGCCGAGACGCTGAAGGACTATGCCCTTCATTGGGCTCCCCGGGACGTGGTGGGCGGGGATTGCTATTTCTTCCGGCGCACGCAGGCCGGTCTTTTCGGCGCCATCGTCGACTGCACGGGGCATGGCGTTCCCGGAGCCTTCATGAGCCTCATCACCCTTTCCTTCCTGGGCTTCCTGATCGGGGATGGTCAGGAGCGGGTCGGGCCCGGCCAGGCTCTTACCCTGCTCAACCAGCACATCAAGGCCGTGCTCTCACAGGCCCAGGCGCCGGAGATGGAGGCCTGGGAAGCCGATTCCCTGCGTGTATCCGACGATGGTCTGGACGCAGCCTGCTTCCTTCTCGCTCCGGACGGGACCAGGCTGGTATTCGCCGGTGCCCGGATGCCGATGTTCCTTGTCAACGAGGACCCGGAGGAAAGCCGGATCATCGAAGCCGAGCGCATGGGCGTGGGGTACGTCGGCACGCCCGATGACCACCTCTGGCTGGAGCAGGACGTGTCACTGCCTTGCGGAAGCAGGGTGGTGATCCCCACGGACGGCATCACGGACCAGGTCGGTGGTCCCAACGGCTTGTCCCTGGGCCGGAGGCGGCTCATGGAGTGGCTCATTGGCACGCGTACGCTGTCCGCGGAGGCCATCGGGCAGCGCTTCCTTGACCTTCTCGGGGCATGGCAGGGGGAGCAGGTGCGCCGGGATGATGCGACGTTTCTCGTGTTCACGCCCTGAAGGCTCCATCAGCCGGGGCCTACCCCAAAATCGGGACTCACGCGATTCCTGCCTGCCTCCTTGGCGGCGTAGAGCCGGGAATCGGCCCTCGCCATCAGGGAGGGAAAGGACTCCTCGCCCTCAAGCTGCGCGACTCCGATGCTGACGGTAATCCGGAAGGGCGTCTGGCCTGCGGTCATCTCCCAGGCTTCGACGGCAACCCGCATCCGGTGGGCGACCTCGCATGCCTCCGTCAGGCTTGTCTCCGGCAGAAGCACGCCGAATTCCTCCCCGCCGATTCTCCCGATGGTATCCATCGCCCGGAGGCAGGGGCGGCATAGCTGGACGAAGCGCACCAAGGTCTCATCACCTGCTCCGTGGCCATACGTATCATTGACCCGTTTGAAATGATCGAGATCCAGGGCGAGGCAACTCATGCCTCGGCGTGTGCGGAGTTCCCTCTTGTGTTCATAGTCCCCAAGCTCGAGGAACCTCCGCCGGTTGTATACGCCGGTCAGGGGATCCGTGGTCGCCAGCACCCGGAGCTCCACTTCGAGGGCCTTCCTGGATTCCACTTCATGGGCCAGTTCCGTGTTCAGGATGAGGAGGTGCTTCGCCTGTTCCTCCAGGAGGCGGGACTTGTCTGAGAGTTCCTTGCTCACCGCTCGAAGCTGGGCCTGCTGCCGGTCACTCCCTCGCATGAGCCGGTGCTGTTCACGGGCACTCCGCTGGAAGGCTTCGATCAAGTCCCCGATGGTCCTCCCCAGGCCGGCAGCGTCCTCAGGATGGTCCTCCAGGAAGGCCGCGGCCTTGCGGATGACGCCATTCTCCTGGTCCAGGAGATCGAAGGCCGGTTCAGATCTGGATGAGTTCGAAATGGACATTCTTGAGCTCCCCTGAAAAGTCCTCGCCGAATTCCCGCATCACGTCATCGTCTTCCTGGACAAGCCAGCGGATGACCACGCGTGTTCCATCCGAGGCCGTGGCTTCCAGGATCTGGATGAGATTCATGAGGGCCTTGGCGCTGCTGGTGTTGAAATAGATGAGCTGGAAGTCCACCCGCAATTCCCGCCCATGGATGGATTCGCAGTGGGACGCCAGGGCCTTCAGGAGGGGGCCGAAAAACGAGGCCGCATCTTCCGGGTAGGCCTCCCCCCGCAGGGACAGGTGGTTTTCGGTGAAGCGGAAATCCACTTCCGGGGATCGCTCGCGGGCGGGAAGGTAGATGTTCTCCATGGCGGGCTCCGGGTTCAGATGAAAACTTTCATGCAATAGAAGGTGGTCTGGCCGTCGATGGCCAGGAAATCAAACTGGATCGGTTCACTGGCCCGGCGGGCTATCTCGATGAGGCCCAGGTTCGCCCCCTTGCTCCCGGGGCTGGCGGGGTCCATGATCCGCTCCCGGTAGTAGGCCTTGATGCCGGCCGGGTCCAGGCCCCGGAGGATCTCAAGGCGGGCCTGGAGCGGCTCGGCATCCTCGCGCCGCATGACATTGCCGCACACCACGAAAAAGCGGCCCTCTTCGGTTCCCACTGTGATCAGGCCTGAACGGAACTGCGGGCCTTCCCTTTCAGGGTCGCCGAGGATCTCGGCGGAGTACCTGATGATGTTCTGGGCCTGCTCCACGAAGACCGAGAAGACACGCTTGATCGTGGTGACGTTGGTCTCGTCGGCGGACATCTTCTTCTTCAGCGCGTCCCCGAGGGCGAACAGGATGGTTTCGGAGATGAAGCCGTTGAAGGAGAATAGGATTCCCTTCCGGGCGCTCTCGGTCTTCATGCGGAAGTGGTCGGATGCCAGCATGGGGGACGTCTCCAGGGAGTCGTTGGCGGGGGGGATCATGGTTTTACCTGGACTTCCACCCAGTCCCGAACGGGTTTTCCGCCCCGGAGTGCCGGAAGGTACCGGCCCTTCAGGACGGTTTCCATGGCCGCCTGCGCGGCTTTCGAACCCGGTGCCGGGCCCGCCACGGGGGTGGCGCGCAGTGCGTGACCATCCTCGTGCACGAAGACCCTCAAGACTACGGGGACCTTGGGTTCTCCTTGGGGCCAGGGCACGGGTGAAAGGCTTCTGACCTGGGCGGGCCGGTCCTGGGTGACGGCAACCGGGGAAGCGTTGGGCGCAACGTCCTTGATGGGCGCCGCGCCGGGCGCGGCCTTCGGGTTGGCAGGGAAGGGGCCGGTGGGCTCCAACCGGGAGACCGGGGCGGGTTCTTCCCGCCCCGGCATTGCGGATGCCTGCCGTGCCGGTTTTTCCGCCTGGAGGTGTTCAAGTTCCATCCCCAGCCGTCTCCGTTGTTCCGCATTGGTGGCGGTGGTCGCCGCGCGTTCGAGTCCTTCCTTCAACAGCAGGTGGGTCCGTTCCAGGGACGCGGCATCCGTACCCTTCTGGACCTGCAGTTGGTAGGTGCTTCTCAAGGAGGCGAGCTCCGTTTCCAGACCCTGCCTGGAACGTTCCATGTGCCTCAGAGTGAGGAAGCCCGCCACGGCTGCGCAGGCGGCCACCAGGATGCCCGCGACCGTGATGCCCGCATACGTCCTCTTCGGGCCGGACACCTGAAGCTGGTCCGGGGACCCGGAAGCTTCGACCCACCAGCTTTCATGAGTTCTCAGGGCCTCCAACTCCTTTTCGAGCTGGTCCTGCTGGCTCGTATAGTCCTGACGGAAAAGGGTGTGCATCAAGTGGGCCAGATTGAAAGTGGAAGGACCGTCCTCATCCTCGAAGACGATCTTCTCGAATGCCTTCAGTGCGCCTTCAAGCGTCTCGAACGGCATTCCGCCGCCAAGGAGGCGGGCCAGGCCATTCCGGACCGCCTCTGGAAGGGCCACAGGACCCTCGGGAGTCCAGGCCTGGGCTTGTCCAATGGCCTCTGCCGGCGAGACCCCCGCGGGCAGAGCTTCGAAGGTGATCAGCTCGTAAAGGAACGTTCCGAAACGCAGAGCCTCGTCGCGAAGGTCCCCCGTCACCGGTCCCCGGGGAAGGCCCGGCAGGGCGGAGCGGAGCCCGGGCTCTTCATCCGCAAGGCGGATGAGGGTCGGCATCCAAGCCAGGTCCGGCAGGAACAGGCTGCCTTCAAAATCCACCCGTACGGAATCCAGGCTGAGGGCGCCAACGCTCTGGCCCGCGCGCCAGAACTTCGCGCACACATGGGCAAGGGTCCAGGCGATGTGCAGGGAGAGTGCGAGATCCAGCGGGAAGGCTTCCTCCCGGCACTTTTCCTGGATGCGGCGGATGCTCCGGCTCATCCGGTGGTCCAGCTTCCAATGGGGGGCAGGGTTCGTTCCGAACTGGTGGCCCGTCCCACAGGATGGAGGAACGTCCTGAGAACGCTGGCTGGCCTCCAACGCCGAAGTCACCTGGGGAAGCAGAAGCTCCGGCGCGAACCGACGCAGGAATATCGGGCGCGTCTCCCCTTCCGCATCCCGCTCCCAGGCCCGGCTGAGGGTGCCGAGGCCATCCGTGACGAGCTCCTGGGCGACAAGGATCGGACCAAAGGTGCTGAAACCCATGTCAACGCTCCAGGCTGAGGAGCTGCTTCTCGAGCAGATCCCTGCCCACGGGAACGGATCCATATTCCTGGACCAGGCGCTGCCCCTGGGGGCCGAGGATGAACTTCAGGAAGGCCAGCGGGGCCTCGGGCAGCGGTTTGCCGGGTTCCTTGTCCACGTAGATGTTGAGGCGCCGGGTCAAGGGATAGCGGCCGTTGAGGATGTTCTCCGTGGAGGGCATGTAGTACATCCCTGAGCAAGCGAAGACGGGGAGCATCTTCACGTCCGAACTGGCGTAGTTGGCGGGGCCGTAGCCGATGCCCGCGGGGTCCTTGCTGACGGCCTCCTCGATGCCCCACTGGTCACGCGCCTGGTAGCCGGCCCGAATAATTCCGCCCTTGCCCAGCACCTTCTCGTCGAAGAAGACGCGTGACCCGCTCTTCTCATCGCGACCGTAGACGTGGATTGGACGTTTTCGCCAACGGCCGCCCGCTCCAAGTTCTCCCCACAGCCCCAGGGGCCTGTCCCAGCCGGAAAGCCGGGTTGTGGAGTAGATGGCGTCGAGCTGTCCGAGGGCGATCCTGCGCACGGGATTGCCCCTGTGGACGTAGATGGCGAGGGCGTCCATCGCCACCACCAGCCGGGTGACGGGGAAGCCCCGGCGGGACTGGAAAGCCGCCTGTTCTTCAGGGTTCATTTCCCGGCTCATATGGCCCAGACGCACCTCGCCTGCCGTCAAGGCGGGAGGGGCCGTATTGGAACCGGGGCTCTCGATCTTGATTTCAACCTTGGGGTTCTGTTTCTGGAATTCGGAGATCCACAAGCGAATGAGGGGGTCCATGGAATCCGAGCCCTTCATCGAGAAGTGGCCTTCGATGGCGGATTTTTCTGGCTGTACGTCGCCCGCCGCGAAGGCGAATGCCGTTACGCCAAGACTCAGGAATGCCAGGGCCACCATACGTTTCAACATTTGAAGACCTCCTGATACAGATTTTCCTATCGCTCCGTAACCGCAGCGTTAAGAGCACACTACATTTCGCATCCCATCCGGCCTTCCTGGGCCCCCAGCCCGCCCAGGCGTGAATGCTGAGGGCTTTCGGGCGATCAGATGGCTCTTCCCAGACCTACCACCCGCATCATCTCATCCAAGATCTGATCCGCCCGATAGCTCCCTGCCGTGGCCAAGGCCCGGTTCCGGAACGCTTCCCGTTCGGCGGGAGGCAGCTTCATGTAGGCGGACGCGCGTTGGCCCATGTCCATGGCGTCCTCGCACACCAGGCCGTTGACCCCCTCTTGGATCAGGTCCGCAGGCCCTTTGACCGGGTAGCACGCCACCGGCAGGCCGCAGCTCAGCGCCTCCAGGACCGCGCAGCCGAAGGTGTCGAAGCGTGACGGGAAGAGCAGCAGGGAACTGGCCCGGAACCAGCCCGCGAGGGTCGCGCGGTCCACCCAGCCTGGGAAGTAGGCTTCCGGAGCCAGGCCCCTGAGCTTGCCTTCGGCAGGCCCGCGGCCCGCAATCACCAACTGGGCTGTGGGGATTTCCCGCTGGATGAGCCGCCAGGCATCAACGACTTCAAGGACACCCTTCTCCTCGGAAAGGCGCCCCACGTAGAGAAGGATCGGGCGGTCCGGGTCGATCTCGGGCGGCAACGCTGGATCCTCCCCGGCCTCCGGCACATACTCCGGAGCCGCCCAGTGGGCGGTGAGGTGGAGGCGGTCGCGGGGGATCTCCATGGCTGGGCCGGCCAGCCATTCGACATGTTGCCGGTTCAGGACGAACAGTCCCTCCCATTGGCGATAGAACCACCGGAGGAGGCGCCGGGCCCGGTCCAGGCCCTGCTGGTCCAGTTCGGAGTTGTGCACCAGGAATTCCAGCCAATCGGTGTGCATGAAGAAGTGGGCAGGGAGCCTCAGGGCGTGCTTGAGGAAGAGCCCCACCCAGCCCATGACGCCTTCGGTGGAGACGATCAGCCGGTCGTAACCCTCGGCTTCCACCAGGCGCAGCACCTCCAGGAGATCCGGAATGCGGATGGGCTGATCTCCGAAACCCGGCAACGTGAAGGACTCCAGGGGGCGCACGACCCGCAGGTGGGTTTCGGACGTCTGCTCCCCATGGCAGATGAGGAAGTCCACCGGCAGATCCCTGCGCCGCACTTCGGCCAGTACGGACTGAAGGGCGCTGGAGACGCCGTTGCCGTCGAAGAAGGTATCGGTCAGCCACAGCACCCGCCGGGGATGCCCGGTTCCCCCGATACCGGCGGCAAGGCGGTTCATCAGCTCGCGGCCGCCGTGCAGGTGGTGGGCTGCGATCCCGGAGGCTCCGGCCAGCATGGTCGTCATGAGGCTCGGGAACGTCAGGTCGTCCAGGACCGCCGACACTTGCACGGCGCTCATGGAACGCGGCTCCTTGGGACGCTCGTTGCCCAGGATGGCGCGGAAGTGGCTGGGGACCTCCAGGTGGGCGATCCAGTCATCAAGGCGCAGCGGGCGGCCGCCCTCCTCCGCGGCCCACCGCGCCGCGATCGGTCCGAGCCCCTTGCGGGCCCTGTGGAGGGTGAGCTTCATCATCCCGCTGAAAAGGTCGGAAAGGGCCTCGCGGAGGGTTCCGGGCAAGTCCTCGGGGCGTTTCCGCGCCACTTTCGAGATGTGCTCGAGGTGTTTCAGGAAGGGCTTGTAGTCCTCCTTCACGGTCAGCTTGAGCATGACGCCCGGCTTCTCTCCCTGCAGGCTGGCGTGCCAGGCCTTGAGGAAGCGCATGGTGTAGGCGTGCCGGCGCAGCTCGGCCAGCCCGTTGGCCACGACCAGGCACCCGAACTTGTCGGAGGCCTCGCCCTTGTGGAGCAGGATCCGGAGCAGGCCGGGATCCTCGAATTCCACGGCCGCCTGGGAGAGGAAATCAAGCACGGCACCCGTGAGGTTCTCCTGTTCCACCGCCCGGCCAAAGGGCCCCATGCGCTTGGCGCGGAGGGCTTCCAGGGCAAGCCGCGAAGGGGGTTCCCCGGCTTCCAGGCGTTCGGCGAGGTCAGGCACCTGCAACCAAGTGCCCGTCAGGCCCGCGAAGACGCCGAAGTGGTCGTCCGACCCTCCGGAGATGGCCTTCTTCCAGGGGTCGGCGCAGAATTCGAAGGGGTCCAGGCCGTGTTTGCGGGCATACCCGTTCAGCTTCTCGGGATCCATGGCCGAGACCCATTCCCAGGCCAGGAGGTTCTGCCAGGGGTCCCGCTGGCCGTTGAAGACCTCGAAGCGCTCGAACAACAGGGAGAACTTCTCGAAGACGTCCAGGTGGGGCTGGCGGTCGCGGGTGTAGAAGTAGAGCGGATGGGGCTGAATGACCGGCAGGTCGTGCTTCCGGCAGTACCGTAGGAAGGCGTAGATGTCCCGGCGTCTGCTTTCCAGCTCGTGTTCCTGTTCAGGGGTGAACCCGTAGACCAGGACGTGGATGGCGAGGTCGTATTCCGGAAACTGGCAGGTCCACTCCGCGGCGCTCAGGACGTCCTTGCCCTGTTCCGCCAGCTCCCAGCAGGACCGGGCATTGTTGTGGTTGGTGACGGTCCAGGCCGTGGCGCCCCGCTTGCGGAGGAGCTTGTGCAGCCGGCGCGGCTCCACCCAGGACTCGGGCAGGCGCAGGATCCGCCCCCACAGCTCGTCCGGCATATCGGAGTGCTTGTCGTGGCAGTGGAGGTCGATGCGCAGGGCCTCCCCATCGGGACCGCTGGCGTCAAGGCGTCCCGTCAACCTCTGCAGCAGGCCGGCGCGGAAGGAGGGGTCAGGGAGGAAGGTGGGTTCCGACACGCCACCAGCATCCCGGGCGGATGCTTCCTGGCGGTGGTTGGTGAGTAACGTTTGGGTTACTAATGAAGTTCCAGACGGCCCGAGTCCTGCAGGCTCAGAGCCGGGGTCCCCCAGGGGCTCTCGGTGGTTTCGATCCCGTTATCCGGCCGCAAACTTCCGGGAATCACGAGGACCAGGGGCCAGCCTGTTCGGAGCCCCTTCCGGTCCAGGTTCCAGGCCAGTTCGTAGGCACCCGGGCCCGTGGGCTTCAGCTCGAAGGTCAGCCGGCCCGCGGGAGTCGGGGCGTCCGTAAGGCCCAGGGGACCGTTGGCCCACCAGGTTCCGGGTGCGTTGGGCAAAAGGAGGATCCGCTCCCCCTGGTCCCGAACCAGGGCCAACCGGATCAGCGACAGTACCTCGGCGCAGGCCCACCCGTGGTCGCCGTCCCCCATGCAGCCGCCCCCGGTGCGGGGATGGCTGGCCTCGGGCCACGTGCAGGTGGGTGTGGCGTGGGCACGGACTCCGGCCAGCAGGTCCAGCCAGCGCCCATCGCCCAGGCACTGCAGGGCCCGGGCCAGTTGCACTGTCAGGTAGGCATTGCCTCCGGTATGGATGATGGGCTGGTAGAAGAAACCATCCCTGGCCCAGTTCTCGACCAGGAAGTCCACGTTGCCCTTGGCCCAGACAGCCTGCCCGAGGTCGAGGTCCAGGGGGCTGAGGGCCGCGAGGGTCCCGATACAGGCGGCGTCCGGGTGGCGGTAGGGGGAGGAGGGCAGGAGACCGGCCTCGCGAAGCGTGAGCCTTTCAATGTGGACCTGCAAACCGTCTCGGTAGGCGGCCGATTCGGTGGCCAGCCATTCTGCCAGCCGCCTGGCCGCGGCGGGGGCCGCGGGCCAGCGCTCCAGGGCAAGCCGGAACCGGTCCAGTCCTGCAAGGCTCCAGAAGTTGTCCCAGAGGTAGTGGTCATTGGGACCGAAGTGTTCGGCGGAGAGCCCGGCGGGGAGCAGGCCCGTCGCCGCGGGGTCCGGGTCCTTCCGGCGCGTCCTGGCGATCCAGCGTGCGCAGCGCTCCAGCTTCCGCCAATTCCGGGCGAGGAAGTCGCCATCGCCGGTCATCAGGACGTGGGTGGACCAGGTGAAGAGCGTTTCGCCCGAACCATCCCATTCGCCCGAGTGGGAGCGGAAATCGCCCGCCCAGGTCTGGGTCTTCAGCCAGGCCCGTTCCTTGTCCGCGACCGCCCCGTGCAGGCCCCAGAGATCATGGGCAAAGGCGAGGAAGGCGCTGTCCCGGAGCCAGTGGTGATTGTAGAAAAAGGCCCCCGGAGCGAAGTGGCTGCCGTTGTCGAAGGCCGGCAGGCGGTGCGTTAGGGTCGAGACCAGGGTCTGGATGCCCGGATCCGCCACGCGAAACCCCAGAGGCGTGGCACGCCCGGCCCAGGCCTGACTTTCCGCATCGGCCGCCGCCTGCAGTCCCTCCGTGTCCAGGCTGCCCCAACGCAGCCGGCCGTCGTCTGCGTGCACCAGGACGAAGGAGGACAGGTCCCAGGCCTGGCCGGATTCGAGCCGCACGTTCCACCGGGCGGCTCCCCCCAGCCATCCGTGCCTGCTCCGACCTCGGGTCATGGGCTCGGGAGGCGTTGCGTCCAGAAGCGGGTCGGTCCGGTCCCGGCCGAAGTGAACGGCGTCGGGTTCCCGGTCCACCATCAGCGCGGCCTGGCGATTGACGCTCCAGAACCTCCGCTTCATGCGGCTTCGGAAGACGGGGCCAAGGGTCAGGGCATTGTAGGGGCGCAGGCCGAGCATGAAGGTCAGGTCCGGCGGTCCCGGCCCCGCCCAGGCAAGATGGTGGGTCCAGTGGACCCAGTCCTGCCCCCCATGCCGGAAGGCCATGGCTTCCGAACTCCAGTCAAGCCCCTCCTCCACCTTGAACCGGGTGACGACCCGATTCTGCCAGCCTTCCCGGAGCTCCTGGGCCACCTGCGACGTTTCCAGGCGCGAAGGGATCCAGGTTCGACCGCCGACGGCCAGGGCCGGCATCCAGGACGGGGCGAAAGCTTTCGACGTGAGCATGCCGCAGGGATCCACCATGGCCTTCCATGGCGCGCCGCGAAGGGCCAGAGCCGTCCAGTTCCGGTTCGTGAGGTTCACGGTGAGTACGTTCACCCCGGTCGGGATGAAGGCAGGCGACTCGCGGCGCAACTGCTGCTCGGCCCACCAGGGCAGGGCCCACCCGGCATGGCCTTGGAATCCGAAGGTGTTGGTGATTCCCGTCAGAGCGAAGCTGAGGCCCTGGTCAATCAATTCAGGGGGGAAGAACACGGGCGACGGGCGCCCCTGGTTGCTCAGGGCCCGCAGGAAGGGGCTCCAGTGCCCTTTCCCCATCAATCTGAGCAGGAGGGTGATAATGCGGCGCCACATCCTTTCAGCGGGGCCATTCCGCTGCGCGGAGTTCTGCCAGACGCGCCTGATTAGTGGGCTTGGAGAGCCATACCCGCGCCCATTCGGCGCCCAGACGCTGGCCGGCCTCGATGTCGGAAGGGTAATGCACTCCGCCGACCACGCGGTTCACCCCCACCTGCCGGCCTGCCTCCAGGATCGATTCCCGATGCCCAGGCGCCAGTTCTGCAAGGATCATGGCAAAGGCGAGGCCACGTGTGGCGTGCCCGCTAGGGTAGGAGAAACTGGCTTCCCGCTCGATGGCCGGGCTAACCTGGGGATCGGCATCATAGGGTCGAGGCCGGGCCAATTGTTTTTTCAAAGGGTCGGTGATCGCCTTGAGCTCCCTGGCGACTTCGTCAAACAGGGCGGACGTGCGCGGCCGGGTGCGGGCGTCCAGCGGCTCGCCTAGCGCCTCCGAGAAGGCCGAGGGCCCCAGGATGACCTCGGACCTCGCCTTCGCCACGGCTGCGGCCGTGCGGGTCCGCTGGGCCCAGAGAACAATGGCGGTGTCGATCCGGGCCGCCTCCGTGCCTGTGGCCGGGAAGGGCTCGACCTGGGCACGCGCGGGTACTAGGCAGACCAGAGCTGCGAGGGGCGCCAGCAGATGACGGGTGGAGAATGGGCTCATGGCGGCTCCAGGGGGGCAGTCCTGCTCCCAACGTACCGGTCGGACGTAACCCCGGAGTTACATCCCTACCCCCCCCGCGTGAAATGAGTGCAGCACCGGCCTCCGGCCGGCGCTGCCCTTCTCCGGTCTGACGAACCGGCACTCGCTAGTCGTCGTCATCCGGGTCGTTGTCGGCCGGGTGATCGCCACCAAGGGCGGCCTTCATCAGCTTGAAGAACACATCGGTGTTCTTCTGCACGCCCACGAAGCGAGCCCAGGCCCGGTTTCCGGTGCTGTAGGCGGAAACCGGAATATCCGCCGCCGTGTGTACCGCCTGGCCTTCGCCGTTCAACTGGCCCCGGACGAAGAAGCCGTTCCGGTCGATATCCCGCAGCTCAGGGATGGTCGCGTAGCCTTTGGCGCCGAGGAGCCCGCCGGCGCCCTTGAACTGGCCGGGCAGGAGGCTGTCGATGACGGGCGTGGGCTTGGAGAGCCAGCTCTCGTAGCGGTCACTGTTGGCGCCGAAACCGATCAGCATCTTGTTGTCGATGTCCATGGTCGCGGGGTAGCCGTCATTCAGGATCTGGTAGCTGGGGAAGCCGGCGAAATCGTAGGTTCCCACGGCGTTCTGGCGCGCCGGGACCACGCCGGGATCCAGGGAGGCGCTGTCGGAGGGGAGGTTCTTCAGGGCCGCTATCCCGCCGTTCAGGGAAAGCGCGCCGATCAGGCTGAACCCCGAGCATTCGTGGTCCGCGAGGACCAGCACGGTGGTGTCGCCGAGCCGGTCCGCCCACTTGCGCGCGACGCCCACGGCCCGGTCGAATTCCAGGGTTTCCCCGATGGCGCGGTCGGCATCCATCAGGTGGGACTGCTTGTCGATGTGGGCGCCTTCGATCATCAGAACGAAACCTTCGTGGTTGCGGGAAAGCACGTGAAAAGCGGCCTCGGCCATCTCGTCGAGCATGGGCTGGTCGGGGGCCTTGTAGTCGTCCACGGCGAACGTGGAGGCGCCCGGAGGCAGGATCCCCCGGCGTTTGGCGACCTTGTCCAGGGCCACGTTCATGTTCCCGTAGCCGAACAGGCCGAGCAGCTTGTCCGGTGCATGGCCGGCCGCGGCCGCCTTCAGGTCCGTGCTGTTGTCGACGTAGGCGAACCCCGCGCTCTTGAAATCCGCGATGAGGTCCCGGTTGGCACTGCCCTGGCCCGCGGGAGTGGCGGGCAGATCCCAACCCGCCAGCACATCGGCGGGAAGGGCCGGATAGCCGGTTCCGGCGGTGCGGCTTGAGTAGAGGGTCGTGGAAGGAAGGAACCACCTGCGGCCGCCCCCGAGCAGGACACGCAACCCGGTGCTCTTGCGTTCATCCAGGTACTGGTCCACGACGCCGGTGCCGTTGTTGCGGTTGGCGGTATGGACGGCGTTGGCGGCGGGGGTGGCGTCCTCCACGTCGGCTGTGGTGACCAGGCCCAGGGCCGTGCCCTTCACGCGATGCAGATACTCGGCCATGTATTCAACGCGCGGCGCGAAGAACGAGTTGGTCACATGCGCCGGATAGACACCCTCCTGGCTGTTGATGAAGTGGTTCCCGGTGCTGTAGCAGGCCATGCCCGGCGCTGAATCGGTGATGATGCTGTTCAGGGAATGGGTGCTCACCAGGCCTGTCCCTGGAAACTGGTCCATCTCCAGCCTGCCGTTGGGGTTTCCGGCCGTCACGCCGTACCGGACGATCCTGGCTGCGGTCCGGTGGGCGATGCCCATGCCGTCGCCCAGCATGATCACGATGTTCCGGGTGCGGTGTCTTCCCCCCATGCCCTGGAAGAAGGGATCGATGATCTGAATGTGCGAAGTGACGGTGGTGGTGCCCGAGCCATCGGTGAGTTCAGCGGTCAGCGTGTGCTGGCCCTTGTGCTCCAGGTGGGCGCCGCGGAGGTTGAACCCGGCCCACCCGGGGGATGAGATTCCGTCGGTGGTGACGGTTCCCTGGGCTCCCGACGTTAAGGTGGCCCGATGCCCATCGACCCAGAGGCGCGCCGAGAAGGGGCCTGAGCCTTGCCCTTCGATTCGGATGTCGAAGCGCTGGTTGACCAGGAACCTGGCGCCGTCCGGGGGCAACAGGGCGGCGCCGGTGGGAGCCGCCATCGCTTGCGCGGCCCCCAGTGCGGAGAGCAGGACAAGCAGGGCGCCTGCCCTGCGGATCTGCAGATTCGGATTCATGGATGGGCCTCCGTGGGATGAGGTGGACGTGCATGCTTCGGCGACATGCCGAGCAGGTCTTCAGGTCGATCCAGAAGCAGTCGGATATGAGTCACCCGCTCGTCCTCCTCCACGCGATAACCGACCTGCAGGCGACCGGTCACTTCGAGCGCAGAGGGCGTGTAGGGGACCTCCTGGCCGGGGGAGGAACGGACCACCACGTAAACCGCCTCCGGGGGCAGGTCCGCGGTCCCTCCGCCCTCCTCGTCGCAGGAAACGGGCCGGGGCGTGAGGTAGAACGCGCCCTTGGGCGCCACCTCCATTTTCGCCATGAACCCAACCAGCCTCACGCGCTTGCCGGAAAGCGCCAGAAGCCGGCCGGAAGGCTTGATCGCCGATGCGTCCACCTCGAAGAAGTCCTTGAAGGCTAGGTGTGGGAGGTCCTGGCCCGGAATGGGCACCGGTCCGGTGACCTCCGCCCCCAGGGCCTCCTGGCAGCAGCCAAGGATCAAGACGCTTGTCAGCAGGGTGCACCCGAACCGCCGAACCGTGCGGTAGGCAGACGTTCGTCTGGGGGATGGGGATGGATTGATCATCATGGTTGCCTCTGGGTGAGATGTGTAGGCAACCCACGGGCGCTGTCAACGCACGGCCAGGCTAGGATATTCCCGCTCCTCCGAGTGGATTTCGTTTGCAAATTTATCGTTCGCGGGCCTTTCCCTCAGCCCGCATGGAACCGGAAGGGATGGGTCCTGCCGACAATGTCACTCACAATTTCCCGTTCCGTCACCTGTTCCCGGGGAATGGCACGGCCACCAACCTGCGGGGCTTCGCAAGGCGCCTTCCCTTTTCGTGGGCAGAGTCCGTTTGCTCAAATGGCAGTTGGCCCCGGGTTGCGGTCAGATCTCCACCTGCAGCCGGTCGCCCCATTCGTTCTCGACCGTGAGAATCGAGTTGGCCCGCTGCCTTGGGTCCAACGTTGATTCATACTCGGCTTCCGCCTTCCTGCTATCGCGTAAACGCTTCTCCATTGCACGCGCTTCCCGGGATGCGGGACGGACTTCCGCTTGGCGCCTGCTCATGCGTGAGGGGGGCGCATCATGGAATTTTGGTCCTGGAATATTCGGTTGTGCATAGGCGGTCCTTCTTCTTATTCGGCGGCTAAAGCTCACCAGCCTTGGCCTCATGTCTCCGAAAGAGGCTGTGCTTTGGCCGATCAACGCAATTTTGTACGTGGGTAGAGGGCAGGGGATACCACATGAATTACCAGATGATGTCTTCCGGTCCGGTCTCCCTCATGTCCAGCACCAGGTGCAGGTTGGCCATGCGCAATACAAGCGCGATCCGCGATCCGATTCCACAGAGGATCAACCGCCCGCCAAGGTTTCTGGTCGAAACAAAACTCGCCACGATCTGGCCCACACCCAGGCTGTCAATGAATTCAACCGAAGAGCAGTCAAGGACGATCTTTCGCACCCCTAAACCAAGGGCTGCATGGACAGCCTCCGAAAGGTCCTCCTTGCCTTCGGCGGCCGTCAACTTCTGGCCCGGGGCTAGGATGAGGACATCCTTATCCATTATTTGGGTGAGGTGCATGGAGCCTCCCGTCCGCCTGGACTGGTTCATTAGAGCAGGGACCCGTAAAATCCGAGTAACGTCTCGACCCGTAGTGTTTCCGATTGGCCTGCATGATGCCGTGGCGTGAGCTGTTGAACTGGACAGGGAATGCTATGTCCGCCTCCGGCGACCTCCATGCCCACCACGCCGCGCACCGCGGCGGCGATAGCGTTCATTCCCGCCAGGACCTGCGCTGGAGGCAGTCCGGCTTCCCGGAGGATGCCAAGGAGGAGGGCTATTGCTTCAATTTGGCAGGATCTGTTGGTTGATTGTCATTGGAGCCAGGAGGAAGCACTGACATGCTTCTTGACATGACGAACGCTTCCTCGCCCCGAAAGCCTTCCCCGGATCGCCCCGTGGTCAAGGGCCCCAGGCGGATCGCCATGCTTGCCTTCCCAAATGTACAGGTGCTCGATGTCATGGGGCCGCTTGAGGTATTTTCCAGGGCTTCCCGGTGGCTTCGTGACCAGGGAAAATCCGCCGACCTGGTGTATGAGGTTGAAATCATCGGGCTGGAGCGAGGGCCACTGCTGACCTCATCCGGGTTGCAGATCTTCGCCGGTCACGGCATGGCCGAGGTCAGGCGGGGAATCGACACCTTGCTGATCGCCGGAGGGGTGGGTGTGGAGCCGTGTCGTACATACACACCCATGCTTCGGTGGATACAGCAGCAAGCCAAACATGTGCGTCGCATGGCCTCGATTTGCACAGGTGCCTTCCTTCTGGCGGAGGCCGGCCTTCTCAAAGGGCGGAGGGCGACAACGCACTGGCACCATTGCTCGGATTTCACCCGGGCTTTCCCTGACATCAGGGTCGAATCGGACCCGATCTTCGTCCAGGATGGCGCCATCTACACCTCTGGTGGCGTCACCGCCGGCATGGATCTCGCCCTTGCGATGGTCGAGGAGGATTTCGGGCGCGAGGTAGCACTGGCAACTGCCCGCGAACTGGTCATGTTCCTGAAGCGGCCAGGCGGTCAGGCCCAGTTCAGTGCCCAACTCTCGGTCCAGCTTGCTGAGCACGCGCCCCTGCGGGCACTCCAGACCTACATTCTAGACCATCCAACTGAGGACCTCTCGATCGAGCAGCTTGCGCGCCGGACGGCCATGAGCCCACGAAATTTCGCCCGCCTCTTCACCCAGGAGATCGGCATCACCCCTGCGCGGTTCGTGACCTCGGCGCGGATCGAGACGGCCCGCCGACTGCTCGAAGAAACCACCGATCCACTGGAAGTCGTGTGTCTGAAGAGTGGCCTCGGGACTCCCGAGTCCATGCGCCGATCCTTCCTGCACGCCGTGGGCATTCCACCTAACCAATACCGCAAGCGCTTCAACCGTTCCTAACCAACCGCGACCAAGCTCAGGGGCCGCGCGAACCGACACCCAGGAGGGTCGAATGAACTTCCATGCGCGCCTTGGCGCCCTGCTTTGCTTTGTCCTGCTTTGGACATCCGGGGCCAGTATCGGGGCCGCTCCGGTACCTCCATCAGAGAAGCACTTTGTGTGTCCACCTTGTGCTCAGGACTGTGACACGAAGGTCTACGCGGAACCGGGGGTCTGCCCGGCCTGCCACATGGCCTTGGTCGAGGCGACCACCCCACTCCGGCAGAAGGCCAAAGTAGAGGAAGTCGCCCATGGTTATGTCTGTTCTCCGTGCGATGCTCCCTGCGATACGAAAGTCTACGACCACCCTGGACAATGCCCGACCTGCGGCATGCCCTTGGTCGAGGCCGGTTCCGAGGCTGCCCATCCTCATCGCAAGAGGGTCGCCATTCTCGTCTTCAACGGCGTCGAAATCATCGATTTCACGGGACCCTATGAAATGTTTGGCGCCGCCGGGTTCGAGGTCTATACCGTCGCAGGAGCCAAGGGTTCCGTGACCAGTTCCATGGGGCTCACCGTGGTTCCGAAATACACCTTCAGCGACGCGCCCCAGCCTGATGTGCTCGTGATCCCCGGGGGTGGTGTCGGCGAGGCCAGCGTGGATGGACCCACCATCCAATACATCAAGGATGCCACCGCCCACACGCAAAACACGATGTCGGTCTGCAACGGATCCTTCATTCTCGCCCATACAGGAATGCTGGACGGCCTCCAAGCGACGACGACGAGAGGGAACCTGCCCCGCCTCGCCAGCCAATTCCCAAGCATCAAGGTTATCGGCAACCAGCGCTACACGGATAACGGCAAGATCATCACGACGGGAGGACTTTCCGCCGGAATCGACGGCGCGTTGCATGTAATCGAAAAACTGCTGGGCACTGAGGCCGCAAGGAAGGTGGCCATGCTTGAGGAATACTCTTGGCAGCCGGGCACGAAGTTGCCGGCGTCGATGTCAGCCCAGAACCCGCTGTCGCGAAAGGACCATGGTGTGGCGGTTATCTATACCTGTCCCATGAAGGAGCACCCCAAGGAATTCCGCAAACCAGGGAAATGCGCTCTTTGCGGGATGGAACTCGAAATCCGGAAGGGTTGAAGCCATACGGAACCGCATTCCATCCATCCTTTGAACCGCCACCCAGCCTCCAGACCATGGGTCCTGCTTGAAGTGAACAGCGGCCTTCTCCCTTGTTCCAAGTGAACATGAGTCCCGGCAGGGGCCAGGTGGCTTCTGCCGGGAGGCGCCTCGCCCCGTCAGGACTTCTCGATGCCCAGCGCCTTGATCCGCGAGGCGAGGGTGGTGGGTTTCATGGCGAGGATCTCCGCAGCTCCGCCCGTCCCGAAGACCTTGCCCCCGGCCTGCTTCAGCGCAGCGATGATGCTCTCCCGTTCCTGGTTCTTCTGCGCTTCACGCGTGAGCAGAAGCGGGGATGGTGCCTGGGCCGAGGGCTGCGCTTCGGAATACCGGTTCCGGGGCAGGTCAAAGGATAGCGGCCCATCCCCTGCCAGGATCACGGCCCGTTCCACGGCATTCTGGAGCTCCCGGATGTTGCCGGGCCACTCGTAGGCCGTGAGCCGTTCGGCATCGGCCAAAGTCAGGGGGGGCACTTTGCGGTTCATCTTCTTGGCGGTCGCCCGAACGAAGTGGGTCGCGAGCTTGCTGATGTCCTCGCACCGTTCCCTCAGGGGTGGGATCGCCAAGGGGAACACCACGAGGCGGTAGTACAGATCCTGCCGGAAACGGCCAGCTTCCACCTCCTTGATGAGGTCCCTGTTGGTCGCGGCGATGATCCGGACGTCCACTTTGCGGGTCCGGGTATCCCCGATGCGCTCCAGTTCGTGCTCCTGCAGGACCCGCAGGAGCTTCGCCTGCATGGCGAGGGGGATCTCGCCGATCTCGTCCAGGAAGAGGGTCCCTCCGTCCGCAAGCTCAAACCGCCCCGGCTTGTCGCGGACCGCGCCCGTGAAAGCCCCCCGCATGTGCCCGAAGAATTCGCTCTCGAAAAGGGACTCCGGAACGGCGCTGCAATTGACTTTGATCAGCGGGCGGAGCTTGCGCAGGCTGTTGTCGTGGATCGCCCGCGCCACCAGCTCCTTGCCCGTCCCGCTTTCGCCCGTGATCAGCACCGCCGCGTCTGTGGGGGCCACGAGGTGCATCTGCTGCATGACCTTGCGCAGTCCAGGGCTTTCCCCGATGATGTCCCCGAAGTCGTTGGCGTCACGGAGTTCTTCGAGAAGATACTCGTTCTGCGCCTGGAGCCTGGCCTGCTCACGCTCAAGGAGCACCTGCTCGGTTATGTCCTGGATGACGGTGCGGGTGGCCTCGAGGCCAGGCACCGGCTTGGACCACCACTTCACCCAGACGGACTGGCCGTTGTCCTTGCGGTGGAGTTCGAGGATGACATCCTTGGTTTCGATGCCCCGGTCAATGGCATCCTTGGCAGCCGCCCAAGATGCCTTGTTTTCCGGGGTGTCGGCGAGCAGGGTGGCCCCGTTGATGCTGGTGACCTCTTCTGGTTTCACCCCCAGGATTCTCATGGCGGCCCGGTTGATGTGGATGAAGCGGGTATCAAGGCCTTCAAAAACGTAAGGAACGGGAGCCTCATCAAATAGGTCCCGGAACTGTTGCTCCTGCTCGGAGGCCGCAGCCACGGCCTGCCGAAGCTTTTCACTGATCTCCCGCTGCCCCTCTTCCAGTTCAGCGATCTTGCGGGCCGCCAACCTGAGTTCCATGAGATCCATGACGAGTGCAGCTAGCATTTCCAGGTTCCTGGCATCCGGCCCGGTCAACTCGCGTGGTTCACGGTCGATCACGCAGAGGGTGCCCAGGTTGAAGCCATCGTGGGTACGCAGAGGGGCCGCTGCGTAGAAGCGCAGGCCGAAGGCGCCCGCGACCAGGGGATTGGCCAAGGAGCGCGCGTCCAGTTTGGCGTCGCGCACTTCGTAGATGTCTTCCGAAAGGATGGCGGAAGCGCAAAGACCCGGTTCCCGCTCCACGCCACTGGCCTCCAGGCCATGGTGCGACTTGAACCAGATGCGGTCGGTATCCACCAGGCTAACGATTGCGATGGGCACCCGGAGCAGTTCCGCCGCAACGGCCGTGACGTGGTCGAAGGCTCCGTCTGGTGGTGTATCCATGATCTGGTACCTGCGCAGCACGTCGATACGCGCAGACTCCATCTCTCGCCCGGCAAGGTCCACTGTCATTGGCCAAGGCTACGAGAGTTCAAAATGAATGACAACGGCAATTCGTAGCCGTTCAGGATGCAGCCTCCCTGGCGCTCCCCCGCACAATTTCAAACCCATTGTGGTGCGTTGAATTAGATTCTGAAGAAGCGTTAACTCACCGCCGTGGCAGTCAGGTTCACTGAGTCCGGGCAGTGGCTCATCGGCGGTGCCGCCCTGGGTCAGGCCACCGTCCACTCGTTCCACCTTGAGGCCCTCGTTACGGAGGGTCCGAACAATAAGGACGAGAAGGCCGAATTCCCTCGCCAGGTTTTTGCCGGCATGGAAGGGCTACTGGGCGCCATCGAACCCGCCAGTTTTATCGTCATCCACGAAGTACACGCCGACGATTGGCCTAGCCAAGGTCCACGCGAACATCGAAGAGGAAGGCGCCATCCGGCTCTACAACCGGGTTGCTACCGAGTTGCTCTACCGAGTGCTGTGGATGAACAAGGCCAAGGAGCCACTGGGGGCGACCCTTAAACCGTCCCCCTGGAGGTTTCCCGTGGTGAGGAGTTGCCGGTTGACTCCGTAATCTGCGAAGGCAAGTTCTGTCGGGCTCAATACTTTCAGGAAGACTGTGGGGCCACCGCGATATTGGATATAGGGCCAGCCCTCCTGGTTGACGGTGGCCAAGTAGAATGCCGGCTCCTGGTGGATCGGGGTGCCCAGGTGTTCAACAGTCGTTGTGCCATGGCTCCGGGATGGCTACCGTGCCCACTAGGCGTTGGCAGATGCCGTCCAATTCAGCGCCAAGTTGGCGTAGATTCAAATAGCGCCGGAAAGCATTTTGGGTATCCGGACGACGCACGAACACCCTCCCATCGGGCATTTCGAGGATCACCACTTTCAGGGGAACCTCCACCAGGGCGCTCGGATCCCCTTCCAGAAGGCGGACCATGAAGCGTGGGTGGAAAAACAGGAGCTGACGGATCGGCCAAGTGACGAATCCACCTCGCGCCATGATGACCTGAGGGTCGATTTCGTGGATCAACAGCAGGTCTTCAGCAGCAATGGCTTCCTTGAGGCCCTGGAGCGTTTCATGGAATGGGAACCGGGAACGGGCGGACCATAAGGTTCCTGGGCCCCCCGGAGGGTCGCCATAAGTGACAGGGATCGCTTGCTCAGGCATGGGTCACCGGTTTGGGAGGACAGGGCAGCTTGGGTGGAAAGGCCTATTCGGCATCGAGCAATCCCCTGACCCTACTCGAGAGGTCCCGGAAGGAATAGGGTTTCTGAAGGAACCCGGCCTTCTCCGGAAAGAGACCTTGCCCGTATGCAAGGGGCTCCGGGCAACCCGAGACGAATAGACACCCCAAGCCCGGTTTGGCGCTCCTAAGTTGTTTCGCCAACTCCTGGCCGTTCATGATCGGCATGATCATATCGGTGATGAGCAGGGCAATTTCGTTCAGGCTTATCTTGGCGTGTTTCAGGGCCTCCCCTGGAGAATCCGCTTCCAGGACTGTGTAGCCAAGGGAGCGCAACGCCTCGCAGGTCGCGGACCGCAGGCTTTCGTTGTCATCGACCACGAGCAGCAGCTCTCCACGGCCCCGGGCGACCTGGTCGGCTTTTGGCAGCCAAGAGTACTCGGGCCCCCGCATGGCCCGCGGGAAATAGGCCGTGAACTGGCTCCCGGCCCCCGGTGCGCTATCGACCTCGATGAAGCCGCCATTCTGCTTGAGGATGCCATGGATGTTGGCCAGTCCGAGTCCGGTGCCCTTCCCAGCCGCTTTGGTGGTGAAGAACGGCTCGAAGATCTGCTTGATCACGCTAGGGTCTATGCCGGCGCCATTGTCGCAGACGGCCAGGACCACATAGTCCCCTGGCCCTGTGCTCGTCTGGGGCGCGCACGGGTCTGTACCGAAGGTCACATTCCGCGTCTCCACACGGATGGTTCCAGGACCTACGATCGCGTCCCTGGCATTGACGCATAGATTGGCCAGAACCTGCTCGACTTGGGCCGGGTCCATGCGTACCGGCCATACCGAGGGCAGGGGTTGCCACTCCAGACGTATTTCCTCCCCGATCAACCTTTTGAGAATGGACAGCATGCCTTCAACGGTTGTATTCAGGTCAAGCAGCCGTGGAACGACTTCCTGTTTCCTGGCGAAGGCCAGGAGCTGTCCGGTAAGGTTGGACGAATGCCGCGCCGCGGTGAGGATTTCATGGAGGGAGGCATGGATCTGGCCGCCAGGTTCGGCCAGGCCCAGCGCCAGATCGGCGCAGCCGAGGATGATGCAGAGCATGTTGTTAAAGTCGTGGGCTATGCCGCCAGCCAATCGCCCGACCACTTCCAATTTCTGGGCCTGGAGCAATTTCACCTGCAGGATTTCCTTGGTGTCCTCGTTTCGTCTTCTCTGGGACCAGGCACGAAGGCCATGGCCCAGGCAGGCGCGGCGGGCGGCCATCAGGGCAGGTACTTTAGGAGCAGCAGTTCCAGTTCTCTGCGGGACCGCGTTCCCACGATCCTGTCCAGCACGGAACCGTCCCGGAACAGAATCAGGGTCGGAAGGGACAGGACCTGGAAGTGGGCCGCCATTTCCGGACATTCGTCCGCGTTCACATTAACGATCCTGACCCGGCCCTCAAAGTTCTTGCCAAGCTCATGGAGGACGGGGGTCAAGGCCTTGCAGGGGCTGCACCAGGGAGCCCAGAAATCCACCAGGAGGAGCCCACTCCAGGCCAGAAACGCAGCAAGGCCGGAAGTGTCGGCAGGCGGCACCGAAGTAGGTTGAAGGGGTTGGTCACTGGCCACGCGTTACTCCTTGGAAGTGAAAATTAACGGCCTACAAAAGTGCCACAATGGACTCGCCAGGAGATGACCGGGAGTCCGTCATTGCTGACCAGGAGTCCCCGATGTCATCTGATGCGATTCAACCTCTGTTCGAGCACTTCCGGGTTCGCGCCCGCACGTTCTTCGTTGGTAACCAGTGCGCCATCGCCAGCTTCGAAAAGCCCGAGGGCCAGGGGTATCTCCACCTGATGCGAAGAGGGCGGGGCGAGGTCCGGTACAACCAGGGAAGGCGGTCGTTCCAGCTCAATGGTCCGGGCATCCTTTTCTACCCGCGGAGCTTGCCGCATCATTTGATTCCTGCAGACGCTGAGGGCCTGGACCTTGTCTGTGCGACCATCACCTTCGGAACCGGTGTCGGTTGTCCGTTCGCACAGGCGCTCCCAGAAGTGATGCACATGGGCATGGACAAGGTCCAAGCTCTGGGCGACCTCCTTTTCGAGGAGGCCTTCGGGACCCAGGACGGGAGGCAGGGGATGGTAGATAGACTCTGCGAGGTCGTCCTCATCCATTTTGTCAGGCAGGCGCTGGCCGAAGGCCACACTCAGCCAGGGCTCCTGTCCGGCCTGGTGCATCCACAATTGCGGAACGCTTTGAGGGCCATCCATTTGGAACCGGGCAAGCCATGGTCCCTGGACGAAATGGCCGCTTCCGCCGGAATGTCGAGGAGCGCCTTCGCTCAGGCCTTCAAGCAGACCCTCGGAATGACGCCGGGCGAGCACCTGGCGAGGTTCCGTGTTTCGTTGGCCCAGGAACTCTTGTCCCATGGTACGCCTTTGAAAGTGGCCGCCTTCGACGTAGGCTACGGGAGCTCAACGGCGCTCTCGAGGACCTTTCGGGAGCTCACAGGCCGTTCACCCCGGGCGTGGCTCCAGCAGCAACGTGGGTGAACAGCTTGCCGCATGAGGATGCAATGACCAAGAGAACAGGGTAGGGGATCCGCCTGCTGGCCCTTTCTGGCAGTTTGCGAGCGGAGTCCTCGAACTCTGCTCTGCTGAGGGCCTGGGCCCGGATGGCCCCGGAGGGGGTGGACATCGCCTTCTATGAGGGGCTGGCCGGGCTACCGCCCTTCGACCCTGGTCTGGATCTGGACCCAACCGATTACCATGCTCCCGAACCTGTAGTGGAGTTGAGGAGGCGCCTCTTGGAGGCGGATGGCCTCTTACTCTGCTCACCTGAATATGCTTTCGGGATGCCAGGAGTCCTGAAGAACCTCTTGGACTGGACCGTGTCCATGAATGCCCTTGACCGGATGCCCATAGCCTTCATGGTCGCCTCTCCCCTCGCTGGCGGCGGCGCCAAGGCGCACCAGGGCCTACTGTGGGTTCTGCGCGCCTTGAACGTGGACGTGGTGAAGGGCGCTTCCTTTCGTGTGGACCGGATCCGGACACGAATGAACCAGGATGGGCAGATCATCGACCCCCCAACGGCCAGGCGCCTGGCGAAGGCCCTTGAGGCGGTGGTGAACCGCATCAAGGGCCTTCGCTAGGGACGATCTTGGCGCAGAGAAGGGCTGCCGTGACTGGCACCATGGTGCGTCGTATCGGAGGCGAGTCCGGGCCCGTTGCAGCTCCGAAGGAAATCAGAGCGTCCGTTTGATACTCAGAACCGCCACCGGGTTGTCCCAGCGATTGGCAAGGGTGAGGGCCGAAGTCGTCAGCCCGTCATCCTTGCTGACGATGCCAGGGTGCAGGTGCACGGAGTTGATCACATCGTCCCGGGTGGCGTTGAAGGCTTCGCGCCGCCCGCCCGAGTTGGCCGTGGCAGGGCCGGGAACGGTGTCCGCGCTTTCGGTATGGGCTTCGGTGCCGGCATCGTAGCCAAGCAGGTGGGTCGTCACCGTTGCACCTACGGCGATCCCGGCCAGGGACTGTGCGTTCAGCCCCGTGAACCCGTCATTGGTGTTGCCCAACATGGCGGCCAGGGAAAGCTTGAGGGTGGCGACCTCAGACGCCGGGACGGTCAGGGTCACGGTCGACTTGTTCCCGGCGACGGGAAGCAGTGGGCCGCCAACGCCGACCGCCGTGGCGAACACGGACTTCGAGTCGTTGGCGAGGGCGGCCAGGGGGGCTGATTCACCGCCTTCGGCCAAGTGCTCCAGGGCGATGCTCGCCGGTTCACCGATGGTGAAGACCGAGAACCCATCGTTGTGGGCGATGGCGACCATCGGGGACAGGGGCTGACCGGCGGTCAAATTGACCAGAGTGATCTCGAAAGTGGCGTTGGGATTGTGGGAGGTGGAACCACTGCAGGCCAGCAACAGGGCGCCAAGGGCCAGGACGGTGATCCCGGCGGGAAGGCTCAAAGGGATTCTCATGTCAGCCCCTCTACTTCACGGTCAGCACGATGTGCGCCACCGGGTTCAGCCACCGGTAGACGGTGTTGTCGAGGGCGCTGGGGCCGCCGGGGGCGCTGCCGATGATGCCCGGGTGGATGTGGACGAACCCTTCCTTGGTGGCATTGGCGAAACCGGTGGCGGCAGGGTTGATGGTGCTGGAAAGGTTGCCGGTCGTATCGTTGAGGAAGGCGGGGAAGATCATTCCCGGCTGGTTGATGCCGCCCGCGGCGGCCTTCTTCTCATCGTTGGCTTCCGTGCCGGCATCGTAGGCGTTGGCGAAATACGTGTAGGTGCCGGGGGCGGTGGGGATGTCGATGGCGTTGAGGGCGACGAAGCCATCATTGGTGGGAACCAGCATCCCGAGGATCGTCAACTGGGAGTTGGCCGTGCCCGAACCGCCCACGAAGGACGCGGTCGTGGTGCTGCTGCCGGGCTTCAGGGGGCCGTTGTTGGGATTGAAGACCTTGGCGACGCCGGCGGGGAGGAGGGCCTGCATCGGCGTGGTGTCACCGGCTTCGGCGATGCTCTGGATCTCGACACTGGCCGCCGCGCCTTCGGTGAACGCCGCGAAGGAGGCCGGGTGCGCGGTCACCAGGAGGGGCGTGAACCAGGTCGCGCGGGTCAGGTTGGTCACGGTCACGGTCAGCTCGCTCGCGACGGCGGCAGGCGCCAGGGCGAGGACGGCGGAGACAGCCACGAGGCGGTTCAGCAGAGAGAGGTTGGGGTGGAAGAAGCCGGGAAGGCCCATCTTGATGGGGAAGAGCTTGGTCAGGTACATTGCGTTCTCTTTCGAATGAGGGGTTTTCTTGCTGGGTAAGGGAAGCACTGGGGCGGGGCGCTGTTTTGCGCGTGGGTGGTTGCATCGAACTCCAAGAAGGGGGCCCTGCGGGGGCAGGCGTTGCGCGCGGTCAGGTCTCAACGAGCCGTGCTGCCTTTGGTCCTGGCGGCCCGCGCCTTCACGGGCGCCTTGCGGTCCGGTTCCGGTTGGGCTTCTGCGAAGAAGCCGACCAGGAGGAGGTTGAGTTTCACGTCGTCCTTCAGGCTGATCTTGGCGGCCACGCTATCGGCACCGATCCCGAACTCCTGACGGTTGATCGATAGGCTGGCCTTGTACGCCCAGGTCGGTGTGCCGGCTCCGTTCAGGCCCTTCGCCTCGTCGAAGGTGATCTGCAGGGGGCGTTGCCTCCCATGCAGGTCCAGCAGGCCTTGGACGATGAGTTGCCCGCCCTGGCGCCAGGCCTTGGAGGACGTGAAGACGATCTTTGGGTAGGTCGCGACCTCGAGGAAATCCGCGGACCGCAGATGGTTGTCCCGGGACTTGTTGGCGGTGTCGATGGACCTGGCCTCGAGCTCGAGGCGGATCTCCACGGTGGACGGAGCTTCGGGGTCGCCCTTGATCTTCACCTGGTAGCGATCGAACACCCCTGGAACATCGAAAAGGAGCGTGGAAGCCGTGAAGCCGAGGAGGGTGTGGGTGGTGTCGGGCGTGAACTGCTGTTCACCGGCGAAGGCGGCCGTGGTGAACAGGAGTCCCGCTGAAAGCAGGGTTCGAAGGAACATTGTTGCCCTTTCAGGAGGCTTGCAACGGGGGGAATCAGGAACCATGGACGAAACGGGCCAACTCTTCGGGGTTCACGTACCCGACATGGCTGCGCACGAGGTTGCCCTCGGCATCCAGGAGGAACAGGCTGGGAAAGGCCCGGAGCTTGAAGGTGCGGGCGAGGTCGGTGCCCTCGGCCACGGGGGTGCGGTCGCGCAGCTCCACCAGTTCGTCCAGGGCCACGACCCCTTTCAGGACCGCCTGGGCCTCGGGCGTGGGGAAGACATTCTTCTTCATCGCCTGGCAGGGGCCGCACCATTCGGCCCAGAGATCGAGGAGGATCATCTTGTGTTCAGCCTTGGCACGGGCTTTGGCCGCCATCAGGGTCTTCTCCCACCTCACGTCCTGGGCGGATACGGGGAGGATGAGCATCAGGGATAGGAATGCAGCCTTCATGTCGGGTCCTGGGCTTTGGAGGTTGGGGAGAGAGCTGAGTCGGTCCGGGACGAACCGGGAGCCCCGGCGCCGGACGTGCAGAGGATGGCGCCGGCCTCGGCGAGGCCCTCCAGGAGGGCCAGGGCCGCCGGTTCGTCCTGGATGCCCAGGTCCGCTAGCGTGGAACCGATCGCGTGCTCTTGCGCCCTGGCCAGGAGGGCGGACGTGGCTGGGGTGAGCTCACGCACCTGGAAGTCGCCCTCGGGGTCTCTGAAGATCAGGAGGCAGGTGGTCGCCCCGACGGGCTCAGGAGCCTCTTCGGTCGCCCGGTGGACGGCGCAGGGGTAGGTCAGCAGGTGCGCGCCCTCCGTGAGGGAGATCCTGCCTTCCAGAGAGGGTGGAAGCACCGGCTGATCCCCGGGGCCCTCTGCAGGCCACCGGGTGACCATGACTTCCATGAATTCATAGTGGGCGAGCGAAAGGAGAAACGGCCATTTGTCCCGGCCCCACTCCGATTCACTGAGCCAGGCCAGGAAGGTGGGTGCGATGTCCCGGTAGTGGGGGCTCCGCACCCGCCTGGTGTCCAGGAAGGCCTCTTCACAGGCCGCCCAGTCGTCCCCCAGAAGGGCCTGGCTGATGGGGAAGATGTTGGACAGAGGGTCACCCAGGCTTGCCCGGGCGAGATCACGATAGATCAGGAGGCGGTCCTGGAAGCGGAACAGGGCCGCGGAGTCATCCGCGTCCAGGTCCCGGGCGCCGCCGAAGGCGGCCGGGTCCCGCTGAAAGGAGGCGCCGGCCCCCGCTTCGAAGATCAGATCCCCCAGGGCTCTCTGGAGCAGCAGCTCACGCATGGGCCACCTCCACCGGAGCGAGGGCGCATCCATAGGCCTCTTGCAGCTTTTCCCGTTCCAGGAGGAGGGCGTTGAACTCGGGGATCAGGTGGTCCCGCTCCAGGAGGACCGGCACAGGCCGCTGGATTCTGCGGAGGACCCACTGCATCAGCTCAACAACGGGGGCGGCCACGGTGGAGGCGTGGGTGTCCAGCACCACGGCGCCGGTCCGCGCATGACCGGCTACATGCATCTGCACCACGCGGTGGAGGGGGGTCCGTTCCAGCCAGCGCACCGGGTCGAAGCCCCAGTTGAGGCTGTTCACATAGACATTGTTCACGTCCAGGAGCCACCCGCAGTCAGCCCCTTCCAGCACGTCGGCGAGGAAGTCCGCTTCCTCCATCTCGGCGGCGCCAAGCTCGGCGTAGTAGGTGATGTTCTCGAGCGCAAGCGGCACCGGGAGGCTGTCCTGGAGCTGCCGGACCCGCTGGATGGTGTTGCGGGCCGCGGCGCGCGTGAAGGGAATGGGCAGGAGTTCATGGCTGTTCGCCCCTCCCACCGTTGTGAAGCACAGGTGTTCCGAATGCCAGGGGGCACCGGTGAACGTGATGAGCTCCCCAAGGGCCCGAAGATACTGAGGGTCGAAAGGGTCATGCCCGCCGACGCTGAGGGTCAGGCCGTGAGTGAGGACCGGATCCCGGGCGAGGATCGCCATCGTCCGCCGGTGTCCGGCACCACCGTCCCCGAGCACATTCTCCGGCGCGATCTCCCAGAAGGGCACGGAGTGTTCCGGCCCATCCAGGACCTCCTGGATGTGGGGGCCCCGGAGGCCGAGGCCGACCCCGGTGAAGCCACGGTTCAGCATGTGCCCACCTCCTGCGGCCTGAGCATTCCGGTCTCGGCGGCGAAACAGCGGGGGTCCTCTCCGAACAGGTCCCCGGCCAGCAGGGCATGAACCCGGCAACCTCCGCAGTTCTGGGTCAGTTCGCAGTGCCCGCACTGCCCTCCGAAGGCTCGCTTCCGGATCCGGACCATGTCCGGCGAATACCAGGCGGCCCGCAGGTAGTTCACGTGACCGACCCGATGGGCGAGGGGCCTGCAGGGATAGATGGACCCGTCCACATCCACGGAGAAGTGGTTGCGCCCGGCGACACAGCCCGCCCGGTTTTTCGCGAAGCCTGCGTCCGCGGAACAGTGGACGGGGTCCTCGACGCCCACGGTGGACGCCCCCTCATGGGCGATGGCCCAGCGGTGGAACTCCCTGCGTTGCTCCCGGGTGATCTGGAGGAGTGCGGAACCCGCGCCCACCGGGAAGACTTCCCGCAGGTGGAAATGGAGCCCCAGGTCGTCCAGCTCCTCCACGAAACGTTGGAGATACGGATAGTTGGAGGCCGTCACGGTGGTGCTCACCGTCAGGCGGAAGCCCATGCCCTTCAACATCCTCAAGGTCGCCATCGCGGTGTCGAAGACGCCCTGACCCCGGATGCCGTCGGTGTGCGGCTTCGGGCCCTCCAGGCTCACCTGGATGAACCTCAGGCCCACCAGGTAGAGATCCCGGGCCAAGGCGCGGTTCATGCGTGTGCCGTTGGTGAAGAGAAGGGCGTCCCCGCCCTTCGTCCCGATGATGTACTCCACGATCTCCACCAGATCTTTCCGGAGGGTGGGTTCTCCCCCAGAGAGATGGATATCGGGGAGGAACCCCTCGCTGGCCCCGAACGCGAAGATCGCGTCCAGGCGCCGCTTGATTTCCGGCAGTGCAGGCATCTCGCCACCGCTGTGGTTCGCGTCATAGCAGTGCGCGCAGGAGAGATTGCACGCGTGGAGAAGATGGAGTTGGACGGAAAAATAGGCATGGCCGCCATAGGAGGCTGCTTGTGCGGGGGTGGTCATGATGCGCCTCCATGGGCGGCGGGGCGGGGGGGGGCCGAGGGCCCACCCCCAACCGGGTCTACTTGGTGGCTTCAGGCTTCTTCTCGGCCTTCTTGGGCTTCTTGGGCTTGGTGTCCTTGCTGCCGCAGGAACCCGCACCGCAGGCGCCCTCCTTGCCGCCCTTCTTCACTTCGCCGGCGTCCTTCTTCTCGTCGCCCTTCTTGTCCTCCTTGGACTCCTTGGCACCACAGGAACCGGACATGTCGTGGGCTTCAATGGAAGCCGAGGACTTGGCCACCTGGGCTGCCCCCAGAGTGGGGGCCGCGCCGGTCAGGAGGACCGTGGCGGCGAAGAGGCCGCTGAGGTGTATCAGTTGATTGGTCATAAAATCTCCATGCGGAAGTACCGCGAATGGGCCAGCGGCCCAGGGTGAAAAAAATCATAGAAACAGAGGCACTGGAGCGCAGCCCACCCAGGCCCCCCCGGAAGGGGACGGGCCTTCCAATTCCATGGCCATATGATGAATTGGCCATGCCGTTTCGAAGGGTCAAGCCCTAGATCAAAGTGCCACATTCCTTGCGTGGAAAGTTGACCTGGAATCCGGGAATGCAGACCTGGAATCCAGGTTTCGTTGGGAGGCCCGGGTCCGGACTAGTTGGAACCTTCGGTGAACACACCGGCCTTGACCGGGGGGAAGTCCAGGACAGTCTTCGCGACCCTGTTGAGGTAGTTGGTGAGGATATTGAGCGCGACGTTCGCAACCGTCTCCACGATCTCCGAATCGGTGAGGCCGGCGGCGCGGGCCGCAGCCAGGTCCTCGTCGTTCAGTTCACCGCGCTTCACCACGATGGTCCGGGCCAACTGCAAAATACTGGTGCTGCGCTCGTCGGCCGACTGGACCCGCCGCGCGTTGTCGATTTCGGTCCCGGTGAGACCGGACATCCTGCCCAGAAGCGTGTGGGCACTGAGGCAGTAGTCGCAGTCGTTGATTTCGGCCACGGCCAGGGCGATCTGTTCGCGGACCCTGGCGTTGAGCACGCCTGCGACAAGGGCGCCGCTGAAAGCCAGATAGCCTTTGAGGGCGGAAGGCGAATTGCCGAAGATCCGGAACATGTTGGGGACGGAGCCCAGCTTCGCCTGCACGTCCGCGAACATCATCTTGGTATCGCCCGAGGCCTTGGCTGGATCAAGTTGGTTGAGTCGGTTCATGGGATTCTTCCTTCATGAGTTGAATCGATGCGGTGTGCCTCGATACCGCCTTGATCGCATTTCGCGTGCCAACTCCTAAACAAGGAAGAAACCCACGCGTACATTGGCTGTGGCGGGATTGCGTGGGGGGGGAGGGCCAGCGGTGCGGTGGAGGATTACGAAAAGTCATGGCGGACCTCTACGATCTTTCGTCAACGCAACTCACTGCCTGGGCCATCCCCAGGGGAAGGAAGGCGTGAGTTCCGTAGGTGCCGAGGTGCTCCCGCATGCCCAACCGGGCACGGTGCAGGCGCTGTCGGACGACGTCCAGGGACACGCCGATATGGACGGCCAGCTCCCTGGCTTTCCAACCTCTCATGTCCTTGAGCAGAAAGACCTCCAACTGCTTGGGGGTGAGCTTCCGAAGACCCTTCTGGACCTCCGTCCGGACATGGAGCTGTTCCAGCCGGGCGAAGGCTACCGGGGCCTCCTGGAGGGTTTCCTCCGGCGCCCCCATCTGCCTCGAGCCATAGCGGTCATGGCAGGGTAGGAGGACCTCCATGGCCTCCTCGCGCCGGCGCTTCCTGGAGCGGAGCACCATCAGAGCCCGGTTGACGCAGATTCGGTAGGCCCAGGTGCTGAATTTGCAAGTGCCGTTGAAGCGGTGCAGATCCAGGTAGATGCGCAGCAGCGCTTCCTGGAAGGCATCCTGGGCATCCTCCTCGTTGCGGAGGATGCCCAAGGCCACCTGGCGCAGCATGCCTGTGCAAGGTCCAACAAGCGCCGCGAAGGCATCCGCGTCCCCCGCCCTGGCGGCCACCAGGAGACCCTCTTCCCGGTCGCGCACCGCCAAAGGCACCACCGGGTGTCGACCCCCCTCGGCGAGAAAGAGAGGCGGCTTCGCGGGCCTGCCCATGGCACCGGTGCGAACACGTTTTGGGATCAGCGTGGTGGACGCGGGCCAAGGCGCTTCCTCGCTCTGGATGGGGTGGGACGCGAATTGAAAATCCTGGTCCATGGTTAGGTCCGCTTTCAGAAGACAGCGCTGCACCTCGCAGCCATGCGGTTCCAGATGCATGGCGCGTGCCACAGGGCGGGGCGGCCGGAGATAAATTCCGTAGCGCAACCCTGCCTTGGAGCACCCCAGACCTGGAGAAGGAATCCGCATGAGGATTCCCTAGCGACGAAAGGCGGGGCCATGACCATGAACTCACGAAATTTCCACTTGCGGCAAGCTTCGACCAGTCATCGACCTTGCATGAAAGGACTGCCATGAACATGGATCAGGCTCGCCCCCCCCTGCCTCCTTTCACCCGTGCCTCCGCCCTCCAGAAGGTGAGGGTAGCGGAAGACGCCTGGAACGGGAGGGACCCCCAGCGGGTCGCGCTGGCCTACACCCCCGATTCCCTCTGGCGCAACCGTTCCGCGTTTCCAAGGGGGCGCGAGGAGATCGTAGCCCTGCTGGAACAGAAATGGGAGCGGGAACTGGAATACCGTCTGATCAAGGAACTATGGGCGTTTGACGGCAACCGCATCGCGGTGCGCTTCGCCTACGAATGGCACGATGCCACAGGAGCCTGGTTCCGGTCCTACGGCAATGAGAACTGGGAGTTCGCCGGGAATGGGCTCATGGCGGTACGCCATGCCAGCATCAACGATCTGGCGATCCAGGAGGAGGGCCGGAAGTTTCGCTGGCCCCTGGGGCGGCGCCCCGACGACCACCCGGGACTCAGCGACCTCGGCCTCTGAAACGAACCGAGCCCAAGCCGGCCTCGCTTGTCGAGGACGGCCTGGGCTTCCTGCATGCCAGCGGGGGTTTCAACTGGCGTGGGCGCATGCTCCCCTGGCGTTCGCCAGGGGCCTGCGCGCAGGGTCCGATCCGGTGGCGATTCTGCCACCAGGTGAACAAAGTGGGGCTCCCCCGGTGCGGAGGAGGACCTCGTTGATCTGGACCAGGGGTTTGAGGTCCGTGTAGTTGGTGAGGTCCTCGTACAGGGAGGCGGCATGGGGAGTGTAGGCCTCGACGAAGTGCTCCATGGAATCGAACAGGAAGTGGCAGGCGGCGATGAAGGTGGGCCTGGTTCCCGGTTCCCCGCCGCCAAGCCCCTGCTCTACGGAGACCCCCCGGAACCCGGGATGGGCCCCGATGCGGTCGATCGACATGGGCATGTGCGTCTGCAAGTAATAGGGAAGGTCGAACCGGCCGCCTTCGCGCGCGGGGTAGAAGATCGAGATCTTGACCATGGAGTCCTCCTGGAGGCTTGGGCGACCTGCCGGGTCATTCCCTGAACGACGGTGCGGCCAGGCACCCTAGGGTGCCAGGCCGCATGTAGGTACAGCCTAGGTGTGAAAGGTTCAGTTCGCGGCGAGCCCGACCGCGCTGGTCGGAAGTCCGCTGGTGAGGATGCCTGCGCTGAGGCTTCCGTCCTTGTGGATATCGAAGGACGAGAGCGTGAACGAACGGCCGTTGCGCACGAACAGGTGGTGCCCGTCCGAGGAAATGGCGGCATCGGCGGGGGCCGAACCGGTTCCGGTAGCGCCGGCCACCATGGCCATCAGGTCGATCTGGCCGTCGAAGGCGATGTGGTAGCTGCTGACGGAGCTGCTGCCGGTGTTGGCGACATAGCCGAACCGGCCGTTGGGGGTGATGGCGATCCAGCAGGCGGCCGTCTGGTCATCAGGGACGGCAGGGCTGACGATTTGCAGGCTGGCAGGGCTGGCATGGGCGATACGGTAGGAGGAGACTGTGCTCGCGCCGGGGGTGCCGCCGACCGCCTCGGTGACAAGGAGGCGGTTATGGCGGTTGAAGGCGAAACCGAAGGGGGTCTGGCCGGGGGACAGGGTGGAGAGGGGACCGGTGATGCCGCCTCCGTGGATGACTTGGTAGCTGGTCAGCAGGTTGGTGCCCTTCTCGGTGACCACCAGGGTGGCACCGTCCGCGCTGAAACCGATCTGCGCAGGGGCGGCGCCGCTGGGCTTGGAGAGCCCCAGGGTGGAGCCGGGGACCGCCTTCAGGATGCCGTGGCTGTTCCGGAAACCGGTGACGTTGCTGATGCCGCCGTCATTGACCACGTACACCAGGCCGTCATGTTCCGTGACGCTGATCGGGTGGGTCCCGCCGGAGGCGAGGACGGAAGTGAGCTTGGGCGCGTTGCCATGGAGTGCGAAGGTCGAGACGGAATTGCTCTGGGCGTTGACGACGAACAGATACTCTCCGTCGAGGCTCAAGGTCACCGCGCCCTGGGAACCCAACCCCGCGCCCGAGCCCTGGCCACCGGTGGGAAGGTGGCTCTTGAAGGTCAGGGTGCCGTCATGGTTGCGGGAATAGACGAGCAACTCGTTGCCGGCCTGGGCATTGCTGCTGGTGAAGACCTGGCCCGAAGCGCAGTCGGACGGGGTCTCGGCGGCGAGGCCGAGGGTCATCAACCCGAGTACGAGGACGGACGTGGACTTGAGGAGGTTCATGTGGACTCCGAGGTTCTGCCTTCCGGGGAAGGCGGTTGGATGGGCGCCGGTACGCAATGCACAGTGCGCTAGACACACGCTTGCTGGAGGTCCCGCAGCGTGGAGAGGATGAGGGCGGGATCGACGCGGTTGCGGAACTCCGGGTCGAAGAAGACGAGTCTGGCCTTACCGTTCCGCTCCAGGACAAAGGTGGCGGGCACCGGGAGCTCCCAGGAGTCGTCTCCGTTGAACTTTGGGAGATCGGTACCGAAGGTGTCCAGGGAGATACGCCTGGCCTCGCCTTCCAGGGTGTACACCAGACCGAAGCTCCGGGCGACCTTGTTGCCTAGGTCGGATAGAACTGGAAAGGCAAGGCTTTCCCGTTCGATCAAGGGCATGGCATAGTCGGGCTTCTCCGGGGAGATGGCGATCAGGGTCGCGCCCAGCGCGAGGATCTCCGGGAGGGCCGTCTGGAGCGCCCTGAGCTCGAGGTTGCAGAATGGGCACCAGGCTCCCCGGTAGAAGGAGATCACCAGGGGCCCTTTGGCCAGGAGGGCTTCGGTGCTGACGATCTTGCCAGTGGCGTCGGGGAGCGTGAACATGGGGGCCCGCTCTCCGATATGGAGCAGGTAGGGGAAGCGATCAGGCTTGTCGAGTTCAGCGTAGAACCGCTCCACGGGAGCCAGGACTTCGGCCGGAAGCTGGGTCCGGACTCCGGCCATGAACGTGTTCAAGTCTTCTTGAAGGGCCATTGAGGGTCTCCTGGAGGAAAGGTGGGGTGTGCCTAGTTCACTGCTTGATGACTTCCAGGGCGAGGGTGATGTCCACCTCGTCGCCCAGGACCGTTCCGCCCAGGCCGAGGGGCAGGTTCCAGGTCATGCCGTAGTCCTTGCGGCTCACCTTGAGCTGGCCCTCGAAGCCGGCCCGGGTGTCCTTGAAGGGGGTCTGCACCGTCCCGAGGCTGACGGCCATGATAGTGACCCGCTTCGTGATGCCCCGGATGGTGAGGTCCCCAGTGACGTCCAGACGCCCTTGGCCGCGATCGAGGACTTGGGCACTCTGGAAGGTGATCTGGCCGAAGTGGTCCACATCAAAGAAGTCCGGGCCTTTGAGGTGCTTGTCGCGGGCCTCCAAAGCGGTGTCCAGCGTGGCGGCCTGGATGGTAAAGGTGACGGAGGACTGGGCAAGGTCCTTCTCGTCCAGGAGGATCCTGCCGTCGAAGCCGTGGAAGCGCCCGGAGACCCGGGTCACGAGATGGCGGACCCGGAAGCCCACCTCAGAGTGGGCCTGATCGACCTTGTAAGTAATCTGGGCACCTAGGGGCAGGAAGGAGATGGCGAGGACAGCCAGTTGGACAAGATGGAAACGCATGGGACACCTTCAGGTAGGGCGGCGCCTTGTCACGGTGAACGTGAAAGCCTGTCCCCTGTGACCAGGGCGCCGATCGGCAATGGGAGGGAGAGTACTATTCGGCGAGCAGCTTTCCGTAGGCGGCATCACCCTTTTCGATCAGGGCGACGGTATCCTTCTTCCAGAAATCGTGGGTGACGATGTTGGCGTCCGAAAAGAAGAGGTAGAGCTTCCCGTCGCGGATCACATAGTGGTTGGGGTTCACGTCGACGCGCTGATTGATGGCGCCGATGGCCCAGGCGCAGTAGCCGCCGTACTGGGGCAGGAAGCGCTCGGGGCTCATCTTGAAGGTCTCGAGGTTCTTCTCGTTGACGAAGCGGTAGTTGACCCCCGCGTGGTTGTAGGTGAGCTTGATGGTCCCCTGCATGGGCTTGCTGCCGCCCTCGGACCAGTAGGAGACGGGGTCGTAACCCTCGACGCCGACGTTGGGACCCAGGAGGTTCATGGTCCTGGCTGAGGGGGTCATCGCGGTGGCCGTGTGGGCCAGGAGACCCGTGGTGATCAGGCCAAGGGCGAAGAGGATGGTGGGGATCTTGCGGCTCATGGGAGCTCCTAGAGAGGCCTTCGGCTGAAGGCGAGGGGGAAGGGAAGCGCGGGAAGCGCCCGTCTTTGAACGGCGCCCTGAACAGCAGGGCCGGGCCCGCATCGGTGAGGCCAAGGAAGCAGGCTCCGTGCCAGAGTGAAAAATGACGGCTAAAATCAGATTCAACATGGGGTTGTCAACACCCGACGGGCAGGGGGCGAGCACGAGGCTTCTCCGGACTACGAGATTTCACAGACGCCGCGACTCACTTTCGTAGTCGTCCCCTGGGAGGGCACGGTCCCCCGGCGGACGTGGACGATTGAGCTCTCGGACACGACGTGATGTAGGGGTCCGTTTTTCGCAATCCATCCGTCAGTTAGGCGCCGCCCGCTTCCGGATTCCATATAGGAGGCCCCCGCCCATGAAAAGCACCGTTCTAGACATGACCACCCCCGCGCCTGCCCCTCTCCATGACCAGGACCTCCCGCCCGAGGTCCTGGCCATCCTCTTGCACAAGGAGCTGACCCGGCTTGCAGCCCTCCTGGATGGCATCCCCGACCTCAATGATGCCGAGGTCGTCCAGATACCAGCAGGGGTCCCTTTCCGGGTCCTGGCCCTGGCCACGGCGGCCCTGAAGGCCATTTCCACCACTCGGTCCATCTGACCGCGTTGGACCTGTACAGCGTGGCCTTCCCGACCACCTACTTCCCGAGCATCTCCTCAGACGTCTCCTGCATGAATACTGCAAGAGTCGCGGCTGCTCCCACCGCCAGTCGGGCATGGCGGGCGCGAAGCCCACGGGTTCGGGCATCTTTCCCGTGGCCAGTCCCATATCCATTTCGGAGTTCTGCCAAACCGTTCGAGATAGTGGCGAGATTCTGAAGCAACTTGCGGATGATATCGGCGGCATAGGCTTTGTCTGGGATATCGTCTGGGACCAGCTTGAGCTGCTTCAACGCAGCCCGAACCAACTTTGGGAAGTCATCTTCCACCGGGACCCTCAGACCATGGTCGAGGAAGATGGTCTTGGCCACAGTCTCCACAAGTTCTTTGGCAGTGCCGATGGCCTGTTCAGGGTCCTTTTCCACGGCCTGTTCGATTCGCTGGATCTGCTGATGAATGTAAGCGGCGTCGACCCGCACTGCCATCCCCTTGGCGGCGTTCAACGCGGGGCTGATCTTGCCGGTAAGGGTTCTCGCAGAATAAACGGGGAGCCCGGCGATGGTGCTGGCAACCGCCAGTTCCCACCCCTCCCGGTTGAGGAGCGGGTTCAGTAGCTCAACAATTTGATCGACCTCAGCCGGGTTGGACCGCACCGCTGGGTGGATCATCATGGCCAGGAAATCCAGGAAGCTCTTCTCAGGACCATGGAGGAGGTTGAACCGGCTGTCGGAGAACACCCAGCCATCCTCCCAATCGTGGTTATTCCAGCGATGCTGGTTGATGTCCCCGGCCGCATCTGCGAACCGTCCATCGCCGGAAGGCAGCTTCTGCAGGTCGTACAGACGCATCAGGAACTCGACCTCCCCCAGTCGACCGTTGTACTCGATCCCGGACAAGGTGAGGACATCGACGATGTCGCGCCTGGTGATTTCAGAAAGCACGAGCAATATCTCCAATTTTAACAACACCGAGGAATGGCAATCACCAATGGAGGAACAAAATATTCAAACGCAATCCCTTGGTGATTCATTATGCTAACCCGCCTCGCGACTACCCAGTCCGAGTGGATCCTAACATTTCAAGCTGTCCAAGGGGGTGGGGGCAGGCCAAAATCAGAATATGGACGTGATCGGCCATGAGGTGCCCCTCCTCGATCCGGCATTCCTTCTGCGCGGCCAGTTGCCGGAACACCTCACCCAGATGTGGTCGTAACTTCTCGTAGAGCGTCTTTCTTCGACATTATGGGATAAACACCACGTGGTACTTACACTCCCACCGGAAGGGCTTAGACTTTCCGACGAGTCCATCTTGGACCTCCTTTCGTGTGCTTGGCGGCTCACAATCGGAGATTCCAGGATGGACTCCCTGAAATGTCAAACTTCTACTGCCACCCCGGCAGAGCCGGGGGGTCTCCTGGTTTTGCTAGAATAGCGGGTTTACGCTTGTACGGTCGGTCCCTTTGCCCTTGCCCCGGTTGTGAGTCCTGTGGCGTCCACCACGATCGGGATAACCGCCCGGGACGGGGCACGGATTCGGATCAACCTCGAGGCAGGCCATGGCACGGAAGCCACCAGCATCGTGGCGGCCTTCCTGGGGAGCCGTGGTTGACTTGGGTGAAAGGGGTAGCAAGTCGAATTCTGCCCTCCTCGAGACGGCCCCCAGGTGGCTCACCCTTGGCGGCGGTATGGAAGGGCTATGGAGCACGTGATTCAGACACGGAACCCCTTTCCCAGAAAGGGGAAACGAAGAACCCCTGCTCAAACTGTACCCCTAGACTGTACCCCGGCCAGAAATTGACGAATTCTATCTTCGTAAGTGTTGCACGCGGGTACAAAGGAAAAGCCCCGAGAACTCAATGTTCACGGGGCTTTTCTTGGTGGTGGCTGGGCGCGGACTCGAACCGCGGACCTAGGGATTATGAGACCCTCGCTCTAACCACCTGAGCTACCCAGCCGAAGAAGCTAGTCTACCGGGTCCGGGCACCAAAATCCACGATGGATTTCGGGATCGCGAGCACCCGCTCGTAGACCTCCTCGTACTGGTCCACGATGGGCTTCTCCTCGAAGGTCTCCAGGGCGCGGGTCTGGGCGGAGAGGCCCATCTTCCTGCGCAGGACGGGGTCGCGCAGGAGGGTGAGGGCGTCCTCGGCCATGGCGTCCACGTCGCCCAGGGGCTCCAGGAAGCCGTCCACGCCGTGGCGGACCACCTCGGGGAGGCCGCCCACGCGGCTGGCGATGACGGGGACCCTGTGGGCCATGGCCTCCAGGGCGGCCAGGCCGAAGCTCTCGGTGGCGCTGGGGAGGAGGAAGACGTCCGAGCAAGCAAGCACGGTGTCGATGTCCAGCTGCTTGCCGGTGAAGCGGACGTGGTCGGCGAAGCCGTGGTCGCGGGCGTAGATTTCGGCCTCGGCCCGGTCGGGGCCGTCGCCCACCATGACCAGGAAGCTCGGCTGCTCCCGCAGCACCCGCTCGAAGGTCTTCATGACGTCCATGACGCGCTTGACGGGGCGGAAGTTGGAGATGTGGGTGAGGATGGAGGTGCCGGCGGGGGCCAGCCACTTGCGGCAGCCGGGGTTGGGGTCCTGGGGGGCGGTGACGAAGTTGGGGATCACGTCGATGGGACGGTCCACCTTGAAGGTGCGGTAGGTCTCGTCCCGCAGGTACTCCGACACCGAGGTGACGGCGTCGCTCTCCCGGATTGCCAGCTTCACCATGGACAGGTAGCTGGGGTCCGAGCCCACCACCGTGATGTCGGTGCCGTGGAGGGTGGTGACGACCTTGAGCCGGCCCTCGAGGGCCATGCGCGCCAGGAGGGCGGCGGAGGCGTGGGGGATGGCGTAGTGGGCGTGCATGATCTGCAGGTCATGGTGCTCGGCCACGTCGGCCATCTTGGAGGCCAGGGCGATGGAGTAGGGAGCCGCCTCGAAGAGGGGGTAGGGGCTGGCCGTCACCTCGTGGAAGAAGATCTTGTCCTCGAAGCCCAGCAGCCGGGGTGGAAGGGAGGGGCTGAGGAGGTGGATCTCATGGCCCCGGGCGGCCAGGGCCTTCCCCACCTCCGTGGCCACCACGCCGGAACCGCCGAAAGTTGAGTAGCAGGAGATCCCGATTCGCATCTCACGGTTGTACTGCAGTTCTCCCCAATTGTCCAAGGGGACGCCGGGGCCGGTTGCGACTATCATGGCAAGGAAAGGTCCCCCTCCCTATGTTCCTTGTGCTCGTGGCCGACAAACTCATTCTTCTCCTCATCATGCTCATCTTCATCACGAGCATCCTGTCCTGGATCCAGCCGGACCCCCGGAACCCGATCGTCCGGTTGCTTCACGCCATCGTGGACCCGGTGCTGCACCCCATCCGGACCCTGCTGCCGTCCTCCATGGGCATGGACTTCAGCCCCATGGTGGCCATCCTGATCCTGTACGCCCTTCAGGCCCTCTTGCAGAAGAGCGTCCTCTCCTAGGAGCGCCCATGAAATACACGCCCTTGGACATCCAACGCCGGGAATTCGAGAAGGGGTTCCGCGGCCTGGACGAAGGGGAGGTGCGGGCCTTCCTGCTGGAGGTGGCCGCGGAATGGGAGGAGCTCCAGATGGAGAACTCCCGCCTGCGCACCGAGATCCTGGACCTGCGCGAACACCTGAAGCAGTACCAGGACCAGGACCGGATCTTCCGGGAGACGCTGCTCAACGCCCAGCGCACCAAGGAGGAGATCCTGGACGCCGTGAACCGGGAGAAGGCGCTCATCCTGCGCGAGGCCGACTTCAAGGCCGACGAGCTGCTGCGGGAAGCCAGCGCCAAGAGCCAGGAGCTGGAAGCCTCCCTGCGGGGCCTGAAGCTGGAGCGGGTGCGCTTCCTGCAGGACATGGATTCGCTCCTGGCCCGCACGCGGCGGTACCTCCAGGAGGAGGCCCCGGAGATCTTCCCGCCCGCGGAGGCCACCCGCAGGCTCGACGACCGGGACGCGGCCCGCATCGACCAGCTCACGGGGCAGAACCCCGCCCGCACAGGGAAGACAGGCTTCGGTTCCGACGGGGTCTGAACCCGCCGCATCGGGACGGCGGCGCCTTCGGGGGTACGGCCCGCGGGCCGTGGAACCTTGGCGCCGCGGTTGGCATTGGAGGGTGACGCTGACCCGGACGGCAGGGGGTCGCCGGCCGCGGGCGGGGTGCCCGGGGCGGGCCCCGGCGTGCGAGGTCGCGAAGCGCGGAAAGGCACCATGACCCCTCTTTCGAAAGCCCTGACCTGTTCCGGAGCGATCCTCCTCGCGGCCGGTTCCGCCCCCTTGCGGTCCCAGGCCTGGGCGGCGCCGACGGCGACCCAGACGTCCACCCCGACCCACGCCCTGAGGCAGGACGGCAAGGATTCCATCCTGATCGGACACACCTGGTCCAACTGGACCTGGGTGGACCCCGAGGGTACTCGCCACGTTTTCCCCGGGACCAGTTCCGCCAACCGGAGGATGATCGCGATCAACGGCGTCGGCATGATCCCCCAGGCCGGCGGCGCCCTGGAATACACGAACCTGAACCTCGTCCAGGCCCTGGACGGCGCGCCCATCTACCTGAGCACCGAGAACGGCGGCAAGGGAAAGATCGTCATCCGGAGCCAGGCCTTTCCCAAATAAAAGGTCCTGTCCGTCATCTATGCGCCTCCCGGAATCGGGGGAACGGTCAGCTACGGGAAAGGGTCCGGGGTGGGAACCACGTCTTCCATCAGCCAAACTTTTTCGGGCGCCTTCAACCTGTCCGCCAGTCTCGGCGGGGAGGACGTCAAGAATTTCGCAACCTTGGGCGCGGGCTGGTCCACGAGCACGACAGACTCCCGGTCCATCACGATGAGCAACAACCTCTCGACCTTGAACCGATGGACCGGCACGTCCGAGGGCATCAACCACGACCAGGACGTCCTGGAGGTGTGGCTGAACCCCGCCGTTGAGCTGTCTTTTACCTCCTCCAACGAAGCTTCGTGGAGGCTCATGAACCATCCGGGCGATCCCCTTTCCGCCACCGTCGGCGCCAATGTTGTCCACCTGACCGTCGCCCAGCTCCTTGGAAAGGAACCGATCACGAACGAACACCTGCTGGCCCGGTTGAAGCGGGAATGGCCCGGAGGCGGAGCCTTGACGGGGCCAGGAACCGATTCGGACTTCCATGCCATCGCCAAGCAGAATCCCTACCATGCGATCGGCTCTGACTTCATGGGCAACACGTTCGTGCCCGACCCGAACAGGTTCAGCCTGACGAACCTTCGCTCGGTGGACTACAGCCCCGCGTCAGGCGTGGTACACACGTCTTCGCTCATGGTCCAGAACGAGGGGATTGAAACAAAAGGCAACTCCATCGTCAGCAGCTACTCGGTTTCCGCTGCCATGGGCGCCGGGTTGACGAAATTTTTCGGCATCACGGCAAACAAGTCCTGGACGTGGACCGATGAAATCACGACCTCCCGGACGGTGACGAATTCTTCCCACGCGGAGCTCTCGGTGCCTCAGCCGGGCAACGACTGGCGGGGGCCAACCCACATCGCTGTCTACACGGATACCCTGTACGGCAGCTTCCTCTTCACCTACCTGCGATAGGGAGGGGCCCGATGAAGCCGCTGCACGCCATTCTGCCCTGTCTTGCCATGGCAGGCTGCGGGTCCCTTCCCGTGGTTGAAATCCATTCCGCGCCTGTCCTCCCCCGGGAGGAAGTCAGCCGGCTCGCCGCCCACCGCACCCGAACCGTGGCCGTCGATGCGGAAGCCGTCTTCCCGAAGGTCCTGGAGATCCTTCTGGACCAGGGACATCTGATCCTATGTGCGGATAGGAGCCTCGGGATGGTTGCCTTCCGGCAACAGTGGCAGGACCGTGAGCAGCGGAAGGCCAGCATCATCCAGGACGGCAGCCTCCTGGTGACGCCCCTGGAACCGGGCCGGAGTCGACTCAGGCTCCTCCTCGCTGGCCGTTCTTCTGAAGTTTTTCATTATGGGATGAAGGAATCGGCGGGGCTGGCGACTCTCGCCGGCGTCCAGCACGACCTTGCGCCGGAGGAATACGCCAAGCTCCTGGATCTCCTGGAGAAAGGCTTGGTTGCGCAGGGCGCGCCACCGCAGGGGGCCGGTGGCGGCTAGGGTGCCTGAGTGCGGCCGGCCGGGAACCCATCCGGCAGGGGCGGCACCTTGGATCTGGCCGGCCTTTCGGCGGCTTTTTCTTGGGGAATCCATGCTGCCGTTCCGTTTCGCCCTTCTGATTCTTGGCACCCTGCCCGCGCTGGCCGAGGTGACCCTCACCAACGCCACGACCCATCGGGTGAGGTTGAAGATCACCTCCATCGCGGCCCAGGGGCGCGATCTGACGGTGGCCTCCTACGCGTCCGCGGCCCCTCCCAAGGCCCGCCCGGCCTGGGGCGCCGAGGACAAGGGGGCGGTCCACGAGCCCACCTTCCATGGCACCTACCAGGATTTGGCGCCAAGGCCCATAAACACGCTGATCCTGTATCTCACGCCCGGCGGTCAGGCCGTCTTTACCCCATCGCCGTGCGCCCCGGGCGCGGTGGGCATCCAGCAGGTGGATCTACTCCTGTCGCTCCACGGCCTGGACGAGGGGGCCGGGGTGGACCTTCCGGTACGCTACCGGGCCTTGGCCCTTGGCGGCGATGTGGCCAGTGAATCCCTGCACCTGGAAACCACCCAGGAGAACAAGGCCGACGGCAACCCGGTCCCCCTCGAACTGGTGGCTCCCGACGACAAGCATCCGGACTACCGGATCAAGGTGCCGAAGAGCGCCCCCTGCGTGATTCTCTGAACGGGGCTAGAGCCCCAGCAGCGCCCTCGCCTCGGTCTCCATGCGGTCCAGCAGGGCGGCATCCGTGCGGCTCTGGAGGTAGACCTTCAGCTTCGGCTCCGTGCCGCTGGGACGGAACGCGGCGAAGGCGCCGGATTCCAGGCGGAACTTGAGGACGTTGGAGAGGTCCATGGGCCGGGCCTTGGCGCGGTTGTCGGGACGGTCCAGGATGGGTTCGACCTGGTCGCCGGCGTGCCACTGGCAGGCCTGGAAATCCTCCCAGGAGACCACCTTTTCGCCGCCGAAGGCCTTCAGGCCGGCCTCGCGGATGCGGGTCATGGCCTCGGCGAAGCGCACGGCGCCGCCGGGACGCGGGTCCTCCAGGTTCACCAGGCGGTTGTGGAACATGCCCACGCGGGCCTTGAGGGCGTCGACGGCCTCGTAGGGGCCCAGGCCCTGGGTCTTGTAGTGGCCCACCATCTCGGCCACCACCAGGGCGGCCAGGACGCCGTCCTTGTCGCGCATCTGGTCGCTGAGCTGCATGCCGAAGGACTCCTCGGCGCTGTAGGCGTAGGTCTCGCCGTTCCTCCCGAGGATGTCCATGCAGAGCGCGATGTTCTTGAAGCCGGTGAGGGTCCACATGACCTCGAGGCCGTGGCGGCGGGCCACCTCGGCCAGCAGGTCGGAGGTGACGACCGTGGTGACCATGACGCCCTTGAGGCCCTTCTGGGTGCAGAGGTAGTCCAGGGTGAGGGCCGCGAGGTCGTTGCCGCTCATGAGCTCCCAGGCGCCGTCATGGGGCGCCACGAGGCCGATGCGGTCGGCGTCGGGGTCGTTGGAGAGGACCACGTCGGCCCCGGCCTTCGCGGCGTCGGCCAGGGGGGCCTTGTAGGCGGCGATCTCCTCGGGGTTGGGCCGGGGGGCGGTGGGGAAGGTGCCGTCCTGCACCGCCTGGGAGGCGCAGATCTCCAGCGGGAGGCCGGCGCGCTTGAAGAGCTCGGGCACGAAGGCGATGCCGGTGCCGTGGAAGGGGGTGTAGAGGACCTTGGCGGGCTTGAACCCGGCGGGACGGGTCATGAGGCTCAGGCCCAGGGCCAGGTAGCCCTCCTCCAGCTCGGCGGGGATGGGCACGATGCGGGCGTCGCCCTCGGCCGGGGGCGGCTCGGGCACCAGGGGGAAGGAGGCCATGGCGGCTTCGACCTCGGTGTCCCAGGGGCTCACCACCTGGGCGCCCTTCTCGTCATAGGCCTTGTAGCCGTTGTATTCCTTGGGGTTGTGCGAAGCGGTGATGATGATGCCGCAGGCGGTGCCCAGCTTGCGCATGGCATAGCAGAGGAAGGGGGTCGGCAGGGGGCGGTTGCCCAGGAACACCTGGTAGCCGGCGGCGGCCAGCACCCGCGCGGCCTCCCGCGCGAAGACGTCCGACTGCAGGCGGGTGTCGAAGCCCACCAGGGCGGTCTTCGCCTGGGGGGCCCTCGCCTTGGCCACCTGGGCCAGGGCCAGGGTGGTGCGGCGGACGTTGGGCTTGTTCATGCGGCGCAGGCCCGCGGCCATGATGCCCCGCAGGCCGCCGGTGCCGAAGGCCAGGGGCTCGAAGAACCGGTCGTTGACCTCCACCAGGGCGGCGGCGTCGCCCTTCTCGGCGGCCTGGACCAGGGGTTCCAGTTCGGCCCTCAGTTCGGGCTCGAGGTGGGGAAATGCGAGATATTGGCGGGCTGCTGCTGTGGACATCGAATCCTCTTGATTTAGGCTTCGACTACCTTATCACGCCCCGCCAAGGCTCATGTCGGAGAGCAGGAGGGACACCCCGCCGCTGCTGCCGTACCAGTGGAGATCGTTGCCCACCGCGGCGATGCGGGTGAGGAAGTCCCGCAGGTTGCCCGCGAAGGTCATGCGGTCCACGCTCTCGGCCAGCTGCCCTCCCCGGATGCGGATGCCCGACGCGCCCACGCTGAGGTCGCCCGAAACCGGGTCCACGGTGTGCAGGCCCATGAGCTCGGTGATGAGCACGCCCTCCCCGGCCATGCGGTAGAGCTCCAGGGGGGTGGTGTCGCCGGTTTCCGGGAACAGGTTGAAGGTGGAGACGCCGGGGTTGCTGCCCGTGCCCCGGCCGGCGGTGCCGGTGGGGGCCACGCCCATCTCGGCGGCGGTCTTGAGGGTGTGGAGGTAGGTGCCCAGGACGCCCTTGTCGATGAGGACGTTGCGCCGGGTGGGCAGGCCCTCCCCGTCCCAGGGCTCCGAGCCCAGGCCGGTGGCCAGCCGGCCGTCGTCCACCAGGGTGAGCAGGGGGGAGGCGATGGTCTCCCCGAGCCTGCCCGCGAACAGGCTGCGGCCCTTGAGCACGGCCTCGGCCGAGAGCATCCCCGAGACGATGCCCAGGATGTCCACGGTCACTTCGGGGTGGAGGATGACGTTGAAGCGCCCGGCGTCCATCTGCGCCGGGTTGAGCTTGCGCTCCCCCTTGCGGGCGGCTTCGGCGCCGATGGCGGCCAGGTCCACGGCGCCGGGGTGCCGGCCCATGTCCCAGTGCCACGAGGCCTGGCGGTCGCCGCGCTCCTCCACGGCCAGCTCGATGGCGGCGGAGCAGGACGAGCCCAGGTCGTAGGCCCGCACCCCGCGCTGGGTGATGAGCAGCGAGGCGCCGTCGCCGTCGGCCCAGGAGGCGTCCCGCACGGCGACGACCTTCGGGGAGGCCTTGCGGGCGTGGGCCTCCAGCTCCAGGGCGCGGTTGATGCGGTCCTCGGGGGTCAGCGCCGAGCCGCGGGGGTCGTGGCGGGGGGGCAGGTCGTCCACGCCCGAGGGGGAGGCCTGGCGGATCCAGGGGTCCTCGTCGCCCAGGGCGGAGAGCTCCCAGGCCTGGGCGAACAGCTCGGTGAAGTCGGCCCGTCCCAGGTCGGTGGTGGTGGCGATGCCAGTGCGCAGGCCCTTGGCCCCGGGCCGCAGCACGCGCACCCCCAGGCCGCCGCGCTTGCTGGTGGTGAGGTCCTCCAGGGCGCCGTTCTGGACCTTGGCGCGCCGGGAGCGGGAGACGCTCACGAAGGCCTCGGCGCCCTCGGCCCCCAGGGCCAGGGCCGAGCGGATGCCGGCCTGGAGCCGCTCCTCGAGGGAATCGGAGATGAAGGTCTGGAACAGGGCTGGGTCGGACATCAGGGTAGGGCCTCTTTGAGGGCTTTCTGGTGGGCCTGGTACGTCTGGGCGTTGAAGCAGACCAGGAAGACCTGCTCCGGGAGCTCGTTGGCCTCCAGGAAGTCCAGGATGGTCTTCACGGCCACCGGGGCGGCCACGTCCAGGGGGATCTGGGGCTCGATGCCCGAGCCGATGCTGGGGAAGGCCACGGAGCGGATGCCCCGCACCCTGGCGAGCCTGAGGGTGTTCACATAGCACGAGGCGAGGACGCCGGCCTCGGCGCCGCTGCCGTCCAGCCACGTGGGTGCGACGGTGTGGATGACGAAGGGGGACGCCAGGTTGTGGCCCCCCGTGAGGCGCGCCTCGCCCGGGGGGCAGTCGCCCACGCCCAGGCACTCCTCCTCCAGGCCGGGGCCCGCGGCACGGTGGATGGCCACGTGCACGGGGCCCCCCGCCGCGAGCGTCTCGTCGGTGGAATTCACCACCGCCTCGGTGCCCATGGCGGTGATGTCGCCCAGCTGGAGCTTGAGACGCGAGACCATGGGGACTCCTAGATGACGCTGGGGAGGGGTTCCGCCGTCCCGCCCACCACGAGGGCGGGGCAGAGGATGGTGGGCAGGGCGTCCGAAACGGGAACCCCCTGGCCGTCCTTGCCGCAGGTGCCGATGTCGAAGTGGTCCAGGTCCCGTCCGATGCGGGTGATCTCCTTGAGCACCGTGGGCCCGCATCCCGTGAGGGTGGCGTTGCGCACCGGGTGCTTGACGACGCCCCCCTCCACCCAGTAGCCCTCGGTGACCTGGAAGACGAAGTTGCCGGTGACGGTGTCCACCTGGCCCCCGCCCATGTGCTTGACGAGGAGGCCCCGGTCCAGGTCCTTGAGGATCGCCGCCGGGTCCTCCTGGCCAGGAGCCAGGAAGGTGTTGCGCATGCGGGGGATGGGGATGTGGCGGTAGCTCTCGCGCCGGCCGTTGCCCGTGGGCTCCACGCCCATCCTGCGGGCGGTCTTGCGGGACTGGAGGTAGGACTTGAGCACGCCGTTCTCGATGAGCACGACCCGCTGGGCGGCGCGGCCCTCGTCGTCGCAGGCCGAGGACCCGCGCTTGTGGGGCAGGGTGCCGTCGTCGATGATCGTGACGAAGTCGGCGGCCACCTTCTGCCCCAGCTTGCCGGAGAACGCGCTAACCCCGGCCAGGGCCAGGTCGGCCTCGAGCCCGTGGCCGCAGGCCTCGTGGATCATGGTGCCGCCGGCGCTGGAGGAGAGGATCACGGGGAAGGTGCCCGCCGGGGCGGGCAGGGCGTCCAGGGCCTGGATGGCCAGGCGCACCGCCTCGTGCACCGTGCGCTCCACCTCCTGGGAATGGAACAGCTCGAAGCCCCGGGTCTGGCCCAGGGCCTGGTACCCGGTCTGGAGCAGCTCGCCCGCGCCCGCGGTGACGTTCACGCGCAGCACGCTCTGGATGCGGCGGTCCTCGGTGAGGGTGGCGGTCCAGGCGCCGTCCACGCGCTCGGCGGAGGCGATCCAGACGCTCTGGGTGCTGTCGCCGTAGCCCACGGCCACCTGGCGCAGGGCGCCGGGCCGGAGGGTCTCCGCGCGCCGCCGGGCGAGGTACTCGGCCCGGCGCACCAGGTCGACCTTCTCGGGCAGCGGCACCGCGGCGGGTTCGCGCTCGATGGGGCTGGGCTTGGGAAGGAGCTGGGGCGCGAGCTCGGGGATGGAGGCCGCCACCCCGGCGCCGGGGGCGGCCAGGGTGCGGGCCGCGTCCAGGAGCTCCGCGGCGGTGGGGGCGATGAGGTCGGCGAACCGGGTGGTCTCCCCGTCCATGAGCCGAAGGCCCACGCCGAAGGTCTCCCCGGCGGCCACGTCCTCCATGCGGCCGTCGTCCATGCCCAGGCCGCAGGCGCGGCGGTGCTCCACGAAGACCTCGCCGTAGTCGCCGCCCCGGCTGAGCAGGGTCTCGAGGGTGGCGCGGAGCTGCTCGGCGTCGAAGGGGGCGGTCATGGGCGGGCGCCACTTCCGGCTCCGGGAGGTCTTCCAGTGGGCCAGGAGGTTCTCCTCGGCCTTGTGCAGGGACTCGTCCAGGTCGCGGCCGTCGTTGTGGAAGACCTGGTCGGCGTGCAGCAGCTTCTCGGCGCCCGCGCTCTGGGCGTAGATGCGGTCCATGGCCCTCGCGGTGTCCAGGCCGTCGCGCTCCATGAGGCGCTTGAGGCGGATCTCCTCGGGGGCGTCCACCACCCACAGGGCGTCGAAGATGTGGGCCTGGCCGCGCTCGACCCAGAGGGCCGCGTCCAGGACCACGCCCTTGATCGTGGTGGGCAGCGCGCGGAGCTTGTCGGCGAGACGCGTCTCGATGAGCGGGTGGAGGATGGCCTCCAGGCGCTCCCGGTTGGCGGGGTCGGAGAACACCAGGGTGGCCATCCGCTCCCGGTCCAGGGTGCCGGCTTCGCCGAGGATGCCGGAGCCGAACGCCTGCACCAGGGCGGCCAGGCCCGGGGTGCCCGGTTCCACCACCTCGCGGGCCACCTGGTCGGCGTTGATGATCTCCCAGCCCAGGACCTTCAGGCGCTTGGAGGCGTAGGTCTTGCCGGCGGCGATGCCCCCCGTGAGGCCCACGACGGGGTAGGGGGCCTCCACCAGGCGCTTGTTCAGGGTTGTCATGGGCTTGCTCCGGGCAGTTCGGGCTCCCCGGACGGACTACGCCCTGGGGGTGCCTGCCATTATGCCCATTTCCTGCCGCCTTGCGTATCTCCAGGCGTTGAGAATGATGCAGCCCGCGTAGAAGGCGGTGAACAGGTGCAGGGCGCGCTGGGGCGTGCCCGCGTCCACCTGGATCTTGAAAATGGCAGGAACCAGGAAGCTGCCGTAGGCCGCCACCGCCGAGATCCACCCCACCGTGGGGGCCGCCATGCCCGGGGCCGTGACCTGGGGCGCCATCTGGAAGACGGCCCCGTTGCCCAGTCCCGTGGCCACGAAGAGGAGGAGGAACAGCCCCAGGAAGGGGGGGAAGAAGGCCTCGGGCGCCGGCGCCCCCTGGGCCCGCACGACGAAGTGCGCCACGCCCAGGGCGCCGACGCCCATGAGCGCGAAGGAGAGCTGGGCCACGTGGCTGCCCTTCCATCTGTCGGCGAGCCAGCCCCCCACGGGCCGGAAGAGGCTGCCCACCAGGGGGCCCAGCCAGGCGTAGGCCATGGCGCGGGGCGCGTGGGTGTTCACCATGCCGCCCGGAAGGCGCCCGAAGACCACGTTGATGAGCAGGGGCAGGGCGCCGCTGAACCCGATGAAGCTGCCGAACGTGCCCAGGTAGAGGACCGTGAGCCCCCAGGTGTCGGGCTTGCGGAACATCAGGAACTGGGAGGCGAGCCGTTCGCTGACGCGCCCGGGGATGAGCTTGAGCAGCCCCAGGGAGGCCAGGATGGTCCCCAGCAGCACGCCCACCTGGGCCGCCAGGCCCAGCCTGAACGACAGCAGCAGCGCCACGCCCGCGGCCGAGACCGCCAGCCCCAGCGCGTGGAGGCCCAGGATCTTGAGGACCGCGGGCCCGAGGGGCTCGGCGTCCTGTCCCGGCAGGTTGTCCATGAACACCCACGCCAGCACGGAGAGCAGGGCCAGCACGGGCACCCACACCAGGGCGCCGTTGGCCAGGTAGAGGGGCGCCTTGCCGCCCAGGGAACCGAAGAGCCCCACGCCGATGACCGCGGGGATCGCCACCTGCATGACGCTGACCCCCAGGTTCCCCAGCCCGCCGTTGAGCCCCAGGGCCGTTCCCGCCAGGCGCTTGGGGAAGAATCCCGGGATGTTGGCCATGCTGGAGGCGAAGTTCCCCCCGCCGATGCCCGAGAGGGTGGCCAGGACGGCGAAGGTCGAGAAGGGCGTGTGGGTGTCCCGCAGCGCCAGCCCGGCTCCCAGGGCCGGAACGATCAGGAGGGCCGTGGTGATGGCGACGGTGTTCCGGCCCCCCGCCAGCGGCACCAGGAACGCGCTGGGAATGCGCAGCGTGGCACCCGCCAGCCCCGCGATGCTGATGAGCGTGAAGAGCTGCGCGGGCGGGAACGGGAACCCCGCGTCCCGCATGCGCACCGCGAGGATGGACCAGAACATCCACACGGAGAAGGCCACGAGGAGGGCCGGGATGGAGACCGCGAGGTTCCGCCAGGCGACGGCCTTCTGCCCGGACTCCCAGGCGGCGGGGTCCTCGGGGTTCCACGAGGTGATCTTGGGCATGAAGACTCCTTGAATGAATTCCTTTTTTCCCCTCGCCGAGGAGGCCGGGAAAAGATCAATTCCTGTTGTCCAGGTCTTTCGCCTTGAAGGCCAACACGAGCGCCACGGCGGTCAACAGGAGGGACACGATGAAGGCCCCGGCCAGCATCCCCCGCTGGCCGTCCAGGACGGCGCCCAGGACGGTCTCGAAAAGATAGGTCTGGATCAGCACGATCAGCAGCACCACGGCCAGCGCGGCGCCCGTGAAGACGGAGCGGTTCATGCGGGGCTCCCTTCTCCGGGCTTGGGCAGGTCCCCCACGACCCAGATGTCGCCGTCGCGCAGTTCCACGTGCAGGCGGGACAGAGGTCGGGTCGGAGGGCCCGCGGTGGGGAAGCCCTGTACAACCTCGAAGCGGCCGTTGTGGCAGGGGCACTCCAGGCCCTTGCCGTCCCAGCGCACGGCGCAGCCCAGGTGGGTGCAGGTCTGGCGGTAGGCGCGCCACTGGTCCCCGGGGGTGCGCACGAGGATGCAGCGGTCCTGGGGGTCGCGGTAGGTGAACAGGTAGCTGTTGCCGGGGGCCACGTCGTCGGCGCGGCAGAGGCGGAGCTCCCGGGGGGCGTCGGCGGGGGCGGCGGGGGCGCCGTCCAAAGGCTTCTTCCGGAGGCCCAGGTAGCCGATGCCGCCGGTGAAGCCGGCGCTCACCAGGGCCAGGAACCGCGCGAACTCCCGCCGGGAGAGCCGTCCCTCCTCGGCCAGATCCACGGGGAAAAGCGATTTCCAGCCGGCCATCAGAGGTCTCCTTCGATGAGGATCGAGGCATCCAGGTTCAGGGGGATCTCCGGGTCGGGCACCATGATCGCGTTGCGGGTGCGGATCGTCAGGGCGCCGATCCGGAACTCCCGCAGGGGCTTCGAGCCGCGCAGGGCGGCCACCTCGTGCTTCGGCACGAAGAGCAGGGCCTGGCTGGGACACACGGTGGCGCACATGGGTTTCAGGCCGACGGAGCTCCGGTCGTAGCACAGGTCGCACTTGAGCATCTGCTCCAGGCCGGGCAGCACGATGGGCACGCCGAAGGGGCAGCTCAGCTCGCAGTTCTGGCACGCGACGCACCGGGGCTTCTGGCTGGCGTGCACCACGCCGTCCTCGGTGCGCTTGATGGCGTCGGCGGGGCAGCTCATGGCGCAGATGGGGTCCTCGCAGTGCATGCACACGGTGGGCCCGGTCTGGGTGGAGGCCAGGCGGTCCAGCTCGTCCAGGTGGATCATGGAGACGCCGCGGTGGGTGCCGCACTCCGCGCAGGCCGCCACGCAGGACCGGCAGCCGATGCAGCGCTGGGGGTCGATGAAGAAGCCGAACTCCTCGCTGACCATCACGCCCCCTTTCCGGCGGCCATGAGCTCCAGGAGCTCGGGCGGGAAGCGGTCCGGCGTGGTGCGCGCGAGGCGGCAGGCGCTCACCTTGAATTCGGGGATCCGGCTCACGGGGTCCAGGTTCCGGGCCGTGAGGCGGTTGGCGCCCAGGTTCCCGGGCCAGTGGTAGGGGATGAAGACGGTGTCCGGACGGATGGTGGTGACGAGCTTGGCGGGCAGCACCAGTTCGCCCCGGCGGGTGGCGACCGAGACCGCGTCGCCTTCGGCGATGCCGAGATTCCTTGCAAGGCGGGGGTGGATCTCCACGTAGGGGTGGGGGCACTGTTCCACCAGGAACCCGATGCGCCGGGTCTGGGTGCCCGAGAGGTAGTGGAAGACCACCCGGCCCGTGGTGAGCCACACGGGGTACTCCGCGTCCACCACCTCCATGGGGGGCCGCCAGGGCGTGGGGATGAACTTCGCGCGGCCGTCGGGGTGGAAGAACCTCCCCCCTTCGAACAGGCGCGGGGTGCCGGGGTGGTCCTCGGTGGGGCAGGGCCAGAAGACGCCCATCTGCTTCTCGATCTTTTCGTAGGTGATGCCGCCGTAGTCCGCGGTGCCGCCCGAGGAGGCCCTGCGCAGCTCCTGGAAGATCGCCTCGGGGGACGTGAAGTGGTCGAAGAACTTCCCCTTCCCCAGGCGGCGGGCCAGTTCCACCATGATCTCCCAGTCCGTGCGGGCGTCCCCGGGGGGCTCCACGGCCTTGCGGATGCGGATGACGCGGCCCTCGGCGCTGGTGGAGGTGCCGTCGTCCTCCTCGTGGAGGGCCGAGGGGAAGACGATGTCGGCGTGCTGGGCGGTCTCGGACAGGAAGAAGTCCAGGGACACGAAGAACTCCAGCTTCTCCAGGGCCTCCCGGGTGAAGGTGGAGTCCGGCAGGCTGACCACGGGGTTGAAGCACAGGCAGAGGAGGCCCTTGATGCCGCCCTCGTGGATCTCGTTCATGATCTCCTGGGCGCTGAGGCCCTTGCGGGGGAGCTCCTCGTCCGTGCAGCCCCACACGCCGCAGATGTGGGCGCGGTGCCCGGGGTTCTCGATGTCCCTATTGCCGGGGAGCTGGTCGCACTTGTGGCCGTGCTCGCGGCCGCCCTGGCCGTTGCCCTGGCCCGTGATCGTGGCGTAGCCGCACCCGGGCCGGCCGATGCGCCCCGTGGCCAGGACGATGTTGATGCAGGAGTTGACGTTCTCCACGCCCTTGGACTGGTGCTCGATGCCGCGGGCGTGGAGGAGGAAGCTGGTGGCGGCCTCGCCCCACATGCGCGCGGCCTTCTCGATGGCGGCCGCGGGCAGGCCGGTGACGGCGCTGGTCCACTCGGGGGTGCAGTCCCTCGCCGCCTCCAGGGCCGCCTCGAAGCCGCTGGTGTGGTCCCGCACGAAGTCGCGGTCCACGAGGTTCCATTTGTCCAGGAGGTGGAGGATGCCGTTGGTCAGCGCCGAGTCGGTGCCGGGCCTGAGGGGCAGGGCCAGGTCGGCGGTGCGGGCCAGGGGCGTGATGCGGGGGTCCACCACGATGAGCCTGGCCCCGCGGTCCCGGGCCCGCCAGATGTAGTCGGTGGTGATGGGCGCGCACTCGGCCACGTTGGCCCCGGAGACCCAGATCACGTCGGCCAGGGGGATGTCCTCCCAGGAGTTGGCCGCCCGGTCCACGCCGAAGGCCTTCTTGTTGCCGGCGCCGGCGCTCACCATGCACAGGCGGCCGTTGTAGTCGAGGTTCCGGGTGCCCAGGCCCAGGCGCGCGAACTTGCCGGCGAGGTAGCTCTTCTCGTTGGTGAGGCTCACGCCGCTGAGCATGGCGAAGGCGTCCTTGCCGTACGTCTCCTGGATGCGCGTGATCTCCGTGACGGTGCGCTCCATGGCCTCGTCCCAGCCCATGGGCACGAAGCCCGAATCCGTGCGCTTCATGGCGTGCAGGAGCCGGTCGGGGTGGGCCCCCTGCAGGTAGCGCTTGACGCCCTTGGGGCAGAGCTTGCCCTTGTTGAAGGGGAACTCCTCCCAGGGGTCGAAGCCCACCACCTTGTTGCCGGCGACCTTGAGCTTGATGCCGCACTGCTGGCCGCAGAAGCAGCAGTGGGTCTCCACGATCCTCTCGGGGCGGAGGTCCGCGTCCCAGCCGCCGGGAGGGGCCGTGTTGAGGTGGGGGCCGAATTCGGCCCGGAGGCGGCTGGCGTCGGTGGGCAGATGGGCCATGGTCAGCTCTCCAGGGGTTCCACGGGCACCGGCGTGTCCGCGAAGGGATCGAAGGCGCCGCCCAGGCGCAGGCTCTGGGCCTTCATCACCAGGCGCCGCCTGCAGCGGGGGCACAGGTCGAGGTGGTGCGCGCCGGCTTCCAGGCCCAGCTCCTTCCATAGCACGCGCAGGTCCCGGTGCTGGTTGGGGCGGATGAAGGGCGTGGCGCAGGCCCTGCAGGGCAGGAGGCCGAGGGCGTCCCCTTCGGCCTTGTAGAGCTTCACGCCGGCCTGGGCGGGGCGCTGGACGATGTGGAAGAGCTTGCCGAAGGGCAGGCTCAGGAGCATGAGGATGACGGTCATCTCATGCAGGTACGCCAGGGTCCCGAAGTTGCGGCCCTGGAGCCAGGTCTCGGAGGCGGTGAGCAGGAGCCCGGTGACGGAGACGGCGATGAGCAGGAGCAGGGGCAGGATGTCCAGGTCGAAGCGCTGGGTGGCCGTGTCGCCCTCGTCCCGGCTGCGGCGCACGAAGGCCAGGACGCAGCCGGTGATGACCATGACGGCGGCCAGGTCCAGGATGTGGAAGGCGGCGAAGGCGGCGAACCCCCCCAGGGGGAAGCTCCCCGCCGGCAGGCCCAGGACCCAGGCCTGGTAGCGGTCCGCATTGGGCCCGTCGCTGGTGAAGCGCACCCACCCGAAGACCAGGGGGAAGGTGACGGAGAAGGCCAGGAGGCATCCCCAGGCCAGCAGGGCGTGGGCGCCCCAGCGCCTGATGGAGCGCTTGCCGATGAAACGCTGCAGGAACAGCTGGTCCAGCAGGATCAAGGGCAGGCGCAGCAGCACGCGGGGCGTCAGGAGGGTGCGCAGGGTCCAGCGCCAGTACATGCCCGTGGCGGGCCGCTCCAGCCAGGTGAAGTACCGGTAGGCCACGCCGAAGCACGCGAAGAGCGAGGCGATGAGGTAGCCCAGGAGGGCCGGATCCAGCCAGCGGCCTCCGCCGTTGCCCAGGGCGACCAGGCCGGCCAGGGCCACGGTGGCCAGGGTCGCCCGCGCCAGGGGCCGAAGTTCCAACTCCAACAGGGCGAGCATCTCCACCTCGGGTTCCGGGGATCCGGTCGCCCAAGCATGAGGTGGTTCCTAGGGCCGGACCTTGACGCAGATCAAGACGCTCCGCAAATCGGGCAGCCCTGCATGGAAAGGGGCTTCTCCAGCCGGCAGGTGGCCAGGAGCCGCTCGTCCCGGAAGATCTCCCGGGTGGGCCCGTCGGCCATGAGGGTCCCCTCGTGGATCACCAGGGTGCGCGGGCAGAGGTCCATGACCAGGTCCAGGTCGTGGGTGGCGATGACCATGGTGTGGCCGAAGACCTTCAGGAGCTCGGCCAGGTGGCGCCGGCTGCGGGGGTCCAGGCCCGAGGTGGGCTCGTCCATGACGAGGATCTCGGGCTCCATGGCCAGGGCGGTGGCGATGGCCACGCGGCGCTTCTCGCCCGACGACAGACGGTAGGGGGGCTTCTTCGCAAGCGCCAGGGCGTCCACGGTCTCCAGGGCCGCACGCACCCGCGCCTCCACCTCGGCGGGCGCCAGGCCCAGGTTCTGGGGGCCGAAGGCCACGTCCTGGGCCACGGTGGGCATGAAGAGCTGGTCGTCGGGATCGTGGAAGACCATGCCCACGCGCCGGCGCAGCTCCGGGAGATGGGCCGGATCGACGGGGTGGCCTCCCACCTCGAGCGCGCCGCTCGAGGGGAACACCGTGCCGATGAGGTGCTGGAGCAGGGTGGACTTGCCCGCGCCGTTGGCGCCCACCAGGGCCACCGACTCGCCCGGCAGGACCCGGAACGTGACGCCGCGCAGGGCCTCGGTGCCGTCGGGGTAGCGGTAGCGGAGGTCCGCCGCCTCGATGATGGGCCGCGTCATGCCGCGCCTCCGGTGAGCAGGTCGCCGAGGATCCGCGGCAGGTTCCAGAACCTCAGCGCGGCGAAGGACGCGGCGCACAGGACGGTGAACAGGAGGTCGCGCGCCTTCCAGGCCAGGGGCCGGGGTTCCGGGAAGTGGCCGGTGAAGCCCCGGCTGAGCATGGCCATGTGGATGCGCCGGGCCCGGTCCCAGGCCCGCAGCAGGAGGTGCCCGGCCAGGGTGGCGAACTCGCCCGGGGCGAGCTTCCTCCCGAAGGCCCGCAGGGTCCTGGCGCGGTGGATGCGCAATGTCTCCGAGCCCAGGACGAAGGCGTAGCGGTGGAGGAAGGCCACCTGCTGCGCGAAGGCCCGCGGCGCCCCCAGGCGCTCCAGGCCCAGGCATACGCCGTCCATGCTGGTGGTGGCCACCAGCACCAGCGCCGCGCCCACGGTGAGGGCGAAGCGCAGGAGGATCGAGGCGAAGGACACCCAGCCCCCCGACACCGCCACGGGACCCAGGGTGATCAGGGGCGCGCGGTCCAGCACGGGGTTGAGGGCCCCCAGGAGCAGCACGAAGGGCAGGGCCGCCAGCATCCGCCTCCCGATGAAGCCGGCCGGGATGCCGCCCAGGGCCATGAGCGCGGCGGGAAAGAGGGCGAAGGGCACCAGGGCCGCCACCTCGTACCGCCCGAAGGAGGCCACCGTGACGATGAACAGGCCCGTGGCCAAGAGCTTGGCCCGGGGGTCCAGGCGGTGCACGGCACTGTCGCCCTGGGCGAGGTCGTCGAGGGTGCCGAAGTGGAGGAGGGACGCGAGGCCGGTCACGCGGGCTTCCGCAGGGCCTTGAGGCCCAGGGCGGCCAGCGCCACCAGCGCGAGGGTCGCCGCGCCGCCCAGGAGCCCCGCCAGGGACGTCTGGGCCCGGGAGGGCTCCCCCCGTCCCTTGAGGGCGTAGTCGGGCATGGGGGCCGCTTCCCGGGCCCGGGCGGAGGCCCGGTGCAGAGGATCCTGCGCGGCGCGGGGCTCGCCCCCGGCCACCCGGGCCACGGCCCGCTCCAGGCCGTCGGGGTAGCGCGAGGCGGCCCAGGAGAGGCAACCGCCCGTGAACAGGGCCAGGAGGCCCACCAGGGCCGCGGCCTTCCAGCCTCCCCCAGGCTCGCCTTCCACCAGTTCCGGCCGCGCGTGGCGGAGGAACCGCACCACCGCCACCGTGGCGGCGCCCTCCACCAGGCCGATGACCAGGTGGATGGGCACCAAGGCCGCCAGGAAGGTACGGAAGGGAAGGGACGAGATGCCGGAGAGGCGCGTCTCCAGCGCCACCGCCCCGGCGCCCAGCCCCAGGGCCGCCAGGGCCGCCAGGAAGGTGGCGGCCCCACGGGCCCGACCCGCGAGCGGACGGTAGAGCAGGGGGTAGGCGATGAAGGCCGGGATGAAACCCATGTTGAACAGGTTGCACCCCAGCGCCAGGAGGCCGCCGTCCGCGAAGAAGAGCGCCTGGACCAGGAGCACCGAGGCGAGCGTCAGGAAGGCGGCCTGGGGCCCCAGGAGGATGGCCAGCAGGAGTCCCCCGCCCAGGTGCCCGCTGGAGCCGGTGCCCGGGATGGAGAAGTTGACCATCTGGATGGCGAAGGTGAAGGCGCCCAGCACCCCGGTGAGGGGGACCGAGACGGCCGTCCCCCGGGACGTCCCCTGGCCGCTGCGATAGAGGGCCGTACCCGATACCGCCCAGAACGCCGCGCCCACGAACGGGGAGACGAGGGCATCGGACATGTGCATCGGGACTCCAACCAGGCCGGCGGCGACGCGAACCGGAGTCCTTCATTCTGCCTCAACCGCGGGCGGCCGTGTTGGGTGGTCAGGCCAGGGCCGCGTTCACGATCTTCGCCCGGATGGAGGGGCTCTTGAGGTGGTCCGTGAGGGTGCACTCGAAGGCGAGCCATTCGCCGTTTCTGTGCCGCAGCCGGAAGTTCCGGGAGGTCGCCGACCCGGGGCCCTCGCCCAGCAGGGCAGCCTGGAAGCGGAGGCGGTCGTCGGCGTGGATGATGTCGAGCACCGACAGGCCCAGCACCTCGGCGCGCTTGTGCCCCAGGAGGTTCTCCCCGCCGGGGGAAAGGTAGATGATCCGGCCCTGGGAGTCCAGGACGAGCACCAGTTCGCTGCTGTGGGCGAGGAGCGCCTCGAAGCGCTCCACCACATCCACGAGGCTCTGCCACATGGCCTTGGGCACGGGCCAGTAGAGGTCGGCCTCCGGGTTGGAGGTCTCGGCGCCCGCCCGGAAGTCCCGGACGGGTCCCGCCTGGGGTGCGGCGTCCGGGGCGCCCGTCCACAGGTCCCCGTGGCCGAAGAATTCCGGCAGGGTGGTGTTCATGGCCCTGCAGAGGCAGTCGATGGTGTCGATGCGTGGGGACACATGGCCCAGTTCGATCCGGCTGATGGTGCCCCGGTCGATTCCGCTCCTGCCTGCAAGCTGATCCAGCGTCAGGTTGTATTTTTTCCTGACTTTCCTTAGGTGTGCACCCGTATCGAACATGCGTTCAGCCTACTGGGCCTTCCTGGGTACTAGCCATCGGCAAATAGTATCAAGAGTCGCTTCACCCATAAGGCATGGATGCCTACCCTCGCCGCGCCTGACCACACCAAAGCATAGGTCTTTATCTGTCCGATCTTGGATTATTTCAATATTTTTAAGAGATTTATCAAATTAGATATCCATAGCACTCAGGAGGCTGGAGATAGCCGCCCGGGGGTCGGCAGCCTTGAAAACGGCGTTGCCGGCCACCAGGACATCCGCGCCCGCGGCCACCAGGGCGCCGGCGTTGCCGGGGCCCACGCCCCCGTCCACCTGGATGAAGAAGGACGCGTCGCGTTCCTTCCTGAGCGCATCGAGGCGCCGCACCTTGTCCAGCACCCGGGGGATGAACGACTGCCCCCCGAATCCGGGATTCACGCTCATGAGGAGCACGAAATCGAAGACCCCCACCAGGTCCGTGAGCGTCTCCACGGGCGTGCCGGGGTTGAGGACGATGCCGGCCTTGGCGCCGGCCTCGCGGATGGCGGTGAGGGTGCGATGGGCGTGGGGGTCCGCCTCCTGGTGGATGGAGACCCAGTCCGCGCCGGCCTTCACGAACTCCAGGGCGTACTTCGCGGGTTCCACGATCATCAGGTGGCAGTCCAGGGGCAGCCTCGTCTCCCTGCGCAGCGCGGCCACCACGGGCATGCCCAGCGTGATGTTCGGCACGAAGCGGCCGTCCATGACGTCCACGTGCACGACGCACCGGTCGCCGAGCACCTGGAGGCTCTCCGCCAGCCGGGCGAAATCCGCCGACAGGATGGAAGGGGCGAGGAGGGGGAGGGGTCGCTTCATGGCTTCTCCGTCAGCTCGGTTCCGTTCACCCAGAGGCGGCCGGGTTTCAGCTTGCGCACCTCGGCGGGCGTGAGGGTCATCAGCGGCGCCTGCACCCAGATCAGGTCCGCGGTGGCCCCCGCCTGGATGACGCCCAGGTCGGCGTGCCCCAGGGCGCGGGCGTTGCCGCTGGTGTAGCCCCGCACCGCCTCCGCCCGGGTGAGGCGCTGGGCGGGGAGGAAGCCTCCGGGCGGATCCAGGGCCGCGTCCTGCCGGGTTTCCGCGGAAACGATGCCCACGAAAGGATTGGCGTCGGCCACGGGCGCGTCGCTGCCCAGGGCCAGGAGCGCGCCGCCTTGCAGGAAGGTGCGCCAGGGGAAGGCCTCGTCCACCCGGGCGGGACCCAGGCGTGCGGGGGTCCAGGCGTGGTCGTCGGTGCAGTGGACGGGCTGGATGCTCGCCACCACGCCCAGGGGACCGAAGCGGGCCGCGTCCTCGGCGGTGACGATCTGGGCGTGCTCGATGCGCGGGGGCAGGGCCGGCCGGCGGGGAAGCTTCGCGAAAATGTCCAGGGCCTTGCGGTTGGCGGCGTCGCCGATGGCGTGGATGGCGGGCTGGTAACCGGCGCGCACGGTGGCCTTCACGTCCGCGGCCACCCTCACGGGATCGGTGGTCCAGATGCCCGTGGTGGGCGCGTCGGCGTAGGGCTCCAGGAGCCGGGCGCCGCGGCTGCCCAGGGCCCCGTCGAGGTAGAACTTGACGCCCTGCACCTGCAGGAAGGCGGTCTTGGGGCTCCGCGCCCGGCGCAGTTCCTGGAGCATGAGCTTCATGTCGTGGGAGAGGTACGCGAAGACGCGGATGGGGAGCTTGCCGGCCTTGGCCAGGCGGCGGTAGGCCTCCAGGGTCGCGCGGTCCACGCCCATGTCCGCGACGGAGGTGAAGCCCAGCCTGCGCAGGCGGTCCAGGCCCACGGCCAGCGCGGCCTCCACGGCCGCGGGGGAGGGGGCGGGGCGGACCTTGGCGATCAGGTCCGCGGCGCCGTCCACGAGGATGCCGGTGGGTTCGCCCGCGGCGTCCCGGAGGATGCTGCCGCCCTGGGGATCCGGCGTGGCGCGGGTGATGCCGGCGGCCTTCAGCGCCGCGGAATTGACCCAGAGGGCGTGGCCGTCCACCCGCTCCAGGGCCGCGGGCCGGTCGCCCGTGACGGCGTCCAGGTCCTTCGCGGTGGGGAAGGTCCTGGTGGGCCAAAGGTTCTGGTCCCAGCCCCGGCCCTCGACCCAGCCCTTGCGCTGGGCGGCCCAGGCGCGCACCCGCTCCAGCGCGGCCGCCAGGCTCGGCACGGAGGCGAGGTCCGCCTGCTGATCCATGAGACCCAGCCCCAGCACGTGGGCGTGGCCTTCGATGAAGCCCGGCAGGAGGGTGCCTCCGGGCAGCTCGATCCTGCGGGCCGCGGGGTATTTCTGGAGCACCTCGGCGCTGGGACCGGCGGCCAGGATCCGGCCTCCGCGAAGGGCCACGGCCTGACCGGGGCGGGACGCCCCGTCGCCGGACCACACCTCCGCCCCCAGCAGGACCTGGATGGCGGGAGGAGGGGGGAGGGCGTGGATGGGCATGGCTTCACCTTTCCACCCAGTCTAGAGCACTGTGACCCAAACACGCAGCGTCCTCTGGTACCCTGGGCCAAACCTTGGAGGCCGCATGTACCAGCCCGACTACCTTCGACAGGTGCGCGAGAACCTGGAAGTGAAGGAGGATCCGTCCAAGCTGCGGTCCCCGAAGTTCGAGACCAGCTCCGGCATTCCCCTCAAGAACAGCTACACGCCCGCCGACGTCGAGAACCTGGATCCCCTGAAGGATCTGGGCCGCCCCGGGCGGTACCCCTTCACCCGCCACGTGCAGCCCACCGGCTACCGGGGCCGCCTCTGGACCATGCGCCAGTACGCGGGCTTCGGCACCGCGGAGGAATCCAACAAGCGCTACCGCTACCTCCTGGAGCAGGGCCAGACGGGCCTCTCCGTGGCCTTCGACCTGCCCACGCAGATCGGCATGGACCCGGACCACGAGATGGCCATGGGCGAGGTGGGCAAGGTGGGCGTGAGCATCTGCTCCATCCGCGACATGCGCGTGCTCTTCCAGAACATCCCCCTGGACAAGGTGAGCACCAGCATGACCATCAACGGCCCGGCCTCGGTGCTGCTGGCCCTCTACCTGGCCGTGGCGGAGGAGCAGGGCGCCTCCTGGAGCCAGGTCAGCGGCACCATCCAGAACGACATCCTCAAGGAGTACATGGCCCGGGGCACCTACATCTACCCGCCCCGCCCCAGCATCCGGCTCATCACGAACATCTTCGAGTTCTGCGCTTCGAACGTGCCCAACTGGAACACCATTTCGATTTCCGGGTACCACATCCGCGAGGCGGGCTGCACCGCGGCCCAGGAGATCGCCTTCACCCTGGCCGACGGCATCGCCTACGTGGAGGCCGCGCTGGCCTCGGGCCTGAAGCTCGAGGACTTCGCGCCCCGGCTCAGCTTCTTCTTCAACGCCCACAACCAGTTCTTCGAGGAGATCGCCAAGTTCCGCGCCGCGCGGCGCATGTGGGCGAAGATCATCAAGGAGCGCTTCGGCTCGGACGACCCCAAGAGCCAGATGCTGCGCTTCCACACCCAGACCGCGGGCTCCACCCTCACCGCCCAGCAGCCCGACAACAACATCGTGCGCACCACCGTGCAGGCCATGGCCGCCGTCCTGGGCGGCACGCAGTCCCTGCACACCAACAGCCGCGACGAGGCCCTCGCCCTGCCCACCGAGGTGAGCGCCCGCATCGCGCTGCGCACGCAGCAGATCCTGGCCTACGAATCCCGCATCGCCGACACCGTGGATCCCTTCGCCGGCAGCTACCTCATCGAGAGCCTCACCGACGAGCTGGAAGCCCGTGCCGAGGCCCTCATCAGGAAGGTGGACGAGGCCGGCGGCATGGTCTCGGCCATCGAGAAGGGCATCCCCCAGCGCGAGATCCAGAACGCCGCCTACGAGTTCCAGAAGGGCGTGGAGCGCGGCGAACAGGTGGTGGTGGGCGTGAACAAGTTCACCATCCAGAACGAGGCCAAGCCCGACCTGCTGCGGGTCGACGAGGCCCTCGGCGCCCGGCGCCGCACGCAGGTGGCCCAGTACCGGTCCGAACGGGACAACGGCGCCGTGCGCGGGAAACTGGAAGCCCTCACCGCCGCCTCCAAGGGCACCGGCAACCTCATGCCCCTGATCCTCGACGCCGTGAAGGCCGAGGCGACGGTGGGCGAGGTGTGCGATGCGATGAGGACCGTGTTCGGGGAATACCAGGAACGGCTCGTGCTCTAGAAAAGCCGGTTCCCGGCGGCCCTTCGCGGAGGGCCGCCGGAAATCGAGGCTCTACTTCTTGGCGTTCTTCGGCGTTCCGTCGGGTTCCAGGAACTTGTCCGGATCCGTCATCAGCTGATCGCTGCAGGCCGTGTCGTCCACGATGTATTCACGCCCGCGGAGGGAAATCTTCGTCCCCTGGCCGGGTTCGATGGACTTGCCGCAGACCGGGCAGATCGTGGCGGTGGGGGAGGGTTCCACGACGGCCGTTGCCTCGCCCGGCACGGCCGGGATCGGAGACAGGACGGAAGCCATAAGGAACATAGCTGAAATCAACATTGCGGACCTCCTGGATCGTGCGAAGCATAGCTCCGCTTGGGGTTGGGAAGGTCTCGCCGACCGGCGAGGTCCTAAACTTAGGGTCGCCGGGCCCTCCGTCAACGCCCCATTTGAAAAATTCACATGGATGCGACAGTTGTGCCTTTTTTTTACACCTTGCCCCATGGGCCGACGGGTCTCGCCGGGTGCGCACAACGTTCCTGTTTGCTTATAATTTGATGCAACGTCAGGTCGTGGTCGCCGTCACAATCCGGATGGCGGGCGTGCGAGCGCATGGAATCAAAAAGCCGAATCATTTAACAATTTGGATCGAGCGGACAGACGTCATAAAGTGAGCGGCCGAAGGAACGGAAGTCCCCTCCTGTCATCGACATGGAGCTGAAAAGCCCTAGGTTTGACCCATGGAGGTTCGATGAAGCACGTTGTCCTGGCCCTGGTCTCAGCCTCGGCCTTCCTCTTTTCCGCCGAGCCGCCTCCGCCCCCGACCCCGCTTCCCCAGGCCCCCATCTCGGTCGTCATGGCGAAGGAGGCCCCCGTCCCTCTCAAGCCCTACGCCGACGTGGTGCAGGGCGCCCGGGAGCAGCACGGCCTGTTCACGCTCTGGCGCAAGGACGAGAAGGTCTGGATCGATCTGAAGCCCGATCAGCTGGGCCCCCTCTTCTTCCTGTCCTGGACCTTCCCCAGCGGCCTGGGCGAGCGGGGCATCTACGGCGGCATGATGGGCGACAGCCACCTGGTCTATTTCAAGCGCATCGGCAACACCCTCCAGCTGCTCGCGCGCAATGCCGCCTTCACCGCCCGGGCCGGCACGCCCATGGCGCACGCCGTGGCTGATGGCTTCTCCGACAGCCTGCTGGCCTCGGCCCCCGTGGTGTCGCTGCCCGATCCGCGGGGCAAGGGCTTCCTGGTGGAGGCCAACCTCCTTTTCCTGAAAGACCTTCCCATGGCCACCCTGGACCTGGAGGCCGCCTTCCGCCAGCCCTACGCCATGGACCTGCCCAACAGCTCCTTCGCCAGCGCCTCGGCTTCCCCCGACTATGCCTCCTTCCAGGTCAGCGCGCACTTCGCCATGGCCAGGCCGGTGATTTCCGCCGCGCCCCTGCCGGGCACCCTGGAGGACCTGCGCAGCCTGTTCCTGGGGTTCCGGTACACCCTCGCCAGGCTGCCCGGGGAACCCATGAAGGTCCGGGAGGCCGATGACCGGCTGGGGCATTTCGTGGCCACCGTCTGGGACTTCTCCCAGGACGACCGTCCGGATCCCCGGACCCGCCTGATCAACCGCTGGCGGCTGGAAAAGGCGGACCCGTCGAGTCCGCTCAGCCGCCCGAAGCAGCCCATCGTCTTCTGGCTGGACCGCAACATCCCCGAGAAGTACCGGGACACCATGCGGGCCGGGATCCTGGAATGGAACAAGGCCTTCGAGCGCATCGGCTTCCAGGACGCCCTGGAAGTCCGCCAGCAGCCCGCGGACGCCGACCCGGACGCCCACGGCCTCCGGCACGCCTCCATCCGCTGGTTCCTGGGCGTGGACGCGGGCTTCGCCATCGGGCCCAGCCTCGTGGACCCGCGAACGGGCGAGATCCTCGAGGCCGACATCGCCGTGGGCGACGGCTTCGCCCGCAGCATCCGGGAGAGCTCGCGGGAGGAGGTGCCCCAGGGCGGCAGGGCCGCGTGCCGCTACCTGGCCGAGGGCCGGGACGAGCTGGCCTTCGGGGCCGACCTCCTGGAGGCGCGGGGCGGCATGGAGCCCGGGTCGCCCGGGGCGGACGCCTTCGTGCAGGCCTACCTCAAGAGCGTGGTCATGCACGAGGTGGGCCACACCCTGGGGCTCCGGCACAACTTCAGGGCCTCCATCGCCTACACGGAGGCGCAGCTGGCGGACAAGGCCTTCACCTCCGCCCACGGCATCGCGGGCTCGGTCATGGACTACACCCCCGTCAACCTGGCCCTGGACGGCCACCCCCAGGCCGACTACACGATGCCCACCCTGGGGCCCTACGACTTCTGGGCCATCGAATACGCCTACGCGGTCCTGCCCCCCGCCGAGGAGAAGGCGGACCTGGCCCGCATCGCGGCCCGGGGCGAGACCGACCCGCTCCTGGCCTACGCCACGGACGAGGAGGCCGGCTCGGGCAGCGCCGCCATGGACCCCGAGGTCAACCGCTTCGACCTGGGCCAGGACCCCCTGGCGTACCTCGGCAAGCGCATCGCCCTCAGCCACGAGCTCCTGGGCCGGCTCCAGGAGCGCACCTTCCAGCCCGGCGACAACTACAAGCAGCTCCGCCGCACCACCAGCCTTGCCCTGAACCAGATGGCCTCGGCCACCTTCAACGCCGCCAAGTATCTGGGCGGGGTGGTGTACCTGCGCGACCACGCGGGCTCCCCCCGGACGCCCCTGACGCCCGTGAGCGGCGCCCGGCAGCGGGCCGCGCTCAAGCTGATCACCGATTCCGTATTCACCATGGACGCGCTGCGGCTGAGGCCGGACTTCGTCTCCCGGCTCACCCTGGACCCCTTCGACCGGGGCTACGGCCCCACCGGGAGCGTCCCGGACTTCTCGGTGTCGGCCCGGGCCCTCTCCATCCAGAAGGCGGTCCTCGCGCGGGTCCTCAACCCCTGGGCCATGGCCCGCATCCTGGACGCCCCCGAGAAGACCGCCGACAAGGACGTCTTCCGCCTTTCGGAACTCTTCGACGGCCTCCACGCCGCCATCTGGGAGGAGCTCCGCAAGGGCGTCGAGCCCACCGCCACCCGCCGGGGCCTCCAGAAGGAGCACCTGCGCCAGCTCATCACCCTGGTCCTGAAATCCGGCCCGGTCACCCCCGACGACGCCCGCGCCCTGGCGCGGGAGGAGCTCGCGGCCCTGCGCACGCAGCTTGCGGCCGCGGCCCGCAGGCAGGGCTTCTCGAGGGAGACCCGGGCGCACATCGCCGAATGCCGGGCCACCATCGACGAGACCCTCAAGGCCTCCATGGTGCGGGCCAGCACCTAGCTCCCCCCCCCGGGACCTTTTTCCGGCAGGGCGCCGGCGGCGTGGAATGGCTAGAATGGTCTTTTCACCTTGCCACCGAGCCCGCCTTGAGCCCCGACGTCCGCCGCCCCATCGATCGCCTGCTTCTCTTCTTCGCCCTGGCCCTCATGGCCGTGGGGATGGTCTGGGTCTTCTCCGCCTCCGCCTTCAAGAACCACAGCGCCGCCACCACCTTCCTGGTGAACCAGATGGTGGGCGGGTTCGTGGGCGTGGCCATCATGCTGGCCCTCACCCAGACCGACCTGGTCATGCTGCGGGACAACCCCCGGACGCTCCAGGTCCTCTACGTGGTGTTCCTGCTGCTGCTGGGGGCGGTGTTCTTCTTCCCGGCCATCAACCACGCCCACCGGTGGATCCGGTTCGGCCGGCTGAGCCTGCAGCCCTCGGAGCTGTTCAAGCCCATCTCCGTGCTCATCACCGCCTGGTGGATGATCCGGCACCGGGACCTGTGGGGCAGGGGGAGCCGGGAGTCCATCCCCAAGCTGGTGACCCTCTTCGCCATCCTCCTTGCGCCCCTGGCCCTGATCCTTCGCGAACCGGACTTCGGCACCACGTTCCTGATCCTCTTCGTGGCCCTCCTGGTGACCTTCCTGGGCGGGGCGCAGCGGTGGATCTTCGCGGTGGCGGCCCCCGCGCTGGGCGCCGTGGGCTTCGCCTTCGTGTGGTTCGAGCCGTACCGGCGGGCCCGGGTGCTCAGCTTCCTCAACCCCGAGGCCGACCCGCTGGGCAAGGGCCACCAGGCCCTGCAGAGCCTGATCGCCGTGGGCAACGGCGGCATCACGGGCGTGGGACTGGGCGCCTCCATGCAGAAGCTGAACTACCTCCCCGAGGCGCACACGGACTTCATCTACGCCGTCATCGCCGAGGAGGCCGGGCTCATCGGCAGCATCCTCGTCCTGGCCCTGTTCGTGGGCATCCTCTGGCGCGGCTACCGGATCGCCCACCGGGTGCGGGACAGCTTCCTGAAGCTCTGCGCCATGGGTTTCACCCTCCTGCTGGTGGTGCAGGCCCTCATGAACCTCAGCGTGGTCCTCAGCCTCGCCCCCAACAAGGGGATCCCCCTGCCGTTCATCAGCTACGGCAGCTCGAGCCTCATCGCGAGCCTCGCGTCCCTGGGGCTGCTGCTGGCCATTTCCAAGGAAGCCAGCGAATGAGAAACGTGGTGATCGCCGGGGCCACGGGCCTCGTGGGGCGCGAGCTGGTGAGGCAGCTGGAAGCGCGCAGGGACGTGGACTTCACCGCCCTGGTGCGCCGCGCGGGCACCCTCAGGTCCCTGTCGGGCCGGGTGAAGGAGGTGGTCTTCGACTACCGCTCCCCGGCCGACCTGGAGCGCCTGGGAACCGAGATCCCCTGCGACCTCCTCCTCTGCGCCCTGGGAACCACGTTGAAGAAGGCGGGTTCCCCCGAGGCCTTCCGGGAAGTGGACCTGGGCTACCCCGCCGCCCTCATCACCCGCCTCGCCGCCCTGCAGCCCCGCCCCGCCTTCGCGCTGGTCTCCAGCGCCGGGGCCGGCCATCCCCGGGGCCTCTACCTGGAGACCAAGGCCGAGGCGGAGAAGGTGCTGGTGGCCAGCGGCCTCCCCTACCTCATCGTGCGTCCCTCCCTGCTCCTGGGCGAACGGGAGGAGTTCCGCCTGGCCGAGCGCCTGGGCGCATTCCTGCTGGCCAAACCCTACCTGGCGGCCGCCCGCTATCTGGCCCCCCGCTCAGCCCTCCTATGGCGTTACGCCCCCATCGAGGCCTCCCAGGTGGCCAAGGCCCTGCTCTGGATGAGCCTGGACAACCCTCACGCCACCGGCAGCCGCGTCCTGAGCGGCCTGGCCCTGCATCACCCCATCCTGGCCCCGTGAGATAGAGATAATTATTTCTGTCTTTACCCTTTTCGTTCCCGTTCATGCCCGGCAAATTCAGCGTTTAATTTGCCGGGGCTGAACGGGGATGAAAAAGGATAAAAACCCCCCCGGTAATCCTAGTTGAGCTTCTTGCCGATCTTGAGCACCGCGTCCGACAGGGTGATGCCCGACGCCGCGATGTTGCCCATGCTCAGGATGATCTGCGGCTTCCCCCCCTCTTCCACGATGGCGATGCCCCCGCCCGCAGCCAGCCACTCCAGCCTGCCGCAGATGACCAGCTTGCCGGCGGCCTTGAGGCTCTTCACCTCGGCTTCCGAGGATGCCCAGGCGACCTTGGACCCGGCGTCGTTGGCCATGCCCATCTTGGCCAGTTCGCCGGCCAGGGCGGCGTCCTTGCACGCCACCTTGCCGGCGGAACCCGCGCTGCTGGCGAGGATCTTGATGAACTTGGCCTGCTGGTCCGGGGCGAGGTCGCCCGCGGACAGGACCGCGAAGGCAAGCGCCATCGCAGCGAACGCCTTGATCCGGAAACCCATGGGCTGCCTCCTCGGAATTGGCCGAACCCAAGACTTATCGGCAGCCGGGGAGGAAAGGTAAGCTTCAGACTTTGAACCTCGAAACGAGGTTGTTGAGGTTCTCGGCCAGGTTGCTCAGTTCGTTGACGGTGCGGGTGGTCTCCCGGATCGTTGCGGCCATCTGCTCGGTGGCTGCGGCGTTCCCCTCGGCGATGCTGGACAGGCTGCCCATGGCGTTCACCACGGTGGAGCTGTCCTGGCTCTGGGTCTGGCTCTGGCTGCCGATGGTCTTCATGCGCTCGGCGCTGGCCTTGATGGACTCCTCGATGCTGCGCAGGGCGGAGCCGGCGGTGTTCACCATGGACGTGCCGTCGTCGATGCTCTTGCTGGAGGTCTGGATGAGGGCGGTGATCTCCTTGGCGGCCTGGGCGCTGCGCTCGGCCAGCTTGCGGACCTCCTCGGCCACCACGGCGAATCCCTTGCCGTGCTCGCCGGCCTTGGCGGCCTCGATGGCGGCGTTCAGGCTCAGCAGGTTGGTCTGGTTGGCGATCTCGGTGATGACGTTGAGGATGTTGCCGATCTGCTTGGAGTTCTGGTTGATGACCTGCATGCCGCTGACGGCGGCGCCCACGGCAGTCCCGCCCTTGCCGGCGGCCTCCTGGGCCTGGTCGAACACGTTCAGGGCGTCCGAGACCGTGGAGAAGATGACCTTGGAGGAGTTGGCGATGGTGCCCACGCTGTCGTTGGCCTGGCGCACGCTGGACTTCTGGTTCTCGGCGGTGTGGGCGATGGCGTCGGCGGTGGAGGCCATCTCGGACATGCCGGCGGTCATCTGCAGCGAGCCCGAGGCGATGTTGGTGGAGATGGTGATCACCTGGTGGACGATGCCCTGGATGTTCTCCACGAACCGGTTGAAGTGCAGGGAAAGCTGGGCGATCTCGTCGGTGCCGACCACGTCGAGGCGGGCCGTGAGGTCCCCCTCGCCTTCGGAGATGTCGCGCATGCGGCTCTGGATGGTCTCAAGCGGCTTGACGATGGCGTTGCCCAGCACCTGGGACGCCACGTAGCCCAGGGCCACCATGAGCAGGCCCAGGACGAACATCATCCCCATGCTCTTCAGGTTCTCCTTGGAGATGTTGGTGTCGTTCATGACCAGCACCTGGTAGACCTTCTTGGCGGGGTCCTGGGCTTCGGCCCCGAGGGGGGAGGCGGTGATCATGAAGCCCCCCTTCTCGTATTTGAGGCCGCCCTTGCCCAGGGGCTCGCAGAGGACGGCCGTGTCGACCTTGGCGTCGGCGCGGTAGCGCTTCTGGAACTTCACGGCGACGGCCTTGGTGGCGGTGTCCACGGCCACCACGGCGGCGATGCTCACGTCCTGGTCGTCCTTGACGAACTCCAGGGCGCGCTCGGTGGCGCCCGTGGTGGTGCCCAGATCGTCGGAGAGGTAGGAGGAGGTGGTCGCCTCGGCCAGCACGGCGGAAAGGCTGTGGCCCTTGGACCAGATCCCCTCGGTCTGCGTCGAGGTGAGCTTCCATCCCGAAACGATTCCCGCGAAGATGCCGAGAAGCAGGGTGAGCGCGAGGATGGAATAGCTCAGCTTCTTCCTGATGCTCAGTGATTTCCAGAATTCCATCTCAGACTCCTAGCCAGGCGGGTTGGGAATGTGCAAAAGGTGTACTGAATCATAAATGGTCGAACGTAAATTATGACAACAAAGTTGGCTCAGCGTGTCCCAAAGAAGGCCGTCCCGATGCGGATCTGGTCGCTGCCGGCCCGGATGGCCTCTTCCAGGTCGCCGCTCATGCCCATGGAGAGCCTCAGCCTGCGGCCCACCTTCTCCTGCCAGCGGGCCCTCAGCTCGTCCAGGGCCCGGAAGGAGCCGGGGTCCTCGGGCGGAGGGATGGCCATGAAGCCCTGCACGGGCAGCCGGGGATCGTCCTCCAGCGCGGCGAATAGGGCTTCCAGGTCGCCCGCGCCGGCGCCGCCCACCTTGGTCGTCTCCCCCCAGAGATCCACCTGGAGCCAGATTCCGCGCACGACGTCCAGTTCCGCCGCCAGGTGGCGCAGGCGCAGGGCCAGGTCCGGGCGGTCCACGGTCATGATCTGCCGGAAATGCGCCAGCGCCGCCTTGGCCTTGTTGCGCTGCAGGGGGCCGATGAGGACGAAGTCCAGGTCCGGGGCCTCCGCGATCTTGGCCAGGGCCTCCTGGACGTAGTTCTCCCCGAAGCTCCCGAAGCCCAGGTCCGCGGCCTCCCGCACCAGGGCCATGGGCTGGCGCTTGGAGACCGGCAGAAGCTCGACGCCGCCGGGATCCCTGCCGCAGTCCTCGCACGCCCGCTGGATGCGGGATCGCAACCGGGCAACGCGGGCACCGAGTAGGCTCATCCCTTGAAGCTCACTGGAGTTGTGCGGGATCGTAGATGATTCGCTGGCAGGACTCGCAATAGAGGTTCTTCTCTTCCCGGAGCTGGGCCAGGAACGGGGTTCTCAGGCGGGTGCGGCAGCCGCCGCAGGAACCCTTGTCGATGGGGACCACGGCGCGGCCCTGGCGCTGCTGGAGGAGCCGGTCGAACTTGACCAGCACGGCGGGGTCCACGGCCTCGGAGATCTCCGCCCGGCGCTTCTGGAGGCGGCGTTCACCCTCCACCTGGTTCTCGTGCTCGGAGAGGAAGACCGCCCGGAGCTCGTCGAACTGCTTCTGCGCCTCGGCCTGCCGGGTGCGCATCTCGCCCTCGGCCCGTTCCAGGGCCTCGATGCGGGTCTCCACGTCCTTCAGGGGGCGGGCGATGGCGGTCTTCTGCCGCTGGCGGTCGTCCAGCTCGCGGATGGCCAGGGTGAACTGCGCCTTCTGCTTCGTCTCCTTGACGGCGGCCTTGGACAGGTCCTCCTGCTTCTGGGCGGCGGCGAGGTTCGTGGTGAGGGTGGCCTGCTGGGTCCGGGAGGACGCCAGGGCCCTGCCGGTCTCCTCGAGCTTTTTCGCCAGCATCTTGAGTTCGGAATCCAGGGCGGCCAGGTCGGGCGGGAATGCGCTCAGGTCCCTTTGGATGACGTGCAGATTGTCATGCACGGTCTGGAGTTCGATCAGGAGGGAAAGCTGACTCATTCCTCTAGCCTACCCCCAAGCGGACCGTGGAGGCGGGGCAATCTCCTCCAAAGATCGAAATAAAATGATTAATAAAATGTGAGCCAATTAGGCTCAAGCATGGAATGCCCCCCTTGACATCCATTTGGGGGCGGGCTAGATTAGCACTCGCTGATAGTAAGTGCTAACAGCCACCCCGGGGGACGCTCCCGGGTCCCTTTTCACACGGAGGCCATCATGGCAATCAAGCCCCTATACGATCGTGTCCTGCTCAAGCGCAGCGAGCCTGCCGAAACGGTCAAGGGAGGGATCATCATCCCCGACACCGCCAAGGAGAAGCCCATGGAAGCCGAGGTCGTGGCGGTGGGCGACGGCAAGTTCGCCGAGGACGGCAAGCGCATCCCCATGTCCGTCAAGGCCGGCAACAAGGTCCTGATCGGCAAGTACACCGGCACCGAAGTGAAGATCGAAGGCATCGACCACGTCATCGTTCGCGAAGACGAGATCCTCGCCATCGTCGGCTAGAAACGAATTCCGGAAACCCTTCAGGAGATAAACAATGTCCGCCAAATCCATCATCTACGCCGAAGAAGCCCGCCAGGCCATCCTGCGCGGGGTCAACAAGCTCGCCGACGCCGTGCAGGTCACCCTCGGCCCCAAAGGCCGCAACGTCCTGATCGAGAAGAAGTTCGGTTCCCCCCTCATGACCAAGGACGGCGTCACCGTCGCCAAGGAGATCGAGCTCAAGGACAAGCACGAGAACATGGGCGCCCAGCTGGTCCGTGAAGTGGCCTCCAAGACCTCCGACATCGCCGGCGACGGCACCACCACCGCCACCGTGCTGGCCCGCGCCATCTACAAGGAAGGCATCAAGGCCGTCGTGAGCGGCGCCAACACCATGGAGATCAAGAAGGGCATCGATCTCGCCGTGGATTGCGTCGTCGCCGCCATCGACGAGATCAAGAAGCCCGTCGAGGGCAACGCCATCGCCCAGGTGGGCGCCATTTCCGCCAACGGCGACCAGGAGATCGGCAAGATCATCGCCGACGCCATGGCCAAGGTCGGCAAGGACGGCGTCATCACCGTGGAAGAGGCCAAGGGCCGCGACACCGAGCTCACCGTCGTCGAGGGCATGCAGTTCGACCGCGGCTACCTCAGCCCCTACTTCGTCACCAACCCCGACCAGATGAAGGTCGAGCTGGAGAGCCCCCTCGTCCTGATCTACGAGAAGAAGATCTCCAACATGCGCGACCTCCTGCCCCTCCTGGAGCAGGTCGTCAACAGCCGCCGCCCCCTGCTGATCATCGCCGAGGACGTGGACGGCGAGGCCCTGGCCACCCTGGTGGTCAACAAGATCCGCGGCACCCTCAACATCGCCGCCGTCAAGGCCCCCGGCTTCGGGGACCGCCGCAAGGCCATGCTCGAGGACATCGCCATCCTCACCGGCGGCAAGGCCGTCACCGAGGATCTCGGCCTCAAGCTCGAGAACCTGAAGATCGAGGATCTCGGCACCGCCAAGAAGATCGTCATCGACAAGGAGAACACCACCATCATCGAGGGCGCCGGCGAGCCCAGCGCCATCCAGGGCCGCGTCAAGCAGATCCGCTCGCAGGTGGAGATCTCCACCAGCGACTACGACAAGGAGAAGCTGCAGGAGCGCCTGGCCAAGCTCGTGGGCGGCGTCGCCGTCATCAAGGTGGGCGCGGCTTCCGAAACCGAGATGAAGGAGAAGAAGGCCCGCGTCGAGGACGCCATGCACGCCACCAAGGCCGCCGTCGAGGACGGCATCGTGGCCGGCGGCGGCGTCGCGCTGCTCCGCTCCCTGGTCAAGCTCGCCACCCTGAAGCTCACCGGCGACCAGGCCACGGGCGTGGAGATCGTCAAGAAGTCCCTGGAGGAGCCCCTCCGCCAGATCGCCAACAACGCCGGCGTGGAAGGCAGCGTCATCGTCAACCGCGTCAAGGAGGAGAAGGGCAACTTCGGCTTCAACGCCGCCACCGGCGAGTTCGGCGACATGGTGGCCTTCGGCGTCATCGACCCCGCCAAGGTGACCAAGAGCGCCCTGCGCAACGCCGCCTCCGTGGCGTCCATGATGCTCACCACCGAAGCCATCGTCTGCGACCTGCCCGAGGACAAGAAGAATCCTCCCATGGGCGGCCCCGGCGGCATGGGCGGCGGCATGGAAGACATGTACTAGCCACGGCCTTAAGGGCAAAAGGGGAAGGGGCCTTTCGGGGCCCCTTTCTTTTTGCCGGGGAGCGAACCTGTCCGCCCTTGCGCGCATCCTCTCGGCATGGCGTTAGGCCGTCCTTATCCCTGTCCACCCCCGTCCATCCCCGGCAAAACCAAACGAAAAATTAGCCGGGAAAGAGGATGAAAAAAGGTTTCCCTGTCCCCAAGGTGGAGCGTGCGAATTTCAAGATCCTGGATCCTTCCTTCCCTGCTGATCGGAGCGGGCGCCGTCGCGGGTGCGCAGGACACGCTGGCCAGCGGTGCGAGCCTCGCCAAGGGGCAGTCTCTCACCTCCCGCAACGGGGCGTATCGCCTGGACGTGCGGGACGACGGCAAGGTGGCGGTGTACCGCCTGGCTCCGGCCGCGGTCCTGCAGTGGGAGTCGCCCGGGGAGGGCTTCGAGGGCGCGGGCGCCCTAACGATGCGGGAGGACGGCAATCTGGTGCTCACGGACGCCGACGGCGCCACCCGTTGGCACACCGCTACGGCGGGGCCCCTTGCACGCCTGGTTCTGGAGGACGATGGCGCCCTTTGCGTCCGGAGCGGCACCGGCAGCCTCTGGATGGCCGGCGCCGTGACGGTGCGGATCGTCCTGCCCTTGGCTGAGCTGCGCAAGGCCATCCAGGATGAGGACGCCGTCCGGGGGACCTGCGTCATCCTATGACAGGCAGAAGCGGCCTCCTTCCTCCTTGAGTCGACAGACCCAAGATGTCCGAAGTCCACTGCTGCCGACCTGTTGCCCGATGAACCCGGCAAACGCCATCGAAGGGTCCCTCGCCGAGGAATAGAAGAAGATCTTTTCTCGGCGGACCTCGGCCCCTCGGCGCCTCGGCGAGAGGCTTTTCGTCTCAACCTGCCTGGATGATGGGGGTCAGGACGGCCTCCCACGACCAGCCCCAGCCTCCCTTCCAGACAAAAGCCAAAGCATGGATGGGTCTGCGCCTCCCCCAGTCCCGTTAAGAACCAATTTCGAGGCAATTGCCGGATTCTGCCAGGACCCAGGGCTGGAGTTCAACCGGCGAAGGTTTCCCTCACATGGTGATACCCTCTTGGGTAATCGATCCAGCTCAAGGCGAATCATCCCTTCCAACGGCCAGCCATACGGATGGCCTCCTTCTCCCGGTCTTCGTGGGGCGAATCATGGACAACGATATTACCCGCTGGGTGGTCATCGCTCTCCTCAACATTCCTTTGTACCTCGGACTTGGATGGGTGATCTTTCGAAGCTGGAGCGGCTTTTGGGAATGTGTCCGTTTCTACTTCACGCCAGATTGGTTCTCCATGATTCGAGGCGAGCTCATGGAAGACTGGTGGGGAACGCTGAAGATCTTTGTCTTCGTGGCGCTATGCGTCGGCGCTGTGTGCGGCGAGCACGAATTCTTCTTCGGTGCCAGGCCCAAGCCCCCCCAGCCATCCCTAGCGATAAGCGCCTTGAATTTCAGCTCCATCATTCAATGTCCGTCTGAGAGGGTGTCTGCTGATCAGCCGGGGTCAAGCTCCGCCGAACCGCCTCGCGAGTTCCTCCACCGCCTCCGGATCGGCCTCCGCCTTGAAGTTGAAGAACACCTCCGAGGTGACCTGGGGCGCCGGAACCCCGCACAGCGCCAGGGCGGCCTTCACCTCCGCGAGCATGGCCCCGTTGCCCACCAGGTGGAAATGGCAGGCCCGGGGGTCCCTTACCAGGGCCGCCGCGCTTGTGCCGACGCGGCCCCGCAGGCCGGTCCACCCGGGTCCGGGCTGCGTGAGCGTAGGGTGCCAGGCGAACCCGGGGTGCGCGGCCTGGAGCGCGTCGAGCTCCGGCGCCAGGCAGATGTCCTCCTCCTCCCGGTAGCCGGCGACGAGCGTGATGGGGCGGTCGAACCCCGCGGCCAGGGCGCGTTCGGCGAAACCCCACAGGGGGCCGATGCCCGAGCCGGTTGAAAGGCCGACCAGGGCCAGGGCCTCCGGGGCGATCATGTCCGCGATGGGCTCGTGGTGCAGGCCGCTGATCTCGACTTCCGTGCCGGGGGCCGCCGTGCCCAGGGACGGGGTCAGGCGTCCACCCTTGACCACCCGGAACAGCAGGCCCACCCTGCGCGCGGCGGGGTCCGTCCGGGAGAGGGTATAGGGGTGGCGGTGGCCCTCGTGGCGCAGGACCACCACATGGCCGGGCTCGAAGGGGAAGGGCAGGGCGTCGGCCACCTCCAGGTGGAGCAGGTGGAAGCCCCGGCCCACCTCCCTGTTGTCCGTGACCGTCGCGGTCCGCCAGGCCTGGGTCCAGTCATCCGTCATCGCGAAATCTCCACCCCGAGCCTACCGGGAACCTGTCGGTGGGCAATGACATAAATCAATCATGAACTCTCCGCGCCCCGCCGGAACCCTTGTCCTGACCTGCGTTCTCCTGGTCCTGGCCGCCTGCCGGGGAGGGGGGTCCAAGGCCCCCGCCGACCCGCCCGCGGCCCCGGTCATCCTCCGGTTCGAGGCCGATCCCAATCCGGTGGAAGCCGGCAGCCCGGTGACGTTGCGGGCCGAGTTCACCGGGGGAAAGGGCGCCCTGGACCCGGGCCTGGGGGCCATCGCCAGCGGCCAGGCCCTGGCCTTCGTGCCCTTGGGCGACACCTCCGTCGTCCTCACGGTCACGTCACCTTCGGGCCAGGTCCGCTCCGAGGCCGTGAAGGTCCAGGTGAAACCGTCTCCGGACTTCGAGGATCCGGCCAGCTTCACCGTCCCGCCCTGCCTCCAACTGGGGGAGGCCCCGGACCGCCCGGACCGGCTCGGCCTCATGTGGCACGCGCCGGCGTACGACACCGGGACCTGGGCCGTGGAGGTGCGCACCACCGGGACGTGGGTCCGCATGGCCGACCCGGCCTCCACCTTGGTGGACATCCCGGGCACCCAGGTGCCCGCCCAGCGGGCGTGGACCGCCGTCCTGAAGCCCCTCGAGCCGGGGGGGACCTTCGACTACCGGGTCCTCCGGGACGGTCGCCGGGTCTTCCAGGTGAACGGGGCCCGGGCCCGGATGGCCCCGGGCCAGCGCCAGCGGGTGGTGATCGCCGGCGACCTGGTGGAACCCGGCAACCCCGCGTCCCGCTCCATCGCCGAGGGGATCGCGGCCCAGAAGCCCGACCTCATGCTGGCGGTGGGGGATCTCTCCTACCCGCACGGCACCTACCAGGAGTACCGGGCGCACTTCTACCCCACCTACAACGGAGGCCCGGCCCCCTTCATGCGCTCCCGGCTCATGGTGGGCATCCTGGGCAACCACGACGTGGCCCACGTGGACCGCGGAGCGCCCCCGCCGCTGGGGAGCCTGGCCTACTACTACTGCTGGGACCAGCCCCTCAACGGCCCCGGCCTCCTGCAGGGGGGCCACGTGGCCAACCTCAGCCCGGCCCAGGCCTGGGCCCCGTTCCGGCAGGCCGCCGGCGCCCGCTACCCGGCCATGGGCAACTTCTGGTTCGATTCCGGCGATGCGCGCTTCGTGGTGCTGGACTCCAACCGCTACATGCACAGGGACGACCCGGCCCTGCGGCACTGGGTGGAAACGGCCCTGGACGGCGCCCCCGCGGGCTTCTGGCGCATCGTCCTCTACCACCACCCCGGGTTCAACCAATCCAGCTTCAAACATACTAATGATTGGCATATGGCCCAGCTGTGGCCGGTCCTCCAGCGGCACCGGGTGGACCTGGTCGTCAACGGCCACCTCCACGCCTACGCCCGCACCCGCCCCTTCACCCTCGCCCCGGGCGGCGTCGATGAGGCCCACATCCTCCCGGACCTGGCCTACGACGGCGCCGCCACCACGAAGGCCGCCGGCCCCATCCAGATCATCACGGGCGCCGGGGGCGGAATCAGCCACAAAAACCGCTTCCGGGTCCCCGCGAAGGGGCCCAAACCCTTCCACCAGGCCCTGATCGCCGACCGGCACTCCTTTTCGGTCCTGGACCTCGACCGGGACCGGCTCCGATTCAGGCAGATGGACGGGGCCGGGGCCGTCCTCGACCAGTTCACCCTCACGCGCTGACACCCGGTAGAATGTCCATTTGCGGTGGGCGATGAAGTACCTGATCCAGACCTGGGGATGCCAGATGAACGACCACGACAGCGAGAAGCTGGCGGGTCTGATGGAAAAAGAAGGTTTCGAGGCCGCCGCGGGGGTGGAGGACGCCGATGTGGTGCTCCTCAACACCTGCTCCATCCGGGAAAAGGCCGTGAACAAGGTCTACACGGAGCTGGGGCGCCTGCGGGACGAGAAGAGGCGCAGGCCCCTCCTGGTGGGGGTCACGGGCTGCCTGGCCCAGCAGGAGAAGGCCGGGCTCTTCCGGAGGGCCCCCCAGATCGACTTCGTGCTGGGCACCATGGCCATCCAGCAGCTGCCGCGGCTGGTGGAGGAGGCCCGGGCCGGCAGGGCCCGCGTCATCGACACCGGGGACTACCCCGACAACCACCTGTTCCCCCCGGAGACCACCCTGCGCCACAGCACCGCCAAGGCCCTGGTGACCATCATCGAGGGCTGCAACCACGCCTGCACCTACTGCATCGTTCCCACCACCCGCGGCGTGGAGCGCCACCGGCCCTGGAAGGACGTCGTCGCCGAGGTGGAGGACCTGGCGGCCATGGGCTTCCGGGAAGTGGAGCTGCTGGGGCAGAACGTGAACAGCTACATGGGCGGCTGCACCTTCGCGCAGCTCCTGGACCGCGTGGCGGAGGTGGACGGGCTGGAGTGGATCCGGTTCACCACCAGCCATCCCATGAACTTCACCGAGGAACTGGCCCGCACCCTGGTGTCCAACCCCAAGGTCGCGCCCTTCCTGCACCTGCCGGTGCAGAGCGGCAGCGACGCGGTGCTCCGGCGCATGCGCCGGGAGTACACGGTGGACCAGTACCTCGAGCGCCTGGCCTATCTGGGGAATGCCCGGGAGCGCATCAACCTCTCCACGGACTTCATCGTCGGCTTCCCCGGGGAGACCGAGGAGGACTTCGAGGGCACCCTGGCCCTGCTGGAGCGGGTCCGGTACGACATGTCCTTCAGCTTCGTGTACTCCCCCCGCCCCGGAACCCCGGCCCTCAAGCTCGCGGACGACCTGCCCCACGCCGAGAAGTCCCGGCGCCTCACGCGCCTCCAGGCTCGCCAGACCGAACTGACCCTGGAGAGCAACCGGAGGATGGTGGGGCGTTCCCTCAAGGCCCGGGTGGAGAGCAAGGGCGCCCTGGACGGAGGCCACTGGCTGGCCCGCACCGGGGAATGGAAGAACGTCCACCTGGCCGTACCGGAAGGCCGCCGGCTCCCCTTCGGGGAACTGGTGGACATCCGCGTCACCGGGGCCGGCCCCCATTTTCTTCGTGCTGAGCTACCCTAGCGTTACTGGGTATACTCGGATCGGAGAAAATCCATGGCAGCCTCGGCGGTACCCACTCCTACCTTGCGTCGGTTACCGAAGTATTACCATTATTTGAAGCGCATCCACGGCGAGGGCCAGGAGATCATCTCCGCCACGCAGATGGCCGAGGATCTGGGCATCCACCACACCCAGGTGCGCAAGGACCTGGCCGCCACCGGCAGCCAGGGCAAGCCCAAGGTCGGCCACCGCGTCGCCGATCTGCTGGCCTCCATCGAGACCTTCCTGAACTGGAACTCGGCCTCCGACGCCTGCCTCGTGGGGGCGGGCAACCTCGGCTCGGCCCTGCTGGGCTATCCCGGCTTCGACAAGGCCGGCATCCGCATCACCGCCGCCTTCGACGCCCACCCCTCCAAGATCGGCAAGAAGATCCACGGCGTGCCCGTGTACCCCGTGGACAAGCTGGAGGAGGTGATCCGGCGCCTCCACATCACCATCGGCATCCTCACCATCCCCGCCGACCGCGCCCAGCACCTGGCCGAGGTGATGGTGCAGAGCGGCATCCGGGCCATGTGGAACTTCGCCCCCATCACCCTGGACGTGCCCGACGACATCATCGTGGAGAACGTGGAGCTGTACGCCAGCCTCGCGATCTTCAGCAGGAAGCTGTCGGAGCGGAGCCGGACCAAACCCTAGAGTAGGTCCGCCAAGGCCTCCTCCACCTTTTCGAACCTGAACGTGAACCCGAGTTCCAGGGCCTTCCTGGGATAGACGAAGGATCCTTCCAGGAGCATCTCGCGCCCCATCTCCCCGAACAGGAGGTCCAGGGCCGTGCGGGTCACGAAGCCGGGGATGGGCAGCATGGGCCGGCGGAGGCGGCGGGCCAGGGCGCGGGTGAAGGTCTCGTTGGTGACGGGGCGGGGGGAGGTTGCGTTCAGGGCCCCGGAGAAGGCGGGGTTCTCCGCGGCCTCCCGGACCAGGCGCACCAGGTCGTCGATGTGGATCCAGCTCAGGCCCTGCTGGCCGTGGCCGAGCCTGGCGCCCTGGAACATGCGGACGGGAAAGGCCATCTTCGGCAGGGCGCCGCCGTCCCGGGCCAGGACGACGCCCAGCCTCAGCTTCACCACCCGGATGCCCAGCGGAGTGGCCGCGTCCGCCGCGGCCTCCCATTGGCGGCAGACCTTGGCCAGGAAGCCCTTCCCGGGTCCGCGCCCCTCCTCCACGGGGCGCCCGTCCATGGGGCCGTAGAACCCAACCGCGCTGGCGTTCACCAAGGCCCGGGGCGGGGAGGGCAGGGCGCCCATGGCCGCCACGAGGCGGTTCGTGGACTCCACCCGGCTGCGGAGGATGGCGTCCTTGCGGGAGGGGGTCCAACGCTTGTCGGCGATGCCCTCCCCAGCGAGATTCACGACGGCGTCGGCCCCCTCCAGGGCCCGGGGCAGGTCGTCCCACGAGAAAGGAGAGCCCGGCCTCCGGCTCAGCACCCGCACCTCCACCCCGTCCCGGGAGAGGGAATCCGCCAGGTGCCTGCCCACCAGTCCCGTGCCGCCGGCCAGGACCACGATCTTCAGCTCCGCCATCGCTGTTCCTCCATCAAGGATGTGATGCCGGAGGCGGGCCTTCCGCTCCCGTTTATTCGTACTCGATGGTCGCGGGGGGCTTGCTCGTGATGTCGAAGACCACCCGGTTGATGCCCTTGACCTCGTTGACGATGCGCTGGGCCACCTTCTCCAGGAGATCGTGGGGCAGGCGCGCCCAGTCGGCGGTCATGAAGTCCTCGCTGGTCACGGCACGCAGGGCGCACATGTTCTCGTAGGTGCGCTCGTCGCCCATGATGCCCACGGTCTGCACCGGCAGCAGCACGGCGAAGCACTGGGAGGTGTTGCGGTACCACCCGGAGGCCTTGAGCTCCTCGATGAAGATGGCGTCGGCGTTCTGGAGGATCGCCACGCGCTCGGCCGTGACGCAGCCGGGGATGCGCACCGCGAGGCCGGGGCCCGGGAAGGGGTGGCGCCAGACCATGTCCTCGGGCAGGCCCAGGGCCAGGCCCGCGCGGCGCACCTCGTCCTTGAAGAGCTCCCGCAGGGGCTCCACGAGCTTGAGCTTCATGACGTCGGGAAGGCCGCCCACGTTGTGGTGGGACTTGACAAGCACCGCCCCGCCCACGCCGGAGCTCTCGATGACGTCCGGGTAGAGCGTGCCCTGGGCCAGGAAGTCCGCCTGCACGGTCCCGGCCTCCTTGTCGAAGACCTCGATGAAGGTCCGGCCGATGATCTTGCGCTTCTGCTCGGGGTCGCTCACGCCCTCCAGGGCCCCCAGGAAGGCGGCGCGGGCATCCACCCACTTCACGGTCATGTCGAAGGGCGCGAAGGCCTCCTGCACCTGGGTCATCTCGTCCTTGCGCATGACGCCGGTGTCCACGAACACGCAGGTGAGCTGCTTGCCGATGGCCTTGTGCAGCAGCACCGCGGCCACGCTGGAGTCCACGCCGCCCGAGAGGCCCAGGACGACGCGGCCTTCGCCGACCTGCCTGCGGATGGCCCGGGTCTTCTCCTCGATGAACTGGCCCGTGTTCCAGTCCAGCTTCATGCCGCAGACGTGGAGGAAGTTCATCAGGACCTTGGAACCGTGCTGGGTGTGGGTGACTTCCGGGTGGAACTGGATGCAGTAGATGCGCCGGGCCCGGTCCTCCATGGCCGCCACCGGGACGCCCCGGGTGTGGCTGGTGATCCCGAAGCCCGCGGGGGCCTTCTCCACGTGGTCCCCGTGGCTCATCCACACCTGCAGCTCGTCCTCCAGCCCCCGGAAGAGGAGGCTCTCGGGGTCCTGGATGCGGATCATGGCCTTGCCGTACTCCCTGCGGCTGGAGCGGTGGATGACCCCGCCCAGATTGCGCGCCAGGAGCTGCTGGCCGTAGCAGATGCCCAGGATGGGCACCCCCAGGGCCAGGATGGCCGGATCCAGGTCCGGCGCGCCGGCCTCCATGACGGAGTTGGGGCCGCCGGAGAGGATCACGCCCTTGAGGTCGGGCCCGCCGATCTCCTGGGCCGTGGCGCCCGGGCCGTAGACCAGCCCGAAGGCCCCGAGGTCGCGCAGCCGCCGGGTTATCAGGCGCGTGTACTGGGACCCGAAATCGAGGATGGCGACGCGTTCATGATGCATGGGGGCCCCTAAAACTTGATGATACCAGAGGCTAACGCGCCTTCTTCAGGGTCTCGTCGGTGCCCTGCAGGACCCAGCTGCGGCCCTCCTTCCGGTAGGAGGCGTGGCGTTCCTTGGTCTCCCCGGCGCGCACGCCCGGGTGGAGGGTCTGGAAGAGGCCGAACCAGGCCGTGGGCCTGCCCAGCCGGATCTGGTAGGTGACCCGGGCGGAATCCCGCATGTACTCGATCCTCAGGGCCCGGACGAACTCCGCCTCGGCCGCGGGGAGCTCGTAGCCCTTGGGCGAAAGCCGGACCTCCTTGGGGGACGACGCGCCCGGCTTGAAGGAGAAGGTCTCGCGATCCCCTTCGACCTTCCGGGTCACGGCGAAGGCGCCCTTGCCGGCGGCCTCCTGGAGGGCCACGAGCCTGGCGTGTTCCGCGGAACCCTTGATGGCCGAGGCGGACTCGGGAATGGTCACCACGATCTGGACCGGGTAGTCCTTCTTGATGTCGCCTTCGGCCTCCCTCCGGGAGAGCTTGGACGAACCGCAGGCGAGAAAGGTGACCAGGAAGGGTACTGCGAGCAGCATGCGCATGGGGGTGGCCCTCTGGCCCAATTCTAGTGGCCCCAGGAGTACGTGACTAGTCTCACGAATTCCCCGTCCTATAATGGCCGAGCCGAAAAGGGGTCCAACGTGAACAAGCTCTTCCTCGACCATCTCGCCCAGGAAACCCGCGCCCTCCGGGAGCAGGGGCTCTACAAGAACGAGCGGGTGATGACCAGCCCCCAGGGCCCCTGGGTCGAGGCCAACGGGAAGAAGGTCATCAACCTCTGCGCCAACAATTACCTGGGCCTGGCCAACCACCCCGCCCTGGTCGAGGCGGCCCAGGAGGCCCTGGCCCGCCGCGGGTTCGGCCTGTCCAGCGTGCGCTTCATCTGCGGGACCCAGGACATCCACAAGGAGCTGGAGGCCCGGATCAGCACCTTCCTGGGCATGGAGGACACCCAGCTCTACTCCAGCTGCTTCGACGCCAACGGCGGGGTCTTCGAGCCGCTGCTGGGCGAGGAGGACGCCATCATCTCGGACGCCCTCAACCACGCGTCGCTGATCGACGGCATCCGGCTTTGCAAGGCCCAGCGCTACCGCTACGCCAACAGCGACATGGCCGACCTGGAAGCCCGGCTCCAGGAGGCCTCGGGAGCCCGGTTCAAGCTGGTGGTCACCGACGGCGTGTTCAGCATGGACGGCTACCTGGCCAACCTTCCCGCCATCTGCGACCTGGCGGAGAAGTACGGCGCCATGGTGATGGTGGACGACAGCCACGCGGTGGGCTTCATCGGCGCCAAGGGCCGGGGCACCCACGAGCACCACGGGGTCATGGGCCGGGTGGACATCATCACGGGCACCCTGGGCAAGGCCCTGGGCGGCGCCTCGGGCGGCTACGTCTCCTCCTCGAAGGAGGTCATCGACTGGCTGCGGCAGAAGTCCAGGCCCTACCTCTTCTCCAACACGCTGGCCCCCTCCATCACCGCCACCAGCATCAAGGTCCTGGAGATGCTCGAGCAGGGCGACGGCCTGCGCAACCAGCTCCGGGCCAACGCGCTGCACTTCCGCACGGAGATGGGCAGGCTGGGCTTCAAGCTCCTGCCCGGGGAGCATCCCATCATCCCGGTGATGTTCTACGACGCGCCCCTGGCGCAGGAATTCGCGTCCCGGCTGCTGGAGGAGGGCGTCTACGTCACGGGGTTCTTCTTCCCCGTCGTGCCCAAGGGCCAGGCCCGCATCCGCACCCAGATGTCGGCCGGCCACAGCCGGGAGGACCTGGACGTGGCCATCGCCGCCTTCGCCAAGGTCGGACGCGCCCTGGGCGTCATCAAGTAGCATACGGAGGCACCCCATGAAGGCATTGGTCAAGAGCAGGCGGGAACCCGGGCTTTGGATGGAGGACGTCCCGATGCCGGAGACGGGCCCCAACGACGTGCTGATCCGCATCCACAAGTCCGCCATCTGCGGCACGGACATGCACATCTGGAACTGGGACGCCTGGAGCCAGAAGACGATCCCCGTGCCGATGCACGTCGGCCACGAGTACGTGGGCATCATCGAGCAGGTGGGCGCGGAGGTCGAGGGCTACAAGGTGGGCGACCGGGTCTCGGGCGAGGGCCACATCGTCTGCGGCCACTGCCGCAACTGCCGCGCCGGCAAGCGCCATCTCTGCCCCAACACCCGGGGCGTGGGCGTGAACCGCCCGGGCTCGTTCGCCGAGTACCTGTCGCTGCCGGCCTCGAACCTCTTCAAGGTGCCCGACGGCATCTCCGACGACCTGGCCTCCATCTTCGACCCGTACGGCAACGCGGCCCACACGGCCCTCTCCTTCGACATGGTGGGCGAGGACGTCCTCATCACCGGCGCCGGCCCCATCGGGATCATGGCCGTGGCCATCGCCAAGCACGTGGGCGCCCGCAACGTCGTCATCACCGACGTGAACCCCTACCGCCTGGACCTCGCCCGCAGGATGGGCGCCACCCGCGCCGTGGACGTCAGCAGGGAGAAGCTGGCCGACGTGGAGAAGGAGCTGGGCATGACCGAGGGCTTCGACATCGGCATGGAGATGAGCGGCAACGGCGGCGCCTTCCGGGGCATGATCGACTCCATGGCCAACGGCGGCCGCATCGCCATGCTCGGGATCCTCGGCGAGGACGTGGCCGTGGACTGGGGCAAGGTGATCTTCAAGGGCCTGTTCCTGAAGGGGATCTACGGGCGGGAGATGTTCGAGACCTGGTACAAGATGGCCGCCATGATCCAGGGCGGGCTGGACATCAGTCCCATCATCACGCACCACTTCCCCATCGACGAATTCCGGAAGGGGTTCGAGGTCATGGGCAGCGGGAAGTCAGGGAAGGTCATCCTGGACTGGGGCGTCTAGCCTGACTGGGTGGGTCGGCTCAATAATCTGAGGGGCCGGCCCACCTCGTCAAATCCGAGGGACTCAGTAGTCAAGGCCCATCTTGAGCAGGTGCAGGCCGAGGGAGAGGAGCGAAGCGAGAATGCACGCCACCGCAAGGGCGGCGCTGTTCAGCTTGCGCCACCAGCCACTGGATTCGGTCCAGGCGAGGACGGCATTGCCGATGGCCGCGACCGTCCCGGCCAGGGAGATCAGCCCAAGGATCTGGAACAGCCGCTGGAGAGCATCCGCGAAGACCAGATGGTGCTCACCCATGGATTGGAGCCAATAGGCGAACCCGCCCGCACAAGCCAGGTTCGTCAGGGCCGCGAGCCGGCTGGCCCGGTACCACCCCTGGGCCCGGGGGGAGAGCCCGGACGGCTTCCCGCACCGGCAGCGGACCAGGGCCGCGAGGGGCCAAAGTGCCAGGGCGGCGAGGAGAACGGTCAACGCATAGCCCAGCACCACCTTGCTGCCGAGAAAGGACTGCCATGCGGTCGCTGGGAAGAAGACCATGATCGGCGAGTAGGGTTCGATGGCCATATGCTGGACCTTGCCGCCCTCCACCACGAAGACCAGCTGGTCCTGGCCTTGGAGGTCCTGCCAGACGAAGGGCGCCACCTCGCGGAAATGCCTGGGTTTGCCGGTCAGCAGGTCCTTCCACACCAGGTCGCCCTGGCCGTCCTGCCTGAATTCCTGCATCCCCAGGAACCGCAGGGCATAGAGGAAACTGCTTTTCGGATTCCGGCTGCACCAGTAGTTCCCCGCGACCTGCGCGCCATGCTCGCGCGCGGTGGGCAGCGCCCGGGGCGCGGCGGCTGCCGGCATGGGGAAATAGCGGTCGAGGAAGCCGTCCTCGATGGCCTGCCGGAGCCGGTAGGCGGCCTTGTCCTGGCCGACCCCGTCGATGGACAGGTAGAGCCCCACTTTCGCCCGGGTAAGCAGCATCAGGTCGCTGTGGAAGAACATCGTGTCCCCGCCGTGGGCGATGATGGTCTGTCCGTTGCGGTCCTGGCGGTAGAAGCCCAGGGCCATGGGGTGGGCCCCCGGGGTGCAGGTCAGCTCGAATTCGTGCATCATCCGCGCCGTGGACGGCTTGAGGATCTGGGCGTCGTTGTAGCGGCCTTCATTGAGATGGGCGATCATGAAGCGGCCCATGTCGTCTGCGGATGCGGACAAGCTGCCAGCCGGGGCCATGGAGATGAGCTCGAAGTACTTAGGGGGCTCCGAGGCCAGCTGGTAGGTGGTGGCCATGTGCCCCTTGAAACGGTCCGGAAGGGGCTGGACGAAGGTGCTGTGCTCCATGCCGAGGGGGCGGAAGATGTTCTGCTCGACGTACGCCTCGAAGGGCATGCCGCTGACCCGCTCCACCAGGTATCCGGCGACGGACGCGCCATAGTTCGAATAGGCGGGCACCTGGCCGGGCGCGTATGCCCGTTCGGGGACCCAGCGCTTCAAGGTCGCGCCGTTGCTCATGAAATCGGCCTGGTCCGGGATGATGAGGCCCCGGATGCACTCCTCGAAACCCGCCGTGTGGGTCATGAGGTTGCGGAGCGTGACGGGGCGCCCTCCCCGGTCCGGGATGCGGTAGTCGAGGTAGGTGTTGACGTCCTTGTCCAGATCCAGCTTGCCCTGCTCGACCAGTTGCATCACCGCCGTCCAGGTGAGCAGTTTGGATACCGATCCAGGCCGGAACATGGTGGTGGCGGGATCCACCGGCTTCCCGGAGGCGATGTCCGCGGAGCCGTAGCCGCGGCTCACCAGGATCCTGCCATCCTTGACGACCGTGACCACGGCGCTGGCCACGTCCGCGGACGGAATCCCATAGCCGAGGAGCCCGTCCAGCCACGCCTGGGCATCCTGTGCCGTCAGGGCGGGCGGGGCGGCCGGCGCGGCCCGGGGCGATTCCGCCTGCCCAAGCAGGGCGGCGAACCCCAGCAGGAGCAGGCTGGGAAGTCTGGACAGGCGGGAAGGAATCGGCATGGGACGTTCTCCCTGAGGGTCAGGCCAGTCCCCGGTTCACGGGGTTCGCGGTGGAGTTCATGGCTGGAATTGTCCTGACATTATGGCGCGGCAGCTTGGTGCCGATCGCGCCGCCCTCTGCCAAATCCGACCAATCCACCGCACTAGGCGGGATTTCGCAGGTTCCGCACGGCTTCCAGCCAAGCGCCGCCCCTGGGCCATCACGGAACATGAAGCCTCGGGGAGGGCTGGATATGACCTGTTCCAGGTTGGATTTTCTGAAGACGCTCGGCATGGGAAGCCTGGCCTGGGCGGTGGCCAAGCCGCCCTTGCCCGCGCTGGCCGGGGGCGGCGGCGTCCTGCCGGAAGCCAGGGCCCTGGCGGCCAGGATGCGGATCCGGGACGTGGAGATCTACCCCTTCGAGTTGAGAATGAAGGAACCCTTCACGGTTGCCTTCGAAACGTTCGACCATTCCAAGGGCGTCCTGATCCGCATCCGCACCGACGCCGGCCTCACGGGCCTGGGCGAAGCCAGCCCGCTGCTCCGGGTGACAGGCGACACCCAGGCTACGGCGGTCCACGCCGCCCGGCAGATCCGGTATCTCCTGATCGGCAAGGACCCCCTGGCCATCGAGCGCACCCTCGGACTCATCGGCGTCCATCTCCACTCGAATCCCGCCATCGTCGCCGCCTTCGACATGGCCCTCTGGGATCTCCTCGGCAAGGCGGCGGGACTCCCCGTCTTTCGCCTCCTGGGCGGCGACACGACCACCTTCGAGACGGACCTGACCATCGGCCTGGAAACGCCCGAGGCGATGGCCGCGAGCGCCCGGGCGTCCCTGGCCCAGGGGTTCAGGACCCTGAAGATCAAGCTCGGCCAGGAACCCGCGGCGGACCTCGCGCGGCTCCAGGCGATCCGGGAGGCCGTGGGCGGCGCGGTGACGCTGCGCATTGACGCCAACCAGGGCTACACGGTGCCCCAGGCCCGGTATGCCCTCCAGCACATGGAGCGGTTCAACCTTCAATGTTGTGAACAACCGTTGGACCACAAGGATCTGGAGGGCATGCGGTACCTGCGCACCGTCAGCCCGATCCCGCTGATGGCGGACGAGTCCCTCTTCTCGCCCTCCGACGCGCTCCGGCTCCTGAGGGAGGAGGCCTGCGACTTCTTCAACATCAAGCTCATGAAGTGCGGAGGCATCACCAGCGCCCTGAAGATCGCCTGGATCGCCGAGGCCGGAGGCGTGCCCTGCATGGTGGGGTGCATGCTTGAGAGCCGCCTGGGCCTGACGGCGGCAGCTCATGTCCACGGGGCCGGGCGGGCCATCACCATGGCCGACCTCGACAGCCATTATGACTTTACCGTGGACCCCATCCTCGGCGGCATCCGGGTCGCGGGGGGCCTGGTGACACTGCCCGAGCAGCCCGGCCTGGGGGCCGACATCGACCCCGCCTTCCTCCGGAAACTCGAACGGGTTCGCTGACCTTGAAGGGGCAAGGTTGTATCAAATTCACAGGAAAACCCGGGCAGCGGACCAAGCGGCAGACCCCGATTTCTCTGATGATTGGTAAAACCCGAGCCCTTGTTTTGATTTGAAGTTCCCCACCTTGCTCGCCGTCCCTGCGGCGAACGCTTTCCAGGAGCCTCGATCATGAGCCGATCCATCCTTAGGCTAGGCCTCCTAACGCTGGTCCTCGCCGCCTCCGGTCCAGCAGCCTATTCCCAGAGCATGACCACCGGAGCCATTTCGGGGATCCTGCGCGCCCCTGACGGTTCGCCTGTGGCCGGGGCGGCCGTGACGGTTTCCAGCAGCCAGGTGCGGCGATCCACCGTGTCCCAGGCGAACGGGACCTACCACTTCGGCCTTCTGAACCCGGGCGAATGGCTGCTGGAGGTTGCCAAGCCAGGCTTCGTGCGGTTCCAGACACGGTTGTCCGTGGCCACCAACAATGACCAGACGGTCAATGTGAAACTCGGCTTGATGAAGGAAATGATCGTCGAGGTGGTCGAGACCGCCGGCACCGTGGACTTCACCAGCACGACCCAGGGCCTGAACCTGGACCGCAAGGCCATCGATTCCCTTCCCAAGACCCGCAATTTCAATTCGCTCGCGCTCCTGGCTCCGGGCTCCTCCGCCGACTACAACCCGGGGGTGATGGGCGTGTCGGGGGTGAACATCAGCGGAGCTTCCGCCGCCGAGAACCAGTTCGTCATCGACGGAATGAACACCAACGACTACCGGTTCGGCACCCAGAGCTCGGGCCTCAAGACCGATTTCATCGAACAGATCGAGGTCCAGACGGGCGGTTTCCGGCCGGAATACTCCGCCCTGGGCGGCGTGGTCAATGTGGTGACGAAGTCGGGGACGAACACGACCCGGGGCAGCGCCTGGATGACCTGGGACCCGGGCGGCTGCCAGGCGGTTGCCAAGGGCAACGAATTCGCGAAGCAGGACCCGCCAAGGTCGCGCACCGACTTCGGCTTCGAACTGGGCGGGCCGGTCATCAAGGAGAAGCTCTTCTACTTTGCCGGGGTGGATTCGGAATCCTCCAAGGGCCAGCGGCCCCTTCCCAATGACGACCCGGGACTCGTGGGCGGCAGGCCCACCCTGGACCGGCTGCAGGCCCTGGGCAAGATCAACTGGTTTGCCACCCAGGACGTCCAGTTCACCTTCGCGGCTTCCACCGACGTCACCAAGAACAACCAGGATCCCATCTACCAGGGGGGCGGCACCCTGAACCAGGGCCTGGACCAGCGGGACACCGTAACCAACCTGAGCCTCAGCTTCGATTGGACCATCGCCTCGAACCTCCTCCTCTCCGCCAAGGTGGGCTCAGTCAAGGTCGCTACCGACTACACCTATTCGGCCGAGTCCGTCCAGCGCACCCAGGCGGTCTGGGACTACTACTATTACATCGGCGGACCGGGCGCGGCGACCCACCCCGAACTGGCGGGCAAGGTCGCGCATTACAGCGGCGGCCGGGGGGTGGTGAACACCGCCCCCACCGACAGCGCCAGCAACCAGGCCCGCATCGATCTGTCCTGGCTCTGGAACCAGCATGCCTTCAAATTCGGGTTCAGCCAGATCGACGCCACGGTGCACAACGGCCAGACCACCACCGGACCTCTCAGTCCCATGAGCGAGAATGGCCAGTATCCGCTCCTGTACTACGTCCTCGCCAATGAATGGCCCATGCTCGACGTGGTGGAACTGCACAGCAAGACCACCGGTAAATCCAGATACTCGGCCTTCTACGCCCAGGACATCTGGGAGGCGTTGCCCGGCCTGCGGTTGATGTACGGCGCCCGGATGGAATCCCAGAGCGTCCGGCAGGTGGGTGGGCAGACCATCCTCTCGTTCAAGGGGAAGGACTACCTCCAGCCGAGGCTCGGCCTCACCTGGGATCCGGCCAATGATGGCAGGACCAAGTTCTCGGCGAGCTATGCCGTGTACTACGAGGCCATGCCGAATTTCATCGCCGTCGCCCTTGCGGGGGACCAGACCTTCACACAGCGAATATTCGGCTACTTCGGCCCCAGTACCGCCTTCACCTACAACAACGGCCAGCCGATCATCCTCGACCCCAATGGCTATGACCTGATGCAGGACTCCAGCGGCCAGACGAAGTCGGCCCCCGTCGCGGATGGGATCAAGCTCCCCAAGCGCACGGAATGGATATTCGGCTTCGACAAGGACCTGTCCCGCGGCTGGTGGCTGGGCCTGCATGCGAAATACCGCAAGCTCACGGATCCCATCGAGATCTCCGCCCTCGCCGACACGGAGGGCAACTACTACGATTCCGGGGTCGCGAGCGCCTTCATCGGCGGCAGTCCCGTCCAGTGGCCCGGCCAGGGCATTCTTTGGAATCCCGGACCGACGGCATCCTGGACCGCCCGCACGGATCCCAGCAGCCAGAACAGCGGCCAGAAGATCACGGTCAACGATACCCACTACCCGAAAATGTACAACGAATACAAATCCATCGACATTTCCCTGGCGAAGCGCTCGGACCGCGATGCCTTGCAGTTCAGCTATACCTGGTCCCGCCTGAGCGGCAACTACCAGGGGGTGAGCTACAGCGCCAGCCCCAGCACAACCTCCGCGGGCTTTGCCAACATAGGCCAAGCCTACAACAACGCCTTCATGGTCGGCTCGGGCCTCCTCATCGGGGACCGGACCCACGCCATCAAGCTCCAGGCCTCCCACCGCTTCACGGTGGCCGGCAACGACCTCAACGCCGGCCTCAGCGGCGACTCCACCAGTGGCGTGCCCATCAGCCACTTCGACAACCACGGCGATTTCACCGGGGCCGGCGCCGCTTCACCGGCGGGTGGGCGCCTGGGCCAGTTCGGCCGCACCCCCTGGATCACGAATTTCGATCTGCACCTGGACTACCAGGTAAGCCTGCCCATGGGCCTCAAGGCGACCCCCTTCGTGGATTGCTTCAACCTTTTCAACACCCGAAAGACCACCTACGTCTATGAGACGGCCACCCAGCCCTTCACCGGCGATCCGGGCGACCGGGACCCGAAGCTCGAGCAGTCAAGGGCCTGGGTCCAGGGCCGGCGCTACACCCTGGGCGTCAAGATCCAGTTCTGAGTCTCCTTTCCGAGGTATGACATGCCCTTCACGCGCAACGAGTTCCTGAAGACCCTGGGCGCAGGGGCCCTGGCAGTGGCCAGCGGCGGCCTTGCCCTCCCTGCCGCCTCCGCCTCCCGCGCGCTCACGGAAGCCCGGAAGGTCACGGGGCGGATGAAGATCAAGGACGTGGAAGTCTACTGCTTCGATCTGAAGTTCAACCAGCCATTCAAGATCGCCTTTGATGTCATCGAGGGCACCCAGGGGGTCCTGATCCGGATCCTCACGGATTCCGGGCTGGTGGGCCTGGGCGAGTCCAGCCCCCTCCAGTCGGTCACGGGCGACAACCAGGCCACCAACCTTGATGTGGCCCGCCACCTGCGCGACCTGCTCAAGGGCAGGGACCCCCTGGCCATCGAGGGCGCCCAGAAGGTGTTCGGCGGCTACCTCCATTCGAACCCCAGCATCATCGCGGCCTTCGATATGGCCCTCTACGACCTGCTCGGCAAAGCCGCAGGCCTCCCCTTGTTCCGGCTGCTGGGCGGGGACCAGACGTCCTTCGAGACCGATTGGACCACGGGCCTGGGCACCCCGGAGAAGATGGCCCAGGATGTGCGCGACCACCTCGCCAAGGGCTTCAGGATCCACAAGGTCAAGCTGGGGACGGAACCCGATCCGGACGTCGCCAGGCTCCAGGCCATCCGGGACGCCGTGGGCTACGACTGCACCATCCGCATCGATGCCAACCAGGGGTACTCCGTCCCCCAGGCCGTACAGGCCTTGCGGCGCATGGAGAAGTTCAACATCCAGTGCTGCGAGCAGCCCCTGGCGGCCTCGGACCTCGAGGGCCTGCGCCATGTTCGCAACGCCAGCCCGATCCCGATCATGGCGGACGAGGCCCTCTTCTCACCCCATGACGCCCTCGCGCTGATCCGCGCCCAGGCGTGCGACTACTTCAACATCAAGCTCATGAAATCCGGCGGCATCAGCAACGCCCTCAGGATCTCCTGGATCGCGGAGGCCGCCGGCATCCCCTGCATGGTCGGGTGCATGGCCGAGAGCCGCCTCGGCCTGACAGCCGCGGCCCATGTCCACGCGGCGCGCCAGAACATAACCTTCGCCGATCTCGATGCCTTCCTGGAATTCGGGGATGATCCGGTCATCGACGGAATGACGGTCCGCCAAGGCGTCGTCACCCTGCCGGAGAAACCCGGGTTGGGTGCCGACATCGATCCGGCGTTCCTGAAGCGGATGAAGCGAGTTTGAGGCCCATGGACCTGGGGGAGGGGTTCGGCTGCTCCGCCGAGGCGTGGCCGGAGGCCTACGGCCTGCCGCTCCACGTCACGTTCCTTCCCCCGGTCCGGAACAACCTGCGGGACTTCGCCCGGGTTTTCCGCGACCTGTATCCCCAAGGCTCGATCCGCTACGCCGTGAAGGCCTCGGGCCATCCGGCGCTGCTGGCTGCGGTGGCGCAGGACGGGGCAGGGGCCGACGCCGCCTCGCCCTTCGAGGTCCGCTGCGCCCTGCAGGCCGGAATCCCCGCCCAGGCCGTGAACGTCAACGGGAACGCAAAGGACGACGGGCTCATCGGGGAGGCCGTGGCCCAGGACATGCTGCTGGTGGCCGACTCTGTGGAGGAACTGGCCCAGGTGGAGGCTGTGGCCCGCAGTCAGGGACGCCAGGCGCGCCTGCTCCTGAGGCTCTCGGGCTTCGCCCTGGGGGAGGTGACGGGGGCCAGCATCCTCACGAGCGGCACCTGGTCGAAATTCGGCATCCAGATCAACGAGATCCAGGATCTGCTGGAAAACCTCTCCGCTTTCCCATCGCTTCGTTTCCTGGGACTCCACGCCCACATCGGCTCCCAGGTGACGCGCCCGGAACCCTATCTCGCGGTGCTGGGACGCATGGTGGAACTGGCCCGGGCCCTGAAGGCCCGGACGGGGAGATGTTCCATCCTGAACCTGGGGGGCGGCTTTCCCGTCAACTACCTTGACCGGCCGGCCTGGGACACCCTGCTCCGGCGCCTCGCCGCCCAGGACGGCTTCGGCTGGAATGGGGCCACGGGAGGTCTGCGCGCGGGCGCGGACGGCGTCCTGGATGCCTCCCGCTGGCACGGAACCGCCTTCCACAGCCCCTGGCCCAAGGCGGCGATGCTGCGGGCGATCCTCCAGGGTCAGGTCCAGGTGGAGGGCCGGGCTCTGGGCACCCTCGAGGCGCTGGCGTCCCTGGAGGGACCGGAACTGATGGTGGAGCCGGGGCGCAGCATCGTGGAGGACGCGGGGATCACCCTCTGCACGGTCTCCCAGGTCCGGCGCGTCGCGTCGGCCCACAACCTTGTGGCCGTGGAGATGGGCATCACGAGCCATGCGGACGCCCTCCTGGAAGGGGGGGCCAATCGGTGGCACCTTCTGGGGGGACCGGCCGAGTCCGAACCCTTCGAGACCTTCATCGCCGGCAACCTCTGCTTCTCTGGAGATCTGCTCACTCCCTTCAAGACGAGCCTGCACCGCCGCCCCCGTCGCGGCGACACCCTGGTCGTCCGGGACACGGGAGCCTATTCCGGCCACTTCATGGCCAGCAACGCGAATGCGTTTCCGCGTCCGGCCCGGATCCTTGTGGATGGGGACGGGAAGGTCACCGTCATGAAGCTCCGGGATCGATTCCAGGACCTCTTCAATCAATAAGGCTACCATCGAACGTATGAGTCTCCCCAACTCCTTGAATCCAGGCCGGCCCAGTCCGGCGCCTCCCACGGGGCCCCCGAACCGGGGACCCCTGCCGCACGCCCTCCCTGACGTCACGCCCTTGTTTGCCGGCCAATCCGCATTCGAGGAACTCTTCGACCAGCAGCCCAACACTGTCTTCGCAATCAAGGATCTCGGCGGCCGGTATGTGGGCGTCAACCAGGCCCTGGTGGCCCGGGTGGGCCTCAAGAACAAGTCCGAACTCTACGGCCGGACGGTTTGGGACATCTACCCCAAGGCCCTCGCTGCGATCTTCGAGGCCCAGGACCAGCTCGTCATGCAATCCGGGAAATCCTTCATCAACCACCTGGAGCTGGATTGGTACTCCTTCCGCCGGCCGGGGTGGTGCCTCATGACGAAGATCCCCTTGATGGACCAGGGGAGGAAGATCGTCGGACTGGTCGCGACCAGCCGCGTCCTTCTGGCCCCGGGTGAACACGTGGAGATTCCTCCGACCCTAGCCGAGGCTCTCAATCACCTCGAGTGCCATTTCGACGAGCCCATCTCCCCGCTGAACCTCTCGGCGCGCTGCGGCATCGCTCCGGTCCGTTTCGCGCGGCTCATCAAGAGGATCTTCCGGGTCACGCCCAGCCAGCTCATCAACCAGGTGCGCCTCACCGAGGCGACCCGCCAGCTGAGGGACACGGACCAGAACATCGCCGAGATCGCCCAGAACTGCGGCTTCTATGACCACAGCGCCCTGACCCGCGCCTTCCGCTCCGTTACCGGGGTCACGCCTTCCCATATGCGGGCCATCTCGAAGCGGATGAAGTCCTAGTCAGCGCACCGGCTGGGGGGTCGGGATGGTCGGGGGCGCGCTGCCCTTGTACCACTCGCCGTTCACCACGTAGGTGTCCGCGGCCAGGTCGTCGCCGCCCACCTGCATGTCCACGCCCAGGCACACCAGGAGGTAGCCGTCGAGCTTGGAGCTGAACACCTGGGCCACGCGGCCCCGGCGGTCCTTGACGTCCATGATCGGGGAGGTCACGTAGGGCCGGTAGAAGAAGGGGTGCTTCCAGGGGGTCTCGGGCATCTGCTCCAGGTACTCGGGCACCAGGGCGGAGAGGAACCGCGGGTACTCGCCGTGGTTGCCCTTGTAGCGCGTGAGGGCGTCCGAGATGCGCTTCATGGTGCCGTGGAGCTGCCGGGTGCGGTCCCGCAGGTCCTGCCGGAGCAGGGCCTCCAGGGTGAAGAGGTCCTTGGTGGCCTGCTGGCCCTTGGGGGACTCGGGGTACTGGGAGGCCAGCTGCTTCATGAGGCTCTGGGCCTCCTGGTTCCGCCCTTGCCGGTTGAGTTCTATGGCTTCTTCATACAATTTTTCCGGAAGGCGGGGATCCTCCGAGCCGCAGCCGGTTAGCAACACCGCCGCCAGGGCCAGGATCGATGCTCGCGGGAAGTCCATGGCGGAACCATAGCACCAACCCGACCTGGAATGAAGATTAGACTGGTCCCATGCGCCTACTCGCCCAGCACTCCCCCGGTTTCGATCCCTCCCGTCCCTGGCTCGACAAGGTCGTGGAGGTGAAAAGTGAAACCCGTTTGTTCCAGCACATACTCGTCCAGCGCAGCTCGCCCCACACGGACCGGGAACACGGCTTCACCCGGCTCCTGTGCCCGGACTGGGTGAACGTGGTGGCCTTCACCCGGGAGGGGGAACTGCTCCTGGTCGAGCAGTTCCGCCACGGGATCGGGGCGAGCACGCTGGAGGTGGTGGGAGGGGTCTGCGACCCCGGCGAGGATCCGGGCACCTCCGGACGGCGGGAGCTGCTGGAGGAGACCGGCCACGCCCCGGACCGCTGGATCAGCCTGGGCAGCTGCCTGCCCAACCCCGCCATCCAGGACAACCGCTGCCACTTCTTCCTGGCCCTGGGCTGCCGGCAGGAGGCTGCGCTGGACCTGGATCCCTCCGAGGAACTCCGGGTATGGGCCGTGCCCTGGGTGGAGGCCGAGGCGATGCTGAGGGACGGCCGCATCGAGCATGCGCTGGTGCAGGTGGCCCTTCTGCGCATGTTCCTGTGGGAGGGGTGGGAGGACCTCAAGAGGGACCTAAATCGTCACGGGGATGCTACATTGGAGGATCACGGAGGGGTTGATGGCCAGTGATTGTTCGTTCGATGTTGTCTCCAAGGTGGACATGGACGAGGTGAAGAACGCCGTCACGCAGGCCATGAAGGAGATCGGCCAGCGCTTCGATTTCAAGGGTTCCATCTCCAAGATCGACCTGAAGGAGGAAGGGGTCCTCGTCCTGGCCAGCGACGACGAGGTGCGCCTCAAGGCCGTGGTGGACGTGCTCCAGAGCAAGCTGGTCAAGCGCGGCGTGAGCATCCGGGCCATGGAGTTCGGCAAGGTGGAACCCGCCACCAAGGGCACCTGCCGCCAGGAGGTCAAGATCCTCCAGGGCATCCCCTCCGAAAAGGCCAAGGGCCTGGTGAAGGTCCTCAAGGACGCCAAGGTCAAGGTGCAGGCCTCCATCCAGGGCGACCAGCTGCGGGTCTCGGGCAAGAACCGGGACGACCTGCAGGAGGCCATCGCCCTCTTCAAGAAGAACGACCAGGGGCTCGATCTCCAGTTCACGAACTACCGGAACTGAACGATGGCCCGCATCGACCTGCTGCGCTATTTCCTGCCCATCTCCGGCAAGCTGGCCGAGGTGGAGGAGGAACTGCAGCGCAAGCTCAAGTCCGATGTGGCCGTGATCAGCAGGCTGGCCGAGCACGTGGGCTCGGGCAAGGGCAAGCGCCTGCGGCCGGCCCTGGTGCTCCTGGGCAGCCGCCTCTGCGGCGTCGAATCCAGCGAGGACGTGCGGTTCGCCGTGGTCTTCGAACTGGTCCACACCGCAACCCTCATCCACGACGACGTCATCGACCACGCCCAGACCCGCCGGGCCAGGCCGACCCTCAACTCGCTCTGGGGCAACACCCTCACCGTGCTCTTCGGGGACCTCCTCTACCTGCACTCCATGTCCTCGGCCATCGCCGGCAGGTCCTTCCGCATGCTGGAGATCATGGCCGACGTCACCACGCGCATGATCGAGGGCGAGCTCATCCAGAACGACTGCCTTTTCAACCTGGACACCACCCGCAAGGACTACTTCGACATCCAGGAGCGCAAGACGGCCCTCCTCTTCGCCGGCTGCACCGAGACCGGCGCCGTGCTGGCGAAGCGCCCCGAGGCCGACTGCGAGGCCCTGCGCCGCTACGGCCTGGAGATCGGCAGGGCCTTCCAGCTGGTGGACGACCTCCTGGACTACACCTCCACCGAGGCCGAGATGGGCAAGCCGGTCTTCTCGGACCTGCGGGAAGGCAAGCTGACCCTCCCCATGCTCACCCTCATGGAGCGGGCCCCCCTGGAGGCCCGGCCCATCATCGCCCGCATCTGGGAGAACGGCGAGAAGGTCCCCATCGCGCCCGCCGACGAGAAGTCCCTGCGCGATCTCCTGGAGCGCCACGAGGCGCTCTCCGAGACGCGCGACCTGGCCCGCCGCGCCTCGGAGGCCGCGACCGCGGCGCTGGAGAAGGTGGAGGGGCACGCGGGCACCAAGCGGCTCCTGCTGGACATCCCGGACATCCTGCTGGCCCGGAGCAGCTGATTTCCCTCCTCGGCGAACCTCGGCTACCTCGGCGATGCCTTTCTTTCCTCGATCCCGCGGCGCAAAAAAAAGATGCGCCGGAGAGGGCTGAAACAGAATGCATCGCCGAGGAGGCCGGGGGGCCGAGGTTCGCCGAGGAAGGCTAGGCCAGCCTGTCAGCCCTGCTGCGCCTCGTGGGCCCGCAGATCCCACTCGATGCCGGCCCGCTTCAGGGCGTTCATGTACGATTCCTTGTCGGGGCACTTCATGTACCCTTCCTTGGCCTCGATCTGCTTGGCCAGGATCATTTCCACCAGGGCGTCGTTCATGAGCTTCTGGCCGTAGGCGCGGCCCGTCTGCATGGCGCTGGGGATCTGGAAGTTCTTGCCTTCGCGGATGAGGTTGGAGATGGCCGGCGTGATGAAGAGGGTCTCCAGGGCGGCGGTGCGGCCCCCGCCGATGCGCTTGAGCAGGGCCTGGCTGATGACGCACTTCAGGGCGTCGGCGAGCATCACCCGGATCTGCTGCTGGCGGTCCGCGGGGAACTGGTCCACGATGCGGTCCACGGTGCCGATGGCGCTGGAGGTGTGCAGGGTGCCGAAGACCAGGTGACCGGTGATGGCCGTCTCGAGGGCGATGGAGATGGTCTCCAGGTCCCGCATCTCCCCCACCATGACGATGTCGGGGTCCTCGCGCAGGGCGGCCCTCAGGCCCGACTTGAACGACTCGGTGTGGGTGCCCACCTCCCGCTGGTTCACCAGGCAGCGCTTGCGGGCGTGCACAAACTCGATGGGATCCTCGATGGTGAGGATATGGTCGTCGCGCTGCTTGTTGGCGAGGTCGATGATGGCGGCCAGGGTGGTGGACTTGCCCGAGCCGGTGGGGCCGGTGACGAGCACCAGGCCCTTGTTGAGGCCCGCCAGGCGCCGGACGGGGTCGGGCAGGCCCAGCCTGTCCGGGTCCGGGATCTCGTTGGGAATGACCCGGCACACCATCCCGGGCCCCACCCGGTCCATGAAGTAGTTCACCCGCAGGCGGCAGCCGCCGGCCTCGAAGGGGTAGGCGAAGTCGGCGTCGCTCTTCTCGGCGAACTGCCGCCACGCGGCCACGGGCGCCAGGGCCTCCATGATCTCCATGATCTGGGTGGGGCCCAGGATCCCGAAGTCCGTGAGGTCCTCCAGGTCCCCGTGAACCCGGGCGATGGGCGCCTCGAAGGAGCTGAGGTGGAGGTCGGATCCCTTGCGCTCCAGGAGGGCCCGGAACATCGCCTCCGCCATGGGGTGGGTGCCGTAGATGGGCTGGGCGCGGGTTCCGCCCTTCTGGCCCGGGGGCGGGGCCGCGGGGACCGGGAGGGGCGCCGTGACCGGCGCGGCCGGCGGGTTCGTTCGCCGGGGCAGGGGCTGGGTTTCCGTGGCGGCGCCCCGGGAGGGCTCGGCGGTGATCCGGGTGCCCTGGGGTCCGCGGCTCACCAGGACGCGGTACAGTTCCCCGCCGGCCTCGTGGTCGAAGTAGGCCTCGCCGGTGGCGGCCAGCGCGGCCTCCTTGGCGGTGGGCACGACCTCCTTGGCTAGGGCCTCGACCATGGACGGGGGCAGGGGGTTGGCCAGGAGCGGCATCTCCACCCCCCCGGCCATTTCCAGGATGGGCGGGGCGTTGGGTTCCAGGCGGAGCCGGTGGCCGCCCCGCGGGGTGATGTGGGCCAGCAGTCGGTCCAACTGGGGCATGGCGGGCTCCGTGGGGCCCCCCCAGTCTAGCCGAATCCGGCTCCGGACTCGTTGATACAAAGACCCAGGATCCGGCTACACTAGGCGATCCGCAACCCGCGCCATGCTCCAGGAGACCTGATGAACATTCACGAATACCAGGCCAAGGAACTACTAAGGCAGTACGGCGTCGCCACGCCTGGAGGCAGGGTGGCCCGGGACGCGGCCGAAGCCGCCGCCATCACGAAGGAGATGGGCGGGAAGAGCGTCGTGAAGGCGCAGATCCACGCCGGCGGCCGCGGCAAGGGCGGCGGCGTCAAGTTCGCCAAGACCCCAGAGGAGGCCGCCGAGCTCTTCACGAAGATGAACGGGATGAATCTGGTCACGAAGCAGACCGGCGCCGAGGGCCGCACGGTCCACACCGTCTTCCTCTCCGACCCCGTGGACATCGCCCGGGAGCTGTACTTGAGCTTCCTGGTGGACCGCGCCACCGGCCGGGTCACGGCCCTGGCCTCCACCGAGGGCGGCGTCGAGATCGAGGAGGTCGCCGAGCACTCCCCCGAGAAGATCGTGAAGATCGCCGTGGATCCCGCGCTGGGACTCTCCGGCCACCAGGCCCGGGAACTGGCCTTCGCGCTGGGCCTGGAGGGCGACAGCTGGAAGAAGGGCGCCGCGTTCTTCCAGAACCTGTACCGCCTCTTCGTGGAGAAGGACTGCTCCATGGTCGAGATCAACCCCCTGGTGGTCACCGTGCAGGGCGACGTCTGCGCCCTGGACGCCAAGATCGCCTTCGACGACAACGCGCTGTTCCGCCACCCGGAGATCGTGGCCTACCGCGACCTCGACGAGGAGGCCCATGCCGAGATCGAGGCCTCGAAGTTCGGCCTGAACTTCATCAAGCTCGACGGCAGCATCGGCTGCATGGTCAACGGCGCCGGACTCGCCATGGCCACCATGGACATCATCCAGCACCACGGCTCGAGCCCGGCCAATTTCCTGGACGTCGGGGGCGGAGCCTCCGAGGAGGCCGTGAAGAACGCCTTCCGCATCATCCTCCAGGACCCCGGCGTCAAGGCCGTGCTGGTCAACATCTTCGGCGGCATCATGCGCTGCGACATCGTGGCCGCGGGCGTGGTGAACGCAGCCAAGGACATCGGCGTGACGATCCCCGTGGTGGTGCGCCTCGAGGGCACCAACGTCGAGCAGGGCAAGAAGATCCTTTCCGAGAGCGGGCTGCGCATCCAGGTGGCCGCCAACCTCGACGACGCGGCGCGCAAGGTCGTGGCCTCCATCCAATGAGCGCTGCCGATCCCAAGGCCGAGTACGAGGCCAAGTGGGCCGAGTACCAGTCCGTGATGCACCGGGGAGCCTGGCGCATCGGGTGGGGCTTCTTCTACGTCACCGTGGGCTTCCTGCCCATGATGTGGCTCTTCATCTGGATCGTGGGCGCGGGCAACTGGGAGAAGACGACCTTCCACGCCCCGCTCCTCATGTGGATCGCCGTGCCGCTCAACCTGGCGGTGGTGGCGGCCCTCGTGCTGCAGCTGTACCGCAGGAACCTGGAGCTCGACGCCGTCAAGCGCCAGTACCTCACCGAGCTCCGCGCCCTCAAGTCGCGGCTGCCGGACTCCCGCATCCCCGCGTCCCGGCCCGCGCCGGGGCCGGATCCCGACTCCTTCCGCGACGACGCCTGAACCCCTTCTTCCGAGGTCAACCATGTCCATCCTTCTCGGCAATTCCACGCGCTTGATCGTCCAGGGCATCACCGGCCGGGAAGGCCTCTTCCACGCCAAGGGCTGCCGGGACTACGGCACCCAGGTGGTGGGCGGCGTCACGCCCGGCAAGGGCGGCACCGAGGTGGACGGCTTCCCCGTCTTCAACACCGTGAAGGACGCCCGCAAGGCCACGGGCGCCAACGCCACCATGATCTTCGTGCCGCCCCCCGCGGCCGCCGACGCCATCCTCGAGGCCCTGGACGCGGGCATCGAGCTCATCGTCTGCATCACCGAGGGCATTCCCGTGCAGGACATGGTCAAGGTGAACCGGGTGCTGGCCGAGCACCCCGGCCAGCGCCTCGTGGGGCCCAACTGCCCCGGCGTCATCACCCCCGGCCAGGCCAAGATCGGCATCATGCCCGGGCGCATCCACCTGGCCGGCCACGTGGGCATCATCAGCCGCTCCGGCACCCTGGCCTACGAGGCCGTGGGCCAGCTCACGGCCCTGGGCATCGGGCAGAGCACCTGCGTGGGCATCGGCGGCGATCCCATCAACGGCACCAACTTCATCGACTGCCTCAAGCTCTTCCAGGCCGACCCCGACACCCACGCCATCGTGATGGTGGGCGAGATCGGCGGCAACGCCGAGGAGGAGGCCGCCGCCTACGTCAAGGCCAACGTCACCAAGCCCGTGGTGGCCTTCATCGCGGGCCAGACCGCCCCTCCGGGCCGGCGCATGGGCCATGCCGGCGCCATCATCAGCGGCGGCAAGGGCACCGCCAAGGAGAAGATGGCCGCCCTGGAGGCCGCGGGCATCACCGTGGTGGTGAGCCCCGCCGACATGGGCAAGGCCATGGCCCAGCGCCTGGCGGCCAAGGCCTGATGCGGGCGCTTGCGCTGGCCCTCGCGGGCACGGTCGCCTGGAGCCAGACCCCCAGCCGTTGCGACGACTTCACCCGGCTCCCCGGCCTGGCCTGGGAGGACGCCACGACCTTGGCCCGGGCCCCGGGTTCCTGGGTCGCCTCCGACTGGCAGGCCCTGGGCCTGGGCGCCGCGGCCGTGGTGGGCACCGCCCTCCTCCTGGACACGACCCTGGACGATGCCTCGCGGCGCAACCGCACCGACTCCCGGGACAGGCTCTTCAAGAACCTCTCCCAGCCCGGCGGCACCGGCGGCCTCGTCCTCATGGGCGCGGGCTACCTGGGCTTCACCCTTCTCGGCAAGGAGGAGGCCCGCTCGGTCGTCGTGGACATGGGCGTGGCCACCGTGCTGGCCCAGGTGGCGATCCTGCCGCTGAAGGTCGGCCTCGGCCGGACTCGGCCCGCGGAGGAGAAGGGCACGCACGATTTCCATCCCCTCTCCCACCAGAATGCCTTTCCTTCCGGTCACGCGACCCAGGCCTTCGCCATGGCCTCGGTGCTGTCCATGCGTTCGGCCGAGCCATGGGTGGGCTGGTGCGCCTACGGCGTCGCCGGCCTGGTGGGGGCCTCCCGCCTCGGCACCCGGGATCACTTCGCCTCGGATGTGGTAGCCGGCGCCCTGGTGGGCACCGTCATGGGCCGAGCCGTCGTGCGGGTGAACCAGGGGATCCGCTCCCGGGCCGGCCGCGCGGAGTTCAACGTCACACCGGCTTTTTCCCCCGGCTTCAAGGGCCTCACGCTCACCGCGCGGTTCTGACCCGGGCCTTCGGGTATACTTCTGTCCATGTCCACAATCGCATTGGTTCTTCATGACCCGGCCGCCAGCCGGGTGCGGGGGATCTGGTCGCTGCTGGAAGCGGAGTTCGGCCTGTCAGGGGTCCACAAGGTCCCCTTTCCCCATGTCACCCTCCTCGCCTTCGACCAGCTGACCCACCACGACGTCAAGGATCTCCTGGAGCGGGTCTCCCAGTCCATGCCCCCCTTCATGCTGGAGACCAGCGGCATCGGCCTGTTCGGCGCTCCGGCCCGGATCCTCTACGCCCCCGTTGTGAAGACCCCCGTCCTGTTCGAGCTGCACCAGGCCGTCTGCGCCGAGCTCACGAAGCGGGGCGGCCAGATCCCGCCCCTGTACCACCCCGAGCGCTGGGTGCCCCACGTCACCCTGGCCCAGGGGGATGCCGCCAGGGGCACCTACGGCCAGGCCGTGGACCTGGTCCTGCAGCAGGACCTGCGGCTCTCCTTCGAGGTGCGCAACCTCACGCTGTTCGACTGGATCGGCCCCCGCTACGAGCCCTGCGACCGGTTCCCCCTGATGGGACGGCCGGCGGCGGCCGGCGAGCCTTGAAGCCAGGGCGCTGGGCGCCGCGCCTGACCGTGTCTCTTCTCGTTGCCGGCGTGGCTTTCGCCCTTCTGGGCTTGTGGGCCGCCTTCGCCGCCGCGCGGGGCCTTCCGGGCGAACACGACAACCCTTTCTGGATCCTCCTGCCGGTGGCCCCCATCTTCCTGATCCTGGGGTATCGCCTGCGGGACCGTGGCCAACGCTACACCCGGGCGACCCATGACCTCATCGACCGGGCCCGGGACGGGGACCCGGAGGCCTGCTTCCAGCTGGCTGCCCAGTATCTGGGGGGCGAGGCCGATCTCCACCGGGATGATGCGTCCGGGCGGCATTGGCTGGAGCGGGCGGTCGATGCGGGACACCCGAAGGCGATGATCCGGCTGGCCGGGATGCTCAGGGAAGGGCAGGGCGGCGGGAAGGACCCGCTCCGGGCTCAGGCCCTGCTGGAGCGGGCCCGCCTCATGGAAAGGCCGAAAGCAGGTCCGATTCGAACAGGTCCAGCCGGCTGAGGGTTTCGCTGTAGACGTGCGAGACAATGGCGAGCCCCCGCTTTCCGAAGCGCAGCATGCGCATGGAGGCGTTGGACGCGCCGGGAAGGGACAGGAACCCGAGCTGGGTGCCGGTGGCCAGGTTGTTGAACGTCACCAGCGTGTTGCCCGTGGAGGTCTCCTGGCGGACCCCGACCAGGCGGTTGGTGGCGGCATCGGGCAGGAGCTGATTGGCGTGGCAGGTGCGACCTGCCAGGCCGACTCCTAACCCGGTCAGGACCTCGTCTCGATCCAGTTCACGTTGTGGCGGGCCAGATCCTTCCGGATGAACTCCCAGCACCCCTCCACCTTGCCCACGTATTCCGGCGGCGCGATGCCCTTGCGGGTGAACAGCCCCGCCGCCACCAGGCGCACCGTGGCGGTGCAGGAGTAGCCGGTGGACCGCGCCATGGAGGTGATCTTCGTCTCCCGGTCGTAGCGGTCCAGCAGGTCCCACACGTGGTGCTCGGGCTTCCCGTCCTTCATGCCGTCGACGATGACGCGCATGACGGTGAAGTCCTCGTCGTTCTCCTCCATCTGCCACATGGGGAAGAGGAGCCGGGTGGTGAGGTCCATGGGGGCCACCTTCACGCCGCCCACGTCGATGGGCTCCAGGCCGAAGAACCCGGCTTCCCTCAGCATGCGCATCTTTTCGATGTGGCCGGGGTAGCGCAGGGTCTTCTCCTTCTTGAAGGGGGCGTCCACGGTGTGGATGAGGGAGCGCAGGCCGTCGGTGTTGAAGGCCTCCAGGGTGCCCACGCCGGGGAAGTCCATGAGCTCGGGCTCGCTGAGGGCGGGCATCACGATCTCCTTGCCGTGGGCCACGTAGCGGGCGGGGCGGGTGTACTCCTCCACCACGTCCACCGGGCTGAAGCCGGCCTTGTACTCGAAGGGCCAGGTGCGGATGGCGGGGAGGCCGCCCACGTAGCACTCGAAGTTGCTGATGGAGTCCAGGCGCCGCTGCAGGTCGCCCACGATGAAGTTGTCGCAGCCCGGGGCCACGCCGGCGTCCATGATCGCGATGAGCCCCTTCTCCTTGGCCAGGCCGTCCAGGAGGAAGGGGTCCTCGGGGAAGAAGGAGATGTCGACGATGGGCTTGCCGGCCTCCAGCACGGTCTTCATGGTCCGGAAGCCCATGAAGCCGGGCACGGCGCCCACCACCAGGTCCGCGCCCTGGATGGCCGCGGTCACTTCGGCGGGCCGGGAGAGGTCGCGGGCGGTGACCTTGAGGCCCTTGGACGAAAGCCGCGCCAGGGCCTTTTCCGAGAGATCGGCCACGGTGACGTCGAACTCCCCGTCCCGGGCGAGGTCAAGGGCCATGGTCGCGCCGACGCGGCCGGCGCCGAGCACGCAAATATTCTTCATATGAAGCCCTCCCGTAATATTTTTTTCGTAAATCCATACTACCTCAAGGGAATGAAGGCTTTTGCCAAATTTTAATGATGTGGTCACACCGGTTGGAGGGACCGGTCCACGGCGGTCTGTGTCTCTGCCCGCCCAAGCGAAGGGCGGACGCGAGACCCGTAGTATCCTTCAGGCATGAACGAGCTCGTCACAGCCCACCTGGACCATCGGCGCAGCTGGCAGGACTTCGACTACTGCTACCCGGTCATCTCCCGCCGCAGCAAGGGCGTGAGCCTCGGCGTGAACCTGAACCCCGACAAGGTGTGCAACTTCGATTGCGTCTACTGCGAAGTGGACCGCGCCACGCCGGCCCGGCGCAGGGATGTGGACCTGGACCAGCTGGAGCGCGAGATGGAGGTGCTGCTGGACCTCACGCAATCCGGCGAGCTCTTCGCCACGCCCCCCTTCCACACCGCCGACGAACGCCACCGGCGCCTGAACGACATCGCCTTCTCCGGGGACGGCGAGCCCACGACCCTGCGCGAGTTCCCCCGGGCCGTGGAGCGCATCGCCGCCCTGAAGGCCCGCAAGGGCCTCCAGGACGTGAAGCTGGTCCTCATCACCGATTCCTCGCGGCTCCAGGCGCCCGAGATCGTCGAGGGGCTGGGCCTCCTGATGGCCAACAACGGCGAGATCTGGGCCAAGCTGGACGCCGGGACGGAAGCCTACTACCGGGAGGTGAACCGCTCCAAGGTGCCCTTCTCACGCATCCTGGACAACCTGGGGGCCACCGCGGAACGCTGGCCCATCGTGATCCAGACCCTCTTCCTGGAATGGCGGGGCAAGGGCCCCTCCGACGGCGAGGTGGAGGCCTACCTGCAGTGCCTGCGGACCGTGCGGGAACGGGGAACCCTCCAGGCCATCCAGCTCTACACCGTGGCGCGCCCCACGCCCGAGCCCGAGGCCAGGCCCCTGCCGGCCCGCGACCTGGACCTGCTGGCTGCCAAGGTGATGGACGGAGTGCCAGGCCTGCCGGTGGAGGTCTTCTACGGTCCCGCCTAGACTGCTCCTGGCCGGTCTCCTGGCCCTGACCCTGGGGAGCCGCGCCCCGGTGGCCCCGGGCACGCCCGACGGCCGCCTTGCCGAGGAACTGGCGCGCGTGGAGCTGGTGGCGGTGGGGGACATCCTCATGCACCAGGACGTCAAGACCTCCGCCGTCCAGGCGGGGAGCCTTACCGAGCTCTGGAAGGAGGTCACGCCCCTCTTCAAACAGGCGGACATCGCCTTCGCCAACCTGGAGACCCCCATCGCCCCGAGGACCGGCCGCCCCGGCCGCCCCTTCCAGTTCAACGCCCCCGAGGACCTGCCCGCCGCCCTCAAGGCTTCCGGCCTCACCATCGTCTCCACCGCCAACAACCACGCCTTCGACCAGGGGCCCAAAGGCTTGGCGGAAACCCTCGAGCGCCTGGAGGCCGCCGGCCTCCCCGCCGTGGGCAGCGGACCCACCCGGGCCCTGGCCGAGGCGCCGCGGATCCTGGAGGTGAAGGGCCTGAGGATCGCCTTCCTGGCCTTCACGGACATCTTCAACGTCAACCTCAACCAGAAGGCCGCAAGCCCCTGGGTGCGCTCCCTCGACCCCGCCGAAGCCGAAAGGGCCGTGGCCGCCGCCCGGGCCCAGTCCGACGCCGTGGTGGTGAGCATCCACTGGGGTGCCGAATACCTCCACGCGCCCCTGCCGCGCCAGAAGGACGTGGCCCGGCGCCTGGCCCGGGCCGGTGCCGACCTCATCCTGGGCCACCACCCCCACGTGCTCCAGGCCGTGGAGGTGCTGGAGACCGGCCCCCGCCGCACCGTCGTGGCCTATTCGCTGGGCAACTTCATCTCCAACCAGGACCGCATGTACCGGGCCGACCTCTTCCCCGTGGCCGGGGGCGACAGCCGGGACGGCGTCCTGTTCCGCTGCCGGTTCGTGAAGCTCAAGCTTGCGGACGGCTCCGAGCCGGTGCGGGTTGAGGACGCACGCTGCGAGCCCCTGTGGACCCGCAACAACTGGCAGGAGCGCAACGCGGGGAAGACCAAGGTCCGCTCCATCGAGGTGATTCCCCTCAGCACGACGCTGGCCCAGGCCGAAGGCGAGCTGGACCGCCTGCGGGCCGCTGAGCCGATGGACAAGGCGAAGGTGGTGGAGCAGCAGGAATACCTCCGCACCCTCTACCTGCGCCGGGCCCGGGCCGCGGAGATCCTCGGGGCGGCGGTCGTGGTGGGCGGGAGGCCGTGAGCGGACGCCGTTAGTGCTTGACCGCTCCCGCCTGCTCCACGTAGGCCGGCCCCCCGTTGCGGCTGATGTAGAAGCGCGCAGCGTTCTCGGCCGCCACCAGGGTGAGCCCGCCCTTGCGGGCCAGGACCAGGGCCTGGTCCAGGGGCAGCTTCTCGTCCAGGACGAAGTAGGTCAGCAGCGAGGCCGAGGCCCGGTTGCCGTTGAAGCAGTGCAGGATCGCGCCCTTCTTCAGGTCGATGGCCTTGATCGCCCTGCGGACGGCGTCGAACTCCTCGTCCTCGAACTGGGGGGTGACGGGGGAGTGCGCGTAGGTCAGGCCCATGCCCTCCACGGCGACCCGCTCGGTGGCGGGCAGCGAAAGCGCCTCCTTCTCCGGGCGGAGATGGAGCACCGTCTGGATCCCCAGCTTCTTGAGCCCGGACAGGGTCTCGTAGGTCATGAGCCCACCCGTGTACAGGCCGGGGCGGACCTCGTTGACCTTGAAGGAGGGTTGGGGCGCCTGCGCAGGCGCCGGCTTGGCCTGGGGTGCGGGGGCGGCCTGAAGGAGTGCGCTGAGGAGCAACACGGGCAACATGGGACCTCCTAGGTATATTTACGTTTAAGCATATACAAAAACGTTCACACAATAGAATTCTTATTTAACGATTTCATTCGACAGGCCTCCGGCGCAGTGGCGGCCGAACGCCAGAAGCCCGGCGGTACACGAACACCCCCGGTCGTCCGCCAAAGCGGACGGCCGGGGGTGTCGGTCCGCCGGGGCTAGAATCCGCCCGTGGCGCTTTCGGGACGGTAGGTGATGCTGGCCTTGATGTAGTCGCGGTTCATGCGGGCGATGTTGTCGAGGGTGATGCCCTTGGGGCAGGCGGCCTCGCACTCGCCGTGGTTGGTGCAGGTGCCGAAGCCCTCCGCGTCCATCTGGTTCACCATGGCCCGGGCGCGGGTGTAGCGTTCGGGCTGGCCCTGGGGGAGCAGGGCGAGGTGGCTGATCTTGGCGGCCACGAAGAGCATGGCGCTGGCGTTGGGGCAGGCCGCGACGCAGGCGCCGCACCCGATGCAGGCGGCGGCGTCCATGGCCAGGTCGGCGTTCTCCTTGGCCACGGGCAGGGCGTTGGCGTCGCAGCAGCTGCCGGTGGGGACGCTGATGAAGCCGCCCTTGGCGATGATGCGGTCGAAGGCGGAGCGGTCCACCATCAGGTCCTTGATCACCGGGAACGCGTCGGCGCGCACCGGCTCGATGGTGATGTCGTCGCCGTCCTGGAAGCTGCGCATGTGCAGCTGGCAGGTGGTGGTGCGTTCCTTGGGTCCGTGGGGGCGGCCGTTGATGACGAGGTTGCAGGCGCCGCAGATGCCCTCGCGGCAGTCATGGTCGACGACGATGGGCTCCTCGCCCTTGTGGATGAGGTCCTCGTTGACCACGTCGAGCATTTCCAGGAAGGACATCTCGGTGGAGACCTTCTTGGCCTCGAGATCCTGGAAGTGGCCCTTGTCCGCGGCGTTCTTCTGGCGCCATACGTGCAGCTTGACGTTGATGTGCTTTTCCATGGCCTGCCTTCCTTACTTGTAGCTGCGGGTAGCGAGGTGGACGTTTTCGAACTGGAGCTCTTCCACGTGGCGCTTGGGGGCGTTCCCGTCGCCGGTGTACTCCCAGCCCGCCACATGGCAGAAGTTCTCGTCGTCGCGCAGGGCCTCGCCGTCCGGAGTCTGCCATTCCTCGCGGAAGTGGCCGCCGCAGGACTCGCGGCGCTCCAGGGCGTCCAGGCACATGAGCTCGCCCAGTTCGATGAAGTCGGCGACGCGCCCGGCCAGTTCCAGCGACTGGTTCACGTCCGCCATGCTGCCGGGGACCTTCAGGTTCTTCCAGAACCGCTCCTTGAGGGCGGGGATCTCCTGGAGGGCCTTCTTGAGGCTGGCCTCGGTGCGGCCCATGCCGCAGTTCTCCCACATGATCTTCCCGAGCGCGCGGTGCAGCTCGGTGGGGGTCTCCTTGCCGTTGACGGACAGGAGCCTGTTGTTCTTGGCGCGCACGGATTCCTCGGCGGCCTTGGCCGCGGGGTGGTCCGTGGTGATGCGCGAGCCGGGCTTGATCGTGGCCAGGTAGCCGCCGATGGTGGCGGGGAGGACGAAGTAGCCGTCGGCGAGGCCCTGCATGAGGGCCGAGGCCCCCAGGCGGTTGGCGCCGTGGTCGGAGAAGTTGGCCTCGCCCATGCAGAAGAGGCCCGGGATCGTGGTCATGAGGTTGTAGTCCACCCACAGGCCGCCCATGGTGTAGTGGCTGGCGGGGTAGATGCGCATGGGCACCTTGTAGGGGTCTTCGCCCGTGATGCGCTCGTACATCTCGAAGAGGTTGCCGTACTTCTCGCGGATCTTGTTCTCGCCCAGGCGCTTGGTGGCGTCGCTGAAGTCCAGGTAGACGCCCAGGCCCGTGTCGCCCACGCCCCGGCCTTCGTCGCAGACCTGCTTGGCGGCGCGGCTGGAGATGTCGCGGGGGGCGAGGTTGCCGTACGAGGGGTACTTGCGCTCGAGGTAGTAGTCGCGCTCGTCCTCGGGGATGTCGCCCGGGGCGCGCTTGTCGCCCTGCTTCTTGGGCACCCAGATGCGGCCGTCGTTGCGAAGGCTCTCGGACATGAGGGTCAGCTTGGACTGGTGGTCGCCGGTGACGGGGATGCAGGTGGGGTGGATCTGCGTGTAGCAGGGGTTGGCGAAGGCCGCGCCCTTCTGGTAGGCGCGCCAGATGGCCGTGGTGTTGCAGCCCTTGGCGTAGGTGGCCAGGTAGAAGACGTTGCCGTAGCCGCCGGTGCCGAGAGCCACCGCGTCGGCCACATGGCTTTCGATCTTGCCCGTGACCATGTCGCGGGTGACGATGCCCTTGGCCACGCCGTCGACCACGATGACTTCCTGCATCTCGTGCCGGGTGTACATCTTCACGGTGCCCAGGCCGATCTGGCGCTCCAGGGACTGGTAGGCGCCCAGCAGCAGCTGCTGCCCCGTCTGCCCACGGGCGTAGAACGTGCGGCTCACCTGGGCGCCGCCGAAGCTGCGGTTGTCCAGGAGCCCGCCGTATTCGCGGGCGAAGGGCACGCCCTGGCCCACGCACTGGTCGATGATGTTCACCGACACCTGGGCGAGGCGGTAGACGTTGGCCTCGCGGGCGCGGAAGTCGCCGCCCTTGACGGTGTCGTAGAAGAGGCGGAAGGTGCTGTCGCCGTCGTTGTGGTAGTTCTTGGAGGCGTTGATGCCGCCCTGCGCGGCGATGGAGTGGGCGCGGCGCGGGCTGTCCTGGTAGCAGAAGCAGTGCACGTCGTAGCCCAGCTCGGCCAGGGACGCGGCGGCGGCCGCGCCGGCGAGGCCTGAGCCCACGATGATGATCTTGTACCTGCGCTTGTTGGTGGGGTTGACCAGCTTCAGGTCGAAGCGGTATTTGTCCCACTGGTCGGCGATGGGTCCGGTCGGGCAGTTCGATTTCAGTTCCATGGTCATGCCTTCTACAGGTGGATGATGCCGGTGAGGACGGCGATGGGGAACGAAATGTTGACGGCGGCCACCAGGGTGGCCATCACGTAGGCGAACCTGCGGCGCAGGCGGTCGTAGCGCGGATGGGACCAGCCGAGCGTCTGCGTCAGGCTCCACACGCCGTGCCACATGTGGAAGCCCAGGCAGAGCTGGGCCACGATGTAGAACGCGGAGGCCAGCGGAGCCTGGAAGCCGGTGACGAAGTTCTTGTAGGGATTGGCGGGGTCGAAGCTGGGATGCACCGTGCCGGTGGTGAGGTGCAGCAGGTGGTAGATGATGAAGATCCCGAGGATCACGCCGGTCCAGCGCATGGTGCGCGACGCGAAGGTGGCGGCCTGGACCTGGGTGGCGCGGTAGCCCACGGGGCGCGCGGCCATGTTGGAGAGGGTGAGGCTCAGCGCGGCCCAGCCGTGGAGGACCACGGCCACGAGCATCACGCCCCGGAAGACCCAGATGCCCATGCCGTGGATCATGGTGTGGAGGAACTCCGCATAGTGGTTCATGGGCGCCTCGCCCATGTAGGCCTGCAGGTTCCCCAGCATGTGCACCGTGACGAAGCCGAAGAGCATGATGCCGGTAACGGCCATCACCACCTTCTTCCCCACGGATGAGTCCAGGAAGCCTGGACTGGTCTTGGCGGCACCGGCCAGGCTGGGTTCAGCAACGGACATGGGTACTCCTTCCTTCCGCAATAACGGATGCGGCGCATCCGGCGATTGTTGGGGTGATTTCAGCGAGACTGGCAAACATGATCACGTGGAGGCGCTTAGTATGCTCCAGGATTTTCGATTCTCAAACCGATTACGGAGCCAATGCTCTTTATTGCGCCGATCGCCTTGTTTTTCAAGGATGATTCGATAGAAAATAATCGAATAAAGGGGCCTCTTCGCGACCCCGGTTCCCGCCGATCGGTTCCCGCCGGCGGAGGGCGTCTTGTCCGTCCCCAGGCACGCCACCGCGCCTCAATGGAAAACGCCGCCCGGAGGCGGCGTTTTCACGGAGTTGAAAAGACCTACTTCATGTCCTCCTCGGCGATGAGGCCGGGGGTTTCCTGCTTGCTCTTGATGATCGACCAGACGATGGCGGCGATGCAGATCGCGGCGCCGATGATGCCGCCGATCTTGTTGCCGTCGAGCTGCCCGGCCACGGGGAAGAGCGTGTACTTCATCAGCACGCCCAGGGTGAGCAGGCTGACCATGTTCATGACCTTGATCAGGGGGTTGATGGCCGGGCCAGCGGTGTCCTTGAGGGGATCGCCCACGGTGTCGCCCGTGACGGAGGCCTTGTGGGCCTCACTGCCCTTGCCGCCGTAGAGGCCGTCCTCGATCATCTTCTTCGCGTTGTCCCAGGCGCCGCCGGCATTGGCCATGAAGACCGCCAGCAGCTGGCCGACCAGGATCATGCCCGCCAGGAAGCCGCCCAGGGCGTAGGGGCCCAGGAGAAGGCCGACGAGCAGGGGGGCGGTGATGGCCAGGAGGCCGGGACCCACCAGTTCCTTCTGGGCGGTGTTGGTGCAGATGTCGACCACGCGGCCGTAGTCGGGCTTCTTGGTGCCGGCCCAGATCTCGGCGTCGCGGAACTGCGCGCGGCACTCGATGACGATGTGGTAGGCGGCCCGGCCGACGGCGCGGATGAGCTGGCTGCTGAACAGGAAGGGAACGCAGCCGCCGATGAGCAGCCCGATGAAGACCTTGGGCTCGGCCACGGAGAGGAACCCGGCCTGGTCGTGGTACTGGCCGAGGGTCATCTTGCTGATGTTGGCTTCCGAGCCCACCGCTATGACCGCGATGAAGCTGGAGAAGAGGGACACGGCCGCGATGACGGCGGAGCCGATGGCGATGCCCTTGGTTTCGGCCTTCGTGGTGTTGCCCACGGCGTCGAGGTCGGCGAGGATCTGCCGGGCGCGCTTGTAGGAGCCGGGCTTCTCCTTCTCCATCTGTTCCTTCTCGTAGCCCATCTCGCCGATGCCGTTGGCGTTGTCGGCGACGGGGCCGAAGACGTCCATGGAGATGGTGTTGCCCGTGAGGGTCAGCATGCCGATGCCGGTCATGGCCACGCCGTAGGCCACGAACATCGGCGGGGCGCCGTGGTAGGTGAGCACGGAGAGGAAGATGGCGACGACGATGACGACCATCATGGCGACGGTGGACTCATAGCCCAGCGCGAAGCCTTCGATGATGTTGGTGGCGTGGCCGGTGGTGCAGGCGCGGGCCAGGCTCTTCACCGGGGCGTGGGTGGTGTGCGTGTAGTAGCTGGTCACCTTGTTCAGGGCCACGGCCAGGAACACGCCGATGAGGCAGGTGATGGCCGGGCGCATGTCCAGGTCGGGCACGCCGAAGTTGAACCACACGGCGAGGTTCTTGGGGTCGTTGCCGGGGAAGCCGGCCGCGGCCAGGGCGTTGTTGCTCAGGTACTGGGGGGTGAAGTGCAGGTAGAAGTAGCCGAGGATGAAGAAGCCGGCCACGGAGATCAGCGAGCCGATCCAGAAGCCGCGGTGCACGCTCTTCAGGGCGGTGTCGGAGGTGTCCTCGCTGCCGGCCTTGACGGTGTAGGTGGAGATGATCGAGCCCAGCACGCCGATGCCGCGCACCAGCAGGGGGAAGATGACGCCCTTGTGGCCGAAGGAGGCCATGCCCAGGATCATGGCGGCCACGATGGTCACTTCGTAGCTCTCGAAGATGTCGGCGGCCATGCCGGCGCAGTCGCCCACGTTGTCGCCCACGTTGTCGGCGATGGTGGCGGCGTTGCGCGGATCGTCCTCGGGGATGTCCTTCTCGATCTTGCCGACCAGGTCGGCGCCCACGTCGGCGGCCTTGGTGTAGATGCCGCCGCCCACGCGCATGAACAGCGCGAGCAGCGTGCCGCCGAAGCCGAAGCCCAGCAGGGCCTCGTAGGCGTGCACGCCGTAGATGATGAAGATCATCGTGCCGCCCAGGAGGCCGAGGCCGTCCGTGAGCATGCCGGTGACGGTGCCGGTGCGGTAGCCGAGCTGCATGGCCTCGCCGTAGCTGTGGCGTGCGGCGGCGGCGACGCGCAGGTTGCCGGTGGTGGCCAGGCGCATGCCCACGAAGCCCACGGCCCAGCTGAACAGGGAGCCCATGAGGAAGGCGCCGGCGCGGCCGAAGGCGAAGTGCTTGTCGGCGACCGTGAACCACAGGACCACGGTGATGACGACGATGAGGGGCCCGATCTTCTTGAACTGGGCGGCGAGGTAGGCGTTGGAGCCCTCGCGCACGGCGGCGGCCACCTCCTGCATCTTGGGGGTGCCCTCGTCGGCGGCGTTGACCTGCCTCATGAGCAGGAGCGCGTAGAGCAGGCCGATGACGGCGATGCCCAGGACGAACATCAGGCCGATGCGCTCGGCGCTGGTGAACTCGTTGCTGACCTTGTTGAAGAGGGCGAAATACTCGAACTTGGCGCCCTCCGTCTCGGCGGCCACGGCGGCGGGGGCCGCGACCTGGCCCCAGGCATAGGCCAGGGCGAAGAAGCACATCATGACGCCCAGGTAGATCCGGCGCGTCAGCGGTGTGAGCTTGAGTTTGTCCATCCAGGCTCGAAGCATGGATACTCCTATGAAAAAAAGTGAAACAGAGCCCAGCCCGGAGGCCGGGGAGCTAAAGGAAGGGATTCCGTGGCAGAAACGTGGGAAGGGTATTCGGCCCAAGCCTATCACCACCCCCCCCAAAGTCAATCAGGGAGTGACATCCGGCGAGACGGGGCGCGGCTTTCGGCTTTATGCATTACCCTGGTAGGACATAGTTATTACAAGAGGTCCCCCATGTCCCGACTCTGCCCCTGCGAATCCAAGCGGACCTATGACCGCTGCTGCGAGCCCTACCTCCTGGGCAAGGCCTTCCCCGAGACGGCCGAGAAGCTCATGCGAAGCCGTTTCTCCGCCTACGCCATGGTCCGGGCCGACTACCTGGTGGCCACCACCAGCGAGGAGGAGCGCGCCAAGATCGACCAGGACGAGCTGGAGCGCTACTGCCGGGCCGTCAAGTGCATCTCCCTGCGCATCCTCGAGACCGAGCGGGGCGGAAAGGACGACGAGACCGGGGTGGTCGTCTTCCACGCCAAGCTCCTGATCAACGGCAAGCGGATGCTGCACCGGGAGCGGAGCCGGTTCGTGAGGGAGGCCGGGAAGTGGGCCTACGTGGACGGCGACACGAACTAGGGGGCAATACGGTCGGTAAAGCTTGACCAGGCGGCGAGGAACACCCTCGGATGGCCAGGGATTGGCGATCGCCATCGCCTTCATCCCGCGCATCTGCGTTCATCGCTGTTCCGCAGGGCGGATGCTGGGATGGGTCGACTTTGACAGTAAACGGGGCCAGGACCCATGCCTGCGTTGGCCCTGCGGAACAGGGATGAACGCAGATGCGCGGGATAAAAGGGGATAGGTCCTCTTACGACTTGCTCCCTCATTCCTGCTCAGGGGTTCTCGGGGTTTGCCGGCAGTCCCCGGTCAGAGATTGGCCTTCAGGAACTCCCACATCCCGGCGTACATCTCCCACTGGTTCTGGGCCGCCCTCGGGCTGTGGTCGGAGCCGGGCATCAGCACCAGGGGCGCGGTGAAGCCCGCCTTGCCGAGGGCGTCCAGGAACTGCACTGAGTTCTGCAGATGGACGTTGCTGTCCATCGTTCCGTGGAGGAGCATGACCTTGCCGCCCAGGTCGCCGGCCGCGCGGATCGCGCTGGAGGCGTCGTAGCCGGCCGCGTTGTCCCTGGGCAGGCCCATGTAGCGCTCGGTGTAGACGCAGTCGTAGAGCCGCCAGTCCGTGACGGGGGCGCCGATGATGCCCAACTTCCAGGCCTTGCTGTGGGTCAGGGCGTAGGCGGCCAGGAAGCCCCCGTAGCTGTAGCCGTGCAGGGCGACGCGATCCATGTCGGCCCAGCCCTGGGCCTTGAGCCAGGCCAGGCCGTCCAGCTGGTCCTGGAGCTCCAGGGCGCCCAGGTTGCGCCACGCGCCGAAGGCGGCGTTGCCCTTGCCGGAGGCGCTGCGGTTGTCGCAGATCCAGGTGACGATGCCCTGCTGGGCCAGGAACTGGTACCAGAGCGATGTGCGGCTGTAGGCGTTCTTCACCAGGGGGGCGTTGGGGCCCCCGTACACGTAGTGGAAGACGGGGTACTTCTTCGAGGGGTCGAAGCCGGGGGGCAGGACAAGCATGGTCTCCATGGGGAACCCGTCCCGGGTCTTCACCTGCTGGAAGACCACCCGGGCCTTGGGGAGCGCCTTGAAGGCGTTCGAAGTCCGGCTCTCAACCTTGTGGAGGACGGCGCCTTCCGCGTCCAGGAAGAGGTCCTGGGGCGGGGTTTCCACGTCGCTCCAGCGGTCAACGGCGGCGGTGAAGGTGGCGTTGAAGGACACGGAATGGGAGCCCGGGGCCTGGGTGAGCAGGCGCATGCGGTCGTTCACGCCCCCCAGGCCGGCCCGGTACACGTCCAGGCCCACCGCGTTGCGCAGGGTGGCCTCGAAGTAGACGTTGGAGGCGTCGGCCCCCAGGATCCGGTGCACGTCCCAGGCGCCCTGGGTGACGGTGGAGAGCAGGCGCCCCTGGGGGTCGTACAGGTAGAGGTGCTGGAAGCCGCTGCGGCCCGACCGCCAAAGGAAGCGCCCGTCCTTCAGGAAGTGGGGCAGGGGGAGATGCTCGACCCAGGCCCGGCTCCGCTCCACCACCAGCGGCCTGCTGGCGGTGCCCTCGAAGACGCGGCACTCCAGCCAGGACTGGATGCGGTCGGTGAAGTGCACCAGGAGGCGGCCCGAAGGATCGAAGCCCACCTGGGGGACCAGGGTTTCCTGGCCGGGGAAGGGATCCTGCATCCAGGTGGTCTGGCCGTCCAGGGTGGCCAGGCCCACCCGCACCGTGGGAAGGGGGTCGCCGGCCTTGGGGTAGCGGGTGTCCACGCGCTTCTGGGGCTGGGTGCGGTCGTCCATGACGGTGAAGACCGGCACGTGGCTCTCGTCCAGGCTCAGATAGGCGATGTGCCTGGAATCCGGGGACCACCAGTAGCCCTTGAAGTTGCCCCGCTGGTTGAAGACCTCCTCCTGGTAGACCCAGTCCAGGCGTCCGTTGAGGTGGGTGGCGTCGCCGCCGGAAGTGATGGCGGCCTCCTTGCCGGTGGCCAGTTCCACGGCGCGGATGTCGGACCCGTCCAGGAAGGCGACCCAGGCTCCGTCGGGGCTGAAGGAGGGGGTGTCCCCCGCGCCCAGGCGCCGGGCCCTGCCCGAGGCCAGTTCCAGGAGGTAGAGGTCCCGCGCCCCCTTCACCACGAAGGCATCCCGGTTCGCGTTCCAGGTGAGCCCGCCGCCCGCGGCCTCCTTCTGGTCCTCGGCGTCGGCTCCGGCCGCGGCCAGGGCCGCCGCCAGCTGCGCGCGGTCCAGGAGCCTCGATCCGGCGAAGGTCCCGGGCTGGATGCGGTTGATGGCGGCCAGGGAGCCCTTTTCGGTGCGTTCCTCCAGGAGGGTCCCGTCGGGACGCCACACATAGCGCGAGCCCAGGGCCTCCACATAGGAGACCTTGTGCGCGGGATGGTAAAGGCTATCGATGGAGAGCTTGGCCCCGTCCTGGGCGGCGTGGGCCAGGACGGTGGCAAGGGCGAACGAGACTTTCCACATGGACACTCCGGTTGATGGTTAAGCGTAGCCGTAACCTCCCTTGAATGTGCATGGGTCAAGAATGAGAGCGTGTCTCAACATCATGACCATGGTCACGTAAACACTTGCAGGTATTGCGCATGGAGGTCCCTGAACCGAACCTTGGGTTGCGAGGCTGGGCTGGAAAAAAGCCCGGTGGTCGCACGGAACAAACGGTGCCGGGCCTTTTCCTCCCGCCCGTCCTTCTCCGGGTCGAATTCGTCCCCTTTCCAGCAACCGGGTTCCGCGCCGGCAGGCCGTCGGCGCGCCCACCCACCCTTTCGGAGTCCGAGATGAACAAGTCTCCCCTCGTTTCCACCTTCGCCCTGGCCCTGGCCCTGGCCGCCCCGTCCTTCCTGGTGGCCCAGGAGCGCGGCGCGCAGCAGTTCGACCCCCAGCTCACCACCCGTGTCGACCTGCTCCGCCAGGAGCTCCGGCGGCAGGGCAAGGACTTCGAAGTGGGGGTGAATCCGGCGATGCAGTACAGCCTCGACCAGCTCTGCGGCCTCCGGCCCGAGCTCCGCCAGTACGACTTCGCCTCCCACGCCCAGGGCGGCCACCTCAACAACGAGGTGGAGGAGCTGACGGCGACGGTCTACCCCGCCACGTTCACGGGCTGGTTCAGCCCCGTGAAGGACCAGGGCCAGTGCGGCTCCTGCTGGGCCTTCGCCACCACCGGCAACCTCGAGGGCGCCGCCCTGAAGAAGCACGGCGCCCCCCAGGGAAGGGTCAACGCCGACGGCTCCATCACCCCCAGCGGCGTCGTCACCAGCCTTTCCGAGCAGCAGGTGCTCAGCTGCAACCCCGACGGCTACGGCTGCCAGGGCGGGTGGTATTCCTACGACATGCTCATGCCCACCAACGCCAACCGGGGCTTCGGCTACTACAAGGGCGCCGTGCCCGCCACCGCCTTCCCCTACGTGTCCAACCGGGTCGCCTGCAGCTTCAGCCTCCAGACCTCGTACACCCCGGTGAGCCAGTGGGGGTACGTGGGCAACGGCTACTCCATCCCGTCGGTGACCGCCATCAAGGCCGCCATCTCCAAGTGGGGCTCCGTGAGCGTCGGGGTCTACGCGGACTCGGCCTTCCAGGCCTACCGGCGAGGCGTGTTCAGCGGCACCGACAACCGCGCCCAGCCCAACCACGCGGTCCTGCTCGTGGGCTGGGACGACGCCAAGGGCGCCTGGCTCCTCAAGAACTCCTGGAGCAGCCAGTGGGGGATCAACGGTTTCATGTGGATCAAGTACGGCGTGAACTCGGTCGGGACCTCCCCCGCCTGGGTCCTCAACTAGTTCAAAACGATCGAAGGAACGGTCCCCGGGGCAGCCCTGGGACCGTTAATGCTAAATCTAAAACAGTTGTTGCATGGCATAGGGTTTGCTGGATTCGCGGGCACGTGCCCGCCAACCCCTTTCCCCGGAGTTCCCCATGCAAAGCCACTTCCTCACCCGGTACTTCCTGGGCGCCTTCGCCGCCGCGGCCCTCGCGCTCGCACCCGCCTGCGAGTCCAAGAAGGAGGCCGAAACCCCCGAGATGCGCGAACTCGCGCAGAAGGCGGGAGAACTGGACAAGCTCTCCCAGACCGCCAGGACCGCCGGAGCCGGCCAGGCCCAGAAGCTCAAGGAGGCCGGCGTCAACGACATGAAGCCCAGCCCCGACACCCTCCAGCTCACCGAGCCCCAGAAGGCCGCCCTGGAGGCCCGCCTCAAGGCCGAGAAGAACAGCTCGTACCAGGCCCTGCTCCAGGAGGTCCTGGACAAGGACACCGAGATCAAGGAGATGAACGGCAAGATGGCCGCGCTGCGCGCCGTCCTCCCCAGGCCCGACGTGGCCCGGGAGAACGACAGCCACTACGGCATGGCCATGCGGTTCCTGCGGAAAAAGGGCGTCGGGGAGGAGCAGGCCCGCAAGCTCGTGAGCCGCGTCCTGGTCATGGACCGGATGGCCCCGGGCTTCGAGGTCTACCACTTCTACAGCAACGGCGTCTACGGCAGCTGGGTCTCCCAGGGCAAGTCCAACGTCACCCCCACCGAGCTCCAGGCGGAAGCCAAGGCCAAGCTCGAGAACGAGCGTGACGACGCCAAGACGCAGGTTTCGCGCATCACCGAGGAACTGGCCGACCTGAATGCCCAGAAGGCGAAGATCCTCGCCGACATGGAAGGGCTCCAGGCGGAGAAGACCACCATGATCGCCGACCTCCAGGCCATGACCGCCACCAGCATGGCCCAGAAGTCCCAGCTGAACTCCCTCCACTACCTGGTGGGCGAGCGCAAGGACCTGGAAACCCGCGGCATCATCGTCGTCCCCGTGTTCTCCAAGGACCGCGCCGGCACCAACTGGGCCGACGGGATCTTCACCAAGGGGCTGGACCTCCGGGAACAGGCCACGCTCACCATCACCGCCGCCGAGGTGGGCCTGAAGAAGATCGGCCGGATCTCCGTCGTCCCCGGCTCGCTCCTCAAGGACAAGCACTACACCGTGGCCCAGCCCGAGGACAAGAGCTCGGCCACCGTCACCTTCCTGGCCAAGGACCGCTTCCGCAACGAGAAGGTGGTCTTCGCGGTCACCGACTGACCGGACTCCACCCTCTGCCCGGTTTCCGTTGCGACGCAGGACCGCCGATGAAGGACCGCGCGTGCGGTACCTTCATCGGCGGCGGATGGCAGGGGGTGGCTAGTGGCGTTCCTCGTGACCCCTGTCGTGTTCCCGTTCGTGCTCGCGCTCCCGTTCGTGCTCCCGTTCGGGTTCGCGCCGGTGCCGGCCGCCCCGGGGCTCGGGGCCCGGCAGGATGCAGCCGGCCAGGATGACCAGAAGGGTCAGGCTGGTGAAAAGGACGATAAGGCGGTTTCTCATGGGCGACTCCCCGGGGGCAGCTTCGTAAGTGGGAACAACCGGACCGGGAGGAACCTCGGGGATCCGTTGCACACTCCTGCTTGGCATCATCCGTGCCGGAGGGTAAGTCTGTTCTTCCGATTACATAAATATGAACAGCCCGGGAAGGGCGCACCCGGGCTGATCAAATTGGATTCCTTCCGATCAGATTGATCAGTTAGGCAGGTGCGGGCGGGTCAGGTTCCGGCCGCCCGTCTCCGTGACCAGCATGTCGTCCTCGATGCGGATGCCGCCGTTGGGGGCCAGTTCGTCGATGAGCTTCCAGTTGAAGCGGGCCTTGTGCTCGTTCTCCCGGAAGGGGCGCAGGAGCATGGGGATGAAGTAGAGGCCGGGCTCGATGGTGATGACGTGGCCGGTCTCGATCATGCGGGTGGTGCGCAGGGTGGGGTGGGCCGCGGGGGGCGGGGCGATGCTGCCGTCGGGGCCCGCGAGCTTGCCGGCCACGTCGTGCACCTGGATTCCCAGGTGGTGGCCCAGACCGTGGGGATAGAAGGGGCGGGTGAGGCCCAGCGCCACGGCCTCGTCGGCCCCGGCGTCCACCAGGCCCTGCTCCTTGAGGAGCCCGGCCAGCTTGAGGTGGGAGAAGTGGTGCAGCTCGCCGAAGGGCATGTTGGGCCGCACGGCCGCGCAGATCTCGAGCATGTTCTTTTCCATGCCGTCCACCAGGGCCTTGAACCGGGGATCGCAGGAGGGGGCCGGGGTGGTGCGCGTGATGTCGGAGGCGTAGCCCAGGTGGCGCGCGCCGCAGTCCAGCAGCAGGGTGTTGCCTCCGCGGAAGCTGCGCTTGTTCTCGTAGTGGAGGGTGGCGCCCTTCTCGTTCTGGGCCACGATGGAGGCGAAGGCCAGCTCGAACTCCAGGCAGCCCACCGCTTCCATGAACGCGTAGTGGATCTCCAGCTCCGAGGCGCCGGCCAGGAAGGCCTTGCGGCCGGCCGCGTGACCCTTGGCGGCGGTGACGGTGGCCTCCTCGATGCAGTGGATCTCATAGGGGGTCTTGTAGCTGCGGCCCCAGTCCAGGTAGGCGGTGACGGAGGCGGGGTTCACGTCCAGGCCCGCAAGGGCGGCCCGGTCGGTCTCGTTGCCGATGTAGGCGGCGCGGGCGGGGTGGCCCACCTGCTCCCACACCGCATCGAGGCTGGGGACCTCCACCAGGTCGAAGCCCTCGGCCCAGAAGGGGGAGCCCAGGGGCAGCTGCTCGTACCAGAAGTCCTCGGGGGCGTAGCGCACCAGCATGGGCTTGGTCCCGGGCTTGAGGATCAGCACGTGGTGGGGCCCCGTGAGCGGGCAGTAGTGGCGGAAATGGGGGACGGTGTTGAAGGGGGCGTCCTGGTCGTCGGAGAAATAGGTGAAAGGCTGCCCGCTGGAGATCACCAGGGCGTCGAAGCCCGTGGCCGCCAGCGCCTTTTCCGCGTAGGCCGTGCGGGTGGCGAGGTGATCGAGGAAAAGTCCTTTGATGGGCATGCTTACTCCATGATGGCGGTGGGCCTACGGCGATTATGGGCCAAAAGGCCCCGTTTGCGACCCCGGACCGGGGGGGGTGGAACGGCGATTGCATCCCGGAAACGCGGGGGGCAAAACATGTCCAATATCAACTCTATCAATAATTCGACTTATCTCGGCAAGGTCCTGCCGTCCCAGGCGGACGGGAGCACCCAGGAGACGGGAACGGCAAACAATGCCTTCGCCGAGCTGTTCCAGTCGATCCTGGACGGCACCGCCTCGGCACAATCGACCGCCTCCACGACCCCCGCCGCCTCCGACATGAACGCCCTCGGCCAGGCCCTGGCCAGCGGGAACCTGTCGGCCGCCCAGTTGGCCTTCCAGTCCCTGCAGACGGATCTCGATGCCGCCAGGAAGGCCCACCATCATCATCCCCATCAGGACGCCGACATCACGGCGGCCGCCCAGACCGGCGCGACGACCGGCAGCACGGCCGTCACCCCCGTGGCCTCCACCACCCCCTCCGACCTGCTCAACCTGCTGATGAGCAAGAGCTAGGCGCCTGTCTACGTAATAGGAGGCCCCTAGAGGAACGACAAGGCCCGGTTCTCCGGCGCGAAGCCGTTGGACACCGCCTTCTCGAAGAACATCGCCAGGCTCTCCCGCTCCGCCTCCCCCAGGCTGTAGGAGATGTTCTCCGTGAGGTATTCCCGCAGCTCCGGCTTGGTCCAGCCGATGGTGCGCCAGGCCTCGTCCACGATGGCCGCGAGGTTCTCGCGCCCCATCTCGAGGCTCCGGTGGAAGAAGGGGCCCACGCCCCCGGGGATGTCCAGGCGGGCGGCGTCCTCCCGCACCTGCCACAACGCGAACACGAAGGGCAGGCCCGTCCAGGCGTGCCACTCCTCGGCCAGGTCCAGGACGATGAGGCCCTCGCGCCGCGTGCGCATGGCCACGTCCCCGATGAGCAGGGCCGCGTCGCACTCCGCGAGCATCGCGCCCTGGTCGGGCGCCATGTCCACAGCCCGCACGTCCACGCCGAACCGCTCCCGGAGAAGGATCTGGGCCAGGACGACGGAGGTGCGGCTGGAGGTGTCCAGGGCCAGGGTGCGGATCTCCTCGGGCGGCACCTTGGAGAGGATCACCACCGAGCGGACGCGTTTGGGGGAGGCGATGCAGAGGCCCGGTACGATCTTCAATTTGGGGATGCGGAGGTATTCAATTGAGCTGATGAGACCCGCATCCACTTCGCCCGATTTCAGCTGGTTCGCGCACAGGGAAGGCACGTGGAACTTGAGGTGGAAGTGCTCGTACCCAAGGCCATGCTTGAATCCGTAATTCAAGGGCGCGGCGTTCAGGTAGTCGATGATCGAGATCCGGAAAGGATTTGTGCTTGCCATTCTTTCATTTTATCTAGACTTGGGTGATGAGCCAGCCCACGGGAAAAATCGGTCAGGAAAATCCGGAGCGCTCGCTCCTGGAAAAGCTCATCGCGAAAGTGCGCCTGAACCCCGGCGAGTACCGGACGGTCGCCGCCATGGCCGCGGCGGCGGGGGTGGACCTGGGCCGTCTGGAGGAGCTCTTCCGGCTGCACGCCCACCGGCCGCCGGAGGTCTTCCTGGACCAGGCGCGCGTGGGCTACGCCTGCAGGCGCCTGCTCAACCACTTCGGCCCCACGGTCCAGGCGGGGGAGAGCTGCGGCTTCCTGAGCCCCGCGGCCTTCCAGGCCAGCTTCCACCGGCTGACGGGGATGACGCCCGGGAAGTACCAGTCCCTGGGCCGCGAAGGGGCCTCGTTCACCGTGGACCTGCCCGCGGGGTACCGGCAGGAGGACGTGCTCGCCTACCACGGGCGCGATCCGCTCAGCCTTTCGGAGCGCGTCGAGGGCGCCACCTTCTTCAAGGCCCTGCGCGTGGAGGACACCGACACGCTCCTCGAGCTGGAGTTCCGCGGGAAGGCGGTGAAGGTGCGGGTGCGCCCGGCGGAGAAGGCCGATCCCATCTTCATGGGCAAGGTCCACCACCGCGTGGTGCGCATGCTCGGGCTGGGCACCGACCCCGCCCCCTTCGAGGGCTACGCGTGCGCGGATCCTTCGTTCCAGGCCCTGGTGGAGGCCCGGCGCGGCCTGCGCATCCCGCTCACCGCGGACGTGTGGGAGTCCCTGGTGTGGGCCATCCTGGGCCAGCAGGTGAACCTCGCCTTCGCCTATTCCCTGCGCCGGCGCCTCACGGACCTGTGCGGCGGCGCGGTGTCCGGGGGCCTGAAGGCCCACCCCACGCCCGGGGCCGTGGCGGCCCTGGACCCCGCGGACCTGGCGCCCCTGCAGTTCTCGCGCAGCAAGGCCGAGTACGTGGTGGAGGCCGCCCGGGCCGTGGCCGCGGGCGAACTCCCCGTGGAGGCCCTGCCCGCGGGGGCCGCCACCACCGCCGAGGCCAGGCTCTCGGCGCGCCGCGGCATCGGGCCCTGGACCACCCACTACGTCATGATGCGCGGCTGCGGCTTCGGGGACTGCGTGCCCCTGGGCGACGCGGGCCTGACGGCCGCCCTCCAGCGCCACTACGGCCTGGACCACCGCCCCGACGTCAAGGAGACCGCGCGGCTCATGGCCCCCTTCGCCCCCCACCGCAGCCTGGCCACCTTCCACCTCTGGGCGAGCCTGAAGGGCGTGCCCGCGTGAGGATCTGGGCCAGCCCCCTGGGCCCCCTGGCCATGGCCGCCGATGCCGGGGGCGCCCTGGTCTACCTGGGCTTCGCGGACCACGAGCCGCGCCTGCGCCTGCTCCGGAGGCTGGCCCGGGAAGGGGGCCTGACCGATGATCCCGCCGCCTTCGCCCCGGCGGAACGCCAGCTGGACGCCTACTTCCGCCGGGTCCGCACCACCTTCGACCTTCCCCTGGCCCCCCGGGGCACGCCTTTCCAGCTGCGGGTGTGGGAGGAGCTGCGGCGCATCCCCCACGGGCGGACCGCCACCTACGGGGAACTGGCCCGGAGCCTCGGGGACCCGCTCCTCGCCCGCGCCGTGGGCGCGGCCAACGGCGCCAACCCCATCTCCATCATCATTCCCTGCCACCGGCTCGTCGGCGCCGGCGGCGGCCTCACGGGCTACGCGGGCGGCCTGCATCGGAAGCGGGCCCTGCTGGACCATGAGTTGCCCTGACGAAGGATTCCGTGAAACCCAAACGGAATGGAAAACATTGATGGCGTTCAGGTGCGAACCTCCGGCCGAAAGGGCAGGAGGGAGGCGCCGGGAATCCCGTTGAGGTCCGCCGTGCTGACGAAGATCCTTGCGAAGGCCGCCCTGGTGGCGCTGGGCACGCTCCCCTGAATCCGGGCTCAGGCCCGGCGGAACCACCCCACGCACTCCACGTGGCTGGTCAGGGGGAACAGGTCGGCCACGGCCAGCCCCTCGAGTTTCCAGGCGGGCTCCAGGCGCTTGACGTCCCGGCAGAAGGCGGCCCCGTCGCAGCCCACCAGCACCAGGTCCCCGGCGCCGGCGGTCTGCAGCTTCGCGCACAGCTCGGGCGTCAGGCCCGTCCGGGGGGGATCCAGCAGGATGAGGTCCCCGGGCGCACCCAGCCCCTCGCTCACCCATTCCGCCGCGTCGGCCTCGATGCACTCGGCCTCCGGCAGGTTGCGCGCGGCCCAGGCCACCGCCGGGGCGTCGAACTCCACCAGCACGCTGCGGGCGGCCCTGGCGCCCCTCAGCGCCGTGAAGAACCCCACGCCCCCGTAGAGGTCGAAGAGCGTGCCCGAGGGCAGCTCCCAGCCGTCCAGGATCTCGCCGAAGGCCTGCCAGGCCCAGGGCGGGCACACCTGGAAGAAGCCCCCGGGGCGGTGGGCCAGCCGGACCTCCCCGAAACGGTGGACGATGCCGCCCTGGAAGGGCTTCCAGCCGTCCGGCTCCAGGTGCCAGGTGCGGCCCTGCTCATCGGTGGCGTACACCTCGCCCGCGGGCGTGCCGGTGGCCAGCTCCCAGCGCTGGGGCCGGGTGGGCAGCATGCGGCCCTCCATGGCGTCCAGGAAGCGGGGAATGGCCTGGGACAGGGCAGGGGAGGCCGCGGGGCAGGCCGATACCGGCACCAGGGAATGGCTGTTGCGCCGGTGGTAGCCCAGGTCGCGGCCCGTCCAGTGCAGCTGGATGCGGTGCCGGCGCGCCTCGGCCGGCGCCTCCAGCCAGCGCCAGTCCGGGGCCTCGGGCAGCGCCCGGCCCAGGAGGTCGGCCACCATGGCCTTCTTCAGGTTCGCGGTCTCGCGTCCGGCCTCCCACAGTTCGCAGCCGCCGCACGTGGCCGCCACGGGGCACCCGGCCTGGGCCCTCCGGGGATCCCGGCGCACCCAGCGGGTGACCTCGCCCTCGCCGTGGCGGGGCTTCCAGCGCACGTCGGCCTCCACCTGCTCCCCGGGGAACAGGGCCAGGGGCGCCGACAGCAGGATGACCCGGCCGTCCTCCGCCCGGGCCACGCCCTTGCCGCCCCAGGCCAGGCGCTCGACGGTGAGGAGGGATTTCACGGCCGGGGAGGCCGGCTTCCGGTAGACTTCAGACTGACCTTTTGCCTTCACTGGTGGTTGCACATTGCGTCTCACGGTCGCCATCCCCCCCATGCACCGTAGCAGCCTCGAGGCGTCCCTGGGCCGCGAGGTTCGAAAAGTCCTGGAATGGACCGGGGGCGGACCCGCGGACGTGGTCCTGGGGATGGAAGGGGAAGGGCTCCTGGCCCACTGCGCCGTCTGGCCCGGGGACGAGGCCGCCCTGGCCCTGGTCAAGGTGGGTTTCGAGCGCCTCCTGGACCGAAGGAACATGGAGCGGCTCCACGAGGTGGGCAAGGCCCTGGCCTCCGAGCAGGACCTGGACCGCCTCCTGGACCAGATCCTCACCCATGGCCGCAACCTCCTCCAGGCCGAGGCGGGGTCCATCTACCTGGTGGTCCAGGAGCACGAGCTGCTCTTCGCCCACACCCAGAACGCGAAGGTGAACCTGCCCTACACCCGCTTCCAGATGCCCATCACCGGCCAGTCCATGGCCGGCTTCGCGGCGCTGACCGGCGAGACCCTGAACCTGGACGACGTGTACCGGGTCCCCCCCGAGGCTCCCTACCGCTTCAACGACAGCTACGACAAGCAGGCCGGTTACCGCTCCACTTCCATGCTGGTGGTGCCCATCAAGGACACCCGGGGCGAGATCCTGGGGGTGCTCCAGTTCATCAACCGCCAGTCCGAGGAGGGCACCGTCCCCTTCCACCCCGGGGACGTGCACCTGGCCCAGAGCCTGGCGGGCCAGGCGGGGGTGGCCATCAAGAACGCCAACCTGCGCAAGGACATCGAGATCCTCTTCGAGAAGTTCGTGGACGCCTCGGTGAAGGCCATCGAGCAGCGGGATCCGGTCACCCGGGGCCATTCCGGGCGCGTGGCCACCCTCACCGAAGGCCTGGCCCAGGCCGTCAACCTCACCCACGACGGCCCCTTCGGGGGGGTGTTCTTCAGCGACTCCCAGCTGCGGGAGATCCGCTACGCCAGCCTCCTCCACGATTTCGGCAAGGTGGGCGTGCGCGAGCAGGTGCTGGTGAAGTCCAAGAAGCTGGGGCCCAACCGCCTGGAGATCCTCCTCCAGCGCCTGCGCCAGCGCCAGCAGGAGGAGATGCTGGCCCTCCTGCGCGCCGACTGGGAATCGGGCCGGCCCTTCGAGCCCGAGCACTGGACCGGGCTCCAGGCCCGCCACCAGGCCGAGGCCGACGCGCTGATCGCCCTCCTCATCCGGAGCAACGAGCCCACGCTCATGACCCAGGACGCCCACGATGGCCTGGGCCGGCTGGGGACCCTCCACTTCACCAGCTGGGACGGCGCCACCGCCTCCGTCCTGGAGCCCTCGGACCTGGACTGCCTGAACATCCGCCGGGGCAGCCTCTCGGAGGCCGAGCGCCTGGAGATCGAGAGCCACGTCACCCACACCTACGAGTTCCTCCAGAAGATCCCCTGGACGCCCGACCTCGCCATGGTCCCCGCCATCGCCTACGCGCACCACGAGCGCCTCAACGGCAAGGGCTACCCCCGCCGCCTCACGGGCCCCGAGATCCCCCTGCAGAGCAAGGCCATGGCCATCACCGACATCTTCGACGCGCTCACCGCCCAGGACCGCCCCTACAAGTCCGCGGTGCCCCTGGCGCGCAGCCTGGACATCCTGCGGCAGGACGCCGCGGAGGGCCACGTGGACGGCGATCTGCTGGACCTGTTCATCGAGGCGAAGGTCTATGAAAGGACCGTGCCCGGCCGGGCCTGAGCCAACTTTGGGTTCGGGTCCCAGGCAGGCTATGCCAAAATGGAGGCTTGGAGTCCTCATGTCCGAAAGCCCCGAGCGCACGCCCAGAACCTTCGACGTTCTCGCCATCCAAGACCTGCTTCCCCACCGGTACCCCATCTTACTGGTGGACCGGATCCTGGACTACGAGCCCGGCGAGTGGATCCGCGGCGTCAAGAACGTCACCATCGGCGAGCAGATCTTCCTGGGCCACTTCCCCAAGAATCCGGTCTTCCCGGGGGTCCTCATCGTGGAGGCCATGGCCCAGACCGGCGGCTGCCTGGTGCTCCAGACCCTCGCGGATCGTCATGATAAACTCATATATTTCATGGCCATCGACAACGTCAAGTTCCGCAAGCCCGTGGTCCCCGGCGACCAGCTCGTCATGGAGGTCAAGGTCCTGACCAACCGCGGCAAGGTGGCCAAGCTCCGCGGGGAGGCCTTCGTCGACGGCCAGAAGGTGGCCGAGGCCGAGTTCATGTCCATGCTGGTAGATGCCCCGAAAAGTGAGGCCAAATGAGCGCACAGATCCATCCCCTCTCCGTCGTCAGCCCTGAAGCCGTCCTTGGGGAGGGCGTCGTCATAGGGCCGTTCTGCGTCGTGGAGGGCGGCTCGCGCATCGGCGCCCGCACCGTCCTGCGCAGCCATGTCGTCATCGGCCCCTTCACGGAGATCGGCGAGGACAACGACATCTACCCCCACTGCACCGTCGGCATGGGTCCCCAGGACCTGAAGTTCAAGGGCGCCCCCACCCGGCTGAAGATCGGCGACCGCAACGTGTTCCGCGAGGGCTGCACCCTGCACCGCGGCACCGAGGGCGGCGGCGGGCTCACCACCGTGGGCGACGGCAACTTCATGATGACCGGTTCCCACGTCGCCCACGACTGCCACGTGGGTTCGAACTGCATCTTCGCCAACTGCGCCACCCTGGCCGGCCACGTGGAAGTGGGCGACTTCAGCAACATCGGCGCCTTCTCCGCCGTCCACCAGTTCTGCCGGGTGGGTCCCCACGCCTTCATGGGCGGGTTCACCGTGGCCACCATGGACGTGCTCCCCTACATGAAGACCGCCGGCGCCCGCGACACCAAGAGCTACGGCGTCAACACCATCGGCCTTCGCCGCAAGGGCTTTCCCGACGCCTCCGTGGAGGGGCTGGTCAAGGCCCACCGGATCCTCTTCCACTCCGGCCTGCTCCGCGAGGAGGCCCTGGCCAAGGTGGAACAGGAACTCTCCGGCATTCCCGAGGTCGGCATCCTCACCCGCTTCATCCGCGAGAGCAAGCGGGGCATCCACCGTGGTTGAGAAGCCCCGTTCGGCCACCGTGGCCCTCGTGGGCCTGCCCAACTCCGGCAAGTCCACCCTGCTCAATACGCTCGTCGGCGAGAAGCTGGCCGCCGTGAGCCAGATGCCCCAGACCACCCGGGGCCGCATCACCGGCATCGTCAACCGCGGCAGCGCCCAGCTGGCCTTCCTGGACACCCCCGGGGTGCACCTGGCCCGCCACGCCCTCAACCAACGCATGCTCCACTACGTGGACATGGCCCTGGACGAGGCCGACCTGCTGCTGTGGGTGGTGGACGCCAGCGGCTTCCTGGGCCCCGGCGAGCGGGAGCTGGCCAAGCGCCTCCAGGGGGCGCGCCAGCCCGTGTACCTCGTCCTCAACAAGCTGGACCTGGTCTCCAAGGGCACGCTCCTGGAGAAGATCGCCGAGTACAAGGACCTCCTGGAATTCAGGGAGATCATCCCCGTGGGCGCCAAGCTGGCCCAGAACCTGGACCCCCTCTGGGCCATCCTGGAGCGGGACGCCCTGGACCACGAGTGGACCTACGGCGACGAGACCTTCACGGACCAGACCGAGCGCGCCATGGCCACGGAATTCATCCGCGAGAAGATCCTGCGCAAGACCCGCGAGGAGGTCCCCCACGGCGTCGCCGTGGCCATCCAGGCCTGGGTGGAGGCGGGCGAGGCCGACTATCCCGAGGACGGCCCCGAGGGCGGCACCTACATCGAGGCCCAGATCCTCGTGGAGCGCGCCGGCCACCGCAAGATCCTCCTGGGCTCGGGCGGCGAGATGATCAAGGACATCCGCCAGAGCGCCCAGCGGGAGCTGAAGAAGCTCCTCCAGCGCCCCGTGCGCCTGGCCCTGCACATCAAGGTCGCCGAAGGCTGGCGGGACCGGCCGGACCAGCTGGACAAGCTGAATCTGTAACAACCCCTCCGAGCCTTCCGGGTTTTCATCACATCCCGCCCGGCCCGGCGGTTCCGGGAGGCCGGGCCGGTAGAATGGAGGCGAATCCATTCGTCCGGTCCAGGAGAATCCATGCGTCCATCCGCCCAAGCCACGATCGGGATCGTCCTTCTTGCCGGCTCCCTCTCCGCGGCCACCCCGGGCATCGATACCCGCCTCATGGACCGCGCCGCCGCTCCGGCTTCCGACTTCTACCGGTATGCCAACGGCGCCTTCGACCAGCAGCCCATTCCTCCCGAGCGCTCCTACTGCGGCGTGAACCTGGAAATCGACAACCGCAACCGGGCCATCCTCAAGGAGATCCTCGAGTCCTGCGCCCGGGAGGCCGCGCCCGGGGGCACGCCCGCCCAGCGCATCCGGGACTTCTACCTGAGCGGCATGGACCAGGCGGCCGTCGACAAGGCCGGCGTGGAACCCCTGGCCCCGATGCTGAAGGCCATCCGCGCCGCCCGCACCCCCGCGGACCTGGCCGGCATCATGGGCCGCATGAGCCGCATGGGGGTCACCGCGGGCTTCGCGTTCGGCGTGGAGCAGGACCCCAAGTCCAGCCGCACGCACCTGCCCGTCGTGGCCCAGGGCGGCCTGGGCCTCCCCGAGCGGGAGTTCTACTTCCGCCAGGACGCCACCACCCGGGACCAGCGGGCCGCCTATGTGAAGCACATCGACCGCATGTTCGAGCTCGCCGGCGCGCGGCCCGGCTCCGCCGCGCGGGTCCTGGCCCTGGAGACCCGCCTGGCCAAGGTGAGCCGCAAGCTGGTGGACCTGCGCGACCCCGAGGCCAACTACCACAAGCTGGACCGGGAGGCCCTGGCCGCCGCGGCCCCCGGCTTCCCCTGGGCCGCCTGGTTCCAGGCCGTCGAGCTGCCCGCCTCCCAGCGCTTCCTGGACGTGGGCCAGCCCGAATACGTCCGGGGCCTGGGCCGCCTGGTTCGCACGGTCCCCGTGGCCGACTGGAAGGCCTACCTCACCTACCGGCTCCTCAGCACCCTCGCCCCCTACCTCGGCTCCGCCCTGGAGGCCGAGGACTTCGCCTTCTACGGCCGGAAGCTCACCGGTTCGCAGGAGATGCGCCCCCGCTGGGAACGCGTCCTGGGGGTGGTGGACGCGGGCATCGGCGAGGACCTGGGCCAGCTGTACGTCCAGCGGGCCTTCTCCCCCCAGGCCAAGGCCAAGGTCCAGGAGATGGTGAAGTTCCACCTGGAGGCCCTGCGGGCCTCCATCCAGCGCGCCACCTGGATGGGCGCGGCCACCAAGGTGCAGGCCCTGAAGAAACTGGATTCGCTGCACGCCAAGGTGGGCTACCCCGACACCTGGCGGGACTACGGCTCCATGGGCCTCAGGCCCCAGCCCTACGTCCTGAACGTCCTGGCCGCCAAGGCCTTCGAGGCCCGGCGCGCCCTGGCCAAACTGGGCCGGCCCGTGGATCCGGGCGAGTGGGACATGAGCCCCCAGACCAACAACGCCTACTACAACCCGTCCCTCAACGAGATCGTCCTGCCCGCGGGCATCCTCCAGCCCCCCTTCTTCGACGAGCGGGCCGATGACGCCAGCAACTACGGCGAGCTGTCCTCCACCATCGGCCACGAGCTCCTCCACGGCTTCGACGACCAGGGCAGCCAGTTCGACGCCGAAGGCAACATGCGCAACTGGTGGACCCCCGAGGACCGCAAGGCGTACGAGGCCCAGACCGAAGCCGTCGTGCGGCAATACGACGCCTACGAGCCCTTCCCGGGCGTCCACGTGCAGGGCCGCCAGACCCTGGGCGAGAACCTGGCCGACATCGGCGGCCTCAAGATCGCCCTGGAAGCCTGGAAGCTGGCCACCGCCGGCAAGCCCCGGGCCGTGGTGGACGGCCTCACGCCCGAGCAGCGGTTCTTCGTGGGCTTCGCCCAGAGCTGGCGCACCAACATGCGGCCCGAGCTGGAGCGCTACATCCTGCAGTCCGACGTGCACTGTCCCGCCCGGCTGCGGGTGACCGGATCCGTGGCGGCCCTGCCGGAATTCCGGTCCGCCTTCCCCGGCGCCCCCGCCGACCGCAAGGCCACGGACGCCCAGTTCACCCTCTGGTAGGGGCAGCCATGAAGAGAACGCTTGACTCCACAATGAAATACATAGATTTCATCAAGCGGTTTCCCGCGCTTGGGGAAGCCTGGAACACGATCCACCGGGAAGAGGCCCAGGGCCCCCTGGACGCCCGCATCCAGCGCCTGGTGAAGCTGGCCGTGGCCATGGGCGCCTTCCGGGAAGGGGCCGTGCACTCCGCCGTGCGCAAGGCCCTCAAGGCCGGCATCACCCGGGAGGAGCTGGAGCAGGTGGTGGCCCTGGGCGCCTCCACCCTGGGCATGCCCTCCTCCGTGGCCGTCTACACCTGGGTCCAGGACGTCCTGGACAAGGCCGAGTGAAGGCCGGACTGCTCCTCCTCACCGGAGGCAAGGGCCGCCGGTTCGGCGGCCCCAAGCACGCCCAGCCCCATCCTCGGGGCGGCACCTGGGGCGGGTACCTGGCGGGCGTATTCGAGGCGGTCTTTCCCGGCGGACCGGTCCAGGTGCTGGGCGAACCCCTCCCGGACCGGCCGGACCTGATCCCCATGGCCGACCCCGGCCAGGGCCCCGCCGCCGCCCTGGCGCACTGGGCCGGCCGGGCGGCGGGGACCCCCGAGCGCTGGTGGGTGGTGGCCTGCGACCAGGTGCGCTGGACCCCCGAGGCCCTGGCCGCCTGGCATGGCCGGGTCCTGGAGGCCGACCCTCGGGCCGAACGCTGGGTTATGGCCCACGTGGACGACCATGCCCAGTACCTGGGGAGCTTCCTCCCAACCCGCCTGCTGGGGACTCTGGCCACCCTGCAGGCCGCCAGCCTGAGGGACCTGGCCCGCGCCCTCCCCACGGTGACCGTGCCCTGGCCCCACCCCTGCTGGGCCGACGTGGACACCCCGGGGGCCCTGGAAGACTGGCTCGGCCAGGGACCTCCTCACGTGTGATGGACCGCGGCCGCACTGCATGCAAAGGCCCGGCAGAAGTCTCAAACCAGCTTGTCCGCCCCTGCCGCCTTTGCCGATTTTCTATCAAACGTGAGCAGTTTCCTTGCCCCTGACGACCTCGCCTGATGGAGCGCGAGGCAGTCTGCAAAGTCGGCGGGTCCCGTCTTGAAGGGCTCCAAAGCAGCCAACACATCCGCGGAACGATCCAGGTGGATGGTCGATTGCGTTTCAGGCCGTTCAACTCCTTGCGCCGCCAGCTTGGGGCCCCCTCACTTGTGATAGACCACGAACCCGACCCGGCGGGACCTCTCCTCGGCCGGGTCCTCATGGTCGTCCAGCTCCGCGGGCGTGGCGGGGCGGGGGGGCAGTTCCTCGTCCTGGACGTACCAGCCGTCGTTCCCGCGCACGACCGCCCAGGCATGATTTTCCGAGTCCATGCCCAGTGCCGTGGGGTGGAGGGTGATGCTGCCCCGGGGGGTGGCGGTGCCCTGGGCCTTGTCCACCGTGAACGTGGGGATCTGCACGGTGGCAGAGAAGGCCACGGGCTTGCCCGGCGCGGGGACCCGGTTGACGCTCAGGAAGGCCGTTTCCGGCACAAGGGTGGGATAGGTGTGGACATGGGTCGTGTGGGCGCCAACGCTCCAGCAGTCGGGCACCGTGAGGACCCGGACGAGGAAATCGGCCAGCGTGTGCACGGGCGCCAGGTCCCGGCCGCCCGGGCCTGCGGACAGGTTCAACCTGAGGGGGAAGGAATCGTCATAGGTAGCGGTTGCCGCCGGGTCCGTCGAGGTGGTCCGGACAGTCGTGGCGATGGCGAAGGCGTCCGGTTTCCCGAGGACCGACAGCAACAGGTCGATGAAGTCGGACGGCTGACCGCCGTAGGCCTGCGCCCGTTTGAAGGTGGTGGTCGTGCGTTCGTGCCTGGCCAGAGCGTCGAAGAAGCCGGCGACGACGTCCTTCGCCGGAGGCTGCCCGGGGGCATCGGCGGACCGGATGAAGTTGATCACCTGGCGCAACTGGCGGCGGAGGTTGGCCGTGGGGAGGTCGTCCCCGGGCGTGTCGGCCAGGACGGGATCCAGGGCCGGGACGCTGGCGAGCAGCTTGAAGGAGGCGTTGATGAAACACGCCGCGCCCTGGTTGGGCAGCCCGGGCCAATGGCGGACCTTCGCCGCGTCGAAGGGCACCACGCGCGCGTCCGGGGAAGGGGGCAAGGGCTTGGGGGCCTCCTTCTCCTCCTTGCGCTCCTGGGGCGGAGGGAGGGGGTTGGCGGCCAGGGGCAGGGCCAGAAAGGAGGTTGTAAGGAGGGACAGAAGCTGCAGGGGCCGGCGTAGGGAGGCGGGGAGGTGTCGCATCCAGTATTTATGATTGATTACGGATGGAGGTTCCAGCCCTTCCCGCTCCTACAGGATCTTCAGCTGCACCAATTCCGCAACGGCCGGTAGCTCCCCGGCTTCCACCACGGCGAAGCGGATCCCCCGGCCTTCCGCATAGGGCCTGGCCTCCGCGAGGAGCTGCTTGATGCCCGCGGGCAGGGGCCCGGCCATCGCCGCCTGATAGGCCCGGCCGCCCAGCACGACCGCCACCCACACCCTGCCTTCATCCGGCGTGAGGTAGAGCAGGGTCCGCCCCCGGTGCTGAAGCAGGCACATGCGCCCGAAGGGCGTCTTGGACGGCTTCCAGGTCCGTTCGAGGGGGGACCGCACCGCCTCGGCGGCCGCGAGGATGCCGTCCCAGAGGGGGAAGGCGGGGCCCAAGGCCGCACGCAGTTCGCCTTCATCGGGTGCTGGGAGTATCGATGGCAGGGGAGACCTCGCGAAGGGGAGGGGGGCAGCGCGGGCGTCAGTCCCTGAACTGGACCCAGTCCTCCAGGGGCGCGCGCTCGGTGCGCAGCGCATTTTCGGGAGCTTGCGGGTCGGCGTGCCCGAGCGACATGCCGCAGACGATCGCCTGGCTGTCGGGAATGCCGAGCTCCTCCCGCAGGACGCGGTGGAACTGGATGAACGCGGCCTGCGGACACGTGTCCAGGCCCCGGGCCTTGGCGGCCAGCATGAGGGTCTGCAGGAACATCCCGTAGTCCAGCCAGCTTCCCTGCTCCAGGACGGTGTCCACCGTGAAGATGAGCCCCACCGGCGCATCGAAGAACTTGAAGTTCCGGGCATGCTGTTCCTGCATGCGCCTTGCGTCGCCCTTCTGGATCCCCAGCAGGCCGTACAGCGCGAAGCCGACCTTGCGCCGGCGCTCGACGTAGGGCGAGATCCAGCTCTTCGGGTAGTACGGGTAGGGATCCGAGTGGGCCGCCGATGCCTCGGGATCGTTGCAGAGCGCGACCAGCCGTTCGCTGACCCGCTTCAAGGCGGCGCCCGTCAGCACCCAGGCCTTCCAGGGCTGGATGTTGGTTCCGGAGGGCGCATGGGACGCGAGGGAGAGGATCGCGGCGATCTCCTCCCGGGGTACGGGATCGGGCAGGAAGGCGCGGCAGGAATAGCGGCCGGTTATGACATCCTCCACGGCGGATCGGGTCGTTCCGGTCATCGCTGCACCCCCTGGATTGGATGAACAGATAGTAGCGGATCCCATATTCAGTAGATACCCGGGAATCTGGGGTACAGGGCGGGCAGCGGCTGGGAGGCGAAATGGGCCCAGACAAGGAGGCAGAACCACAGGCTGTACCGGCACCGCTCCAGCATCTGGATCTTCGCCTTCTTCAACAGGGCCTGGATGCCCTGATCCCGGACGCCCTGGTTCTCGTATTCGAATCGCAGGAAGGAGGAGGCGGCGTTTTCCAGGTGGATCCGGAGCGGGTTCCAGAGCGCCTCCAGGGCGCGGAGCTGCTGCCCGGCCATGCCGAGGACGCGCTCGGCGTCGGCGGCCCGGGACCGGTAGTCGAGCGCCTTGATGGCGAGGACGCCGGAAAAGGGACTGCGGGTGCGGGTGAGTTCATCGAGGAGGACCAGGCTGGACCCGGTCGTATAGATCCTGACCTTCTCATTGCTGGCCGCCAGCTCATAGTCCACGTAGTTCACAGGGTACATTTCCGCTTCGAACTTGATGGCCCGACCGGCGCCTGTGCCGTCCATGAACCAGGCTTTTGTCAGGAGATAGGACTGCCATGTATTCCATTGGCCTTGCACGGCGGATTCCAGCTGAAGGAACTTGAAGTCCTTGATGTAAGTGATTGCCTCGCTGGATTCCTGCCTGTGGCTGCCAGCGATGACCAGATTCCGGGACAAGGCATTGAAGCTGCCGTTCTTCTCATCTGCCTGATAACAGGCCCCGATCTCGGCTTCCAGGTCCTGGAGCTCCTTGAGGATGCGGGCCCGGGAGGCGGAATACCCAGTCCTGGCCTCCTGGACCGAAGGCGGGATGGCCGGGATCTCGATGGTGCTTCCCTGGACTTCCTGGACGGCCGCCTGCGGCTTCGACGCCTTTCCCCCAGGGATCGGCTGGAATAGTAGGCATGCCGTCAATGTCAGATGCATCCGTACAGGATAGGGTGAAATGATATTCACCTTTTGCGGTATTGGGGTCCTGCACTCAATCCTTGAGGGATTACGTTCCGGTACCTGGTTGGACTGGGTTGGCTGTCCTTCCGATCATTTGCGCCGACCCACTTCGCATCGAACGTGGAATTCGGAATGTGTCAGAAAAGGACCAAACGCAGAGGATTCGCTGGGGCGCTGAGAGCAGACGTCTTTCTCATCGCCCCAGCGTTTAGTCTTTCCTTAAGTAATGAAAACAAATAGTCATTGCATGGTGGGTCGTGGGCAAGGGGACAAGCCGCCTGCCAACCTAGTCCATCTACTTCGCCGCCACCTCAGGCGCCTTCTCCCGGGTGAATGTCACCACGTAAGGCTCCCTCCCCGCGAGGATCTCCGTGGTATCCACCACGAAGAACACCGTCGCCGCCTGCTTGCCCGGGTTCTGGTAGGTCGCCTCCGGATTCCCCGTGCGGATCAGGTTCTGGAGCATGCCCTGCTCCAGCTGCCCGTTCCTGTTCACGCACTTCACCACGTACCAGGCCTCGTGGTCCGAACGGAGCCTGGCGTGGACCTTCTCGCCGGGGGCCGTTTCCACCCGGTAGGCCTGCCAGCCCGCGGGGCCGGAAACCTCGTGGGTGACGGCGATGGCCTCCCCCTTGGGCACCTCCACGGCCGGAAGGAAGCCGGTGCGCCTGGCGGAACGGCGGATCTTGACCTCGATGCCGGAATTGCCGGGGCCCACGGCCAGGTCGCGCAGGCGCTCGGAAGGCATCGGGCCCGGCACCACCGGGAGGACCTTCCCGAGCACGTCGATGGCGGGGGTCTGTGCCAGCGCCAGTCCGGAAACCAGAAAACCCATGACCCAGGCTCGCATGTCGCACCTCCAGCCCCAAGGATGGGCGCCCCGGCCCTCCGCCGCAAGGAAGGCGGCGCTGGCCTTTGGGGGCCGGGGCCTCTAAACTGGACTTTCCATCCTTCCGAGGTGCTTTTGAGCGGACAAACCACTGACCTTGCCGATCTGGAACGGCCCATTCTCGACCTCGAGGCCCAGATCCGGGCCCTGGAGATGGACCCGGCCAAGACCAAGGAGCGGGACCGCCTCCGCAAGAAAGTGGACAAGCTCAAGGCGGAGGTCTTCGCCTCCATCACCGACTGGCAGCGCACCCAGCTGGCCCGGCACCCCCGCCGGCCCTACACGCTGGACTACATCGAGCGCATCTGCGACCGGTTCGAGGAGATCCACGGGGACCGGAACTTCGGGGACGACGCGGCCATCGTGGGCGGCATGGGCTGGATCGGGGGCTTCCCGGTGATGGTCCTGGGCCAGCAGAAGGGCCGGGACACCAAGCAGAAGATCATCCGCAACTTCGGGATGCCCAAGCCCGAGGGGTACCGCAAGGCCCTGCGCCTCATGAAGCTGGCCGAGAAGTTCAACCGGCCCGTCCTCACCCTCATCGACACCCAGGGCGCCTACCCGGGCCTGGACGCCGAGGAGCGGGGCCAGGCCGAGGCCATCGCCCGGAACCTGAAGGAGATGGCCCGGCTCAAGGTGCCGGTGGTGGCCGTCGTCATCGGGGAGGGGGGCTCGGGCGGCGCGCTGGCCCTGGGCGTGGCCAACACCGTCCTCATGCAGGAATACGCGGTCTACTCCGTCATCACCCCCGAGGGCTGCGCCTCCATCCTCTGGAAGGACGCCTCCCAGGCCCCGGCGGCCGCGGAGGCCCTGAAGATCACGGCCCCGCATCTGCTGGCCCAGGGGCTCATCGACGGCATCATCCCCGAGCCGCTGGGCGGCGCCCACGGGGACTGGGACCAGGCGTCCTCCCTGCTCAAGGACGCGGTGCTCAAGGCCCTGGAGGCCCTGCGCCCCCTGGGGCCGCAGGAGCTCATCGACCAGCGCTACGAAAAGTTCGCCCGCATGGGCAGCGTAGTCCGATGAACCCGCTGCCCTGGCGCATGCGCCGGGCCCCCGTGCCGGGCACCAGCCCCTGGACGGCCCTTGCCCGGGCCTGGGACCTCAGCCCCGAAGGGGCGCGCCTGGCGTGGCTGCGGGACGCCGAGGGCGAGGAGCTGGGCTGGCGCCTGGACCCCTCCTGGGCCCGGTCCACCGACCCCTTCCTGCTGCCGGGCGTGGCCGCGGCGGTGGCGCGCGTCCGCGCGGCCTGCGAGGCGGGCGAGACCATCTGCGTCTACGGCGACTACGACGTGGACGGCGTCACGGCCACGGCCCTGCTCATGCGGGTCCTGGAGAAGCTGGGGGCCAGGGCCAGCTTCTTCATCCCCAACCGGTTCAACGACGGCTACGGCCTCAACCTGGAGTGCATCCGGGAGGTCGTCGCCGAGCGCAGGCCCACCCTGCTCATCTCCGTGGACTGCGGCGTGCGCAGCGTGGCGGAGGTGGAGGCCACGAAGGAGCTGGGCGCCGACTGGATCATCACCGACCACCACGCCCTGGGCCCCGTGCTGCCGCCCTGCCCGGTGGTGCACCCGGGCCTGGAGGACTATGCCAATCCCTCCCTGGCCGGCGTGGGGGTGGCCTTCAAGCTGGCCCAGGCCCTGCTGGACGCAGCGCCCACGCCGCGCGCGGAGGACGGGCCGTTCCTGGACGGGCTCCTGAAGCTGGTGGCCCTGGGCACGGTGGCCGACATGGTGCCGCTGCGGGGCGAGAACGCCCTCCTGGTCAAGCGCGGGCTCCTGGCCATGGCCGGAGCCAACGGGCCGGGGCTCTCGGCCCTCCTGCGGGCCTCCAAGGTCGACGGCGCGGTGCGGGGCAAGGACATCGGCTTCCAGATCGGCCCCCGCCTCAACGCCGTGGGCCGCATGGGCGGGGCCGAGGACGCGGTGCGCCTCCTCCTGGCCCGGGACGCGGCCACCGCCGCCGGCCTCATGGAGCGGGTGGAGGCCCTCAACCTGGAGCGCCGGGAGATCCAGCGCGCCCTGGGCGAGCAGCTCCCGCCGCCTGGGGAGGAGGCCTTCGACCTGGTGGTTGAGCCCACCGCCCACAAGGGCGTCATCGGCATCGTGGCCGGCCACCGCATGCGCGCAGCCCAGCGCCCCTCCGCGGTGTGCACCGTCATCGACGGCGTGGCCCACTGCTCCGTGCGGGCCCCGGAGGCCTACGACCTGCGCGCCCTCCTGGAGCTGGCCCGGCCGTACCTCACCACCGGCGGCGGGCACCGCTACGCCGCCGGCATGACCTTTCCCATGAGCAACCTGCGGATGGTCAAGCGGACCCTGGAGCTGGGCGCCCGGGAACAGGCGGTGGGCGCCCCCGGCGCCGCCGTGGTGGTGGACGGCGCCGGCACCCGGCTGGCCCCCTCCCGCGCCGAACTGGAGCGCCTCGAGCCCTTCGGCCAGGGCTTCCCGGAACCCCTGCTGCTCGTCGAAGGCCAGCTGCTCGGGCAGCCCAGGACCTTCGGCGCCGGCTACCGGAAGTTCCGGATGGCGGGCGAGGCCGAGGAGTTCACGCTCTTCGCCGAGGAGCCCCGCAGCCTCGAAGGCCGGCTCTGCCTGGCCGTGGCCCCCCAGGACCACCCCCGCTGGGGGCGCTCCTGGCGGGTGGACGGCTCGGTGGATCCCCGGGAGGCCCCATGAGCGCCTGGGCCCTCCTCAACACCCGGAGCCCCCTGTGGCGGGTGGCCGGGGGCGCGCTGGTGCTGGGCATCCTGGGCATCACCGGCGTCTACATGGGCCGGGGGCCGCGACCCCTCAAGCCCGAGAACGGGGACCCGTTCGACCTGGGCTCGGGCACCCGGGGGCGCTTCGGCACGTTCGTCGAGCAGCTGGGGGAGGGCCGGTTCGCCCTGTCCTACGAGACGATCCAGGGCACCCAGGACGAGATCACCCTGGACAAGGTCAAGGGACGCCTGGAGGAGCCCCTGACGGTCTGGGGCATGGTGTCCCCGGCCGCCCAGCGCATCAAGGGCATCTGGACCCTCATGGGGCCCATGACCGTGGACGCCCAGGACACCGCCCTCAAGGTCCCCGCAGGCCGGGGCGTCATGAAGGAGACCGGACCCGCCCTGGGCTGGGACCACGGCGTGTGGACGGGCCTGAGCACCCTGGTGTGGGACGACCTGCAGGGCAACGGCCGCGGGCGCTGGACCCTTCCGCCGGGCTGGCACCGTGGCCTGGACGGCCGGTTCCTCGTGGACAAGGGCCCCGTGCACTGGGTGGCCGCCGATCCCGGCGCCCTCCGGAACCTCACCGCCCAGCGCATGCAGGCCTCCTTGGGGTTCCAGGACGGCCGTCTGGAGGGGGTCGACGCGGCGCTGGAGGGCGGCGCCGTCCAGGCGGCCCTCGTGCGCATCCAGCCGGCCGATGTCCTCTTCGACGCGCCCATCGCCTTCCAGCGGGAGGACGGTTGGTCGGGCAGTGCCGGCCATGCCCTGGCGCCGCGCCCGGTCAAGGGCCGCCCCTTCGACCGCATGGAATTCCGTGATTTCAAGGCCACCCGGGCCACCGACGGCGGCCCCGAAACCCTCACCTCCCTGGGTGCCCGGTGGACCCCCGCCGGCCTGCGCCTGGAGGGGGACGTGAAGTGGGAGCAGCCCCTGGAGGGCCTCAAGGCCACCCTGAGGGCCCCCCGGGTCCTGCAGCGCACCGCCCCCGGACCCGATCTGCCGCCCGATCTCCAGGTGGGCCAGACCTGGGCGGAACCCCAGGCCGTTCTCACCTGGGGCGAGCGCTCCCTCAGCAGCCCGCGCATCGAGGGACGCCACCGCCAGCGCACCTGGAGGATCCAGGCCCCGGCCCTGGGGCGGGGCGAGCTGGGCACCTTCTCGGCCGGGGAGGGCACCGGCAACCTCCTGAAATGGCAGTTCAAAGGGCCCATCCAGGCCCGGTTCTTCGACGGGGCGCAGGTGCGCAGCGACGCCCTGGTCTGGGAGGGCAGCGTCATGACCCTCACCGGCCGGCCCGTCACCTGGACCCGACTCAGGCAGCGCCTCAGCGGCCTCAAGGTCATCAAGACGAAGGACCGGGTGGTCTTCCCCCAGGGCATCGCAGGCGCCCTGGCGGCCCAGGAAGGGGACATCAATCTGCGGGCGGACCGGGGCCAGGCCGCAGGCGACCTCCTGACGCTGGACAGCCGGGTGGAATGCCAGGGCCAAGGCTGGCGCTTGCAAGCGGAGCACATCTCGGTAACTCTTGGGCCAGGGAATGTCGTGAAGCAAATGACTGCGAATGGATCAGTTGTATTAAGGGGCCGGATGGGGGAGGGCAGGGGGGACACCCTGGACCTGGATCCGGGCAGGCAGGTGGCCACCTGGCATGGGAATGTGCAGGCCCTCACGGAGGTCCGCCCTTGACCCAGGACATCCGCCTCGAGGCCCGCAACGTCTACAAACGCTATGGCGACCGCACGGTCGTGCGTGACGTCTCCCTGAACGTCTCGCCGGGCGAAGTGGTGGGCCTCCTGGGCCCCAACGGCGCCGGCAAGACCACCACCTTCTATATGGTCGTCGGCGTGGAGGCCCCCGACCGGGGCAGCATCTTCTGGCAGGGGCAGGACATCACCAACATGCCGATGCACCGGCGGGCCCGCCAGGGAATCGGCTACCTCCCCCAGGAGTCCAGCGTCTTCAGGGGCTTGACGGTCTGGGAGAACCTGCTGGCCCTGGCCGAGTTGCAACCCGTGGGCAAGGACGAGCAGCTGGCCCGGTGCGAGAAGCTCCTGGCCGATTTCCACCTGCAGAAGGTGCGGGAGACCCTGGGCATGTCCCTGTCCGGCGGCGAGCGGAGGCGGTGCGAAATGGCCCGGGCCCTGGTCACGGACCCTCGCATCATGCTGCTGGACGAACCCTTCGCGGGCGTGGACCCGAAATCCGTACTGGAGATCCAGGGCCTCATTGCCGATCTGAAGGCAAGGGGAATCGGCGTGCTGATCACGGACCACAATGTTCGGGAGACCTTGCAGATCGCCGACCGCGCGTACATCCTTGCAGATGGAATGATCATGAAGCACGGCTTGCCCCAGGAGATCGCCGACGATCCCGACATCCGCCGGGTCTACCTCGGCGACCGTTTCAGGCTGGATTGATGGCGAACCTCGGACATAACCTCTCCCAGCGCCTAGCCCAGAGCCAGACTCTGGCGCTCACGCCCGCCATGCAGCTGAAACTCAAGCTGTGGCAGATGAACCTCCTCGAACTGAGCCAAACCATCGAGCGGGAGCTCGGCGAGAACCCCCTCCTGGAACTGCTGGAGGACGGGGACGAGACCCCCACCCTGGAAGCCCTGGAAGAGGGCCACGACTCCGAGGTGACCGAAGCCGAGGCCGGCGGGGAAGTCCCCGAAGGCAGCGATTCCGTGGACCTGGGCCCCCTGCCCGAAACCCCCGGGGAGATGAACCCCGAAGCGGACCTGGAGGCCTTCACCGAGGCCGGCATCTCCCAGGTGCAGGAAACCGAGATGGGCGCCGAGAACTCCTGGGACCTGGACGTACCCCGCACCAGCAGCCTGCCGGACGACGAGCGCACCAGCTGGGAGGACCGCCTCAGCAGCACCGAAACGCTGCAGGAGCACCTCATCGGCCAGCTCTACCAGACGTTGGACCCGGATGATCCGAGGGCCTTCCATCTGGAAGCGCTCATCGATCACGTGGATCCCAAGGGCTTCCTCCGCCTGGACCCCGACCAGCCCGCCGAGACCACTCCGAAGGAACTGGCCCGGGAACTGGGCATCGACGAGGAGCTGCTCCGCGAATTGCTGGAGATCCTCCAGGAGTTCGATCCCTCCGGCGTCGGCTGCTTCAACGTGAAGGAGAGCCTCCTGGTGCAGCTGCGCCACGCCGGGGCCGAACCCGACGACCTGGCCGTGCGCATCATCCTGGAGCAGGCCGACCTCCTCAGCCAGCGGGACAACGTCAAGCTGCGCAAGGCCATGGGCTGCACCGAGGAGGACCTGGGCGAGGCCCTGGCCATCCTGCGCCACCTCCACCCCACGCCGGGCCGGGCCTTCGATCCGGAGAGCGAGCGGGTCGTGAAGCCCGACGTGGTGGTGCTCAAGGGCGAGGACGGCAACTGGAAGGTGTACCTCAACGACGAGACCGTCCCCCGCCTGCGGGTGAGCGGCGAGTACCGCCACTTCCTGGCCAGCGCCGAGGCCAAGGACGACAAGGATTTCATCCGGGACAAGTACCGTTCCGCCCGGGACTTCATCCGGGGCGTGGAGGACCGCAACCGCACCGTCCTGCGGGTTTCCGCGTCCATCGTGGACCTGCAGAGGGAATTCCTGGAGCACGGCATCGAGCGCCTGCGCCCCATGGTCCTCCGGGACGTGGCCGAGTCCACCGGATTCCATGAATCCACTATTTCGCGCGTGGTGAAGGCCAAGACCATCCACACGCCTCAGGGCCTGTTCGACCTCAACTACTTTTTCAGTGCCAGCCTCGGCTCCAACAGCGGCGACGACGTCTCCGCGACGGTGGTCAAGCACAAGATCAAGGCATTGGTGCAGGCCGAGGACCCTGCCAAGCCCTTGTCGGACGAGACCATCGCCAAGCTCCTGGAGCGGGACGGCATCAAGGTCGCCCGGAGGACCGTCAACAAGTACCGCGAGGAATGCAAGATCCCCCCCGCATCCCGGCGCAGACGACGTTGAACGAAACCCCCGGTCGGCGCACTCAGGACGTAGTGTCGTTTTTCACCGGACCCGCAAGGTCCCCCCTTCAAAGGAGTCCACGATGAAGGTCATCTACACCGGCCGCCACGTTGAAGTGTCCGACAGCCTGCGCCAGTCCGCGCAGGAGGGTCTGGACAAGATGCAAGCGTACCTGGACGACATCATCGACGTTCACGTCATTTTCAGCGTGGAGAAGCACCGCCACACGGCTGAGATCACCCTGAAGACGAGCGATGGGGATTTCATCGCTTCCGCCGAGAGCACCGACATGTATCAGAGCCTCTCCCAAGCCTTGGACAAGCTTGAAGTGCAGGCCCACCGACATGCCGGGAAGCGCCAGGCGGGCTACAAGGGCAAGCTCCCCGAAGTGCTGGCGACCGAGGCCGAGGCCTGAACCCCCCCTTTGGCGCAGGGAAAAGCCCAGGCTCGCGCCTGGGCTTTTTCGTTCCGCCGGCGAAGGTGAAGTTGGGACCCGGGTCGCGCTTGACGGCCTGGGCGAACAACCCGTTGGCTCCACCCGCGCGGCCGCCACGTTGAAATGCCTCACGGGCGTACGGCCGGGTTGACTTCTTCAGGATTGAGACTCATATTCCCGAGGCTTGCCGGAAGGATGCGCATGAGGAGGTGAATCCATGGCCACCTACACCTACGCGGATTGTCTGACCCGGTCCTACCGGGTGGGTTGGAAGATCAAGGAGGTGTTGGGCTTCGTGGACTTCGACCCGGACCGCCCCTGGCTGCCGGCGCCCTTGTCGGGCGCCTCCGGGCTCACCTGCCTCGATGCCGACGAGAAGCTGCGCATGACCCACGTGGAGATGGGATCGTATGCCCACTTGTTCGGTTTCGTGGAGGCCTTCATCGCCCCCGAGATGGTGAACCTGGCCCAGGAATGCGGCACCGCCCACCCCGCCGCCTTCGAGGCCCTCACCAACTTCGCCTCGGAGGAGATCAAGCACATGCACCTGTTCAAGGAGATCCGGCACCGGGTGGACGAGCAGCTGGGCTTTCCCCTGCGCCTCCTGGAGGGGGAGGCCGAGGTGGCCAAGGCCGTCCTGGGCCGGAGGAAGGGGGCGGTGCTGCTCCTCACCTCGGCCATCGAGTGGCTCACCCAGGAGCACTACACCAGCACCATGAAGAACGCCGACGAGCTGGACCCCCTCACCCGGGAGATCTTCCGGGCCCACTGGCTGGAGGAGTCCCAGCACGCCCGGCTGGACCACCTGGAGGCGCTGCGCGTCTTCCGGAACCTGGACGACCCGGCCCGGGACGCCACGATGGACGATTTCATCTGGCTCCTGGCCGCGGTGGACAGCCTCCTGCAGACCCAGGCCCTCCTGGACCTGGACAACCTCGGCATGTACCTGGGCCGGGAGTTTTACGAAACCGAGCGCCTGGAGATCCACGGCGGCCTCCTGCGCGCCAAGCGCCACGCCTTCCTGGAGACCGGCGTCGCCCATCCCAACTTCCAGGAGCTGTTCCAGCTGATCACGACTCCCGCCCAGCGGGAGCGCGTCCAGGCGGCCCTGGGGCCTATCCTTCTGGCGTTTCCCGCGCCCTGAACACGTCCGTGCCCAGGTACTTCAGGCCGGAGTCGACCATGAGGGTCACCACCCGCGCGTCCGGGCCGAGCCGCTGGGCCACCTGCAGGGCGGCCAGGACATTGGCGCCCGAGGAGGTTCCGGCGAAGAGACCCTCCTCCCGGGCGAGCCGGCGCGCCATGGCCTTGGCCTCGGCGGTGGGCACCCCGATGATCTCGTCCACCTGGGCCGGATCCCACAGGGGCGGGATGGCGCCGATGCCCACGCCCTCGATCTTGTGGGGCCCGGGCTGGCCGCCCTGGAGCACCGGCGATTCCGCCGGTTCCACGGCGACGATGCGGATGGCCGGGTTGTGCGCCCGGAGCGCCGCCGCGGCCCCGAGCAGCGAGGCGGCCGTGCCCACGCTGTGCACGAAGGCGTCCACCCGGCCTCCCGACTGTTCCCAGATCTCCTCGCCCAGGGCATGGTAGCCGGCGATGCTGTCCCGGTTCCGCAGCTGGTCGGTCCAGTAGGTGCCGGGTTCACGGCTCAGCTCCCGGGCCACCTCGATCATGTCCTGGATGAGCTTGCGGGTGGTGAGTCCGCCCTCGCTGGGGACGAGGGTCAGCTCCGCGCCCAGGGCCTCCATGTGGTCCAGCTTCTGGCGGCTGAAGGCGTCCGAGGTGACGATGCGCAGCCGGTAGCCCTTGGCCGAGCACACCAGCGCCAGGGAGGTGCCCGTGCTACCGCCGGTGTATTCCACCACGGTGCCGCCGGGCTTCAGGCGCCCGTCGGCCTCCGCCCGGCCGATAACGGCCAGCGCCATGCGGTCCTTGACGCTGCCCGTGGGGTTTTCCCACTCGAGTTTCACGGACACGGCGGGCCCCAGCTTCCCGAGGCGGACCAGGGAGGTGTTGCCGATGGCCTCCAGGATCCCCATGGCTACTGGACCGGACTGGCCGCGTCGCGCCCCACGACGGTCAGCCACTGGCGCACCTGCCACTTGGTCACCAGACCGTTTTTCACATAAGGGTCGGCCTTGGCGAAGGCTTCGGCCGCTTCCGGGCCGTCGCCCTGGAACAGCAGCAGGCCGGTGTCCACGGGTTCGGTGAGCACGCCGCCCAGCAGGAGCTCGTTCCGGTCCTGGTACTGCCGCGCCAGGGTCAGGTGCTCGGCGCGGAACGCGCCGCGCCGCTCCATGATTTCGGGGATGTAGTCGTAGATCAGTAGATAGTGCACCTGGGCCTCCTGCCTAGACTTTATCGGCCTTTGGGGGCCGTACGGAAACATCCTGGATTCTTCGCCCCCGGGCCTGGGAATTCAACAAAGGAACCAAGGGCCATTAATACGCAATTCATGCTCAAGGAGGACCCAATGACTGGTCTCGAGATCGCAATCATCCTTTCCGTCTGGAGTTTCGCTGCCCTGACGATGTATTCCATCAACCGGCTCGGCGCTTGAGGGGCGCGTCCGCGGCCGGACTCGCCGGAACTGCGACCACCTGGAGGTGCGCACGGGTGACGAGGTGGTCTTCAGCGAGAACGACCTGAGGCTGGCGATGCGGCCGCACCTCGACGCGCCGGGCCGTGCGGACCGCGCGGCGGACGAGACGGCCTGGGAGATGAACCTCGCGCTCTCCACGCCCGGTGTCCCCGCCGTCACCGGGGAGGAGCCCAGGGGCCTGTTCGAGCGGATCACCTCCTGGCTGTGGTGGCGCGGAACGCCCTTCAGGCTCCCGCCAGGTTGGAATTCAGGGCCACCGCCCTGGCCCTGGCCCGTTCCGCCTCGGCGCGCCGGCCCAGGGCGGCCAGGAGCCTGCCCTGGGTGAACAGGGCCTGCGCTGACCAGGGATGCCCCTTGAGGGCCGGGCGCAGCGCCTCGAGGCCCCGGGCCGCGGCACCGCCCTGGGGGTCGGCCCGGTGCACCAGGAGCCAGGCCTGGGCCATGGCCTGGGCCACTTCGGGTCGGTCGGCCGAGACGGCGGCGGCCCTGGCCAGGTCGGCGCGGGCCGCGGCCAGCGGGGCGGCGGACTTTGCGGCCAGGGCCTCCAGGGCGCGGCAGCGGGCCCTGGCGGGGTAGGCCTCGGGACTCACGCGGGGGTTCACCTTCAGGGCGGCTTCCAGGTGGGCGGCGGCCCGGACCAGGTCGTCGCCGGGGGAGACGCCCCGTTCCAGGCGGGTCTCGGCGCGGTCCAGCAGGAGGTTGGCGATGCCCAGCCGGGAAAGGTAGGAATTGGCGTTGAGGCTCAGGCCGGCCTCGAAGGCCCTGCGGGCCTCCTCGTAGCGGGGCATGGGATCCTGGCCCTTCATCTTGAGGTAGGCGGCCAGGTCCGTCAGGGCATAGCCCTGGGACGAGTTGTGGCCCACCCAGGGCTTGAGGGCCGCGGCCTGGCCCAGCAGGTCCACGGCCATGAGGACGGAGGCGGTGGGATCCTGCCCGTGCTCCAGCTGGTAGCGGGCCAGGAGGGCGTGGCAGTTGCCGATGCTGTCCAGCAGCCAGTCCTTGTACTGGGGCCGGTCCAGGGCCTTGCCCAGGGCCTCCACGGCCCGGGCCAGGGTGCGGGTGGGGTCCAGGCCCCGGCGCTGTTCCCAGTCGGCGCGGTTGCGCAGGCAGGTGCCCAGGTTGTTCCACAGGGGATTGTCGGTGGGGCGGAAGGCCAGACCCTTCTCCGCGTCGGCCACCGCGGCGTCGAGGCTGGCCGTGGGGTCCTGGTCCCGGTTCATGAGGGCGACGCCCCAGCGCCGGTTGATGGCGGCGCGGTAGCCCAGCGCCTTCCAGTCCCCGGGGTTGGCCTTCAGGCACAGGTCGGCGGCCTCCAGGGCCCAGTCCCGGTCGGCCTCGGTGCCCCGGCCCCGGTCCATCCTCACCTGGAACAGGAGGATGCGGCGCTGCACCTCCCCCAGGTAGGCCAGGGGCGCGCTGCGGGCCACGTTGCGGGCCTGGAGCAGGGCCTCGCCGGCCAGGGCCAGGCGCTGCTCGGTGCCGTTGAAGTCCCCGGTGCCGTAGGCCTGGGCCGCCAGGGCCCGGTGGGCGTCGGCCTCCAGGAGCCAGGCCTCGTAGGCCCAGGGGGCCAGGCGCTGGTATTCCTTTGCCTTGGCGATGGCGTCCTCGTAGCGCTCCTCCACCAGGGCCAGCATGCCCTCCACGTAGGCGGGGCCGTCCTGGTGGGCGCCCTGGGCGCGGCGCAGGCAGGCCAGGGCGGGGCGCCGCAGGTCCTGCTCGGTTTCCTTCTTCCGGTCTTCCAGGGCCTTGCCGCGCAGGCCTTCCAGCTCGGCCTGGTAGAGGCGGGTGAGGGTGAGGCCCAGGGCCAGGGCGTTGTCCGGGTCCTGGGGGGTCGCGCCCGGGGAGGGCTCCAGTTCTCGGCGCGCCTCCTCCAGGCGGTCCAGGGCCAGGTAGCCGCGCCCCAGCGCCTGGCGCGCCGCGGGCCGGGACCAGGGTCCCAGGGTTCCCATGGAGGCGAGGATCCGGTCCACCTGCTGCTGCACATAGGCGCGCTCCATGCGCACGTCGTGGAGGGGCAGGGTGTAGGCCTTGAGGAGGATGCCTTCCATGTATTCGGCCTCGCGGCCGTAGCGCTGGATGCTCTGGCTCTGGACCCGGCCCCGCACGGCCATGGTGACGCCGAAGGCCGCGAAGCCCACCACCGCCAGGGAGGAGACGGCCAGGACCAGGGCCAGGGCGCGGTTCTTGCGGATGCGCCGGTTGATGCGGTAGGCCAGGCTGGTGCGGTGGGCCAGGATCGGATCCCCGTCCAGGTACCGCTGCAGGTCCTCCGCAAGGGCCCGCGCGGATTCGTACCGGCTGCCGGGATCCTTCTCCAGGGCCTTCAGGACGACGGTCTGGAGGTCCTTGGGGATGCCGGGGACCCGGTCGCGGGGCGGAACGGGTTCCTCCTCCGCGATGCGCCGGATGAGATCCACCAGGGCGCCGCCGGAAGGGAAGGGGGGCGCGCCCACCAGGCACTCGTAGAGGGTGGCCCCCAGGGAATAGACGTCGGAGCGCCGGTCCACCTCCCCCATGCGCCCCTGCACCTGCTCGGGGCTGCAGTAGATGGGGGTGCCGATGAGCATCCCGGGCACGGTCAGGCCCTCGTCGCCCAGGTCCCGGGCCAGGCCGAAGTCCATCAGGTACGGCCACCAGGAGCCGTCCTCCCGGGCCTCGAGCATGATGTTGGTCGGCTTGATGTCCCGGTGGACGATGCCCTCCCGGTGGCAGCTGTGGAGCGCCTGGGCCACCTGCACCAGGATGCGCACCTTCTGCTCCAGGCTCAGGCGGGGCAGGGCCGCCCTGAGGGTGGGGCCGGCGATGAACCGCATGGAGAGGTAGGGCTGCCCCTCGAACTCATCGACCGAGTAGACGTTGCAGATGTTGGGGTGCTCGATGCGGGCCTGGGACCGGCCCTCCTGGATGAAGCGCTCCATGGGCGCGCGCTCCAGGCGCTTGAGGAACTTCAGGGCCACCACCCGCTTGAGCTGCTGGTCGAAGGCCTTGTACACGCAGCCCATGCCGCCGTCCCCCAGGAAGGCCAGGGGCAGGTAGCGCCCGTCGCGGGGCAGGGCGAAACCGGCCAGGTCCTCGGGATCCATGGCGGCGGCCACCTCGCCCATGGCCCGGAGCCAGTCCGGCGTGCCCGAGGTGACGGCCGTCACCTCCTGGTCCCAGGCGATGGCCGTGTCCAGCACGCCCTTGAGGCGGCCGGCGGCATGGAGGGCGTTGAAGCGGTCGGACAGGTCCGATTCGGAGAGGGTGGCCGCATCCGCGTGGGTGGACAGCCCGATCTCCTCCTGCGTCAGCAGGCCCCGCTCCATGGCCCATTTCAGGATTCTGGCCTGCTGGCTGACGGTCAGAGCTTGGGTCATCGGACCTCGGGAGGGGGTTCCTTCGAAAACCTTACAATCCCTTGGGCCCAGGACCAACCCAATAGAATGCGCGACTCATTTCCGGCCAAGGGCCATGCTCCCGACGTGCAGGCGGTCCACGACCCATCCCGCCAGCCGCCTCCCGAGGAAGGTGACCACCAGGACGTAGCCTCCGGCCAGCGCCGCCACGATCGCCGTCGAAGCCTCGATGGAAATCGCCTCCCGCACCGCCAGGTTCACCGCCAGGGCCGAGAGCGCCGTCGCGCCCAGCCCCAGGAACACCAGCAGGGGCGACGCGCCCCGGCTGCGCCGCAGGCGGGCTCCGCAGCACTGGCAAACGGAGACCCCGGAAGGCTCGGCCTCCTTCATGAACCGCCTGTATGTCATGATCTCCCCGGAACAGATGGGGCAGATGTTCGCGGACATGGCAACCCTCCAGGGGTTGATGGGATAATATAAATCGTACAACAAAAACACCAATGGATCCCATATTCCGAAAGCCTTTTTTGTTGATTTCCTGAAGGAGGGCTCCCGGCCATGTTCTGCCCCCGCTGCCAGAAGCCCCAGGACGAAGGGCTCGAGGAATGCGTCCACTGCGGCGTCGTCTTCAGCCGCTACCGCCCCCGGCCCAGGCCCGAGGAACGGGAACCCTCCTGGCTGGAGGAGCGGATGTTCCACATCGGGCCCAGCGAGGACCGGGGCCTGGTGGCGGTGCGGGGGGCCTTCCTGGTGCTCCTGGGGATCGTCACCCTCCGGATCCTGCTCCTTCCCATGCAGGGGCCCTGGCTGATGGGGTCCTTCCTCCACTGGATCGACCTGCCCTTCCACGAGGCCGGCCACGTGGTCTTCAGCCCCCTGGGCACCTTCCTCCAGATCCTGGGGGGGACCCTGGGGCAGCTGCTGGTGCCCCTCCTGGTGGCGGGGGTCTTCCTGAAGCAGGACAACCCGTTCGGAGCGTGTTCGGGGGCGTGGTGGCTGGGCCAGAGCCTCCTGGACTGCGCGCCCTACATCGCCGATGCCCGGGTGCGCCAGCTGCTGCTCACCAGCGGGGAGACCGGGCAGACGGATTGGGAGGGCCACGACTGGTTCCAGCTCCTCTCCCGCACCGGGCTGCTGCTCCACGATGTCCGCATCGCGCGGCTGTTCTGGCTCGCCGGAGCCGGCCTCATGCTCGCCGCGCTGGCCTGGGGGGGCTACATCGTCTGGAAACAGTGGGGACCCGGCGGGACGGACGGCGCGCCTTCCTGATGGTGCGTTCGGGAAATGCCGACGCCCCTTTCCAGCGCCCTTGCGAACACCCTCAGCCGCGCGCCCGCCGCGGTTCAGCCGCCCAGGCCACCAGCACGGACACGAAGTAGAGGCCCAGGAGCACGAAGCTGAAGAAGAGCGTCGTCAGCACCACGTCGCCGGGCGTGAAGAAGGCCGACGCCACCACGATCGCCAGCGTGGCGTGGCGCCAGTACTTCAGCATCATCTTCGCCGTGACGATGCGGAAGCGGGCCAGGAAGAAGGTGAGCACCGGCAGCTCGAACATCAGCCCGGTGACGACCAGCGTGGAGAGGAAGAGATCCAGATAGCTGTCGATGTGGAGGTTGGCCCGAAGCCCCGCCCCGGCGGCCTCCTGGAAGAGGATGTCCCCCAGGAACCGGAAGGCCTGGGTGTACGCGAAGGCCAGCCCCAGCAGGAACATGCCGCTGGTGGCCAGGATGAAGGGGATGAACAGGCGCTTTTCCCGCGGGCCCAGGGCGGGCTTGATGAAGCCCCACACCTGCAGGAAGATCACGGGCGCGGCCAGGAAGGCGGCGACCCAGACGCTCAGGCGCATGAGGCTGAAGAAGGGTTCGGTGAGGTCGGTGAAGGCCCAGGGCTGCAGCCTCGCCGGGTCCTGTTTCAGCTGGCGCCCCATGGCCTGCAGGAAGGGCCACTGGGCCCAGGTCCACAGGCGGAGGCGGAAGGCGTAGGTCAGGGCGAAGGCCCCCGCCACCGTGAGGGCCGAGCGCACCAGGCGCACCCGCAGTTCCTGCAGATGCTCCCGGAAGGACATGCGTTCGTCGGCGGTCGTCACGGCGGCGGAGTCCATGGCCTAGGCCTTTTCGTCGGTGACGGAGCTGGTCAGCTCCTTGCTGGCCTTCTTGAATTCCTGGATGCCCCTGCCCAGGGACTTGCCCAGCTCGGGCAGCTTGGACGGCCCGAAGAAGATCAGCAGGCAGACGCCGATCAGAAGGATTTCAGTGATGCCCAGGTTGCCCATGGTGTGCTCCGGAAAAGGTCGCTCGTGCTCAGGGCACGGGCCAGTTGTAGGAATGGCAGGTCAGACAGTGGTTCTTGGACGGCTTGTGCTGGTGGTGGCAGAGGTTGCAGTTCGCCGCGTAGCCGTGCTGGTCGGCGTGGGGGTTGTGGTCCTTGGCCTGGGCGGTCCTGGCGATGAGGGCGTCCATTTCGTGGCAGCGCACGCAGGCTTCGGGCTTGGCCTTGGCCTCGGGCCTGCCTTTGCCGTGGCAGTCCGCGCAGGTGACGCCCGCGAGGGCGTGGCGGTGCGACAGGGGGAGCCTGGCCCGAAGGGCCGTCTCGCCGGAGTGGCATTCGCCGCAGGAGCCCGCCTTGGCCTTGCGGATCTCGGCGTGGCCGGCGGGCAGCACCTTCTCCTTGCCGTGGCAGGTGGCGCACTGGGTGGCCGCCACCCCCGGCTGCCGCTTGGGGGCGGCAGCCAGGGGCAGGAGCATCCCCAGCGAAAGGAGGATGGAGACGAGCTTCATGGCTAGCCCCAGGCCTTCGCCTTGGCGGCGTTGGAACCGGCGGCCCGGCCCATCACGAGGCAGTCGATGACCGCGCAGCTGCCCAGGCGCACCGCGCCGTGGACGCCGCCCGTGGCTTCGCCGGCCGCGTAGAGGCCTTCGATGGCCTTGTCCGTGGAGACGTCCATGGCCTGGGCTTCGGTGTTGGTGTAGATGCCGCCCATGCAGTGGTGGACCTTGGGGAGCAGGCGGGAGACATAGAAGGGCGCGGTCTCCAGGGGCAGGGTGCCCTGGGGGAGCTTCGTGCTGACCTTGATGTCGTCCTTGGGATCCTTGGGATCGCTGTTGCGGATGTTGGTGTTGTACTTGGCGACGGTCTCCAGGAAGGCGGCCCGGGGCATGCCGTAGGCGTCCGCCACGGCTTCAAGGCTGTTGAAGGCCTTGACCACGCCGGACTTCTGCAGCTTGTCCATGACGCCGGGGGTGAGCCGGGAGACGGCCTTGGCGTCGGCGAAGGCGATGCATTTGTGGCCCTGGTTCATGAGCATCATGATGGCGTCGGCGCGGATCTTGCGGTTGGCCAGCTCGTCGATGAAGCGCTTGCCGGTGGTGGCGTCCACCCAGATGCCGTACATCGAGGCGGCCTCCTGGGCGAAGTGGGGAGCCAGGCCGAAGCCCTTCTCGTCGGGGCTGGCCCAGGGGCCCACCTGGATCCAGTCGCCCTGGATGATGTTGCAGCCGATGCGGGAGGCCTCGCGCCACAGCTCGGCGGTGGCTCCGGGCTGGTTGGTGCTCTCGACCTTGGCGGTGAGCTTGGGGTCCTGGATCATGCGGTAGGCCACGTCCTGCCCGAAGCCGCCGTGGGCCAGCACGACGCCCTTGCGGGCGCGGATGGTCCTGAGCTTGCCGCTGTCGGCCTTGGGGAACTCGTAGCCTTCGCGGACCTGCAGGCCCTTGACCCGGCCGTCCTTGTCCCGGTAGATCTTCGTGACGAAGGTCTCCAGGCGGGGCTCCACGCCCAGGGCCTTGAGCTTGGCCAGCTGGGGCAGCACGATGGCCGAGCCGCTGGAGTTGTAGGTCTTGTAGCTGCGCTTGACGGTGTGGCCACCCTCCTGCACGAGCTCGTTGTCCAGGTACTTCACGCCCAGCTCGCTGATGGTCCACAGCACCGTCTCCGTGGACTTCTCGGAGATGAGCTTGACCAGGCCGGGGTGGTTGAGCCCGAGGCCCGCCACCATCATGTCCTTGGCCATGAGCTCGGGGGAGTCCTTGATGCCCATCTTCGCCTGCAGCGGGCTGCCGGCGGCCGACACGATGCCGCCGTTGATGATGGAGTTGCCGCCCGGGGTGGGCATCTTCTCCAGCACCACCACGGAGGCCCCGGCCTTCCTGGCCTCGTACGCCGCGGCCAGGCCTGCGAAGCCGCTGCCCACGATCACCACGTCGAAGGTCTCGTCCCACTTGCGGGGCATGGTGGAATCCACGACCGTTCCACCCTTGGGGGCCGCGCCCTCCAGGGGCAGCTGGGTCAGGGCCAGGCCGCCCATGATGGCGCCGCCGGCGCCCAGGAAGCCCCGCCTCGAAAGTCCGTTCTTCTCGTCACTCATGATGTTCCTCCTTGCGGGCCCGCGGGCCCGGATTCTGCGGTTAGAAGGTGTAGAGCACGCCCACGCCGAAGGCCCGGGTGTCCGCGCCGGGGTTGATGCCGGCGAGGACGGGGAAGGCGCCGTACGTCGCGGCGGCCTTGTTGACGACGGTGTAGTAGGTGGCGAAGACGTCCGCGGTCCGGGTGATGGCGTAGTTGTAGCCCAGGGTCACCTGGGTGGCGCCCAGGCCCTCGACGTTCGCGCCGGCGCCGCCCACGAGCTTGGCGCTGCCCTTGTCGGCGGTGCCGTAGAGGCCCCAGATCTTGTGCTGGCCGAAGCTCTGCTGGGCGGACACGCCCCAGGCGGTGCGCTTGTATTCGCTGACCTTGCCGGCCACGGTCTCGTCGTTCCGGTAGGTCAGCTGCTCCACGATGCCGGTGATGCGGGTGCCGGTGGAGGGGATGGCGTAGAACACCGCCAGTTCCTGGCCCTCGTCCTTGGACGAGGCGTTGGTGAGGCTGGGGGCGGTGGCGCCGGCGGTGAGCTGGCTGAGGCCGAAGTAGTCGTTGTGGCGCTCGTAGCCGTAGTGCACCGTGAGGCCGCCGGTGCGGTAGCTCAGCAGGGCGGAGATGACGGTGGGGGAGTACTGCACCTGGGTGGGGGCGTCGGAGGTGGGCTTGGTCTCGTTGACCGAGTAGGCCACCCGGGCGCTGAAGCCCGACATGTCGGGGGTCCAGTACTGGAGGCTGTTGCCCTGGCGGCGGTTGAAGGAGGCGTCGTTCTTGGTGCCGGCGCGGCCTGAGTTGGTGACGGTGCCGGGCACGTTGAAGCCGGGGTTGCCGGTCAGGCTGTTGTCGAAGGGGAAGAGCCCGCGCTGGGTGCCGGTGAAAAGGGTGGGGAACTTGTAGGGGGTGTCCCAGTTGCCCACGAGGACGGTGCCCCAGGAAGCGCCGGAGAGGCCGATGGCGCTGTTGCGGCCGGCCAGGACGCTGGGCTGGTCCCCGTCCACGCTCACGGAGCTCTCCACCTGCCAGATGAGCTTGAGGTCGTCGCCCTTGATCTTGAAGTCGCCCTTGAAGCCCAGGTTGGACGTGCTGCAGGTGATGCGCAGCTTGGAGGGGACGTTGGTGGCGGTGGGCGAGACGGTCACCAGGGAGTTGCCGTCCGCGGCGCGGGTGCTGGCATCCGAGGCCTGCACGTTGTCCGCGAAGGCGATGAGGGTGCCGTAGATGGTGACGTTGGGCTTGTCCTGGGCCTGGCCGGCGGCGGCAACCGCGAGGAGACCGGTGGCAAGTGAGAGCGTACGCCTTGAAATCATTGTAACTCCTTTGAATGGGCAGGCCGCTGGCCGCCCAGGTGGGGTAGAGGTTTCAGGCTTGACCCGTGTCAATTGACCAGCAGGTCTTTTATTAATCCTAGGGCTGGGGGTCTGGGCGACCCAGGGAACAATCACTCAGGTTCCGGTGGAATCCCGGCTGGTTTACCGGGCCCTTGGAACCGCGCCGGCAGTGGGTTTCACCGAAGGGGCGGACCCTTCCCGGGCTGGGCCCGGCGAGGTCCTGGTATTAATGGGTCGCGGGCTGGTAATTCCTGGCCCATTCCGGGTTCAGGCCCAGGCGCTGGTTGCGGTAGTCCGTGGGCGTCTGGCCCACCACCCGGCGGAAGGCCTTGGCGAAGTAGGACGGGTCTTCGAAGCCCAGGTCCAGGGCGATCTGCTGCACGGACTCCGCGCCCTGGGTGAGCATCCGCCGGGCCTCGATCATCCGGCGTTCCTCCAGGGCGGCGTGGGGGGACTTGCCCAGGGTGCGCTGGCAGATGGTGACCAGCTTGCGCTGGGAGCAGCGCAGCTCCCGGGCGAAGCGCCCCACCTCCCACCGGGACCGGTAGGCCTCGTCCAGAAGCCGGGTGAAACGCTGGAACAGGAGGTGGTCCGCCAGGGGCAGGCTCCGGTCGGCGGGCTGCTGCAGCTGGCAGGCGTGGTGCAGCAGCTGCAGGAAGGCGGCCAGCACGTGGAACTGCACCGTGGGGCAGCTGCCGCTGGCCTCCCCCTCGCCTTCGTGGAGGATGCGGGCCAGCCCGCAGAGGCGCTCGGCGATGCCGGGGACCGCCACCGCCACGCCCCCGGCCGGGAAGGCATTGGACGCAAGGAGGGTGCTTCCGGGGGGGAGGTATTCGTCCGTGAACCCGATGGACCAGCCCTCGGAGTCCGCCGAAGGGAGGTACAGGTGCGCCTGGCCCCGGGGGATCACGAGCACCCAGGGGGCCTTGAACGCCACGGTCTCGCCGTGCATGGTCTGGGTGCCCCCGCCCCGGGTGAGCACGAAGATCTGGTGGAAGGGGTGCGCGTGCAGGGCCGGCTCGCTGCACTGGAAGCGCAGGTTGCGGACCTCGGTGATGGGGAAGATGGACAGGGCGCTGCGGGGCATGGAATCCCTGGGAATGCATGCAGAATAACAGGATTCCAGCCATTCGTGATTAAAAGATCGAATGCCCGGAGGCCCCGGCGTGGCTGGATTCCGCGGGGATGGTATCCTGGACGCGATGGAGGAACGCATGGCCGAAGCAGTGCCCGCCACGCCCGCAGCGGAAAAGCAGGAAGTCCCCAAGCAGGTCTGCCAGAAGTGCAGGATCGAGTATCCCCTGGAGGCCTTCAATCACGCCGTGGAGGGCCAGGAGTGCATCTGCCGCCGGTGCCTGGCCGTGATGGGATACAAGGTATAGCCATGGAGTCCATGGCAGCGAGCACCTCGTCCATCCTCCAGGCGGTGATGGCGGGCCGGCGCATCAACGCGGATGAGGCCCTGCGCCTCTTCGAGGACGCCAGCCTCCCGGACCTCTCCGCGGCGGCCTCCGCCGTGCGCAGGCGCCTGAACGACCCCGCCCGGGTCAGCTACGTGGTGGACCGCAACGTCAACTACACCGACATCTGCAACGTCTACTGCACCTTCTGCGCCTTCTACCACAAGCCCGGCAGCCGCGCCGGCTACCTCCTCACCCGCGAGCAGCTGCGCCAGAAGGCCGAGGAGACCAAGGCGGTGGGCGGCACGGGCTTCCTGCTGCAGGGCGGGGTGAATCCCGATCTGCCCTGGAGCTACTACCTGGAGCTGTGCTCGTACCTGCGGTCCCTGGGCATCTGGGTCCACGGGTTCAGCCCGGTGGAGATCCAGATGATGGCCAAGCTGAGCGGCCAGTCCCTGGAAAAGACGATCCTGGACCTGCGCGACGCGGGCCTGGGGAGCATCCCGGGCGGCGGGGCCGAGGTCCTGGTGGAGCGCGTGCGCAAGCGCATCGCCCCCCTCAAGGGCGGACCGGAGAAGTGGCTGGAGGTCATGGAGGCCGCCCACGCCGTGGGCATGAAGACCACCGGCACCATGATGTTCGGCATCACCGAGACCCTGGCCGAGCGGGTGGAGCACTTCCGGGTGCTGCGCGAGCAGCAGGACCGGGCCCTGGCCAGGGCCAACGGCGGAGGCCACACGGCCTTCGCGGCCTGGCCCTTCCAGAGCGGGCACACCCTCTGGGAAGGCAAGGTGCCCCGGCCCACCGACTCCGAGTACCTGCGCACCATCGCCATAGCCCGCATCTACATGGACAACATCCCCCACATGCAGAGCTCCTGGGTCACCATGGGCCGCAAGACCGGGCAGATGGCCCTCCACTACGGCTGCGACGACATGGGCAGCCTCATGCTGGAGGAGAACGTGGTGAGCGCCGCCGGCACCTGCTATTCGGTGAACCGGGAGGAGATGGAACGCATGATCCGCGGGGCGGGCTTCGAACCCTGGCAGCGGGACAACATCTACCATCCCGTGGCCTGACCATGGTCCTCGGAACCGCACTCAGCCTGGCGCTGGTCCTGGCACCGGGAGCCGTGAAGCCCCGGCCCCCCAAGGCTCCCAGGGCCGCCGCCCCCGCCGTGAAGGGCGACCCCACCGTACCGGCGGCCGGCAGTTCTGCCGAGCGCGTGGACCCCGCCACGGGCCGGGGCCGCTCCGTGGGCTCCTTCCTGGAATCCCGCACGGACTTCCAGGCCACCCCCATGCCCGACGGCCGCGTGCTCATCACCGGCGGCACCCTCAAGGGCCCCACCACCGAGTGGTTCGATCCCGCCACCAACCGCTTCACCCCGGGCCCTCCCCTGACCCGGGCCCGGCAGGGCCACCGCGCCCTGGCCCTGAAGGACGGCCGGGTCCTGGTGCTGGGCGGCACCGAGGCTCCGGCCCCGGCCGAGGTCCTGGAACCGGGCGCCGCGGCCTTCAAGGCCCTGCCCGAGGCCGCCTTCGCCCTTTCCGCGGATGCCGTGGAACTGGACGACCGGGTGCTCCTGGTGGACGGCGCCTCCGGATCCCTGTTCACCTGGGACGGCCGGAAAAGCCCCTCCTCCAAGGGCACCCTGGCCCGTCCCCGGAACTTCTTCCGGCTGGTGCGCCTGAAGGACGGCCGGGTGGCCATCACCGGAGGCTGGCCTTCCGAGCAGAAGGTCCGTGGCCGGCGTGCCGCCTCCGGCCCCAGCCTCCCCGTGGAGGTCTTCAATCCCCGCTGGTCCACGCTCTCCTCCTGGTCCCAGGCCCCCCAGCCCCGGGCCCGGCACCAGGCCGAAGTGCTGGCCGATGGCCGGGTCTGCCTGTGGGCCGGGGTGGGCCTGGACCCCGATGTTCCCGTGGCGGACATGGACATCCTGGATCCCGTCAAGGAGACGGTCACCCGCGGCCCCGCCCTGGACCTCCAGGGCAATCCCAGCCCCGCCTGGAACGGCGGCTTCTACCTGGCGGAGCGAAGCCTGCGCATCCTCGCCTGCGCGGATCCCCTGGCCCTGCCCGCGGCCGTTCCCGGCCCCCGCCTGGCCAACGGCTACCTGGGTCCCGTGCTGGTGCCCCTCAAGGACGGCGGCGTCCTGGTGATGGGCGCTCCCGCCTTCGGCGATCCCCTGGACCGCTGGGATGCCCGCACCCGTCAGGGGGCGGTGGTCGGAACCCTGCGGGAGGGCACGACCCAACTGGGCCTCCTGCCCGACGGCCGGGTCCTGGCCATCGGCGAGGTGGTGGACCAGGTGGATCCGCGCACCGGCGGCATGACGCCCCTCGGTTGGCGGGAGGACCTGCAGGCGCTCCTGGCGACCCTGCGGCCCGCGCCCGCCGGTCCCGACGTGAAGGATCGCCCGGGCGCGGCCGTGGTGCCCCTGGACAAGACCCGGGCCCTGGTGGTCGGCGGCGGTTCCCCCGACGCGCCCTCGGGCTCCGTGGAGATCCTCGACCTCAGGAAGAAGACCCTCGTCCCCGCCGGATCCATGAGGATCCGGCGCGCCCGGCCGGCGGGGCTGAAGCTCAACGACGGTTCCGTCCTGGTGTGGGGGATGGGCAAGGAGTGAACGGAATGGAAAACAAGACCCTGCTCTTCGGCATCGTCGGCGGCTCCGGCAGCGGCAAGACGTCCATCGCCAACGCGCTCCTGCGGCGCATGGGCGAGGAGGGCGTCGACGCCCTCCTCCTGGACATGGACGCCTACTACGCCCCCCTGGAAGTCGTGAAGGCCCGCTTCCACGGCGGCCCCATCAACTGGGACCATCCCCACGCCTTCGACCTGGAGCTCATGGCCTCCCACCTCAAGGCCCTGGCCCAGGGGCAGCCCATCCGCAAACCCATCTATGATTTCAAGACCTCCGACCGGGTGGGCTGGGAGGAACCCCTCTCCCCCGGCCAGGTGGTGGTACTCGAAGGCCTGCTGCTCTTCGCGCTGCCCGAGCTGCGCGACCAGATGGACGTGAAGATCTTCGTGGACACCGACGCCGACATCCGGATCCTGCGCCGCATCCAGCGCGACACCGCCGAGCGCGGCCGCTCCATCGAGAGCGTCATCGACCAGTACCTGAACTCCGTGCGCCCCATGCACCTGGAATTCGTGGAGCCCAGCAAGCGCTGGGCCGACCTGATCGTCCCCGTGGGCGTCGAGAACACCACGGCCCTGGACATGCTGCTCCACCACGTGCTGGGACGCCTGGGCGCCCAGGGCTAGGCCCACGGGTCCAGAAGATCCGGAATCGCCAGCCGCTTGCGTATCCGGCTTCCTTATCGGCCGGAGCCCGCCGGAAGGTAGGCCGCCCGGTCCTTACCCAGGTAATCCGGCCGGCCCCTTCGCCCCGCCCTCCGGTCGAAGCGCTCCCGCCGGGCCCGTCCCAGGAGATGGAAGCCGTAGGCGGCGAGGAACAACAGCGACGACGGACCGTGGACCCAGGCCAGGGCCGCGCGCCACGCCGGATCCACGCAGACCTGCATGCCATAGCCCGCCATCACCATGGGGGCCAGGATGCCCGCCACCCAGAGCCCGGACCGGCGTCCCCTGCGGGTGCCCGACCGAAGTGCGGGCACCACGTGCCCCCGCACCATCACTCCCAGCGTGAAGACCAGCAGGGGCCCCAGGACCACGTGGGCGTGCTGGCTCCAGCCCTGCAGCCGGTAGGGTTCGGGGCCGAAATCCCCCGCGCGCTGGTGGAAGTACTTGAGCCAGCCGTACAGCAGGCCCGTGAGCGCCATGCCCGCGGCGGACAGATGCAGGCTCCACCTTTCCAGGGGCCTCATCTCGCCGCTCCGTAGAGCGCCTGGAACTGCGCCAGGGCGCGTTTCGCCGCATCCGTGAGCGCGGCGGCCGTGAGGGTGGATCCGGCCAGGGGCTTGATGGTCCTTCCCAGGACCACCTCCTCGCGCTTCCCGTCGAACTGCCTGAGCCATGCGCCCCGGGCCATGTATTCGGCCGGTTCGGAAAAGGCCACCACCTCCACCCGGAGGATCCGTCCGTCCGCGCCGATGGCCACCATGGCCGTCTCCATCTGGGCGCGCACCCGGTGCGTGTCGAAGAAGGCCACCCCCACGAGCTTCCCGCCGCTGCGGGCCTCGAAGGCCGCGGGGTGGTCCCTGCGGGTCACGGTCGCGCCGGGAAAGGCCAGGGCCAGGGCCTCCTGCTGGGAAGGTAGGGCGGCCGCGAGGGGCAGGGCGCAGAGGAACAGGAGCCGGCGCATGCGGTCACCTCGCCTTCAGGGCCGCGAAGGCCGCCGTTTCGCGCACCTCGCCGCCGTGGAGGAGGAAGGCCGCGGCCGCCCCGTGGTCCGCGGCCCAGAGGAACCCGCGGTCCGGCCCCATGACGTAGAGGGCCGTGGAGAGCACGTCCGCGTCCAGCCCGGAGGCCGCCGCCACGGCCACCGCGCCCCAGTCGGGGCAGGGCCCGCCCGTGGCGGGGTCCAGGATGTGCCGGCCCCGTTCCGCGCAGCCGCTGGAGGAAAGGGACATGCCGTCCGGAAGCACCAGGGTGAACCGGGTGGCCCCGCGGTCGTCCGCGTCGGCCACCCCCACCTCCCGGGGCGCGCCCCAGGCGAGGATCTGGCCCCCGAAGTCCAGCCAGCCCGAGGTTCCGGCCGCAACGCGCCGGGCCGCGTCCAGCGCGTAGCCTTTCAGGAAGCCGCCCTCCTCCAGGGCCGCCTCCGGATCCAGGAGCCGGGCGCTGCCGGGCTCCAGCACCAGGAGCGCGCTGCCCGAAGCCCGGCGGGCCCGGTCCAGCTCCGCCGCCGAAGGGACCCGCCCCCCCGACCGGATGCCCCAGGCCGCCAGGAGCCGCCCCAGCACCGGATCGAAGGCGCCCCCGGTCCGCCGGCTCCAGGCCTTGGCCGCGCCCAGCAGGTCCAGCCACTCGGCGTCCAGGTTCACCGGCGCGCCCTTGGCGGCGTTGAGCCGGCTCCAGGGCGTGCCGGGGTCCCAGGTGGAGCAGGCGCGCTCGATCCGGTCCAGCTCCCGGAGGATGCGGCCCGAGGCCTCGGTGACCCCGGGGCCTTCCAGGTGGATGCCCAGGCGGGTTCCCATGCAGAGGACCTCCCGGTCCAGGGTCGCGGCGGGCGCGCCCAGGACGGCCAGGGGAAGGAGGAGGGGGAGGAAAGACATGAGACTCATTCTCAACAAAATGGAAGGCTTGTCAAGCTCCTGGCGGACCGGGAATCGCCCTTCCTTCGCGCGGGTGGGCACCTTGCCTCCCGACCCCCATCCAGGAGAGCATGGCTTCCATGCGACTCCATGCCCTCCTCCTCCCCTGCGCCCTGCTTTCCGCCGCCGACCGCTACCCGGTGCCGCCCGTCCCCGCGGACCTGATCGCTCCCGCCCAGGCCGCCCTGACCGCCACGGGCCTGGCCTCGGTGGTGCTCCGCCCCGGCACCGGGCCCAGGCCCGGCCCCGAGGACCTGGTGACGGTCGAATACACCCTCTGGGGCCCGGACGGCAAGGTGGTGGATTCCACCGCCCGCCATGACGGCCCCTTCACGCGGCCCTTGCCGCGGCTCATGAAGGGCATGGCCGAAGGGCTCCAGCTCATGCGGTCGGGGGAGCAGCGGCGCTTCTGGATTCCCCCGGCCCTGGGCCGCCCAACCGGAACCCTCGTCCTGGAAATGGAACTGGTGGAAACCGCGCCTTCCCCCTTCAAGGCCCCGGCCGACGTTGCCGGTCCGGGCGAGGGCGCCCGCGTCCTGTCCTCGGGCCTGGCCATCCGCATCCTCAAGGAGGGGAAGGGGCCCCACCCCACCTACAAGAGCCGCGTCCAGGTGCACTACACCGGGTGGACCACCGACGGACGCATGTTCGACAGTTCCTGGAAGACGGGCCAGCCCGCCGCCTTCGCCCTGGACCAGGTCATCCGCGGCTGGACCGAAGCCATCCCGCTGCTTTCCCCCGGCGCCAAGGCCCGCCTGTGGGTCCCCGAGAAGCTGGCCTACCGGGGCGAGAAGGGGATGCCCGCCGGGATGCTGGTTTTCGACGTGGAGCTGGTGGATATCCTCTAACAGCGCCACGACTTAGGTTTTTTACCGGCCCGCGGTCACAGGGGGTGGCCGGGGTCATCTAACCTCCTGTTCCACCGTTGACGCTCCCCTCCGACAAGCGGGGAGGGCCTGTCGAAACCGCGCCTCCAGGAGGATTCCATGGAAAAGCGAAAGTATTCCCGCACGTCCCTCGTCTCGGACTACACCACCCAGTTCCACCTGGGCGGCAAGGAATTCAACAAGATCCAGGTGTCGAACATCGGCACCCACGGGTGCTGCGTCAAGCTGCCCATCGGCTCGGCCCAGTACCTCAAGGGCAAGCCGATCCTGGAGAACATGATCCTCTTCCACTCCGACGCCAAGAAATACTCCCTGAAGGGCAAGGTGGCCTGGCACAGGGACGCCGCGGGGCCCAAGGACCAGTGGATCACCGCCGGCGTGGAGTTCGTGGAGACGCCCGCGGACTGCGAGCGGGAGATCTCGGAGTACGTGATCGCCACCGTGCCTAAGTAGGGATTTCCCTCCAGGGCGCCATCCGCGCGAAGGCCGCCTCCAGGTCGCTTGCGGAAAAGGGCTTGGGAACGAGAAGGACCGCGGGGTAGGCGGAGGCCAGATCCAGGGCGGTCTGGTCGGCCCGCCCCGTGGCCAGGAGGACCGGCACGTCCGGCAGAAGGGCCCGTAGGCGGGGGAGGGATCCGGCCCCCCCCAGTCCGGGCATGTTCAGGTCCAGGATGACGACGTCGGGCCTGCAACCGGCCTGGACCCGCGCCAGGGCCTCCTCGCCGCTGACCGCCCCCTGCACCGCGTGGCCTCCCATGCCAAGCACCTGGGCCAGGGACGTCTGGATCAGTTCGTCGTCGTCCACCAGCAGGACCTTCAGGCCCGCGCCCGCGGGCCGGTTCCGGGCCGGTTCCGCCCCCTCGGCGAGGGGCGGGAACCGCATCCGGACGCAGGTGCCGTGGCCCGGTTCGCTCTGGAGGTCCATCTCGCCCCGGTGGGCCCGCACGGTGCTGAAGACCATCGCGAGTCCGAGCCCCGTGCCCTTGCCCACCTCCTTGGTGGTGAAGAAGGGATCCAGGGCGCGTTCCAGGACCTCGCGGGCCATGCCCCGGCCGTTGTCCTCGACCCGGACCTCGATCCAGCCGTCCTCGCCCCTCAGGGTGCGGAGGGTGATCCGGCCGGGTCCGTCCATGGCTTCCATGGAATTCGAGCAGAGGTTCATCACGGCGGTGGTGAGGGCGGCGGCGTCCCCGAGCATGGGCGGGAGGTCCTCTGCCAGGACCATTTCCAGCTCAACCGTGGATTGGGTGGTGAGCTCCAGGAGACTCGCCTGGGCCCGGAGCAGGGTGTTGATGTCCAGCCTGCGCTCCTCCGCTGGTTTGCTTCGGGCGAAGCCCAGGAGGCTCTTCACCACCTTCCCGCCGCGTTCCGCGGCCTGGGCGATGACGGCGAAGGCCTGCCGTACGGGGCTTCCGGCCGGCTGCACTTCCAGATGGGCCGAGGCCAGGCCGAGGATGGCCCCGAGGACATTGTTCATGTCATGGGCCACCCCTCCCGCCAGGCTGCCGAGACTCTGCATCTTCTGGGCACGCTGAACCTGGAGTTCCCTTTCCCGAAGCCCGGCCTCGGCGGCCCGGCGCTCGGTGATATCCAGGAGGGAAAGGACGATGCCTTCACCGGAAAGGGGCATCGCGTCGAACAGGAGGTTCCGGGAGGCGCCCTCCGGGGTGCGGAGCAGGGTCTCGAATTCCGCCTTGGCGGTCCTGCCGGTGGCCAGGTCCAGGAGCTGGGCTTCCACCTGGGACCGGTGCTCGCCTTCGAAGAGGCCGGCCATGGTCCGCCCCGCAAGGTCCGCCCGGGGCCGTCCCGCCAGCGTCCTGAACCGCCCGTTGAAGTGGCTGATCCGCCCCTGGCGGTCCAGCACCACGATGGCGTTGCTGCAGGCCTCCATGACCTCCCGCAGGAAGGCATGGCCCTGGGCCGCAGCCTGGAAGGGCAGGAAACGGCGCAGCCAGAGGCCCCCCGCCAGTCCCGCCAGCGAAAGGAGCACCGACGCCGCCAGCGCGGGCAGGAAGGAACGCTCGATCTCGATACGCCCCACGGCCGCCCCTGCGTCCAGGATGGGGAAGGCGATCCGGACGGTGGGGAACCGGAGCCGTTCAGCGCTTTCGCAGATCAGGGTCCCTTGACTGTCGAACAGGCGCCGGGCCTCCGGGGTCCGGGACCGCCCCCTGCGCGCCAGCAACTCCTCCAGGCGGGCCGTCTCGTAGCGCCACAGGTCCGGATTCGCGGTGATGATCCGGCTGACCAGGTCGGCGTTCAGCTCCGCCTCGGTCTCCATGATGCCCCTGAGGCTGCCGATGGACCGGGCCACGAACACGGCGGGCAGGACGAACCCCGCGACCAGCGAGAAGATCGTCGTGAACAGAACGGCCCGGGTCAGGATCCTGCCGTCCGGGCCGATCAAGGCGCACCTTCTTCCGGCAGATGGCCCGTGGCCGAAAGCAGGGCGCGGCCCCGGCCGGAGCGGATGAACCGCAGGAACGCCTGGACCAGGGCAGGGGACCGGGGCGCGGACACCAGGGCCATGCGTTTGGCCAAGGGATAGCGGCCTTCCGCCAGGGCCTGGAGGCCGGGCACCACGCCGTTGTGGCTGAGCACCTTCACGGCATGCGGCTCGGTGGAGAGCTGGGCCAGGCACGTGGTGCCCAGGGCGCCCGGGATCCGGCCCACCGAGGCCAGGGCCTCCTGATCGGTGGCCGCTACGAACATGCCCGGCCGGTCGTGGGCCTCCTTCAAGGCCGGACCCAGGTCCGGCGAGAGGGCGATGAGAATCGCCGTGTCCACATCCGTCACCGGCCGGAGGATCACCCGGATGCGCCCGCCATCGGCCCAGGCCGTACGGCTGCCCTTCAGGATCCGGGCCAGCCCGGCGGTGGTGAGGTCCGTTTCCGGAACGTCCCGGTTGGCGATGAAGACGAATGGAGTCCGGCCATAGGGGTGGAGCCGGGCTCCGGCCTGGATTTCGGCGGGCAGCAGAGGCCGGGCGCTGATGGCCAGATCGACCGCGCCGGCCAGAAGGGCCTTGATCCCCCCGGAGGTCCCCAGGTTGGGGACGATCTTCACCTGGGTCCCCGGATGGGCTGTTTCGAATTCCCCGGCCAGGATCCGCAAGGTCCCCAGTCCCGCGCCCGCCCCTCCGATGCGGAGCACGCCCCCGGCATCCGCGGTCAGGGTCGCGGCCAGGGCCAGCCAGAGGGCTGGAACCAGAAGCATTCTGGTGATTCCACGCGCTAGATCCATGTTCAACTCGCCGTCAGGAAGGCGCCCAGGCCATAGCAACATGCCGACCCGTCGCAAAACGTCCGTTCGGGCTCGATCATGGGTTTCCTTCAACCATGATGTGCTCTCCCGGGCATGAGGGGGTATCATTTGATAAATATTTTTCACGGCATCTTCGCCGAGTAACAAATTTATCATCGCAGGAAAGGGAGCGTCGCATGGGCCGGCAGATCTTTTTCAACGGGGGGTTCCACGAGGAGACCGACAAGCTCCTGAGCATCCAGGACCGCGGTCTGTGCTTCGCCGACGGGTTGTTCGAAGTGATCCGCTGCGTCAACGGCAGGTTCCTGCTTTTCGCCAAGCACATCGCCCGCATGCGCGACAGCGCCGCCGCCCTCCGCATGGAATTCCCCTACTCCGACGCCGAGCTGCTGGAGGCCTGCCGGGAATTGTCCCGGCGCAACGGCGTCCTGGACGGCGAGCTCTACCTGGAGATCACCCGGGGCGAGGCCCCCCGCTACCACACGTTCCCCGAAGGCGTGCGCCCCACGTTCTTCATCGTCCTCATCCCCCTGCGGAAGATGCCCGAGAACTGCTGGAGCGTGGGCGTCAGGACCGTCACCTTCCCCGACACCCGCGGCGGCTACTGCCACCTCAAGACCATCAACCTCCTCTCCAACGTCCTGGGCAAGCAGCACGCCAAGGAGAAGGGGGCCTTCGAGGCCCTGTTCTTCCGCGAGGACGCCGGGGGCCCCTATCTCACGGAAGGCCCCAGCTCGTCCATCTTCTGCATCAAGGACGGCGTCCTGCTCACCCCCGAACTCGACAACATCCTGCCCGGCACCACGCGCCACTTCGTCATGGAACTGGCCCGCAAGGACGGCATGGAGGTGCGGGAGCAGCGCCTCCACCTCCAGGACTTCGCACGTGCGGATGAGAATTTCATCTCAAGCACGGTCTCGGAAGTGATGCCGGTGATCCAGGTGGACGACACCGTCCTGTCCGGCGGCTCCAAGGGGCCGATCACCGATCGGCTGCAGAAGCTCTACGCGGCTTTCAAACGGGACCACCTCGAATAGCCCGCGGCTTGCCGCGGCACCCGGACCCCGCCTGCGGGACGTCAATCCACGGTCAGCAACCGGGTGGCTCCGGGGTGTTTCGGGTCCAGCTTCAGGGCGGATTCAGCGGCCATTCGGGCCTCCTCGTGCTTTCCCAGCGCCTTCAGGATCTGCCCCTTCCGCCAGCCGGCTCCGGCATGGCCCGCCGAACCGCCCTCCATGGGCTCCCTCAGGGCCTGCTCCAGATAGGCCAGGCCCTCCTCCTGGTGCAGCCCGCTGCGAGCGGCCAGTTTGCCCAATTGAAGGCGCACCAGGCTCGGGGCGTCCGTCTGGTCGATGGCTGCCTTGGAAATGCTCCAGGCTTCTTCAGGCTGTCCGGCGTCGAGAAGGGCATCCGCAATGGCTTCGATCGCCCTGGCGCGGGTCTTCACCAGAGGCAGCAGCCGCCGGGCCTCCTTGGCCAGGCGATGCTTCTGCTCGGTCTCGCCCAGGTACCTGCGGACGTTCCGGCTGCCGAGGGCATCCAGATAACCGTAGACGATTTCGGGATCGGCTGGATCCTGCGCCAGGGCGCGGTCGAAGCACGGCTCGGCCTCCACCCAGCGGTTGCCCATGGCCAGCACGACGCCTTGAAGCAGCTCCCCACGGGCGGGGGCGAGGCTGCGCAGGCTCCCGGCGCAAGCCAGTGCCTTCTGAGTGGAACCACCCATGATTCTAGGGATTTGCTGATAGGCAAGCCCAAGGGTCATCCAGGCCGTCGCCAGGCGAGGGTCCGCCTTGGCAGCGGCTTCCAAATCCTTCATCGCCCCCAAGGCGCGATTGAGGCTTCCCGGGTTTCGCTGCTGGAGGGCCAGCCCCGCCTTGGCCAGCCCTCGGGCCATCATCGCATCCGCGAGCCGGGGGGCGAGGACCAGCGCCTTCTCGGCCGCCGCGAGGCCCTCCCCGAAGCGCTGCATTGCCGTAAGTGCTTGGGATTTCGCTGCCCAGGCCAGAGCGTTCCCCGGCTCAGCCTGAATCCGGGTCTCGGCGCCCCTGAGCGTCTTGAGGTAGCGCCCGGCCTCAAGATCAGGCCTGGGATCGTAGGTTCCGGCCACCAGGGCCGGCATGACGGTGAGGGAAAGGAAAAGGCGGGAAATCATGGGAGCAGTCTCCAGGAATCGTCGTTGGGATCAGGGGGGGGTCCTGGAGTTGATCAGCCGGGGTTCGTGACCGCTGAGAAGTTCTTGGCCGTCTGGTCGGCCTGGACATGGGTGTAGACCTTGCTGGCCGGCGTGAAGACGGATCCCGGCTTGGAGGGCGTCACCGTCCCCGACCAGTCGGGGGACACGCTGAAGCAGTAGTTCCCGTCCCCGTCGGCCACGGCGGTCCTGGTCGTCCCGTCCGTGTAGGTCAGCACCGCCCGCGCCACTCCCGCGTTGCCTGAAATGATGTAGGAAGGGGCCACGAAGGAAAGGGGAATCCCGGGACTGGCAGGGTCGGGGGAGGGGAGGCTGAACCAGGTCCCATTCTTCCAATAGCCTGTGACCGTCACGTCCGCGGTCGTGCTGGCCCCCGTCACGAAGACGTCCTTCCCGGACGCGACGAGGACCGTACTCACCGAGGATCCATCGACCGACAACGGGGGAAGGACGACCCAGGCTCCGTTCTTCCAATACCCGGCGATGGATGCACCCATCGTATTGGCCAGGCTGAAGCCCATTGCATAGACATCACTGCCAGAAACGGCCAGGCTGATGACCATCCAGTCCGTGTTGCTGTCTGGCCGATCGAGACCCGTCCAGATCCCGTTCTTCCAGTAGCCCGGAATCTGCACCCCAGAGGAATCCGTGCTGAAGCCGCCGGCATAGACGTCATCCCCGTCCACGACCACGGCGGTGGCGGACGATTCCCTGGTGATATCCAACTGGGACAGGGGTCTCCAGACCCCGTTCCGCCAGTAGCCGGGAACCCCTACGTTGTTGACGTCGCTGCTGTAGCCCGCGGCAAGGACCTCGCTCCCGGAGGTTGCCAGGGCGACCACCAGGGAGTTCCGGTCACTGGCCAGGGGCGTGAGGCCGATCCAGGCCTCGTTTTTCCAATAGCCCGGAACAACCACACCCGAGGTACCGTTAATGAGGCCTGCGACGTAGACGTCGCCCCCGGACACGAGGATGGCGGTGGCCTGGGCGTCCCCGCCTCCATTCAGCACCGGGAGGCCAACCCAGGTCCCGTTCTTCCAATACCCTGGGACGCTCCCCCCGGCATCGCGCGTGCAGAAGCCGACCGCAAGGACGTCCCGGTCCCGCCCGGACACGGCGAGAGCGGTGACCCATGCATCCTGGCCGGGCTCCAGGAGCGGGAGATCGAACCAGGTCCCATCAACCCAGTAGCCGGGCATGGACCCTCCGCCGCTATCGCCGGAACCCAGGCCCATGAAGCACCCCGCATAGCTGGGCGGCACCCTCACCGCGGTCAGGGTGTAGTCCTGGGCCGTCTGGTCGGCCAGGACATGGGCGTAGGTCCGGCTGTCGACCGTGAAGACGAAGCCCGCAAGGCTCGGGGTGACCGTGCCTGACCAGTCATAGGACACCGTGAAGGCGTAATGGCCTGAAGCATCGGCCGTGGCCGTCTTGGCCGAGCCGTCGGTGTAGGCCAGGGAAGCCCCGGCACCGCTGGCGCCCAGGGCGCCCGAGATCGTGAAGGTGATGGCCGTCGCCGTGTAGTCCTGGCCGGCCTGATCCGCCACGATGTCGGTGTAGGTCCTGGGGGCCGAGAAGGTGTAGCCCGCCAGGGCCGGCGTGACCGTCCCGGACCACCCGTAGGCCACGCTGAAGGTGTAGTTGCCCGATCCATCCGCCGTCGCCGTGCCGCCGGAACAGGTCATGAGCACACCCGCAGCGCCCGCGTTGCCGGCGATGATGACGGTCGCCTCATGGACGGTGATCGTCAGGTCCTGGGTGGTGCTGCCGCCCGTATTGGTCGCCGTCACCGTGTAGGTCGCCAGGGCTGCCACCGCCGTGGGCGTGCCCGTGATCTGGCCGGTGCCGGTGTTCAGAATCAACCCCGCCGGCAGTGCCGGAGACACCGAATAGGAAACCACCGCGCCGCCCCCGCTGGTGGGGCTGTTGGGGGGGATGGCGGATCCCTTGGCATAGACCGCAGCGCTGAGGGTGTAGGCCAGGCCGCTGGGCGCAGCATCATTGACGGTGATCGTCAGATCCTTGGTGGTGCTTCCGCCCGTATTGGTGGCCGTCACCGTGTAGGTCGCCAGGGCCGCCACCGCCGCGGGGGTGCCCGTGATCTGGCCCGTGGCGGTGTTCAGGCTCAGCCCCGCGGGCAGGGCAGGGGACACCGAATAGGACACCACCGCGCCGCCCCCGCTGGTGGGGCTGTTGGGGGCGATGGCGGATCCCTTGGCGTAGACCGCAGCGCCGAGGGTGTAGGCCAGGCCGCTGGGCGCAGCATCATTGACGGTGATCGTCAGATCCTTGGTGGTGCTGCCTCCGGTATTGGCTGCCGTCACCGTATAGCTGGCGAGAGCCGAAACCGCCGTGGGCGTGCCGCTGATGACGCCGGTGCCGGTGCTCAGGACCAAGCCCGCGGGCAGGGCCGGGGACACCGAGTAGGACACCACCGCGCCGCCCCCGCTGGAAGGGCTGTTGCTGGCGATGGCGACACCCTTTGCGTACACGGCCGTGTTGAGGGTATATATCAATCCCGTGGGGGGGTGGACCCCTGCTTCACGAAATGAGTCGTCACGGCCCAGGCAAGCCGGCATCAAGAAGCAAAGGGTCAAGCCAGCAATATTCGCAATGCAGCGCAAAACGGAAGCGTGCTTCAAGGGTGGCCTCCAGCCAGAAATTTCACCGGCTCAATTGGCCAATGTTTTTTACTTGATACCTTTTGCAACCTGGCCGATCTTTTCGGCTTATTGCTTAACAAACATGGAATTCGGATCGGTGGATTTGTTGAATGGAAACTGGAAGCCACCAGTGGAATCGTTGCCTATTTGGGCCTAAATTATGGCCTGATTGGGCCTTCTTCGGCAAGGGCCCAAAGGCGATTGTCCTGGCCCGGACCGCACATCTGCGCTTTGCCCTGTCTTTTCCCCGAATTTCTAGTGAAAGGTCGTGAATTCCCTCCGAATGGGCTATCCCGTTAGGGTCGGCGATGGAAGAACCCTCGCGAGAACACAAGGCCGGGCGTGGCTGCGCATGGAGATTCCCCTCCGGGCCGCGGCACTGGCTGCGCACGGGCATCTCCCTTCGGGAGACCGGCGGCCGCGCGGGGCGCGTCCGCCTTGCCCTACCTGCGCACCATTGCCGATTCGAATCCTTCCTCCCCAACCAAATCAGGCCCCTTCCGGGGCCCGTTTTGGTTGGGGAGGAAGGATTCCCCTCCGGGCCGCGGCACTGGCTGCGCACGGGCATCTCCCTTCGGGAGACCGGCGGCCGCGCGGGGCGCGTCCGCCTTGCCCTACCTGCGCACCATTGCCGATTCGAATCCTTCCTCCCCAACCAAATCAGGCCCCTTCCGGGGCCCGTTTTGGTTGGGGAGGAAGGATTCCCCTCCGGGCCGCGGCACTGGCTGCGCACGGGCATCTCCCTTCGGGAGACCGGCGGCCGCGCGGGGCGCGTCCGCCTTGCCCTACCTGCGCACCATTGCCGATTCGAATCCTTCCTCCCCAACCAAATCAGGCCCCTTCCGGGGCCCGTTTTGGTTGGGGAGGAAGGATTCGAACCCTCGATAGGCAGGATCAAAACCTGCTGCCTTACCACTTGGCGACTCCCCAAGTGACTGGATTCTAGCGTGTCCCCGGGTCCCGGGTCCAGTCAGGGGTTGGCTTTGGGCGTGAACCCGAACTCCTCCACGCCCAGCAGGTCGGCGCGCACGGTGGTGGCTTCACCCTGTTCGATGCGGGAGATGGCGCGGTTCCCGGTGGCGGCCTCGTAGGCCACGAGGACCTTCTGCTCGATGAATTCCTTCGTGTCGGGGTTCAGGGGGTAGGCGATGTCCTTGAAGGAGCCGTCCCGCTTGCGCTTGCTGGGCATGGTGACGTAGTAGCCCTCCTCGTTCTCCATGACCCGCAGGTCGCCCACGAGGAAGCACTCGTCCAGGACCATCCCCGCGAAGGCGCGCAGCTTGTCGTCCCCGTCCACTTTGGTGATCCGCACTTCGGTAATGTTCAGCATGGCGTGTCGTCCTCAGACCTCCAGTCTACCTGGGTTTGCGGGCACCGTGGGCCTCCTGGTCGGGCCCTGCTACCATGGGGCGGTGCACAAGGAAGCAAGGAGGGCAGGGTGACGCAACGTTCCGGTTCATTCCAGGCCGAGGCCCAGGCCCCGTCCCTGGCGGCGCTCCAGGTCATCACCGCCACCCGCAGGGCCATGGAGGCCCTCGAGGCCCACTGGGATCCGGCGCTGCTGGAGGCCTTCACGGACCACCTCGTGGGGCGCCGGGGCAGGGTGGTGCTCACCGGGGTCGGGAAGTCGGGCCTCATCGCCCAGAAGATCTCGGCGACCCTCGCCTCCACCGGCTGCCCCAGTTTCTGCATCCATCCCACGGACGCCCTCCACGGGGACCTGGGCATGATCACCGCCCAGGACACCGTGCTCATCCTGAGCAACAGCGGCGAGACCGAGGAGGTCCTCAAGCTCCTTCCGAGCCTCCTCCGCCTGGGCGTGGGCATCGCCTCCATCACCTCCAACGGCGGAAGCCGCCTGGCGACCGCCTCGGCCTGGTGCTTCACCTACGAGCTGCCCGACGGCGAAGGCTGCCCCCTCAACTTCGCACCCATGGCCTCGACGACCCTCCAGCTCCTGTGGGGCGACCTCCTCGCCGCCTACTTCATGACCCGCACCGGGTTCACCCTCGAGCGCTTCGCCCAGCTGCACCCCGCCGGAAACCTCGGGGCCCGGCTGTTGAAGACCAGCGAGCTGATGCACCGCGATTTCCCGAGGGTCCCCAAGGACGCCACCCTGGTGGACGCCCTGGCCGCCATGACCGGGGGCAAGCTGGGCATGACCACCGTCATGGACGGGGAAACCCTCCTGGGGATCATCAGCGACGGCGATATCCGCCGCGCCCTGGAAAAGGCCCAGCGCGAGAACCTCAACCCCCTGGGTCTCTCGGCCCAGGCGATCATGACCGCCAACCCGGTCTCCGTGGAATCGAAGACCCTGGCCCAGGAAGCCGCCAGGATCCTGGAGTCCCGCAAGATCACCTTCCTCGTCGTGAAGGATGGGGACCAGGCGGCCGGCATCCTCCACATCCACGATCTCCTGGGCGCCAAAGTCATCTAGCGCTGAGAACGCCTCTCAGCTTCGCCGGTCTGGGTCTTAGGTTACATAATATACATTATCGAAAGTTAGATTGTGCGGTCGACCATCGGCAGATACCTCCTGAAAAACTGGACCTGGCCCTTCCTGGCGGCCCTGGTTTTCTATGGCGGACTTCTCATGGCCTACGAGGTGGTGGGACTGTCCAAGGAGATCTTCTCCATGGGGGCGCCCTTCCGGTGGGTGGTGCCCCTGCTCCTCCTCAGCGTCCCGGACAACCTCGGCATGGTGCTGCCCATGGCGGCGGTGCTGGGCGGTCTCATGGGCATGCAGCACCTCTCCGACGGTTCGGAGACGGTGGCCGCCCAGGGCCTGGGCGTCGGCATGCGGGCCATCGTCAAACCCTGGCTCGTCCTGGCGGGCATCCTTCTGGCGGTGGCCACCTTCAATGCTCATGTGGTGGTGCCCTGGGCCAACACCACCCAGCAGATCGCCCAGGCCAGCATGGTCGAGGAGGCCCGGACCCGGTTCCTCCGCCCCGGTTCTCCCCCCTGGTTTCCCAGCACCGCCCCCGGCGACGCCGTGTGGATGGCCCCGGACGGCCAGGTGCACCTCATGGAGGTCAACCGGGAGGGCGTCCAGCACCTGGTGGCCCGCTCCCTCCTCTGGGGGCCCGGCGATAAGGGACATGAGAAGACAAGCATTAATCTAAAAATGGTTGACCTTAACGGGTGCGTTTATCACCGGACGGATGGCAGCATCGTGCATATCCAGGAAAAGGAGCACCTGTACGCCATCAAGGTGCCCGAGGTGCCCAAGCTGCTCCAGGCCACCAATGCCCGGTTCAAATCGACCCGGGAGCTCCTGGGTCATCCCGGCGTCGAGGCCTCCGTGGAGCTCACCCGCCGGCTCACCCTCCCCGTCGCCTCCTGTGCCCTGCTCCTCCTGGGCATCGCCCTGGGCCTCGGACATCCACGGTTTCAGCGCGGCGGAGCCATCGTCAAGAGCCTCGGGGTGATCCTGCTCTATTATCTCCTGCTTAAGTACTTTGAAAGTCAGATTATATACGCCAAATCCCAACTCCTCTTCCCCCGGATGGCGCTGCTCGCCCTGCCCTGGGTCTTCCTGGCGGCGGGGTTTGTGCTCCTGCGGCGGAAACTCCAGCCGCACCATTCCAACCGGCTCCTTCGGCTGCTTCCCGTCAAGACGGTCATCCACCTGGACGAACTTCGGCAAAAGGCGTCGGAGATCTGTTTGGGTTTCGTTTCCAAATACTTGAAAACGTTGGTTTCATTCCTGGCGGCGATTCGAAAGCGCAGGTCCCGGCGGGATATCCTGGCCAGCTGGACCGACGGCCTGTGGTGGAAGAACTGGGGGGGCGTCATGGGGACCTTCCTGGCCCTGAGCCTGCTCATCGAATACGCGACCCTCGCCGGGGACATGGCCCACAACCACGTTTCCATGCTTGTCTTCCTCAAATACTGGCTGTGGAACCTGCCGCCCTTCCTGTCGGTGGTGCTGCCGCTGGCCTTCCTCCTGGGCGGCGTCCTCGCCCTTTCGGACGCCGCGGTGTCCCGGGAGTGGGTGGCCCTGCGGGCCGGCGGGGCCAGCCTGGCCCAGTGGTGCCGGGCCGGGTTCAAGGCATGGGGGAGCGTCCTGGTGCTCACGTTCATCCTCCAGGCCTTCCTGGCGCCCTTCGCCTACCGCCAGGCCGACCCCATCTACCGGCAGATCCTGGGCCGCCCGGCCCGCGCGGCCGCGACGAAGCCCTGGCTGTACCTGGGGTCCACCGGCGTGGTCTGGTTCCTGGACGGCTCGGCCCGCTGGGGCTTCCCCCTCAAGGCTCCCGGCGAGGCCCCCATCCTCCTCAAGTGGAGGATGGGGGACGTCCAGGCCGAGGGCCTTCCCTGGGGCGGCATGGCCTTCGAAGAGGGGCCTGCGGCTTCCCGGCTCTTCCCCAGCCGGGCCCTGCGGGACTCGGCCTCGGCGGACAGCGCCGCGACCCTGGACCTCTTCCAGTGGCAGCGCTGGGCGCCGGATCCTGAAAGAGCCACACTGATTTGGAGCCGAATCCTGAACTGGCTTGCGGGACCCTGCCTCCTCTTCGCCATGCTTCCCTACGCCTTCCCTTCCCCCCGGGGGGGCCGGGGTTCCGCCCTGGGGTTCAGCCTCGTGGCGGGGCTGGTCTTCATGGGGCTGCAGGCGCTCTTCAGCGGCGCGGCCAAGGCGGGCGACCTGCCTTCTGCCTGGGGGGTTCTGTGCCCCATGCTGCTGCTGTTCGGGTTCGGACTCCTGCGTCTGAACCGCCTCCGCACATGAGCGCCCGCCGGCACCACGCCCGGCGGGGGGTGCAGATCCTGGTCCTCGTCGCGGGAACCCTCGTGCCCTGGACGGGCTTCTTCCGCATCGACGCGCCCGGGGTGCGGGTGGTGTACCTGGGAACCTCCTACCCGCTGGAATGGCCCTATGTGCTGGGGATGATCATTCCTTTCCTGGTGGGGGTGTGGGCCCTGGCGCTGCTGTCCTTCCTCAAGGGACGTGTGTTCTGCGGCTGGGCCTGCCCCTACGGGAGCCTGGTGGAATTCTTCGAGGGGCTCCGCACGGCGGCGGGCTGGGGCTCGAACCGGCTGGTGGCCGCCTGGATGAGGCGGTCCCCCCTGCACCGCCTGGGGCTGAGGGCAGGGGCCCTGCTGACCCTGGCCATCGCCCCGCTGCTGCTGGGGGCGAGTCTGGCGGCCTATCTGTATCCCCCAGCCCGTATCCTCCGGGAGCTGGGTTCGCCCCTGGACCTGCGCAACCACGGCCAGGTGGTGCTGTGGGCCTGGATGGCCCTCGTGCTGGTCTCGAGTTGGCTCGCGGGTTTCCTGGTTCGTTTCCACTTCTGCCGCATGGTCTGCATCTACGGCATGGGGCAGGCCATGGCCGCCTCCGCCGCGGACCCGGCCAAGGTGCTCCGACCGCGCTACCGACCCGAGGACCTCGGCGCCTGCGGATCCTGCCAAGCCTGCCTGAAGGCCTGCTTCGTGGAGGTGGACCCCCGGGACAGGGAGCTGCAGCTCGGCTTTTCCGCCGGCTGCTTCAACTGCGGGGACTGCGTGGACGTGTGCGAGACGGTGCAGGGGCACAAGGGGCGCCCTTCCCTGCTGACCTTCGAGCGGCCCGCGGCCCCCCGGGAGACGCCCAGGGTCGAGGAGTCCGGGGATTCCTGGTAGGCCCTCAGAGGGTGTCTGCTAAAAGGAAGGCCCCGCGACGTCAGACGAAGGTCACGGCATGCACGGGCGGCAGGTGCTCTGAGACGGTGAGCCAGTCGTCCCCGCCGTTCTCCGACACCCACAGGGAACCGGTGGTGCTGCCGAAGGCCAGGCGGGAACCGGTGGCGTCCACATCCAGGGCGTGGCGGAACACGAGGTCATAGGCGTGCTCCTGGGGCAGGCCCCGGCGCAGGGTCTCGAACGTTCGGCCGCCGTCCCGGGTGCGGGCCACCACCACCCTGCCCTCCAGCGGGATGCGGCGCTCGTCCTTGTCGGAGGGCACGAACCAGGCGGTTTCGGGGTCTGCGGGGTGCACGGCCACCGCGAAGCCGAACACCGAGGGCGGGACGCCCGTGATCTCGTGCCAGGACGAGCTGTCGTCCACGGACCGGAAGACGCCGTTGTGGTGCTGGCACCAGAAGACGTCGGGGTGGGACGGGGACTGGACCACCCGGTGGGGGTCCTGGGCCACCGGATCCAGGGCCCGGTCCGCCGGCATGTAGTCGGCGCGCATGCCGTGGGAGCAGCAGGTCCAGGTGCGGCCCCGGTCCCGGGTGCGCCAGGCGCCGCCGCAGGAGACCGCCACCGTGACGGTTTCCCCGTCCCGGGGGTCCACGCAGATGGAATGGATGCCGGGGTAGTCGGTGCCGCCGCCCATCCAGGCGCGCCGGTCGGGGTGGTCCCAGAGGGGGCGCACCAGGGACCAGGTGGCGCCGCGGTCCGCGGAGCGGAAAAGGCCCCCCGGCAGGGTGCCGGCCCACAATTCGCCGGCCTCGCTTCCCGCCGCCAGGGACCAGATCCGGATGAGCTTCCAGGGGATCGCGCGGCCCAGGGTGTCCACCTCCTCGCCCTGCCCCTCCGGGGGCGCGGGGTAGGCGGGCGCGGCCACCTCCTCCCAGGTGGCGCCGCGGTCGGGGGAGCGGTGCAACTTCACGCCGAAGTGGCCGTGGTCCAGGGCGGCATACCAGTGGCCGTCGCGGGCGTCCGCAAGGGCGAGGGTGACGTTGTCCCCGCGGAAGGCGAGGTCCTCCACGCCCCAGCGGCCCGGCCCCTGCCGGCGCACCTGGAAGAGGCCCTTGCGGGTGGATACGAGGAGCGCTCCGGTCATTTCAGCCTCCTGAGAGGGCCTGCATCACCACCACCTCGTCCCCGTCGGTCACCGGGTCCGAGAGCCCGCGCCGGTCGGCGCAGGCGATCCCATTGACGAACACCACCATGTGGTGGCGCAGCTCCCCGTGCTCGTCCACCACGTAGCCCCGCAACCGGGGCTCCCGGGCGAAGGCGTTGTCCAGGGCCTCCCGGACCGTGGCGCCGCCCACCGCGCAGGGCGGGCACGGCACATGGCGCTGGAGGTTGGCGGTGAAGACGACGCGCGGCATGGCGGACTATTCGCCCCGGAAGGCCTTCTCCAGGACGGCCAGGTCCAGCTTCTTCATCTTCCATACCGCCTGGACCATGCGCTGCACGGCGGCGGCGTCCCCGCTGGCCATCATGGCGCCCAGGGACCTGGGGACGATCTGCCAGGAGAGGCCGAAGCGGTCCGTGACCCAGCCGCACTCCACCTCCTTGCCCCCCTCCGAGAGCCGGGCCCAGTAGCGATCGATCTCCTCCTGGGTGTCGCAGTTCACCATGAAGGAGACGGCCGGGGAGAACGTGAAGGCGGGCCCCCCGTTCAGGCCCATGAAGGTCTGGCCGTTGACCGTGAAGTGGACGGTCATGACCGTGCCGGCGGGGCTGGGGGCGTTCTCGCCGTAGTGCGTGACCGCCAGGATGCGCCCGTCCTCGAAGATGGACACGTAGAAGCGGGCGGCCTCTTCGGCCTGGCCGTCGAACCAGAGGCACGGGGTGATCTTCTCCATGGGGACTCCTCGCAGGGCCCTCAAGGGTAGTCAGAGCCGCATCCCGATTCAAGCGTCCCGGTCAGGGCTGGAACAGCGCCAGGGGAAGGTCCCCGGTCCCGCAGTCCGGGCGGTTCCGCACGCTTCACTGGTTATGATTTGCAAGCGTTGAGGATACCAAACCTGCCCCTGGGCACAGGGCCGGTTCGGCCTGGCTTCAGGGTGGGTTCCCGGAACGCCTGCGGCGCGGGTGGGCCTTGGGGGCCGGGTCCTCGCCCCGGTCCACGTAGGGCTTCAGGGCCAGCCCGGCGAGGCGGGGCTTCAGCTCCTGGAGCCGGGCCTTGGCGGCGCGGGGGGTGGCGAAGGGACCGAGGCGGACCCGCTTGAGGGTGAGGCCGGGGACCTGGGGGTCGGCCACGTCGGAGAGGACCGTCTCGATGCCCGCGGCGCGCCGCAGGTCGCCCTGGAGGCGGGCGATGCTGGCGGGGGCGGACAGGGCGGCGAACTGGATCCAGATCGCCCCGGCCTCGGCCGGGGGAGCGGGCATGGCAGACGGCTTGGCGACCTTGGGAACGGGTGCCGGCACGGGCGAGCTGGCGGCCGATTTTGCGGGCGGCTGAACGGGCGGTTGCACGGGCGGCGGAGTGGGCGGGGCGATGGCGGGCGGGGGGGACGGCGGTTCGTCGGGGAGGACGTCCACCACCACGGGAAGGGTCTGGCCGCCCCAGGCGTTGACGGCGCTGAGCCAGAAGGTCGTGCGGCCGATGAGGGCGTGGTTGAGGGTGCCCTTGGAGGGGAGCTGCACGCCCAGGGGTTCCAGTTTCACCCGGTCCGTGCCGGTGGCGGACCACGTGAGGGTCACGGGGCTGCCCCGCCGCACGACCGCCGGCATGGCCATGAAGACCTGGATCCGGGCCGGTTCTTCGGCCAGGATGGAGCCTCCGGCAGTGCACAGCAGGAACAGGACACGAGGATTCATTGGCGGACTGGGGCTCCAGGAAGCGGGGTAATAATCAGCCCAACCCGTGCCGGAATTCAATCCTTTTCATGCACCGGCGGCGCCGGACCGGTCCCCGTGGCGGCTAGGACCACTTCGCGATCAGCTCCCGCAGGCTCCGCGTGGAGTAGGGCTTGCTGAGGAAGTCGTCCATGCCCGAGCGGGTGCAGCGCTCGACGTCCTCCCGGGTGGCGTTGGCGGTGAGGGCGATGATGGGCAGGCGCCTGCCCCCCCCTTCCTGCGCGCGGATCCGCCGGGCGGCCTCGTAGCCGTCCATCACGGGCATCTGGCAGTCCATGAGCACCAGGTCGAATGGGGTTCGGTCCACGGCGTCGAGGGCTTCCTGGCCGTTGGCGGCCAGTTCGAAGGTGCAGCCCAGTTTGGCGAGCAGGGTCCCCGCCAGCTTCTGGTTCACGGGGTTGTCCTCGGCCAGCAGGACGTGGATGGGGCGGGCCTCCGTGCCCACGGCCTCGGCGGCGGTCAAGGGGACGGCGGGGACGGGGCTGGCCACGGGGAAGACCGCATCCATGAAGAACTCCGAGCCCTCCCCGGGGTGGCTCACCACGCCGATGCGCCCGCCCATGAGGTCCACCAGGCCCTTGCTGATGGCCAGGCCCAGGCCGGTGCCGCCGTAGCGGCGCGTGATGGTCCCGTCCGCCTGGGTGAAGGGCGTGAAGAGCCGGTCCCGGTCCCCGGGGAGGATTCCGATGCCGGTGTCCCGCACGGAAAAGCGCAGGCGCTGGTCCGGGCCGGCGGCCACGGCCAAGGTGACGGTGCCGGCCTCCGTGAACTTGATGGCGTTGCTCATGAAGTTGGAGACCACCTGCCGAAGGCGCACGGGATCCCCCTGGACCCAGGCGGGCGCGCCGGGGTCCACCTCGGTGCGCAGGACCAGACCCCGGGTCCGGCAGTTCTCGGAATAAAGGGCCGCCAGGTCCGACACCAGGGCCGCCGGTTCGAAGGGCACGCTCTCCAGTTCCATCCGGGAGGCTTCGATCTTGGAAAAGTCGAGCACCTCGTCGATGATGCCCAGCAGTTGGCGGCCGGAGGCCAGGACGGTCTGCACGTACTCGCTCTGTTCGGGGTCCAGGCGCGTGTGGAGCAGCAGCTCCGACATGCCCAGCACGCCGTTCATGGGGGTGCGGATCTCGTGGCTCATGGTGGCGAGGAAGCTCGACTTGGCGGCGTTGGCGGCCTCGGCCTGCCGCTTGAGTTCCAGGGTCTCGGCCAGATCGGCTTCGCGCCGGCGGATGTTGCGCACCAGCACGCGGAGGGCCGCCAGGATCGCCAGGAGGCTGGCCGCGGCCACGGCGGCGATGAGCCGGGCGAGGTGCCGCCAGTTGGCCAGGAAGAAATCCTCGGTGAGGGTGAGGTTCACGATGAGGGGATAGGGTGCCACCACCCGCGCCGCGCCCAGGCGGGCCACGGGCTTGTGGTCGGCCATGCGGTAGTCCACGGTGTAGGCCGTTCCGGCCTGCAGGCCCTGGGTGTGGATGATGTGGTACGTCGTGCCGGTGAGGTTGCGCTTCCCGATCTCCGCGTCCACCCTCGGCCAGCGCGTGAGCATGGTGAAGTCGTCCCGGTAGAGGGTGATGGAGGCCCCGCTTCCCAGGCCCGAACCGAAGCGCTGGTAGAAGTCCGTCAGCACGTCCACTGAGAAGCCCACCAGCACCAGGCCCAGGAAGTCGCCCCGGGCGTTCGCGAGCCTCCGGCTGATGTAGAAGACCCACTTCCCGTTGCCCTTGTTGTGCACCGGGACGCTGATGTACTCGCCCAGGGCCGGGTTCTCCAGGCGGGCGCGGAAGTAGTCCCGGTCCCCCAGGTTGATGGGAGGCGGCGGGTAGCTGCGGGAGAAGTTGATGACGTCGCCGTTGGAGGCCACGATGGTGGCAACGTCCACCTGGGGCATCCCGGCGGTGCGGTCCCGGAGCATCGCGTAGACCTTCGGGGTCCCCATGCGCCGGCGCAGGTCCTGCGGGTCCCGGATGCCGGCGGCGTCAACCTGTTCCGTGAGGCCGTCCAGGGCCAGGTGGGCGGTGGCCATGTTCTGGAAGACGTGCTCGGCCAGGACGAGGGAATGGCTCGCCATCTGGGTGCGCCAGAGGTCCACTTCCCGCCGCCTGAGCAGATAGATGGAGGTGGAGGTGGCGGCCACCACCAGCAGGATGAGCAGGGCCCCCAGGCCCAGGGCCAGCTGCGCGGTGCCGAAGCGGCTCCGGCCTTCCCGGGTGGTGCTGGCTGGGGTCTGGGTCACGGGAGTTCTCTTCTGATGACACAGGATAGCCCTTTTCCGCGCCAGGCTGGTTCAATGGAGGGATGAGCGCACAGGACCGCACTTTCTGGGAGGACATCTACCGGGATACCCCCAGGCCCGGCTGGGACATGGGCCGCGCAACGCCCGTCCTGGCCGAGCTGCTGGACCTGCCGGCGTGCCGGGAGTCCGGCCCCGCCTGGGTGGTGCCGGGCTGCGGCTTCGGTCATGACGCCGCCGAGCTGGCCCGCCGCGGGTTCCGGGTGACCGGGGTGGATTTCGCCCTGGCGGCGGTCCAGGGCGCGCGGGAACGCTACGGGGATCTCGTCCGGTGGGTCCAGGAGGACTGGTTCGCACCGTCCGTCGACGTGTACGACGGCATCTTCGACTACACCTGCTTCGCGGCCATGGAACCGGACCGGCGCGGGGCCTACCTGGATGCCTGCGCCCGCCGGTTGCGGCCGGGCGGGCTATGGCTGGCCGGTTGTTTCCACGCGGTCACGACGCCGCCGGGTCCGCCCTACGCCATGACCCTGGACGAGGTCCGCAGGCTGGTGGAACCCCGGTTCGAGGTGCTCCACCTGGACCATGCGACCCGGAGCCATCCCCGGCGGCAGGGCCGGGAGTTCCTTGTCGCGGCCAGGTTCAGGGGGTAAGAAATTTTTAAGAAGACCTTAACCTATTCTTCTGTTTTTCCAAGTCGCATCACGCCGTAGCCTTGCTGTGGGACATACCTGACCCATAGGAGGCAATCATGAGCAACAACCCGAACGGCCGGTTTGACGGCTACGCGGATATCCACAAGGCCCTACGGGCTTTCATGGGCGACACCCTCGCCAAGGTGGGGAGCCTGGATCCCGAGGACCCGGCCGAGACGGCCGCCGTCACCGGCCAGGTCGGCGACCTGCTCCGCCTGTGCCGGACGCACCTGGAGCATGAGAACGATTTCATCCACACCGCCATGGAGGCTCGCGCGCCCGGTTCCACCCAGGCCTTCGCCGAGGACCACGAGGGGCACGAGCGGTCCCTGCGGAACCTGTGGCTGGACCTCGACGCGGTGGCCACCGGCGGCGAGCAGGCGGTGGCCCGGCTCTACCGTGGCCTGGCGGTCTTCGTGGCGGAGAACCTGGAGCACATGGACCGGGAGGAGATCGAGAACAACGCCGTGCTCTGGGCCAACTACACGGACGCCGAGCTGATCGGCATCGAGCGGGCCCTGGTGGCGTCCCTGAAGCCTGAGGAGCTGAGCATGGCGCTGGCGTGGATGATCCCGGCCCTCAGCCCCCGTCAGCGTGCCGCAAAGCTGGCGGGTATCCGGGCCGGGGCCCCGGAGCCGATGTTCAGGAAGGTGCTGGACCTGGTGCGTCCGACCCTGCCGGGGAAAGGGTGGGAGAAGCTGAAGCGGGACCTGGAACTGGCGGGCTAGGGTCCCTAGCCAGGTCGCCTGCCCTTCTGGGATAATCGCGCGATGTCGTCCGAAAAGACCCTTCCCGAAACCATCGACGCCCTCTACCGCACCGAATCCCGGCACGCCCTGGCCACCTTGATCCGCCTGCTCGGCGATTTCGATCTCGCGGAAGAAGCCATGCACGAGGCGTTCCGGGCGGCGCTGGAGCAATGGCCGGCGGAAGGCGTGCCGGCCAGGCCCCGGGCGTGGATCATCTCCACGGGCCGCTTCAAGGCCATCGATGCCCTCCGCCGGCGCGCGAAATTCGAATTCCCGCTGGACACGCTGACCGAGGCCCAGCTCCCGGCCACGCCTGACGAGCCGGGAGACGCGGAAGAGCCCATCCCGGACGACCGGCTTCGACTCATCTTCACCTGCTGCCATCCCGCCCTGGGCGCCGAAGCCCGTTCAGCGCTCACGCTTCGGGAGGTCTGTGGTCTGACCACCGAGGAGATCGCCCGGGCGTTCCTTGCCTCCCCCTCCACCATCGCCCAGCGCATCGTGCGTGCCAAAGCGAAAATCCGCGACGCGCGCATTCCCTATGAAGTTCCGTCGCCCGCCGAACTGCCGGATCGCCTCGATACCGTCCTCCAGGTGATCTATCTCGTCTACAACGAAGGCTATTCGGCGTCCTCCGGCGAATCGCTGATGCGCGCAGACCTCTCCGGGGAAGCCATCCGCCTCGGACGGCTCCTGAAAGGACTTCAACCGGAACCGGAGGTCCTGGGACTTCTCGCGCTCATGCTTTTGCAGGAATCGCGACGTGCTGCGCGGACGTCCCCCTGCGGGGACCTGGTCCTCCTGGCCGACCAGGACCGGGGGCGATGGAATCGGGCCCTCATCGCGGAAGGCTCGGCGCTGGTGGCCCAGGCCATGGCCTCCCGCCGGATCGGCCCCTACACCTTGCAGGCCGCCATCGCCGCGGCCCACGCCCAGGCGCCCAGCACCGCCGCCACGGACTGGCGCCGGATCGTCGGGTACTACGACCTCCTGGCCAGGATCGCTCCTTCGCCCGTCATCAGCCTCAACCGCGCGGTCGCCGTGGCCATGCGGGACGGTCCTTCAGCGGGCCTGGCGCTCGTCGACGCCATCCTGGAGGGAGGCGATCTGGCCGCCTACCATCTGGCCCATTCCGCCCGCGCGGATCTCTGCCGGCAGCTGGGGCTGGCGGAGGAAGCCCGGGCCTCCTACCGCACCGCCCTCGCCCTGGCCCGCCAGGACCCCGAGCGGCGGTTCCTGGAGCGCCGGCTGAGCGAATTGGGCTGATTTCCGGAATTCGGCACGCGCCCTGTCGATCCGGGCCATCCCCGATCGACTAGAAGGTGAAGGCACGACCTTCAGGGAGAACCGCCATGAAATACATCTGCTTCGGCTACCTGGACGTGGACAGCTGGGAGAGGAAATCGCCCAGCGAACAAAATGCCATGATCGACCAGTGCTTCGCGTATGACGAGGTGCTGAGGAAGAACGGCAGCTGGGTGAGCGGGGAAGGCCTCCAGGGCGCCACCACCCTCAGCTTCCAGAACGGCAAGGTGTCCGTTTCGGACGGCCCCTATGCGGAGACCAAGGAATTGCTGGGCGGCCTTCTGATTCTGGAAGCCAAGGACCTGAATCACGCCATCCAGCTCATTTCGAACCACCCCGGCATCCGGATGGGCCGCTGGGAGATCCGGCCTGCGCAGGACCTGAAGCCCATGATCGAGGAAAGCGAACGGCGCCGCTCCGTCGCGACGTAGGCGTCCGGCCTAGGACAGCGCCGCGTGGGCCTCCCGGAGCTTTTCCTTGATGGGGATCTGCTGAGGGCACTTGGGTTCGCACGCACCGCAGGCCTCGCACCGGTCCCCGCCATGGCCGGCGCCGGCGATGAACATGTCGTAGACGCCCTTGGCGGTGGCCCAGTTGCCGAACATGCCTCCGGTGTTCCAGCTGGAGAAGACGTCGGGGATGGCCACGCCGCTGGGGCACGGGGCGCAGTACCCGCAGGTGGTGCAGGGAACCTTCACCCGGGCGGCGTAGATCCTGCGGACGGCCTCCACCAGCTCCAGCTCCCCGGGGCCCATGGCGCCCGCGGCGGCCGAGTCGCTGACGGCGAGGTTCTCCTCCACCTGCTCCATCGTGTTCATGCCGGACAGGAGCGTGACCACCTCGGGGTGGTTCCACACCCACCGCAGGGCCCACTCGGCGGGGGTCCGGGGCTCCGGGGACCGGGCCCAGACCGCCAGTACGTCCGCGGGCTGCGCTACGGCCAGGGTGCCGCCGCGCAGGGGCTCCATGGCGATGGTCCCGATGCCCCGCTCGGCCGCGTAGCGCAGGCCGCGGGTGCCGGCCTGGTAGCCCTCGTCGAGGAAGTTGTACTGGATCTGGCAGAAGTCCCAGGCGTGGCCGTCGATGATGGTCTTGAAGACATCCAGGGAGTCGTGCATGGAAAAGCCCAGGTGGCGGATGCGGCCGTCCTTCTGGGCCCGCTCCAGGGCGCGCAGGACGTGGTGGCGGACCACGGTCTCCCAGCGCTCGGCGTTGAGGGCGTGCACCAGGTAGAAGTCGATCGTCCCGGTGTCCAGTTTCCGGAGCTGCTCGTCCAGGAGGCGCTCCACGTCCCCTTCCCCGCCGACGAGCCAGATGGGCAGCTTGGTGGCCAGGTGCACCCGCTCCCGGTAGCCGTCCCTCAGGGCGCGGCCCACGAAGGGTTCGCTCTGGCCGCCGTGATAGCCGTAGGCGGTGTCCACGTAGTTCACCCCGCCGTCGATGGCCCGGCGCACCAGGGCCCGGGCGGCCTCCTCGTCGATGTGCTTCATGTCGCCGCCCACCACGGGCAGCCGCATGCAGCCGAACCCCAGAACGGAGACCTCCGCCCCTGGGATGCGCGGGAATGTGCGGTATTTCATGGGCTAATCCTTTGCATGGATTTTACCGCCAAAGGGGGGCATCATGAGCGCCTCACCCCACCTTTCAGGAGATCACCCATGAAGCTCTTCGCAGCCGCCCTCCTGCTTGTGACCGCCTCGGCCTTCGCCCAGGCCCCCGCCGCCAAGAAGCCCGCCCCTGCCCCGGCCCCCAAGGTCGAAGCCAAGCCCGCGCCCAAGGCCGAAGCCAAGCCCGCCGCCACCGGCTTCGTGGCGAACAAGGCCTCCAAGGTCTATCACAAGGCCGACTGCGCCGTGGGCGCGAAGATCAAGGCCGACAACAAGGTCATGCTGGCCACCAAGGCCGACGCGGAAAAGGCGGGCTACAAGGCCTGCAAGGTCTGCAAGCCGTAGTTCCCTTCTCTTCCTCGGCGCCTGCCTTCCAGATGGAAAGCAGGCTCGCGGGTTCCACCGGATCCGCCGGAAGGGGGTCAGCGCCATCCTGGCGCCCTGAGGTTCTCCACCACGTAGAGGTCGGTGAGCCGGCTCTCGCAGCCGATGGCCAAGGTCCTGCCCCCGGGTTCGGCCAGGAGGGCCCGGCACTGGAGATGGCCCGCGGGGCCGGGCGGGGTGAAGGTCGCCAGGGGGGTGCGCCGCCCGCGCGTCAGGTCCAGGCGGAAGACGGGCACCCCCGGAGCCGGGTCGCCTCCGCGGGCGATCAGGGACCGGCCGTCGGCGGCCCAGGCCACGGGCCGCTCGCCCCGCGCAAGGCCCGGGATGGGCCGGGGTTCGCCCCCCGCCAGGGGCAGGATGAACCAGTCCAGGCCGTTGCCTGATACCAGGAAGCGGGTGCCGTCCGGGGAGACCTGGGGTCCGCCGGGGAAGGCGCCGCCCAGGCCCGCGGGGGTCAGGATGGTGGGCGGGCCCCCGCCGCGGTCCAACAGGACCCAGCCCGAAGGGTCCCCCCAGGCCAGATGGGCCAGGATCCGCCGGCCGTCCGGGAGCAGCAGGGCGCCCTGGCCGGTGGAGGCGAAACCCTCGGGGACCGGGATGGCGAAGGGACGGCCTAGGCCGGTGGGCACGAACAGGAGGCACGTCGCGCGGGCCTCGGGATCCCCCTGGTCCTTGGCGGGAAGGCCCGCCGACGTGTAGGCCTCGGTCCAGGCGGGGTCGAGGGTGCCGGGCCCCAGGGCGCGGGTGTCCACCTGCACCCAGCCGCCGTCCGCGGACAGGGCGGAGGCCCGGCCGGGGCCCAGGGCCAGGGCCGGGCCTCCGCCGGCGCCCCGCAGGTAGAGCCGGTCCTGGCGGGTGCCGCCGCCCAGCCCCGGGGATTCCAGCAGGAGCAGGTTCCGGCCGCCGAACCCCTGGACCTGGGTGTTCCCCTGGATGGACAGGTCCCGGGGGGGGCCGCCGTCCAGGTCCAGGGCATGCACGGAGCGCCGCGCGTGCTCCTGGGCCAGGAGAAGCCGTCCGCCGGGACCCACGTCCAGGAGGCGCAGCTCCCCCGGCCCGCGCCACACGGTGCGCTTGCGGCCCTGGAGGCCGAGGGTCCACACCTCCGTCTGGTCCCCGTCCCGTTCGGATCCCCAGAGCACCCCGTCCCCCCAGGCCAGGCCGGTGATGCCGCCCCCCGCGCCGTCCCCGCCCTTGGCCAGCAGGGTCCTGCGGCGGCCCTCCCGGTCGAAGACGGCCACCTCGGCCCGGCCCCGCGCGGGGTCCCCATCCACCAGGGCCAGGTGTCCGCCGTCCCGGTCCAGGGCGAGGTGGGCCAGGGTCCGGGCGTTGCTGTCGCACGCGACGAGGGACCGGCCTTCGGGGAAGTCCAGGCGGAGGGTGCCGCCGGGGGTCAGGCCGAGGGTCGCCAGCTCCCGGCCGTCCCACGCGGCTTCGGCGACCTCGTGGCGCACGTCCCGGGGGATGCCGCCGGCTGCGGAGCGCACGACCAGGGTGCCCGTGAAGGCCGGGCCCCTCGTGGACAGGGGGCCCTGGATGCAGGCCAGCTCGTCCCGTGGCGAGACGCCGGCCAGGAGGGCGTCCTGGAGTCCCAGGGGACGAGGCGCGGCGCTCCCCGGATCCAGCGCGAAGATCTCCGGCCGGCCACCGGCCATCCGCTGGGAGTAGAAGATCGTGCGCCCATCGGCCCCGAACCGGGCCGCTTCGATGGCGCCGGGCGGCAGATCGAGCTGCCTGAACACGGGCGCAGGGGCGGGCCGTCCGCCGAGGGCCCAGGCGATGAGGCCCAGGCCCAGGAGGGCCCCTGCCCCGGGCCCGGCCAGGCGGCGAAGCCGATGCCGGGCCTCCGGGCCCGGGAAGAGCGGCTCCTCCGCGGCGAAGGAGGCGTCCTCCAGGGCGAAGGCGATGTCCTCGGCGCTGCGGAAGCGCCGGGAGGGCGCCTTTTCCAGGCAGTGGGCCAGGATCCGCCGGAGCGCCGGGGGCAGTTGCTCCAGGCCCGGGGAGACCTCGGTGGTCCGCTCCCTCAGGATCGCCGCCAGGGTCTCGGCGGGGGTGGTCCGGGCGAAGGCCCGGCGGCCGGTGAACACCTCGAACAGCACGGCCCCCAGGCTGAAGATGTCGCTGCGGGGGTCCACCTTCTCTCCCCGCACCTGCTCGGGGCTCATGTAGCCGAGGGTGCCCAGGACCGTGCCTTCCCGCGTGATGGGCGGGGGCGGGGTGCCGGAGCGGGACATGGAGGAGAACAGGCCCTGGAGCGGGCTCGCGCTCCGGCGGGGCACCTGCCGGGCCAGGCCGAAGTCCAGGATCTTGAGGACGCCTTCGGTGGTGATCCACAGGTTGCTCGGCTTGAGGTCCCGGTGCACCAGGCCCTTCTCGTGGGCCGCGGCGAGCCCGCGGGCCATCTGCGCCCCCAGCTCCACCGCCCGGCGCAGGGGGACGGGGCCGGCTTCCAGGCGATGGAGCAGGGATTCGCCTTCCAGGAGCTCCGTGACGAGATAGGCGAACTCGCCCCGGGTGTCGAACTCGTAGATGCGCAGGATGTTCGGGTGGTTGAGCGCGGCGGCGGCCCGGGCCTCCCGCTCGAAGCGCGCCAGGGCCTCGGGGCTGCGCTCCCGCGGGTCCAGGAGGAGCTTGATGGCCACGAAGCGGCCCAGGCGGGGATCCCGGGCCTTGTAGACCTCCCCCATGCCCCCCGAACCCAGGGGGGTGAGGATCTCGTAGGGGCCGAGGCGGGTGCCGGGGGCGAGGAACATCAGGGCGAGGCCAGGCCGTCGACCAGGTAGAGCTCGGTGAGCGCCTTGCGGTACGACAGGGCGAAGGAACGGGCATCGGGCGACAGGACGACTTCCGGACAGCCCATGTAGCCCGCGGGATCCGGAATGTTGAAGCTCAGCACCGGCCTGCGGGCGGCGGTGGCCAGGTCCAGGCGGCTGACGTTCACGGGCGTCTGGGCGAAGCCGGTGCGCACGAAGACGGCGTTACCCTCCGCGCTCCAGGCCGCCACCCGCTCGCCGGGGAGCACGCCCCGGATGGGCACGAGGGGGCCTCCCGCCAGATTCGCGATGAACCAGGCGTTCCCGTCCTGGGAAAGGATGAACCGGGTACCGTCGGAGGAAAGGGGATACAGGGTGGCGAAATTGGCCCAGTTGCCCTCGGGCGCCAGGGGGACCGGCGGCGCGCCCCGCCGGTCCAGGAGGACCCACCCGGCCCGTTCGCCGTGCTGGAGGTGGGCCACCGCCCGTTGGCCGTCCGGCAGGAGGTAGGCGCTGCCGCCGATGGGGTCGTAGGCCCTGGGGATGGGAATGGCGAAAGGTCGGCCGAGCCCCGTGGGCACGAAGAGGAGGTAGCGCGAACGCGCCCGGGGGTCCTCCAGGTCCCCGCGGGCGAGGCCCGCCTCCTCCAGGGCCCGGGCCCAGGCCGGATCCAGCTTCCGGGCCGGCTGCGGCCCCAGGACCATGTTCACCCAGCGCCCGTCCCGGGAGAGGGAGTCCCCGAAGCCGATGCCCAGGGCCAGGGGCGGGCCCCCTTCCGGGGAGCGGAGGTAGGTCCGGTCATCCACCGTGCCGCCGTCCATGATGGGGGACTCCGACAGGAGCACCTGCCGGCCGTCGGCGCTGATGCCCCGCACCTGGGTGCGCCCCTGGAGGGAGAGCTCCCGCGGGGCGCCGGCCGCGCCCGGCTTCAGGGCGAAGGCCCCCCGGCGAACGGTCTGGACGGCCAGGAGGGCGCGGCCTTCCGGGGAGACGTCCAGGAGCTGGAGGTTGCCCTGGCTGCGCCACAGGATGCGCCGGGTTCCCCCCAGGGGGAGCGCCCAGAGCAGCGTCTGGTCCCCCTGGAGCTCGGAACCCCAGAGCTCGCGGCCGGGGCCCCAGGCCAGGCCGGTGATGGTGATGCCCTGGTTGTCCTCGGCCTTCGTGTAGAGGACCCGGCGCGCGCCCTTCCGGTCGAACACGCAGATGTCCGAAACGGACCGGGCGAAGTCCCCGTCCACGCAAGCCAGCAGGTTGCCGTCCCGGGAAAGGGCGAGGTGGCGGATGGACCGGGGGGGATCGTTGAAGGTGGCCAGGGGCCTCCCCACGGGGAATTCCAGCTGGAACTGCAGCAGGCCCTCGACCGTGGACAGGGTGGCCAGGCCCGCCCCGTCCCAAACGGCCTCCACGATCCCCTCCCGCAGGGCGCGCTGCGCGCCGCCGCCCCCCGGAACCTGGGTCAGGGTGCCGAGGAACATGCCCTCCAGGAGCTGGCGGGGGTGCTTCAGGACGGCCAGTTCGTCCGTGGGCGAGACCCCCAGGAGCATGGCGTCGGGAATGCCCAGGGCCTTGGGTTCGGTGCTGCGCGGGTCGCACACGTAGAGCTCGGGCGGCGCGCCCCCGACCCGCATGGAGAAGTAGACGGTCTTCCCGTCCGAACCGAAACGGGCCGCTTCGAGGGTGCCCGCTTCGAAGGTGAGGCGCTGGAAGGAGGGGGGGGGCTGGGACCTGCCGCGCAGGCCCCAGAGGCCGCCGGCGCCGGCCAGGAGGAGGCCCAGGGCCAGGGCGGCCGGGCGCCAGGGAAAGGGGCGGCGGGCGGCCTCCATGGGTTCCGTGGAGGCCACGGACAGGTTCTCCAGGGCGAAGGCGAGGTTCTGGGCGTCGTGGAACCGGCGGGCGGGCACCTTCTCCAGGCAGTGGTCCAGGATGCGGCGCAGGGCGGGCGAGAGGGGGCGGTCCCCGGGTTCGGGCTCCTCCTGGAGGATGGCGGCCAGGGTGTCGGCGGAGGTGGATCGCACGAAGGCCCGCCGTCCCGTGAGCATCTCGAAGAACACCGCGCCGAAGCTGAAGATGTCCGTGCGGGCATCCACCTCCTCGCCCCGCACCTGCTCGGGGCTCATGTAGCCCGGTGTTCCCAGGACCGCGCCCTGGTGGGTGATGGAGGGGCCCTCGTCCCGGCGGGTCTGGCGGGCCAGGCCGAAGTCCAGGATCTTCAGGCGGCCGTCCCGGGTGACCCAGAGGTTGGCGGGGGTGAGGTCCCGGTGGATGACGCCCTTCTCGTGGGCTGCGGCGAGGCCCTGGGCCAGCTGGATGGCCAGGTCCGTGGCCAGGCGCGCGGAAAGCGGACCCTTGGCCAGGCGCGCGTGGAGGGATTCCCCTTCCAGGAGTTCCATCACCACGAAGCGGAGCTCCCCCTCGTTGGCGAAGTCGTAGATGCCCAGGATGTTGGGATGGTTGAGCGCCGCCACGGCCTTGGCCTCGCGCTCGAACCGCGCCAGGGCCCGGGCGTCGCCGGCCAGGTGCTCCGGCAGGACCTTGATGGCCACGTAGCGGTCCAGGCGGGTGTCCCGGGCCTTGAAGACCTCGCCCATGCCCCCGGCGCCCAGGGGGCTGATGATTTCGTAGGGGCCCAGGCGGGCGCCGCGGGTCAGATCCATGGGTCCCTCACGGGGCAAGGCCCTCCACCCGGTAGAGGTCGCTGAGCTCCTTCCGGTAGGCGAGCGCAAGGGCCCGGCCGCCCTCCGCCACGAAGACCTCCCGGCATTCCAGGAACCCGGCCGGATCCTGGGGGGAGAGGGAGGCGAGGACCTTCCGCTGCGCGGTGGCCGGCTTCAGGCGCGTGACGGTCACGGGCAGGCGGGTCGGATTCGAACGCACGAAGGCCGAACCGCCATCCTCGCTCCAGCCCACCACCCCCTCCCCGGAGCGCAGGCCGGGGAGGGCGCCCTGCCCCATGCCCAGGTCCGGGCCCCGCCCCGGGTCCCCGTCCAGGAGCAGCGGGCTCCCGTCGGGGCCGATCCCCCGCAGCCGGGTCCGGGCCCGGAGGGGGAGGTCCCGCGCCCGGTCGTCGCCGGGCCGCAGCGCCAGGACGCCCTGGCGCACGGTCTGCTGGGCCAGGAGGGCCCTGCCGTCCGAGGCGACGTCCAGCAGTTGGAGGTTGCCCTGGCTGCGCATGAGCACCCGCCGTCCGCCCCCGGGTGACAGGGCCCAGAGCACCGTCTGGTCCGCTTCCCGGTCGGAAACCCACAGGTCCCCGCCCGGTCCCCAGGCCAGGCCGGTCAGGCTGCTGCCGTCCGTCTCCCGGACCTTGGTGAAGAGGACCTTGCGGCCGCCCTGCCGATCGTGCACCGCGACCTCGGTGGTGGCCCGGCTGGCATCCGAGTCCAGGCAGGCCAGCAGGTTGCGGTCCCGGGACAAGGCGATCGCGCCGAGGGTCCGGGTGGCTCCATCCCAGGTCTCCGCCACCCGGCCCTCGGGGAATTCGAGACGGTCCTGGGCGCCGGCCGGGGCCACGGTGGCGAGCCCTGCCCCGTCCCACCGGGCCTCGGCCACGTTCTCCCGCACCACCCGGGGCGCCCCGCCGCCCCCGGGAACCCGGATGAGGGTGCCCCGCTGCCGGGTTCCGCCGGCGAACCGGGGTTCCTGGATCAGGGCCAGCTCATCCGCCGGCGAGACGTCCAGGAGCAGGGCATCGGAAAGGCCCAGGGCCTTGGGCTCGGTGCTGCGGGGGTCCAGCACGAAGATCTCTGGCGGTCCTCCGGCCACGCGCATGCTGAAGTACACGGTCCGACCGTCGGCCCCGAACCGCGCCGTCTCCACCGTGCCCGCCGCGAAGGTGAGGCGGTGGAAGACCGGCGCCCTGGGGCGCCGGTTCCCCAGGCCCAGGCCGAGGGCCCCCAGCGCCAGCAGGAGCCCGGCGGCGGCCCAGAGGACGGTCCTGCGCCGGTTCCCCGGGGCAAGCGGCGCGGCGAGGGTGGAAGGGCCCAGGGAGAGGTTTCCCAGGGCGAAGGCCAGGTCCTGGGCGTCACGGAACCGCCGGGCGGGCTCCTTCTCCAGGCAGTGGTCGAGGATCCGGCGCAGGGCGGGCGGGATGGGGCGCTCCGGTTCCCCGGGTTCCTCCTGGAGGACCGCGGCCAGGGTCGCGGCGGCGGAGGCCCGCGCGAAGGCCTTGCGGCCCGTGAGCATCTCGTAGAACACCGCGCCGAAGCTGAAGATGTCGGTGCGGGCGTCCACCTTGCCGCCCCGCGCCTGCTCCGGGCTCAGGTAGGCGAGGTCCGCGTCCGGCTCGAGGAGGGCTGGAGCCTCGTCCGGCGGCGTCCGGCGGGCCAGTCCGAAGTCCAGGATCCTGAGCCGGCCGTCCCTTCCGAGCCAAAGCCTGGCCGGGGCGAGGCCGCGGTGGATGACGCCCCGCTCGTGGGCGGCGGCGAGGCCCTGGGCCAGCTGGATGGCCAGTTCCACGGCCAGGCGCGGGGCCAGCGCCCCCTGCTCCAGGCGGGCCTGGAGGGCTTCCCCGTCCAGCAGCTCCATCACCCCGTAAGGCGGGTCCCCCCGGGTATCGCGTTCCTGGAAACCCGGGAGGTTCGGGTGGCCGAGCGCCGCGATGGCCTGGGCCTCCTGCTCGAACCGGACCCGGGCGCGGGGGTCCCCGGCCAGGTGCTCAGGCAGGATCCGGACCACCACCAGACGGCCCTGGCGCGCGTCCCGGGCACGATAGACCTGCCCGCCCCTCCCGAGCGGGTTGAGAACCTCATAGGGACCGAGTTGGGTGCCTTGCGGAAGATTCATGTCGGGCTGTCTCGCGGACAGGATAATTCACTTCCCGGTCGTTGAGAATGGTTCTCATGGTTGATGAAAACGCCAACATGGACCCGGCGTCCCGTTCCTGCATGCCGGTTTTTTGCGCCGGTGTGCGATAGTGTCCGCAGTCCTTTTCCGGAGGAGGTTTCCATGACCCTGGATGTCACCCCAGCAGCGGCTGCCTTCATCGACCAGGAGAACCGCTTCGGCGCCCACAACTACCATCCCCTGGACGTGGTCTGCACCCAGGGCCGCGGGGTCTTCCTCACCGACGTGGACGGCAAGGACTACATGGATTTCCTGGCCGCGTACAGCGCCGTGAACCAGGGCCACAACCACCCCCGCATCGCCGAGGCCATGATCCGCCAGGTGCGCCGCCTCTCCCTGACCAGCCGCGCCTTCCGCAACGACCAGTTCCCGCCCCTGCTGGAGAAGCTGTGCCGGCTCACGGGCTTCGACAAGGCCCTCCTCATGAACAGCGGCGCCGAGGCGGTGGAGACCGCGCTCAAGGCCATGCGCAAGTGGGGCTACGACCGCAAGGGCATCGAGTATCCCAAGGCGGAGATCATCGTGGCCGACGGCAACTTCCACGGCCGCACCACCACCATCGTCGGCTTTTCCACCGACCCCGATTCCACCAGCCGCTTCGGGCCCTTCACCCCCGGGTTCCGCATCGTCCCCTACGGCGACCTCCAGGCCGTGCGCGAGGCCATCACGCCCAACACCTGCGCCATCTTCATGGAGCCCATCCAGGGCGAGGGCGGCGTCATCATCCCCCCGGCGGGCTTCCTGCGGGGCCTGCGCGAGCTGGCCGACCGGAACCGCTGCCTGCTGGTGCTGGACGAGATCCAGTCCGGACTGGGGCGCACGGGCAAGCTCTTCGCGTTCGAGCACGAGGGCATCCGCCCCGACGGCGTGACCATCGGCAAGGCGCTCAGCGGCGGCTTCTATCCCGTGAGCGCCTTCCTGGCCACCGGGGAGGTGATGGAGGTCTTCACCCCCGGCATCCACGGCTCCACCTACGGCGGCAACCCCCTGGCCTGCGCCGTGGCCAGCGCCGCCCTGGACGTCCTGGTGGACGAGAGGCTGGTGGAGAACGCCGCGGAACTGGGCGCCCACCTGCGCCATCGCCTGGAGACGATGCGCACGGACAAGCTCGCCGAGGTGCGCGTCATCGGCCTCTGGGCCGGCGTGCAGCTCAAGCCCGAGGCCGGCGGGGCCCGCAAATACTGCTACCTGCTCAAGGACCGCGGCATGCTCTGCAAGGACACCCACGTGGACACCATCCGCCTGGCGCCGCCCCTGGTGATCACGAAGGACCAGATCGACTGGGCCGTGGACCAGCTGGAGGCGGTGCTGGGCTAGGTGTCGGCCAGCACGAGGCTTCCTGGACAAAGGATGAAGGGGAGTTCAAGGCAAGAAGATCCCCATCCATCCCATTAATCCGATTCCTGTTTCAGCAGGGCGAGCACAGGAATGGGTCGGCGAAAGCCGGTAGCTTGCGCGCCTGTTCATTCCTGGCTGGCCCTGCTGAAACAGGGAAGAAATGGATTGACGCGAAAAGGCAGGATAAGGCCTGGCCCGAGCCTTGGGTTTGTCTGAATGGCCTAGCAAAACCAGGAGACCCCCCGGCTCTGCCGGGGTGGCAGTAGAAGTTTGACATTTCAGGGAGTCCATCTTGGAATCTCCGATTGTGAGCCGCCAAGCACACGAAAGGAGGTCCAAGATGGACTCGTCGGAAAGTCTAAGCCACTCCCGGTGGGAGTGTAAGTACCACGTGGTGTTTATCCCAAAATGTCGAAGAAAGACGCTCTACGAGAAGTTACGACCACATCTGGGTGAGGTGTTCCGGCAACTGGCCGCGCAGAAGGAATGCCGGATCGAGGAGGGGCACCTCATGGCCGATCACGTCCATATTCTGATTTCGATTCCGCCAAAGTATGCCGTGGCGCAGGTGATCGGGTTCATCAAGGGTAAGAGCGCGATTCACCTCGCCCGCGTGTATGGGGAGAGGAAGCGCAACTTTGTAGGCCAGAACTTCTGGGCGCGCGGCTACTTCGTATCGACAGTGGGCCGAGATGAGACGGTCGTGCGCGAATACATCCGAAAACAGGAAAAGGAGGACGAGCGATTTGAGCAACTGTCCCTGTTTCGCTGACCAGGCACCTCCAAGGTGCCCATCCTATGATTCGGGGCCGCGTTAGCGACCCCGACCAGCCGCTTTGAGCGGCTCACGTTTTAAACCCCCCGGCTCTGCCGGGGGATGTCTTAGTCCAGCTTGCGTGCGGTGAAGAGTTCGTACGCCGTCTGGTAGTACGCGATCGCCAGCGCATCCAGGTTGACCCCCGCCGGCAGGGGCCGGTAGGCGTCCGAGGCGGGATCGTAGCTTTTCGAAACCTTCCCTCCGTGCAGCCCCAGGGTCGTCACCACCCCGTCCTTCATCAGGGCCACCTGATCGTTGTGGTTGAAGAGCATCACCCGGCCCGCCTCCGGAGTATGGAGGACGTCCTGCCCGAACCATGGGGCCGTGTAGGGAAGGCCCAGGAGGCCCATGAGGGTCGGCGCAAGATCCATCTGGGACATGAGCCCGTCCGAGCGCCCCGGGGCCAGGTGGGCGGGGGAGTAGAGCATCAGGGGGATCTCGTAGGTGCGCAGGGGGATCTCCTGGCGGCCGTACACCCGCGCCCCGTGGTCGGCGATGACGATGAACAGGGTGTCCCGGAACCAGGCATGGCGCTCCGCTTGCCGCAGGAACTGGCCCTGGGCGTAGTCCGCGTACCGCACCCCGGATTCCCGGCCGCCCTTGCTGGCCTTCACGCCGATGGCTTCGAGCCCGGGCCGGAAGGTGAAGGGCTTGTGGTTCGAGGTGTTCATGATGTGGAGGAAGAAGGGGGCCTTCGCGGTCGCCAACGTGTCCGCATGGGCCAGGGCCATGTCGAAGAGGTCCTCGTCGGATACGCCCCAGATGTTCTCGAAGCGGGGCGTGGTCTTCAGGTTGGTGCGGTCCAGCACCTCGTAGCCGTTGCTGGAGAAGAAGTCGTTCATGTTGTCGAAGTAGCCGTAGCCTCCATACATGAAGGTCGACCGGTAGCCGAGGCCCCGCAGCACGGAGCCCAGGGTGGCCATGGACCCGTGGCCTGGCCGCCGGAGGATGGCCTCCGTGGGCACGGGCGGCAGGGAGTTGGTGATGGCTTCCAGGCCCCGGACGGTGCGGGTGCCCGTGGCGTACACGTGGCGGAACCAGAGGCCCTTCTTGGCGAACTGGTCGAACTGGGGCGTCCAGTCCCGTTCCGAGCCGTAGAGGCGGCTGAACTCCGCCCCGAAGGACTCGCTGGAGATGAGGACGACGTTCAGCCTGCCCAGGCCTCCGGGGCGGGCCGGGAACTGGCGGTCCAGGCGGCCCTCGGCGAGGCGGGTGAAGGTGCCGCCTCCGGGGGCCAGCTGCGCCTTGAGCTGCGCGAGGTTCTCGGCCGGGGGCCGGGTGGCGTAGTAGGCGTGGTAGTCGATCTCGCTGGTGCGCAGGGCCCGGAAGAAGCTGGAGGGTCCGTTGGCCGCCAGTTCATTGGCGACGCGGTTGTGGGACCTGCCCAGGAGGTTTGCGGGTACCCAGAGGATGGCGGCGGCCAGGAGGAGGGCGTAGACCGCCAGGACCCGGCTCCGGGCCCGGAAGTCCACGGGCGCGGCCAGGGCCGAAGCCCAGGCGGCGCGGAACCACCAGGCCGCCAACCCCCCGATCAGGGCGGAGGCCAGGATGAGCTTGACCACCGGGTATTCCGTCCAGATGTCCCCGGCCACCTCCGTGGGGTACATGAGGTAGTTCACCGACACCAGGTTGAAGCGGGCGTTGAATTCCTCGAAGAAGAAGTACTCGCACCCCGCGAGCACGAGCCAGCCCAGGACGCACAGGAAGGTCGCCAGGTGCGGCAGCCCGTTCCGCCCGGAGGCGGGGCCGGGCTTCAGCCCGAGGTACAGGACCAGGGGGAGCAGGAAGTAGAGCGTCTGCACCGCGTCGGCCGCGCCTCCGGCGGGCAGGATCCAAAGCAGGGCGGACAGCCCCACGCCGGCCTCGCGGCCGAAGCAGGCCCACAGGGCCAGCCGGGACGCCAGGCCCAGGCCCAGGTAGAGCCCGGCCAGGAGCAGCGCGGGGCGGAGGCGGGAGCCCGCGGTCTGGAGGAGGGTGGGCGGTGCGGAGGGGGCGGAGTGCATCATGATGTCCAGAAAAGGCCAGTCTGTTGGGGTGGAGGGTGTTCAGGTCCGGAGCCGGGAGAGCCGCATCAGCCCGAACCCCGCGAGAAGGAGGCAGGGCGCCAGGAAGCCCCAGGCCGCAGGAAGTTCGGAGGCCCGGGCGGCGCCGCCGAAGAGGGTCTGGAGCCCCAGGAACAGCAACCCGCCCACCAGGCCGGCACCGATGGCTTGGCCGCGCCCCTGGCGGGGTCCCGGAAGGGCGTAGGAGAGCATGGCCATAACCAGCAGGGGGCCCGAAACCCAACCCAGAAGGCGGTTCCACAGGAGGTAGGCCCGCTCGGGATCGGGCGCCCACCGCTGCCACTCGACCAGGTCCCGGGTGGCCGCTTCGGAGGCGGAGGGAGCCTTCAGCAGCGCCCGGTCCGGGAACAGGGTGAGGGCGGGGGGGCCGGGCACCAGGGCCATCCCGCCCCAGGGGAGGGCGTCCACCCGCTCCTGCCCGGGCTTCCAGCGGAGCAGGACGGGCGCTTCGAAGGGGGGCTTCAGGGGGAAGCCCCACCGGGCTTCCGGGGAGAGGTGCCACAGGACGCCCGTGGATCCCAGGTACATCCAGGGGGAGGTGTCGCCCTGGGGCGGCGGGCGCCGGAGGATCTGGTGGTACAGGCTCCGTGCCCGGGTGCGCGCCGGGGGAGCCAGGCCGGCCTGCAGCAGGAAGGTGGCCAGGGCCACGGCACCCCAGGCGTAGCGGCTTGCCCAGAGCCACTGGACCAGGCTTACGCCGCCGGCCCGGATGGCCAGCCATTCGCGGGTGAGGCCGCCCTCCGACAGCACCAGCAGGGTGCCCAGCAGAAAGGACACGGGGAGCGCCACCTCGAGGAAGGGGGGCAGGTCCCACACCCAGTAGAGGAGGAAGTCCGCCAGGCGGATGTGGTTCCGGGTGAGATCGCCCGCGAGGCTGGAGAACTCCACCAGCAGGTCCAGCACCAGGAGGCTGCCCATGGTCATGCCCCAGCTGCGCCACCAGGCCAGGGTGGCCCAGTGGCGGAGGACGCCCCGGCGGTTGCCCTGGCGGTGGACCCACTGGGCCAGGGCCGTCCGGGCCTTGGCCAGCCGGGCCTGGAGCGGGGCCAGGCGCAGGCGTTTCCCCAGCCGGTCGAGGAGGACGCCGGGACCCCGGCGGGTCCGGTGGGGGGACAGCCGCCGGTTGAGGAAGAACCAGCCGGCCCCCAGGAAGAGGAAGGGCAGGAGGAGCGTGGGGCCCAGGGCGGGAAGCTTGCCGTCCAGCACCAGGTTCTCCAGGGATTTCATCAGGAAGTAGTAGACCAGGATCACGCCCAGGCTCTTGACGAGGGCGCCTCCGCGGTAGAAGCGCGCATGGCCGAAGCCCAGGCCGATGCCCAGAAGCAGCAGGGCGATCCCCGCCAGGGGAAGGGTCAGGCGCCTGGTGAGCTCGACGGCCGATTCCCGGCGCTGGGAGGTGGGCGCCCGGGGGTCCCGCCAGACCCGCACCAGGGCCCCGGACGGCGCGTAGCGCATGGCCAGGGGGGCCAGGATGCGTGGACCGGAGGGCACCACGAGCCGCTGGAGGTGATGCGCTTCCTTCAGGTGGACCGGGCCGCCGCCGGAACCGGGATAGCTGGCACCCCGCAGGTCCTCCAGGTGCAACTGGACCTCCACCTGGCCGGCGGGCGTGTTCCCCAGGGTGTAGGCCACCCGGGAGGCGGTCAGGTGCCGGACGCCGGCGGCCGTGGCCTCCATGAGGTGGAACTGGCCGGTCCCGGACAACCAGAAGGCGGAGTCCGGGGACCCGGGAGGATGCCACGGGGGGCTGCCCGGCCGCAGGAATTTCGCGAGGGCCTCCTCGGCCATCCGGTGGCGGAGGGTCCGCTGCAGCCCGGCGGCCCCGGGCACCAGGAGGTGGGCGTTCAGGGAGGCCAGCGTCAGGAGGCCGGCGCCCAGGATGGCCCACGGCACGAGCCAGGTGCGGCGCCCCGCCCCGAGCCCCTGGGCCGCCACCAGCTCGGAACCCTCCATCAGCTGCTGGGTGCCCAGGAGCCCGCCCAGCACCGCCGCCATGGGGAGCACCATGCCCAAGGTCTCGGGCAGGGACAGGAGCAGGAGGGGGACCATCCATCGCAGGGCGGCGCCCTGGGCGAAGATCTCCCTGGAGAGCGCGACCGTCTCCCAGGAAATGAGCAACAGGCCATAAAAAAGAAGCGCCCCCAGGAAGGGGGCGAGCCAGCGGCGGAGGAGATAGCGGGTGAGGGTGGACGGCACTTGAAGTTTCCAAATCCTAAAGGATTCCCCTATTCTCCGCGACGGCCGCCGCCGAGGGAAGGGGTTCCCGTCCGCGGCGGGCGGAAACCTGACCCTGGAATTCAACTACAATGGGGTTCGAAAGGGGGTCTTCCCCGTGGGTGGCGAGTCTTCCCTTCTGCTGGACCATGCTCTTGCCTGCATCCGGGCCCATCCGGGCCTGAAGGAGGGCGACCGGGTGCTGGCTGCCATGTCGGGCGGCATCGACAGTTCCGTGATGGCGGCCCTGCTCCACCGGGCGGGCTTCGACGTGGTGGGCGTGTCCATGCAGCTCTTCGACAAGACCCGGGGCGGCACCCGGCCCGAGACGGAGGGCAAGTGCTGCACCCTCGATGATTTTCAGGACGCCAGGCGGGTGGCCTTCCAGACGGGGTTTCCCCACTACGTGCTGGACCTGGAAGGGCCCTTCAAGGCGACCGTCATCGACCCTTTCGTGCAGGGCTATCTGGCGGGTGAAACCCCCAGCCCTTGCATCCGGTGCAATCAGCACCTCAAGTTCCGTGCGCTGCTGGACGCGGCCTCGGACCTGGACTGCGCCTTCGTGGCCACGGGGCACTACGCGCGGATCACCCGGGACGGCTGGGGCTACCACCTCCTGAAGGCCTCGGACCCGCTCAAGGACCAGAGCTACTTCCTGTTCACCCACGACCAGGCCACCCTGGCGCGCACCCTGTTCCCCCTGGCGGGCTTCGCCAAGGTCGAGGTGCGCCAGCTGGCCCGGGACCTGGACCTCCACCTGGCGGAAAAGGCCGAGAGCCAGGAGATCTGTTTCATTCCCGAGCGCTACGACCGCTACATCGAGGAGGAGGGGCTGGCTCCGGCACGTTCGGGGGACGGCCCCATCCGGCACCTGGACGGGCGGGTCCTGGGCACCCACGGAGGCACCTGGCGGTTCACGGTGGGCCAGCGCAAGGGGATCGGGGTCGCCTTCGCCGCGCCGCTGTTCGTGGTCCGGGTGGATCCCGCCACCGACACGGTGTGGGTGGGGGAGGAGGACCGGCTCCTGGAGACCGGGTTCACGGTCAGGGAGGTGTCCTGGTGCGGCGAGGCCCCGGCCGGATCCCTGGCCTGCCGGGTGCGAATCCGGTCACGGGGAAAAGAGGCCGAGGCGGTGGTCCATCCCCTGGGGGGCGGGCGGGCCCGGGTCCGGTTCCTTGAGCCCCAGCGCGCCATCGCCCCGGGGCAGGCGGCGGTCTTCTATGTGGCGGACGAAGTGGCGGGTGGAGGCTGGATCGAGCCGCAAGCCATGTGATAATGCCCTTCATGGCGGGCATTCTTCGGGCAGGGGTCGTTCTTCTGGCTTGGGCCGGCGCCGTGACGGCATCCGCTGGTCCCATGGAGCCCGGGCGGCGTCCCTTCGTCATGCTGGGGACGGACCAGGGCCTGTCCTCGGGTGCCGTCGTGTGCATGGCCCAGGACCAGGACGGGTTCCTGTGGATGGGCTCGGAGAACGGGCTGCTCCGCTACGACGGCGGTCAGAGCCGCCAGTGGAGCGCCGAGGACGGGCTGCCCTCGGCCTCGGTGGGCAAGCTCCTGGCGTGCCCCGGCGGCGGCATCTGGGTGGGCACCCTCCGTGGACTGGTGCGCTTCAGGAACGGGCGCTTCGAGAAGATCACCCTCGATGGCCAGCCCTACGCCCACTCCGTCGCGGAACTGGCCCTGGACCGCCGGGGGCGCCTCTGGGCCTACACCTTCAAGGGCCTGATCCGGCAGAAGGAGGGGCTGGCCTTCGAGACCGTGCCCTGGGCGACGCCGGACAACGTCTATGGGCTGATGGCGGGCCCGCGCTCGGGAGCGGTCTACGTGGCGGGCCAGCACGGCATCCAGGTGTTCGGGGAGGACGGCTCCATGGCGAACTGGGGCCCCGCCCAAGGGCTGCCGCCCAAGGGGCCCCTGCTGGTGGCCGAGGACGGCAAGGGGCGGGTCTGGGCCGGCGGCGGCGCGTCGCTGATGATGAAAGGGCCGGAGGACCCGCGGTTCCATGACGAGTCCAGCCGCCTGAAGGCGAGCATCTCCCCCAACGGGCAACCCTTCCTCGACCGGGACGGCTCGGTGTGGATCCCCACCCAGAACGGGGCCCAGCAGCTCGACGGCGAGCTCCTGGACACCGCGCGGGGCCTGCCCTTCCGCTGGGTCAGGGGCCTGTTCCGGGACCGGGAGGGGGCCCTCTGGGTGATGGGGCCGGGCCTGGCCCACATGCTGGGCCGGGGGCGGGTCCTGAACCATCCCCTCACGCGGGGGGATTCGGGCGAAGTGGTGTGGTTCCTCGTGCGGGACAGCCAGGGGCGCATGATCGCCGCCACCGACAACGGGGCGGTGCGCATGGAGGCCTCCGGCCCGGCCGCGATCCCCGGCACGGAGGGCACGCGCATCAAAGGCATGGCGATCGACCGCGCCGGCACGCTCTGGATGGTCAACACCCGGGGACCCACGCTCTGGCTGCGGTCCGGGCGGACCCGTGCCGAAGTGGCGCCCCTGGGCGACCTGGGCATCGGCGCCAACAGCGTCTTCGAGGACAGCCGCGGCATCGTGTGGGTCGGCGGGGTGCGCCAGGGCCTGCTCCGCTACGACGCCAGGGCCGGCAGGCTCGTGGAGGACGTGCCCCGGGCCTTCACGGGGAGCGATCAGCTGGGGGTCTACGAGATCCATGAGGACGACCGGGGCGGGCTCTGGGCCGGCTGCGACGGGGGGCTGCTGCAAAGGCCGAACGGCGGCGCCTGGACCTTCCATGCCGGCAACGCCGGCTCCCGGGTGCGGGGCATGGCCCTGCTTCCCGACGGCACCGCATGGATCCACTACGAGGAGCCCATGGGAATCGCCCGCGTGCGTCCCGCGGACGGCGCCATCCAGGTGCTGGAGCGGCGCACGAAGGGTTGGGGCCTGCCCAGCAACATGGTCTACGGGGTGCGCCGGGACGAGCGCGGGCGGATCTGGGTGTCCACCGACAAGGGCCTGGACCGGGTGGAACCGGCCCTGCACGTGGGCCGACGGGACGGGATGGTCAATGAGGACTGTTCGATCAGCGCGCTCCTGGTGGAAAAGGGCGTCGTGTGGGTGGGCACGTCGGGCGGCCTCATGCGCTTCGACAGCACCGGGGCCTCGGCCCCCATGGAGGCGCCCCGGGCCTTCGTGATGCAGCTGGCCTACGGCAACCGCGTCCTGGAGCCCCCTTTCGGCCAGGTGGATCCCCTGCCCTACGACAAGGCGACGGTGGATTTCCAGGTTGCCGCGCCCTGGTACCTCAACGAGCTGGACGTGCGGTTCCAGGCGCGGCTCCTGGGGCTGGAGGACGCCTGGCGGGACCTGGAGGGGCGGCGGGTGCACTTTCCCGCCCTGCGCGGGGGGCGCTACCGGTTCGAGGTGAGGGCCGCCCTGGCCCAGGGGCCCTTCGGCCCCCCGGCGGGCGTGGATTTCCGGGTGACGCCGCCCTGGTGGAGGACGGGCTGGGCCTATGGCCTGGCTCTGCTCACGGGGACGCTGGCCCTGGCGGGCGTGGGCCGCGTGCGTGGCGCCGCCCTGCGCCGCCGCAGCGCAGCTCTGGAGGACCTGGTGGCCATGCGCACCCGGGAACTGAGGCAGCGCAACGTCGAGCTGAGCGAGGCCCTGGGCAATGTCAAGCAGCTGTCCGGCCTCCTCCCCATCTGCGCCCACTGCAAGAAGATCCGCGACGACCGGGGCTACTGGAACCAGCTGGAGCAGTATCTTTCCAGCCACGCGGAGGTCGGCTTCTCGCACGGCATCTGCCCCGAATGCGCCTCCGAGCTGTTTCCGGACTTCCTCCAGAAGCGCGACAGGGCCTGATAGACTGGTACCTTCACGACCCTTTGCGGAGCTGCGCGTGTCCCATCACAAGATCATCATCATCGGTACGGGCCCCGCCGGCTACACGGCGGCCATCTATGCGTCCCGGGCCAACCTGGCCCCCCTGGTCTTCGAGGGGGCCCAGCCCGGCGGCCAGCTCACGATCACCACGGAGGTGGAGAACTACCCGGGCTTTCGCGAAGGCGTCATGGGCCCGGCGCTCATGGACGAGATGCGCGGGCAGGCCGAGCGGTTCGGCACGGTGATCAAGGCCGAGACGGTGCTCAAGGCCGACCTTTCCGCGAGCCCGAAAAAGCTCACCACGGACCAGGGGGCGTACACCTGCGACGCCCTGGTCATCGCCACGGGCGCCTCCGCCAAGTGGATGGGCATCCGCAAGGACGAGGAGCTCAGCCGCACCGGCGGCGGGGTTTCCGCGTGCGCCACCTGCGACGGCTTCTTCTTCCGCGGCAAGGAGATCGCCGTGGTGGGCGGCGGCGACACCGCCCTCGAGGAGGCCACCTTCCTCACGAAGTTCGCCTCCAAGGTCACGCTCATCCACCGCCGGGACAAGCTGCGGGCCTCCAAGGCCATGCAGGAGCGGGCCATGCGCAACGAGAAGATCGCCTTCAAGTGGAACGCGGTCGTGGAGGACATCGTCACGAAGGACCAGGCCCTGCCCACCGGCGAGCTGATCCCCAAGATCGCCGTCCTCAAGCTCAAGGACACCGTGACCGGGGCCCTGGAGGACCTGCCCGTGGAGGGCCTCTTCGTGGCCATCGGGCACCAGCCCAACACCAGCCTCTTCGCCGGGCAGCTGCCCATGAACGAGGCGGGCTACCTGGACGTGGAGGCCGGTTCCACCCGCACCTCCGTCGCGGGCGTCTTCGCCTGCGGCGACGTCCAGGACCACCAGTACCGCCAGGCCGTCACGGCCGCGGGCTCGGGCTGCATGGCCGCCATCGACGCGGAGCGCTGGCTGTCGGAGAACGGCCTGGCCGAGTGAAAGGCATCGAACACCCAACCCCATGGACCTCCTAGCCATCACACGACACCACGGACTGGTCGAAGCGCTGCGTACGGCCTTCGGCGGGACCGGGCATTCGGTGGAGCGGGTCGAGGATCCGCTGGAGGCCCTGGCCCTGGAGGCCTGGAACCGGGCCCGTCTGGTCCTGGTGGATGCCGAGGCGGATCCCATGGACGGGTACCGGCTCTGCAGCCTCCTGCGGGGGGAGTCCCGGATGCTGTTCCGGCACCTGCCGGTCCTGCTGGTGGTGGACCACCTGCCCACCCAGGCCGAACGCGATGCGCTGGCGGCGGTGGACGGCGACGGCTTCGTGGAAGTGGACAGCGGCGTGCACCGGCTCCAGAAGACCCTCGGCCCGCTCCTGGACGGGACCGCCGCCCGCGACGGGGGCGACCCCGTCCCCGCCCTGGCCATGGGGATCCGCCCGGAAACCGCCGGCAGGATGCGGGAAGCGGTGGCCGCCATCGGCCTCGACCTGCGCACCTGCGCGCGCCAGGACCTCGAGCCCGCCCTCGCCGCGCTCCGGCCCCCCATCCTGTTCCTGGGGGTGGATGCCTCGGGGGAGCAGGCCCTGGAGGTCCTCCGGACCCTGGACGGCGCCGCGCAGGCCCCCAGCGTCATCCTGGTGGGCGGCAAGGTGCCCGAAGCCACCCAGTGCAGGCTGCTCGACGCCGGGGCGCGCGACTGGGTCCCCCTGCCCCTGTCCGTGCCCCTCCTGCTCCACGGCTGCCGTTGCGCGCTGGAATGGACCCACCTCAAGCGCCTCAAGCTGGAATACCAGCACCAGCTCCAGGACATGGCCGAGCGCCGCGGCGCCCTGGAGCGGGAGGCCTGCACCCTGCGCAGCGAGGTCCTCACCGATCCCCTCACCGAGCTCCTGAACCGGCGCGCCTTCAGCCAGCACCTGGAGCACGCCGTGAGCCAGTGGGAGCGCAACCGCCGGCCCTTCGTCCTCATCCTGGGGGACCTGGACTACTTCAAGCTCACCAACGACCGCTTCGGGCACCTGGTGGGGGACGCGGTCCTCAAGGCCGTGGGCCAGCGCATCCGCTCCAGCCTGCGCCGCAGCGACCTGGCCTTCCGCATCGGGGGCGAGGAGTTCGCCATCCTGCTCATGGAGACGAGCCTGCGCGCCGGCACCGAGGTGGCGGAAAAGATCCGCGAGCGCATCGAGGCCGCGCCCCTGAAGGTGGAATCCGGCCAGACGGTGTTCCCGACCATGAGCTTCGGCGTGGGCGCGCCGGACGGCGAGGATTCCGGTCGCCTTTTCCTTCGGGTGGACGAAGCGCTGTATCTGGCCAAACACAAGGGCCGAAACCGGGTCGAAGTCATGAGCAATCAGTAGGCAGGAATATCAGGTGCACTTCCGCCTCATCGGGTCTATGTTGGGTTCCCCAAACGAGGAGGCCCCATGCGGAACCGAACCTTGATGGTCCTGGCCGGCCTGCCCTGCCTGATCGCCAACGCCCAAGGCCACACGGCCGCCCAGGCGGAGAACGTCGTCAGGCGAGCCATCGTCTACGCCCAGAAGAACGGCATGGACAAGCTGATCCAGCAGACGAACCAGTCCAACGGCGTATTCCATGTGGGATCGGGAAGCGATCTGTACCTGCTGATCATCGACAGGAAGGGGATCGCCCGGGCCAACGGCTTCAAGGCTGAAATCGTCGGCACCAACCGGCTGGTGGTGAAGGACGTGGACGGGAAGTTCTACATGAGGGACCTGGTGGAACTGGCAAAGACGAAGAACTCGGGCTGGGTGGACTACAAGTTCGCCAACCCCGTCAGCGGGAAGATCGAGCAGAAGAGCACCTACTTCGAGGTGTACGAGGATGTGATGGTGTGCTGCGGAATCTATAAACCCTGATCTTTCCCCGGCGAACCTCGGCCCCTCGGCCGCCTCGGCGATACCTTTCTTTTCATGACGACTTCGGCGCGAAGATCCTCTGCGCCGCAGGGGCTTGAAACAGGATGCATCGCCGAGGTGGCCGAGGAAGGAGCGGGAGCGGGATCCTCTAGAACGTGTACTTGCCCAGATCCCCCAGGCTGCGCAGCGTGACCACCACGTCCAGCCGGTCCTCCTTCGTCAGCGAACCCGGCACGGTGATGCCGATGTGGGAGAAGCGGAGCGAGTAGGCCACGCAGGGCGTCACGTAGGCCAGGGCCACCTGGCTGCCGGCGAAGGCGCGGCGCTTGAAGTCGTAGTTGGCCTGGAACTCCAGGCGCACGTCGTCGTTCCACAGGCGCTTCAGGCCGCCCAGTTGGATGCCCTTCTGGCGGACCAGGAGGCGGTTGATCCCGGTGGAGTAGTAGGCCAGGTTGAAACGCGTCCCGTCGCCGGCCTTGTAGTCCGCCGAAAGGGACTGGTCCGCGTCGCTGTCGGACACGTCGCTGCTGCGGCGGAAGCTGATGCGCAGGGTCTCGTCGGGCTCCACGTCCAGCTCGTTGTCCAGGGTGGCCCAGCCCTTCTTCACCCGGCCGTCGTTGAGGAGGATCGGGGCCATGTGGAACCTGGAGGAGATGCGCCAGCGCACCAGGTCCAGGAACGGCACGTTGATGCCGGGGCGGCCCAGGAAGTGCTGCTTCACGCCCAGTTCCAGGCTCCGCTCCCCGGCCGCGCTGTTGCCCACCCCGGGCTGGGAGTCCACGTCGTCGAAGTGGGGGATGCGGCCCTCGGCCGACGCCTTGCTGGTGGTGAGGAAGGCGAAATAGGGATTCATGACGTGCTTGATCTCGCCCTTGTACCCGAACAGGCGCACGTCCGTGAAGGATCGTCCGATGGGAGGGCCGGAGAGCTGAAGCCGGGCGGAGCCCAGGACCCGGTCCACGGAGGGGGCGTCCACCTGGAAGGGGCTGGTGGTGATGGCCAGGTTCCCGTTGGCGACGTTGGCGGTGTCGAACAGGGACCGCCCCAGGGACTGCGAGTAGCGGGAGTAGCGCCCAAGGGTCTCGAGGTCCGCCCGCAGGGGCCCCCACTGCCCCACCCGGCCCTGGAGGCGCAGGAAGCCGTCGTCCCTGCGCCAGGCGTAGGTGTCGTTGGGGACGGCGCCGGTGCCGGTGGGGAGGATGTCCAGCTTGTAGGTCATGCGTCCCAGCCGCACGCCGGCGTCCAGGTAGAAGGAACCCAGGGGCACGGGGTACAGGGAGCCCTGGACGCTGGGCAGCACCTGGCGGCGGAGGGAATTGGGGAAGTTGGGGTTATAGAGGGGCGAGGAGGAGTCGGACGTGAAGTAGGTCAGCTGCTCGGAGGCGTTGAAGGAGAAGCTGGCCCAGGGGAAGTTCCGGCCCAGGTACAGGGCGCTGTCGAAGGGAGTGCCGCCCAGGCGGGCCATGCCCTGGCCGTAGTCGGTCTCCAGGAGGGCGTCGGAGGCCCGGTTGACGTCGGCTGCGAGCTGCCAGCCATCTTCCCGTTGCCAGATCTCCTTCAGGGAGAACCGGTACCGGTGGATGTCGTCGGTCTTCTGCTTGATGAACTGCCCGGCAAAGGAGCCCTGGTGGGTGGGTTCGGGGTTCCAGCGGGCCTCGCCACCCCACAGGGTGCCCTGCCGGGTGAAGTACTCCGGGGACACCGTCACGTCCGCCGAGTCACCCAGCACCTGGTAGTAGGGCACCTGGGTCGAGGCGCCCATGGGGCCCGAGAAGGAGAGGGAGATGGGCAGCAGGCCCGAGGTGCGCTCGGCCTTGGCGGGGTAGATGGCCCAGGGCAGGTAGTAGAAGGTCGGGACGTTGCCCACCCAGATCCAGAGGTTGCGGATGGTGGCGTACTTGTCCAGGTCCACGGTGAGCCGGGACACCAGGGCCTTCCAGCCGGGCTTCTCCTGGGGGCAGGGGCTGAGTTCGACCTTCTCGAAGTCCCAGTGCTTGAGGGTGGTGAAGGCCACCTTGTCCGACTTCAGGTACCAGCTGGGGGGGAGCTCCATGTCCAGGGCCCAGGCCTCGCCCACCTGGTGCTTCCAGTCCATGCGGAGCCGGGCGCAGCGCAGGCGCAGCCCGGGCCCTTCCAGGCGGATGCGCCCCTCGGCCTCGATCTCCCCGGTGAGGGTGCTGTACTTGATGTGGTCGGCCAGCAGGAGCAGGTCGGGGCTGGCCACGGCGCCGTCGTCCATCTCCCAGCCGCCGGGGGTCTCCTTCACGTCCTTGCCCCAGTAGCGCAGGGGCACGGCCCCTTCCCTGGATTCCACGGACTCCTGGGGACGCAGGGGGAGGAGCTCGCCGGGGGTGGGGGCCTGCCAGTCGGGCCCCAGGGGCGGAAGGGGCGGCAGTTGGGCGGCCAGGGGACCCAGCCCCAGGGCCGCCACAAGGCCTATGCGGATCCGCCGCTCACGCGCCATGGTGGTGATGCGGCGCCAGACCCAGCACTACCAGAAAGATGAGGATCCCCACCAGGAGGCTCGCGGTGCTCTTCCAGCCCTTCTCCTTCTGGGCTTCGGGCAGAAGGTCCGAGCAGGCCACGTAGAGGCCGAGGCCCCCGGTCAGACCCAGCACCGGTCCCAGCTTGATGTGCAGGAACTCCTGGCTCATGGAACCCACCAGGGCCGCCATGGCCAGGATGCCCGCGGCGATGATGGACTTCCGGTTGCCGAAGCCCCTCACCAGGAAGATGGAGGAGATCGTGGCCCCTTCGGGGATGCGGTGGAGGAGCACGCCCGTGAACACCATCAGGCCCAGGCCGCTGTGGGTGCGCATGGCGGCGGTGATGGACATGCCGTCCATGAAGCTGTGCAGGCTCAGGCCCACCAGGGCGATGACGCCCGTCATGGCCGAGCCGGAGTGCGTATGGGATTCCTCGCCGTAGTGGAAGTGGGGACTGATGCCGTGCTCGAGCAGGTGGATCAGGAAGAAGCCCGCCACGGCCCACAGGGCCATGGCTTCGCCGCCCTGCTCGACGGCCTCGGGCATGACCCGCACCAGGGTGACGGACATGAGGTAGCCGGCCGCCACGCCGGACATGTGGCGCATGAGGCTGGCCCGGCCCTGGAGGAAACGCACCACCAGCCACCCTCCGAGGAGGGTGGCCAGGGCGGCGATCGGGGCCAGCCAGTAGAGATGGTCGAAGGGCGTCAGGGCGTTACCTCACGATCATTTCTTGCGGGCACGGGGCTTGGGAGCGACGGGGGCCTCGGGCTCGGGGGCGGGCTTGGGCTTGGGAGCGCGCTTGGCGGGCTTGGTGTCCGCCTTGATGGCGACGGCGGGTTCCTCGGCCTTGGGCTCGGCCTTGGGGGCCTTGGCCTTGGCGGGACGGCCCTTCTTGGCGGGAGCGGGAGCCTCGGGCTCGGGTTCCGGCTTGGACTTGAACTTCATCCGGGGGGCCGGGGTGAGGAGGTCGGCCAGCAGGTCGGCGGTCAGGAGCAGGGGGGCGGGCTCGGGTTCGGGCACGGCCACGGGCTCCTCGACGGCCACGGCGGTCTGCGGGGCTTCCACGGCGGCCTCGGGCGCGGCGGCGGCGGGCTTGCGGCCTCCGCGGGAGCGGCGGCGGCCGGCGGGGGCCTTCTCCTCCTCCACGGGTTCGGCGGCGGGGGCACCATCCTCCTCGTCCAGGGGCTTGGCGGCCTCGAAGAGGGCGCGCAGGCGCTCGCGCTCCTCCAGGGCGGCCCGCTGCGCGTCGCGGCGGTCGTACTTGATCTCCGCGTGGGTGGCGGCGGCCACCGGGGCGGGCGCGGCCTCGGGCTCGCGGCGGGGCTCGTTGCGGGGGGCGCGGGCGGGCTTCTTGGGGGCGTCGTCGCCACCCAGCGCCTTGTCGAAGGAAATGGGGCTGTCGCCGCCCAGGACGACGGTCTCCTCGTCCAGGTCGCGGGGGCGCTCGTTGCGGGCGGCCACCTTCTCGGCGGGCTCCTCTTCGGCGCGCTCGATCTCCGCGGCCATCTCCCCGAAGGGGATCTCGGGGTCGGCCACGATGATGATCTTGGAGTCGTGCATGTCCTCCAGCGCGGAGAGGTCCTTGCGCTTCTGGTTCAGCACGGCCAGCGCGATGGAAGGCATGAGCTTGACGCGGATCTCGGCGATGGCGTCCCGGCTGAGGATCGCCTTGATGCGGCGCACCACGGACAGCACCAGGGCCTCGATGCTCTTGACCTTGCCGGTGCCCTGGCAGGTGGGGCAGGCCTCGTGGGTGACGTGCTGCAGGGAGGGGCGCAGGCGCTGGCGGGTCATGACCAGCACGCCGAAGCGGTTGATCTTGCCCACTTCCATGCGGGCCTTGTCCTCTTCCAGGCATTCGACCAGGCGTTCCATGACGGCCCGGTTGTTGCCCTCGCGCTTCATGTCGATGAAGTCGATCACCACCAGGCCGGCGAGGTCGCGCAGGCGGAGCTGGCGGGCGGCCTCCTCGGCGGCCTCCATGTTGGTCTTGAAGGCCATGTCCTCGACGTTGTCGCCGGTGGTCTTGCCGGAGTTCACGTCGATGGCCACGAGGGCCTCGGTCTGGTCGATGGCCAGCGCGCCGCCGGAAGGCAGGGGCACCTTGCGCCCATAGACGCGGTCGATCTGCTCTTCCGTGGAGAACTTGCTGAAGAGGGGCTTCTTGCCGATGTAGTGCTTCAGGACCCCCAGGTGCTGGGGCATGGTGCGCTTGAAGAAGCCCTGGGCGGCGTGGAAGGTCTCCAGGTCGTCGATGTGCACTTCCTCGATGTCCTTGGTGAACGCGTCGCGCAGGGTGCGGGTGACGACGTCGTCCTCCTGCCACACGAGCCCGGCGCCCTGGCGGTGCTTGTAGCGGTTCTGGACCTCCTTGTAGGTGTCCAGGAGGTAGTCCAGGTCGCGCTGGAAGTCCTCCTTGGTGACCCCGAGGCTGGCGGTGCGCACGATGACGCCGAAGCTGCGGGGGATCTCCAGCTCGTCGATGAGCTTCTTGAAGTGCTCGCGCTCCTCCCGGCTCTCGATCTTGCGGCTGATGCCGTTGGTGGGGTTGCCCGGGGTGAGGACCAGGTAGCGGCCCGGCAGGGAGATCTGGGCGGTCATCATGGCGCCCTTGGAGCCCAGTTCCTCGCGCACGGCCTGGACCATGATCTCCTGGTCCCGGTTCAGCAGGTCCTGGATGCGGCCCCGGCGGCCGTCGGGGCTCACCAGGTCCTTGGGCAGCTCGCCGATGGGCAGGAAGCCGTTCTTCTGGCCGCCGTAGTGGATGAAGGCGGCCTGGAGGCTCTGGTCCACGCGCACGACCTTGGCCTTGTAGATGTTTCCCTTGATCTTCTCGTTGTGGACGAACTCGATGTCGAAGTCCGACAGCACGCCGTCCACGAGGGTGGCCACACGGATCTCCTCCGAGTCCGTGGCATTGATAAGCATTGTTTTTCTGGGCAAAACGATCTCCTTGGAATAGACCCTCGGCCGTTCAGGGGCAGGAGGTCTTCACGATTGGGTTGTGGATGGGGTTCTGAGAATGGTTCGATTGGGATGGGATTGGGGGGTCTCGATTCCTTAAGACCGTCCCGGATAGGGATTTACCAAAGTGACGCGCTGGCTCCGGCCCGCTTTGGCTAGGGGCATTGTCCCATCGCCGGGGCCCAAGGGCAAGAGGACATCAGGTAAATTCCCCAAAATATTCGCTTTGGAGGCCGAAGTTAAAAATTGTGGCCGGTTACACGGAAGTAACATGCGTGTCTCAACATGGTTGAACCCGCGGAGGATGCTGAATGACGTTGCCCAAGGAGCATCCCATGAAGAACATCCTGAGTCTGGCCGTCGTCCTCGCGATGGGGGGGACCCTTTCCGCCCAGGCGGTCGTGAAGGTGGACCCCAAGCTGCAGGCCTACAAGAAGGTCGCGGGCGTGACCGGCACCCTCAACTCGGTCGGCAGCGACAGCCTGAACAACTGCATGACCTACTGGGTCGAGGCCTTCAAGGGCAGCTACCCCGGCGTGAAGATCCAGGTGGAAGGCAAGGGCTCGGGCACCGCCCCTCCGGCCCTCATCTCCGGCACCTCCCAGATCGGCCCCATGAGCCGTGAGATGAAGGCCGGCGAGATCGACCAGTTCGAAAAGAAGTTCGGCTACAAGCCCACCCGCATCTCCGTGGCCCTGGACACCCTCGGGGTCTTCGTCCACAAGGACAACAAGATCAAGTCCCTGTCCGTCAAGGAGCTGGACGGCATCTTCTCCAAGACCCGCAAGTCCGGCGTGGAGGACATCTCCGCCTGGTCCAAGCTCGGACTGAAGGGCGAGTGGGCCTCCAAGCCCATCTCCATCTACGGCCGCAACAGCGCCTCGGGCACCTACGGCTTCTTCAAGGAGCACGTGCTGGGCAACGGCGACTACAAGGACACCGTCAAGGAGCAGCCCGGCTCCAGCTCCGTGGTGCAGAGCGTGGGCACCGACAAGTTCGCCATCGGCTACTCGGGCATCGGCTACAAGACCTCCGAGGTGCGCGCCGTGCCCCTTTCCAACCCCGCCAAGAACGGCGGCAAGGCCTTCGAGGCCACCTACGAGAACGCGCTCAACGGCAACTACCCCCTGGCCCGCGCCCTCTACATCTATGTGAACATGGATCCCAGGAAGGGCCTGGATCCGCTGGTCAAGCAGTTCATCACCTTCATCCTCAGCAAGGAAGGCCAGGGCGTGGTCATCAAGGACGGCTACTACCCCCTCCCCAAGAAGATGGTCGACGAGCAGCTCAAGAACCTCAAGTAGCCGAAGGGAACAGCCCAGCATGCGCAGCGCTTCCTCCATCCTGAACAGGGCCAAGCGCCTGGACCGGGTCATGGACTGGGTCATCACCCTGGGGGGGATGACCATCATCGCCGCCGTGCTGGGCATCCTCGTCTTCATCGGCAAGGAGGCCTACCCCATCTTCCGCGCGCCCCGGGTCCAGGAACATGCCCCGGGGCGCCTGCCCGCGTCCGCGTCCCTGTTCGCGGACGAAAGCGGCGAGGGGATCCTGACCGCGGATCCCGCCGCCGGGATCCGCGCCTTCGCCAAGGGACGGGAAGTGCCGGTCCCCTCCGGGGGCCCCGCCCTGCCCTGGCTTTCCCACACCCCCATCAACGCCCAGGGGGCCCTGGCCGCCCTGGGTTCCGACGGCCGCATCGCCTTCGGCGCGCTCGGCTGGGTCAAGCCAGCCGAGGACAGGGACCCCGCCAGCTGGAGCCCGGCCGTGGAGTGGAAGGGGCTCCAGCCCGCCCGCGGAATCACGGCCCTGCTGCACACCCGCGAGATGCCGGCCTCGGGAATCGCGCCTGCGGCCACCTGGCGCATCGCGGCCCGGGACGGCCAGGGCCGGCTCGTGTGGGCCGAGGTTTCCGGGGACGCGGCCGCGCCGGCCGCCTGGAAGCCGGTGCCCCTGGAGGGCCCGGCGACCTGCGCGAAGTGGAGCGCCGACGGCGCCATGCTCTTCGCCGGAACCCCGCAGGGCGGGGTTCTCGCTTTCAGCGTCGGGGACGAGACGGCCCTGGCGGCCTCGGGCTCCCTCGGGGAGCCGGTCACGGCCCTGGGCTTCGACCTGGGGCGGGCCGCCCTGCTGGTGGGCGGGGAGAAGGGCTCCCTGGCCGCGTTCCAGGTGCTCAACCGGGACGGTTCCACCACCCTTCAGGAATTCCACCGGTTCAAGCCCATGGCGGGGGCCGTGAAGGGGTTCATGGCGGGGCAGCGGGACAAGCGGTTCCTGGCGTGGTCCGCGGGCATGGTGGCCGTGGACCACCTCACCACGGAGAACAGGCTCTTCGAGGCCCGGGGCGGCGAAATCCGGTCCGGCGCCCTCACGGCCCGGGGCGACCTGATCCTCGCCGCGGACGCCGCCGGGGGCCTGCGCTCCTGGACCCTGGACGCCCCGCACCCGGAGATCAGCATGCGCACCCTCTGGGGCAAGGTGCACTACGAGAGCTACCCGAAGGCCGAGTACGTCTGGCAGAGCAGCGGCGGGTCCGACGACTCCGAACCCAAGCTCAGCCTGATGCCGCTGCTCTTCGGCACCCTCAAGGGCACGCTCTACGCCATGATCTTCGCCCTGCCCCTGGCCATCCTGGGGGCCCTCTACACCAGCCAGTTCGCCTCGCCCAGGCTCAGGGACACCATCAAGCCCCTCATCGAGATCATGGCCGCCCTGCCCTCCGTGGTGCTGGGCTTCCTGGCCGGGCTGGTGCTGGCGCCCCTCTTCGAGCGCTCGGCGGTCATGGTCCTGATCCTGCCGGGGGTCACGCTGCTGCTGGCCCTGGCCGTCTTCCCGGCCTGGAGCCGCCTGCCCCGGCGCATCCGCCTGGGCTGGGGCACGGGGTGGGAAGTGCTCTGGGTCATCCCCCTCCTGCTGACGGGCCTCGCCCTGGCCACCTGGCTGGGGCCGCGCTTCGAGCGGATCTTCATGGGGGGCGACTACCGCAACTGGCTGCTGGCGGCCCACGGCGTCACCTACGACGTGCGCAACAGCCTCGTGGTGGGCTTCGCCATGGGGTTCGCCGTGATCCCCATCATCTTCACCATCAGCGAGGACGCGCTCAGCGCCGTGCCCAAGTCCCTCACCTCGGCAAGCCTCGCCTGCGGCGCCAGCCCCTGGCAGACCGCGTGGCGCGTGGTCCTGCCCACCGCCAGCCCCGGGATCTTCTCCGCGGTCATGGTGGGCCTGGGCCGGGCCATCGGCGAGACCATGATCGTGCTCATGGCCACGGGCAACACCCCGGTGATGGAGTGGAGCCCCTTCAACGGCATGCGCACCCTGGCGGCCAACATCGCGGTTGAGACGCCCGAGGCCCCGGTGCACGGCAGCCTCTACCGGCTCCTCTTCTTCACCGCCGCCCTCCTGTTCTGCCTGACCTTCCTCCTCAACACCGCCGCCGAGCTGGTCCGCCAGCATCTGCGCAAGCGCTACGAGTCATTCTGATGACGAACCTTCGCGAATGGTGGCGCCGGGGCAGCGCCCTGATCTGGTTCTCCGGGGCCACCCTGGCCTTCTCCCTGCTGATGATCTTCGGGCTGGTGGGCTACATCGGGGCCAAGGGCCTGGGGTTCTTCTGGCCCGGGCCCATCGTGGCGGCGGCGACCGCCCAGGGCCCGATCCTGGGCGAGATCACCGGCCAGGAGCCCGACAAGGTCCAGTTCCACGTGGGCAACCGGGACCTGTTCGGCCAGGACTACCGCTGGGTGCCCCGCGCCGAGCTGGGCCCCTTGACGGCCCCCGCCGACGCCGTGGTGGTGGAGCGGCTGGAATACGGCCCCTTCTACGGCCGGGTCAGGAGCCTCGAGAAGGACGGGCAGGCCCTGCCCGGCGACCCCATGCAGAACCTCGACCGCCTCCGGCCCGCGGCCCTGGCCCTGAGCCGGCACATCCGGAGCCTGGACAAGTCCGAGATCGGCGGCCTCAACCGCCGGATGGAGGACCTGCGCCTGGAGATGAAGCGCAAGCCGGGCCTGGAGGCCCGCATGCAGGCCCTCCAGGCCCAGTACGACGCCGCCGAGGCCCGCCTCGACCTCCTGCGCGCCCAGGCCGCCGCCGTCACCGTGACCCTGGAGGCCGTGGACGGCCAGACCAAGACCCTCCCCCTGGCCTCCGTGGTGCGGGTCGTGCCCTCCAACGCCCTGGGCGTGCTGGGCAAGACCGGCGCCTACCTGTCCCGCCTCTGGGAGTTCGTGGCCGACGATCCCCGGGAGTCCAACACCGAGGGGGGCATCTTCCCGGCCATCTTCGGCACCGTGATGATGGTGCTCCTCATGTCCATCCTCGTGGTCCCCCTGGGCGTGATGGCGGCCCTCTACATGCGGGAGTACGCATCGCAGGGCTGGGTCCTGCGGACCCTGCGCATCGCCGTGAACAACCTGGCCGGCGTGCCCTCCATCGTCTTCGGCGTGTTCGGGCTGGGGTTCTTCGTCTACTTCGTGGGCGGCGGCATCGACCGGCTGTTCTTCGCCGAGAAGCTGCCCACGCCCACCTTCGGCACCGGCGGCATCCTCTGGGCCGCCCTCACCCTGGCCCTCCTGACGGTGCCGGTGGTGATCGTGGCCACCGAGGAGGCCCTGGCGGCCGTTCCCCGCAGCCAGCGGGAGGCGAGCCTCGCCCTGGGGGCGACCCGCTGGCAGACCCTCTGGAACGTGGTCATCCCGGGGGCCATGCCGGGGATCCTCACGGGCCTGATCCTGGCCATGGCGCGGGGCGCCGGCGAAGTGGCGCCGCTCATGCTCACGGGCGTGGTGAAGCTGGCCCCCTCCATGCCCCTGGACGGCACCTTCCCCTTCCTGCACCTGGACCGCAAGTTCATGCACCTGGGCTTCCACATCTACGATGTGGGCTTCCAGAGCCCCAACAGCGAGGCCGCCAAGCCCATGGTGTTCATGACCGCACTGCTGCTGCTCCTGGTGGTGGTGGTACTCAACCTGTTCGCCCTTCGCCTGCGCAGCCGACTGCGGGCGAGAATGGGCGGAGGAGCCTTCTGATGCCCGCCGGAGAAGCCATGACGGAATTCGATTCCCACCCAGCCGTGCCGGAGCCCGTGCCCGCCCGCCCGGAAACCCAGCCGCCGGCTCCCCCGGTCACGGCCCGCAAGACCGACGTCCCCCTCACGGACTCAGCGGTCCTGGACGCCAAGGCCCTGCTTCACATCGAGGACGTGAGCCTCTTCTACGGCCCCAAGCAGGCCCTGTTCAACATCGACCTGGAGGTGCGCGAGCACTCGGTCATGAGCCTCATCGGGCCTTCGGGCTGCGGCAAGAGCACCCTCCTGCGGTGCATCAACCGCATGAACGACCTCATCGGCAACGTGCGCATCCAGGGCAGCGTCAAGGTGGGCGAGGACGACATCTACGCCCCGGGCGTGGACGTCATCAGCCTGCGAAAGCGCATGGGCATGGTGTTCCAGAAGTCCAACCCCTTCCCCAAGAGCATCTACGAAAACGTGGCCTACGGGCTGCGCATCCAGGGGGTCAAGGACCGGACCGTCCTGGACGAGGCGGTGGAGCGCAGCCTCATCGCCTCCGGGCTCTGGGACGAAGTGAAGGACCGGCTCAAGGAGAGCGGCCTGGGGCTTTCCGGCGGCCAGCAGCAGCGCCTGTGCATCGCCCGGGCCATGGCCGTCCAGCCCGAGGTGCTCCTCATGGACGAACCCTGCTCGGCGCTCGATCCCCTGGCCACCAGCCGCATCGAGGAACTGATCTTCGAGCTCAAGCGGGACTACACCATCGTCATCGTGACCCACAACATGCAGCAGGCCGCCCGCGTAAGCGACTTTACGGCGTTCTTCTGGATGGGTAAGCTCATCGAGACCGGGCTTACGGAAATGCTGTTCACCAATCCGAGGGTGCGGATGACCGAGGATTACATCAGCGGGAGATTCGGTTAATGGCGCGCCACTTCGACAACGAGCTCAGGGATCTCAAGTTCAGCCTCCTGGCCATGGCCGGGCAGGTGGAGGAGATGATCCTCCTGACCCATAATTCGCTCATGGAGCGCAACGACGGCGACGCCCGCCGGGTCAACGACCTGGACAAGGGCGTCGACGAGCTGGAGCTGCGCCTGGACCAGGCCTGCATCGACCTGCTGGCCCTGAGGGCGCCCTTCGCCTCGGACCTGCGGCTCATCGCCTCCACGCTCAAGATCGTGCCGGAGCTGGAGCGCATCGGCGACCACTGCACCAACATCGCCAGGCGGGCCCTCATCCTGAACCCCCTGCTCCCCCTGGACCTGGGCGACTCGCTGCGCCGGCTCGGGGAGGAGACCCTCTCCATGGTCCGCCGGGCCGTGGACGCCTTCGTGAACGGCGACGCGGAGCTGGCCAGGGCCGTCATCGCCTCGGACGATTCCGTGGACGCGCTCTACGTGCAGATCAACCGGGAGCTGCTGCGCCTCATGCTGGCCGATCCCCTGACCATCGAGCGGGCCAGCCACCTCATCATCGTCATCAAGAACTGGGAACGCATCGCCGACCAGGCCACCAACATCGCCGAGGAGGTCCTCTTCATCATCGGCGGCGTCAGCGTGAAGCACCCCTACCTGCAGACCCCCCCCGAAGGCTGACCGGAGTCCCGATGCCCCACCTCCTCCTCCTCGAAGACGATGCCGACATCCGGCTGGGGCTGGAACAGCATCTCAAGCGGGAGGGCTTCTCCCTGAGCGCCTTCGGCACCGGCCGCGAGGCCCTCCGGTTCATCGCCCAGTCCTCCTCCGGCCAGGCCTCCCGCCTGGACGTGGCCCTGCTGGACCTGACCCTGCCCGACGTGGACGGCCTGGACGTCCTGCGGGCCATCCGCGCCGACGCCAGCTACCGCGCCCTGCCGGTGGTGCTGGTCACCGCCCGCAACGAGGAGATCGACCGGGTGCTCGGCCTGGAGCTGGGGGCCGACGACTACATCTCCAAGCCCTTCTCCAGCCGGGAGCTGGTCGCCCGCATCCGGGCCATCCTCCGCCGGGCCGCCTTCATCGACGCCCCCAGCAAGGTCCAGCAGATGACCTTCGGCCCGATCAGCGTGGACCTGGACATGCACATCGCCCGGGTGAACGGGGAGGCCATGGAACTGACCCGCCGGGAGTTCGAGCTGCTGGCGTATTTCCTCCAGAACCCTCGGCGGGTCCTGAGCCGGGAAAAGATTTTGCAGCAAGTATGGAGTTTGGAATACTTGGGTGAGAGCCGGACGATCGACGCGCACGTGCGGCGGGTGCGGTCGAAGCTGGGGGAGGCCGCGGGCCTCATCGAGACGGTGGTCGGCGTGGGCTACCGGCTGGGAAGCGTGGACGCCTGATCTCCTGCCGCATTTTTCCCCAGCGCCTCTGTGAACCCTCTGCGCCCCAGCGTTTAGTTCTTTTCCATGAATCACTGACTGCTTGGGTGAGCCCCGATCGTCCGGAATCGCACAGAAGGGAATCAAACGCAGAGGCGCGGAGGTTTCGCTGAGGCGCTGGGGGAAACAGATCAGGAATCTGGCCTGCCGTGTGGAAAAACCGGCAATGCGCCCCACTGCCGGCCATTCCGGCTAGGGTACCGGGGCTTCCCAAGGCACAATGGAGACATTGGTCTTTCAGGAGTCCCGATGTCCTTGAACTCACTCATCAGCTGGTTGAAACCCCACGAAATGGTGTTTTTCGACCTGCTCGAAGCCTCCGCCTCCAACCTCGTGGATTCCGCCAAGCATTTCGAGGCCGAGTTCAAGTCCCGCCAGACCCCCGGCGAGTGGGCCGGGATGCGCCGCAAGATGAAGGACCTCGAGCACGTGGGCGACGAGATCACCCACGAGATCGTGGACCGCCTGAACCGAACCTTCATGACCCCCATCGAACGCGAGGACATCCTCCACCTGGCCCACTGCCTCGACGACGTCGTGGACTGCCTGGACGGGGTCTGCGAGCGGCTGGTGCTCTACAAGATCACCGCCGTGATGCCCACGGCCGTGGAGCTGGGGCGGCTCATCGTCGCCGGCGCCGAGGAGATCAAGCCCCTCATCGGCCACCTCCGGAACATGTCCAACGGCAAGGACATCAACAAGCGCATCCAGTACTGCAACGAGCTGGAGAACCAGGCCGACGCCGTCTACCACGCCGCCCTGGCCGAAATCTTCGAGAACCCCAAGGATCCCATCGAGCTCATCAAGTGGAAGGAGATCCTCAGCCTCCTGGAGGACGCCACCGACCGCATCGAGCTCGTCTCGAAGGTCGTGAGCTCAACCGTCATGCGCAACGCCTGAGCGCGCCATGATCCCGACGCTCATCCTCATCGTCGTGATGGCCTGGGCCATCGACTACATCAACGGCTTCCACGACACCGCCAACGCCATCGCCACCGTGGTCTCCACGGGGGTCATGTCCGCCCGCAACGCCATCGTCATGGCGGCCTGCCTCAATTTCGGCGGGGCCCTGCTGGGCACCCACGTGGCCACCACCATCGCCAAGGGGATCGCGGACTCCCAGTTCGTGGTGCCCGAAGTGCTCATCGCGGCCCTCACGGCCGCGATCCTGTGGGACCTCGGCACCTGGTACTTCGGCATCCCCTCCAGCACCAGCCACACCCTCATGGGCGGCCTGGCCGGGGCCGTGGTGGCCCACGCGGGCTTCCGGGCGCTCCACATGACCAAGCTGGAGGAGATCACCCTCTTCATCTTCGTGTCCCCGATGCTGGGCTTCCTCATGGGGGCCATCCTGATCCTGCTCATCCAATGGATCTGCAGGCACACCTCGGGCAGGAAGATCAACAACGCCTTCCGGAAGCTGCAGCTGGTCTCGGCCAGCGCCATGGCCTTCACCCATGGCCAGAACGACGCCCAGAAGGCCATGGGCGTCATCTGCCTCGCCCTCATCATCTACGGGAAGATGACCGTCCTCCCCGGGCACCAGGTGGCCGTGCCCATGTGGGTCAAGCTGGGGTGCGCGGGCATGATGGCCGCGGGCACCGCCAGCGGCGGCCTTCGCATCATCAAGACCATGGGCAGCCGCATCGTCAAGCTGCGGCCCATCCACGGGTTCGCCGCCGAGACCGCCGCGGCCATGGTGCTGTTCACCACCGCCCACTTCGGGATCCCCGTCTCCACCACCCACTCCATCACCGGGGCCATCATGGGCGTCGGGGCCACCATGAACGCCAATGTGGTGCGCTGGGGCGTGGCCGGGAACATCTTCGTGGCCTGGGTGCTGACGATCCCCTGCAGCTTCGGCATCGCCTACGGGACCCTCCGGCTGATCCACCCCCTGTTCGTAAGGTAGAAATCACAGGGAATTAACGGTTCCAATCTAAAGCGGAGACACGGGTCGGGAACACTGGTTCCAAGGATGGAGCCATGACCCTTTTTCCCGCCGCCCTGCTCTTCGTCACCGTGGCCCTGGCCGCACCGCCCCAGGTGGCCCCCGCCGAGCTCATGCCCTTTCTCAAGGTCGTCACGACCAGCGCCGGGGCGCCCGGGCGCATCGCCTGCCGCGACATGGACCTGTCCATGCAGCTCAAGAAGGGGGGCGTGTCTCCGGACGCCAAGGCCCCGGTGGCCTGGGCGGCCAACGGCGAGCAGCTCAAGGACTACCTGGCCGACGGCAAGCTGGTGGTGGCCGGCGACGCCGCCATGCTCAAGGATGGGGCGGGGATCGCCATCGTCCTCGAGAAGGGCAGGCCCGTCATCCTCGTCAGCCTCAAGAACGTCCAGGCCTCCGGCGTCACCCTGTCGGACGCCCTCCTGAAGATCTCCCGGGTCCGGTAGCCCCATGCCCGCCGTATTAACACCCAAGTTCCACCGCCGCCCCACGCCCGGGACGGCGGGGCGTGAAACTGGAGGCATGGTCCCCCTCGCCTCCCTCTCCCTGGCCACCAGCAGGGCCCGACTGGCCCTCCATGCGGGCGCCCGCAGCCATCCGGCCGGCACCGCGGACGGGATGATCGGTCTGGGCGACCAGCTCAGGGCCATCCTCGCGGAAGACCGCCTCAAGCCCCACTTCCAGCCCATCGTGGACCTGGAGACCGGGGCGGTGCTGGCCTTCGAGGGGCTGATCCGGGGTCCCTCGGACACACTCCTCCACGCTCCGGCCAGCCTGTTCAAGGTGGCCGGCCTCACGAACCAGCTCTACGACCTGGAGTGCGCCTGCTGCAGGACCCTGGTGCGGGCCTATGCGGCCAGCGGGGCCGCCCAGAAGCTGTTCCTGAACATGAGCCCCGGGAGCCTGGCCACGGCGGCCCAGAGCTCCCTCCTGCCCATCCAGGGGCTGGAGGAGCTGGGGGTGCCCCCGGGCCGGATCGTCATCGAGCTCACCGAGGCCCTGCCCATCCACGACCTCGGCATCCTGGTGAAGGCCATCGCCCTGTTCCGGAAGCTGGGCTTCGCCATCGCCCTGGACGACCTGGGGGAGGGCTTCTCCAGCCTGCGCCTGTGGTCGGAGCTGCGCCCGGAGTTCGTGAAGGTCGACATGCACTTCATCCAGGGCGTGAGCCGGGACCCGGTCAAGCTCCAGTTCCTGAAGTCCCTGTGCGACATCGCCTCCAAGACGGGCGCCAAGGTCGTGGGCGAGGGCATCGAGCTGGAGGCGGACCTCGCCGTGGTGCGGGACCTGGGCCTGCACTTCGGCCAGGGCTACCTCCTGGGCCGCCCCGCGCCCCTGCCCCAGGCCGCCGCGGCCCCGGGCCTGTTCCGGCGCCGGGACCCCGACGGCTCCGGCTGGATCCGGGACGGGCGCTCCACGGCGGCCCGGCTCATGGTCGAGGTGCCCGCCCTGGCCCCGGACACCCCCAACGGGAAGGTGGAGAAGCTCTTCCAGGCCGATTCCGACCTGCAGTCCATTCCCGTCGTCCGCGACGGCATCCCCGTGGGCCTGATCAACCGCCACGTGTTCATGGACATGATGTTCAAGCCCTTCTCCCGGGAGGTGTACGGGAAGAAGCCGGTGGAGGCCATCATGAACCGGGACATCCTGGTGCTCGACCACGGCACCAGCCTCCACGAGGTGAGCCGGCTCATCGTGGAGTCCGATCCCCGCCACATCCTCCACGGCTACATCCTCACCCGGAACGGCTTCTACGCAGGAATGGGCAGCGGCCACGACCTCATGCGCGAGATCACGCAGATGCAGATCAAGGCGGCCCGCTACGCCAACCCGCTCACGGGCCTCCCCGGCAACGTCCCCATCAACGAGCACCTGGACGACCTGCTCCACCAGGGCGTCCCCTTCGTGGCGTGCTACTGCGACCTGGACCACTTCAAGCCCTACAACGACGTGCACGGCTACCGGCGCGGCGACGACGTCATCCAGTGGACCGGGGACCTGCTCCGCTCCGTGTGCGAGCCCGACCTGGACTTCGTCGGACACATCGGCGGGGACGACTTCATGATGGTGTTCCGGAGCGCCGACTGGGAGCGGCGCTGCACGAGCCTGCTGGAGGCCTTCGACGCGGGGCTGGCCAGGTTCTTCAGCGAAGGGGAGCTCGAGTCGCGGGGCTACGTGGGCGAGGACCGCTCCCGCCGCCAGGTGGTGCACCCCCTGCTGAGCCTCAGCGTGGGCGCGGTTAAGGCGTGGCCGGGCCAGTTCGCGAACCACCACGAGATCTCCGCCAGCGCGGCCGTCGCCAAGAAGGAGGCCAAGGGCCTGGAGGGCTCCGTCCTCTTCGTGGAACGCCGCCAGCCGCGGCGTTTAACAGGAATGTCCCAGGAATGATCCGGGCCGTTGCCGCCAGGGCGTTCGCCTGTAACGCCCGGACCCCATCCTTGAAGCAGGAGGTGATCCGATGGCAATCCCGCTCACGGAACAACAGCAGCCCCGCTACGACATCCGCCCCCTCACGCCCGCCGACTTCGCCCATCTGCAGCGCCTCGAGCGCGAGATCTGGGAGCAGGACGAGGTGGGCGAGCTCTGCCCCTACTACCAGAGGCTCTGCACGGACTTCTACTCGGACTGGTGCTTCATCGCCATGGACGGCGACCGGCCCGCGGGCTACGTGCTCAACTTCCCCAACGGCAAGGCGGTCTACTGCGCCACCCTGGCCGTGCATCCCGACTACCAGAAGACGCGCGTCAACTACCTCCTGATCCGCGCCATGGTGAAGAAGCTCCTTGCCGAGGACATGGAGTCCTGCCGCTTCCTGGTGGAGCCCGGGAACCACGACGCCCGGTCCATCCACGCATCCCTGGGCGCTCGCGTGGTGGCGGAGGCGCGGGACTACTACCACCCCGGCGACGTGCGGCTGTGGTCGGTCATCGAGAAGCAGGACATCGACCGCCTCCGGGCGCGGTATTCCCGCCTGAAGCTGGTTTCCTGAGCGGAGCGCGAATGCATCCGGAAGCTCTGCTCACGGCCCTGCGCACGGGCCTCACCCCCTTCCTGGGCCTGCCCCTCCAGTTGGAGCCCTCTCCCGTGCCCGGCGTCGTGCTGGGAGCCCCCTTCGACGGCGGCGTCCTCAACCGCCCCGGGGCGCGCATGGGGCCCTGGGCCCTGCGGGCGGCCACCCTGGGCCTGGGGCGCGCGGCCATGCCGTTCCGGCTCCAGGGCCACGACCTGGGGGGCCGGACCCTGGCGGCCCTGGACTGGGTGGACGGCGGCAACATCCCCACCCGGCCCTTCAGCATCGCCGAGGCGCTGGGCGCGGTGGAGGAGGCGGTCAACGGGTGGGTCGTCGAGGGGGCCCGGACCCTCCTCCTGGGCGGCGACCACCTCATGACCCTGGGCGCCCTGCGCGCCCATGCCCGCAGGCGCGGGCCCCTGGGCCTCCTGCACCTGGACGCCCACCCCGACGCCGGCACGGGCGAGGTCTGGGGGACCGGGCACCACCACGGCACCTGGCTCCGGAGCGCGATCCAGGAAGGCCTGGTGGACCCCCGGCACACGGTGCAGCTGGGGGTCCGCGCCCCCCGCTTCGACAGCGAGGAGATCGTCTTCCTCCTCAACGCCGGCGTGCGCATGTGGACGCCCATGGACCTCAAGGACCCGCGGCTCCTGTCGCAGCTCCAGGGCGACATCGCCCGGGTGGGCCAGGTGCCGGCCTACGTGAGCGTGGACCTGGACGTGCTGGACCCCGCCTTCTGCCCCGCCGTGGCCGAGCCCGTCCCCGGCGGCCTCTCGGTGCTGGACGTCTTCACCCTGCTGGCCTGCCTCCGGAACGTGGCGTGGGTCGGCGCCGACATCATGGAACTGGCCCCCACCCTCCCCGGCGCGGACGACAGCGCCCGGGTGGCGGCCCACATCGCCCTTCAACTGCTCAGCTAGGAGGCTCCCCATGTGGCTCTCGCTGCTCGAACGTCAAGGCACCACCGTAGGTTGGGACGAGCTCGTGACGGGCTACGATTTCGGCCTGCTCAGCCCGCTGGAGATCCAGGACTGGCTCCTGGCCCACGGCCCCCTGGGCCCCATGGCCCTGGCCGCCCTGGAGGCCCGGGAGCTCTTCGAGGCCGCGCTGTGGGAGGCCAGCCGCGAGGCCACGGGCAAGGTGCCCAGGCCCGGCGGCCGCCGCTGGGCCGCGGCCCAGGACCGCTGGCGCGTGGCCCTGCTGCGCGACGTCATGGAGGCCCCCCTCACCGCCGAGGCGCTGGCGGTGGCGGTGGAGACCATCTACGAGAAGGTGGGCTGCCCCGAGGACATGCTGGGCCTCTGGAAGCGCGGCTGCCCCTGGGAGAAGAAGCCTCCCGTGGCGGACCGCTCCGCCATCCTGCGGTTCATCCAGGACCGCAACGGCGTCGGCATCGCCCCGTGAACTACCCCGCCGGCCACCCCGCGCCCGCCCTTCGGCTCCTGGGCGCCCTGGGCGGGGCGGCCCTGGCCAGCGGCGCCATGGGCTGGCGCAGCCGTCCCCAGTGGGCCCTGCACTGCTGGGCCCGCCGGCTCCTGCGCCGCCTGGGGGTGGAGGCCACCCTCGCCGCGCCCGTGCCCGAGGGCGGCCAGCTGTGGGTCTCGAACCACCTCAGCTGGCTGGACCCCGTCGTCTTCCTCAGCCTGCGCCCCAGCGGAGCCCTGGCCAAGGCCGAGGTTGCAGCCTATCCCCTCATCGGTTCCGGGGCCCGCAAGGCGGGCCTGCGCTTCGTGGACCGCGACAGCCTCTTCAGCCGCGCCGCCGCCCTCAAGACGTTGCGCCGGGACCTGCGGGGCGGCCTGCCCTTCCTCCTCTTCCCCGAAGGCACCACCACCGCCGGGGACCTCGCACCCCTGCGCGAAGGCGGCCTGCGCATGGCCTACCGCCTGGGCATCCCGGTGCTGCCGTTCCGCCTGGCGGGCGCCGATCCGCACTACCCCTGGGTGGGCGACGCGACGCTGCTGCCGCACCTGCAGGGCCTGGCCCGGGCCAGGCGCACGCGGATCACGGTGCTGCCGGGGGAGGTCCTGGAGCCCGCCGCCTTTGCCAGCGAGGACGGGTTCGTGGATTCCATCCGCCGCCACCTGAACGGGGATTGTTGCCCTTTCCCCCCTGGACCTGGTCGAGGGCCTGTCGCCCGCGGTTGAGGTGACCCTGGTGGTGGGCAGCCAGGACCGGACGACTCCCCCAAGGCTCAGTGAATCGTTCCAGGCGGCTGCCGTGAAACTCGGCCAGAAGGTGCGGCTGGTCCGTCTGGCGAATCGAGGGCACGACTTCTTTCTGGATCCCCTGGTGCTTGCCGAGTTGAACCGGTTGATCGAGCGTGCACGTCCACCCGGTCATTGACCAGGAAGGCAAAGAACCTGGGCGCGGCCCATATAGCATGGGAGAAGGAGAACCCGCCCATGCAGCCTGACGACCCCAAGCCAGCCACACTCGTTGTGAGGGTCGTCATGGCCATCAGCTTCTGCCACTTCCTCAACGATATGATGCAGTCGCTCATCCCGGCCATGTATCCCATCCTGAAGAGTTCCTTCCAACTGAGTTTTTCCCAGGTGGGGCTCATCGCCCTTACGGGCCAGCTCACGGCCTCCCTGCTGCAACCGGTGGTGGGGCTGGTGACGGACCGCCGGCCCCAGCCCTTCTCCCTGCCGGTGGGGATGGGGTTCACCCTGGGGGGGCTCCTGCTGCTCGCGCGGGCCCCCTCCTTCGGCCTGATCCTGGTGGCGGTGGCCCTCATGGGGATGGGTTCCGCGGTCCTGCACCCGGAGTCCAGCCGGGTGGCGCGCATGGCTTCGGGCGGGCGGCACGGCCTGGCCCAGAGCCTCTTCCAGGTCGGCGGCAACGCCGGCGGCGCCCTGGGGCCCCTGCTGGCAGCCTTCTTCATCCTTCCACGGGGCCGGACCAGCATCGCCTGGTTCGCCCTGGCGGCCCTCCTGGCCATGGGGGTGCTCCTCAAGGTGGGAGGCTGGTACCGCCGCAGGGCCCAGGGGCACCTGGCATCGGCCGGGTCCCATCCCCCTTCCCCGCTGGGCCGGCGCAAGGTGGCGGCCTCCCTGGCCATCCTCATGGCCCTCATCTTCTCCAAGTACTTCTATCTGGCCAGCCTCACCAGCTACTACACCTTCTATCTCATGAGCCGCTTCCATGTTTCGGTGCAGAACGCGCAGATCCATCTCTTCGTGTTCCTGGGCGCCGTGGCCGCGGGCACCGTGGCGGGGGGGCCCGTGGGGGACCGCATCGGCCGCAAATACGTGATCTGGGTGTCCATCCTGGGCATCCTGCCCTTCACTCTCCTGCTGCCGCGGGCGAACCTCTTCTGGACCGGGGTGCTTTCGGTGGTCATCGGGCTGGTGCTGGCCTCGGCCTTCTCGGCCATCCTCGTCTACGCCCAGGAACTGGTGCCGGGGCGGGTGGGGACCATCTCGGGACTCTTTTTCGGATTCGCCTTCGGCATGGGCGGCATCGGCGCGGCCCTGCTGGGGCGCCTGGCGGATCTCACGGATATCTTCTTCGTGTACAAGGTCTGTTCCTTCCTGCCACTCATCGGTCTCCTGGCCTGGTTCCTGCCCGACCTCGAAAAGCGCTCCATGGCGGCGCACCGGGGTGTTCCGGCCGAGCCCGAGGCTGTCGCCGGGAACTGACCGGGACCGATTCAAGCGACTGCCCTGCCGCAGGTGCGGGGGATGGACAGGCTCCTATGAGAATGTTCAACGGCGAGCGACGTGGCCCAGATCAGGTCGTCCGGCTGGGCGGGGTCCTGCCGCCCGCGGCGGCTTCCAGGTCCCGCAGCGGCTGCAGCCCGGGATCCCTGCGCGCCACCCCCGCCATCAGCTTTTTCGCGGCCGCCCGCAGCGCCGCGGCCCGGGCCGGAAGCAGGTCCGCCCCCAGCAGCTGGCCCCGGGCCAGGGCCAGGTCCGTTTCCCACCCGGGGAACCGGTTCAGGGTCCGGGCCCGCTCCAGCCGCGCCAGGGCCGAGGAGAGGGCCGGTTCCGGCGAGGTGTGCTGGGATGCGAGCCAACGGGCTTCCACCAGGGCGAGGAGGCCCGCCTGGAGGGGGTTGTCGTAGAACGTCGGATCCTGGGCCTCGCCCTTCACACAGGCGGCCTCCCCCTCCCGCACGAAGGGCATGGGGTTCCGGCCCGCCTTCAGCTCCTGCTCGGCCATCACCCGCGCCGCCAGGGCGCAGGTGCCGTACCCGAGGCTGGCCTTGGGGTCCAGGAGCACCGTGCGGCGGGCGAAGTCCAGGGCACGGGCCAGGGTCGGGCCCGAAGGCCGCCCGGTCTCCAGCTCCCACTGGCCGAGCCGTGCCGTGTAATAGGCTGCGTTGTTCAGGAGTGGCTGGTCCCGGGGGTTGATGGCCATGGCCTTCCCGAAGGCTTCCAGGGACCGGCTGAACCAGGGGCCGGGGTCACGCCCGTGATCCAGGAGATACTCGGCCTCGGCTCCCGCCAGGCCGCCCACCCAGTCGTGGTTGCTGGCCAGGCCCGGCTGCAGTTCCACCAGCTTCGCACCCAGGGCGAGGCCCGCCTCCACCGTGGCCCGGGGGTCCCTGCCCTTGCGCCGGGCGTCGTCGGCGGCCACGAAGCAGAGCAGGATGTGGCCGCGCAGGACCGTGGTGTTGCCCGGCTCCAGGTCGGCGGCCCGCTGGAAGTGGGCCGAGGCGCCCTGGATCCAGGGGTCCGGATCGCCCCCGTGGTACCGGATGTACTCGGCGTTGGAGCGCTGGAGGGCCGCCATCACGATCAGGGGGCCCGTGCCGGGATCGGTCAGCGCCGCCCTGCGGGCGGCCTCCAGGGCCTTGCCGTTGGCCTCCATGGGCGACTGCCCCCGGTGCCGGAGGGCCTCGGCCCAGGTGCTCCAGATCTGCGCCAGCACGAGCTGGGTGCCGGAGGCGGTGGGGTCGCAGACCAGGGCCTGGTCCACCCGGGCCAGGGCCTCGTCCAGACGGGACCGGTCCAGGGTTCCGGTGCGCTGGTGGGCAAGCTTCAGTGCCAGCACGCAGCGGCGCGCCTCCGCCAGGTAGAGTTCCCGATGGCTCCGGGCGATGGTCAGGGCGGTTCCGAAGGCGTCCGCCGCATGCGCCGCGGCCGCGGCCGCCTCCTGCGCGAGTCCGCGCTGGAAGGCCGTCTCGGCCTCGTCCAGGGCGGCGTCGCCCATGAGCTTGTGCGCTTCGAACAAGGCCGGGTCCGCGTCCAGGGCCTCCCGGGCCAGGCGCGCCGCATCCCCGTTGCGCCCTTCATAATAGGCGAGCAGGCCCTTCAGGTAGGGTTCGTCCCCGGCCAGGCGGATGTACTCCAGGGCCGGATCCCGGAATTTCCGCTCCAGCTCCAGCCTCAAGGCCGTGCGGGCGTCCCCGATGGGCTCGCGCTCGGCCTCTTCCAGGCCCCGGCGGTAGAGCTCCCCCAAGGCGGACCCCAGCGCCTGCGCCACCTGCGGCCCGCGGGCACCCAGCTGCCAGGCGCGCAGCAGTTCGCGCCGGGCCTCCGGGTATTCGCCCAGCACCAGGTGACCCCGCCCCAGGGCATAGGCGCCCGGCGCCTCCGCCAGACCCGGCTGGGCGGCCATTTCGGCCCGGATGGCCCCCATGGCCCGCCTCACCCGGGCCAGGTCCCGGCCGAGGTCATGGCAGGGGAGGAGATGGGCCAGGCGCAGGGACCACTCCAGGTCCTTCACCTGCTCCCCGAACCGGCGGGCCAGCTCCGTCTGGGCCCGGGCCCTGAGGGTGGTGCGCACGTTCCAGGCGGAGGCGGTCGCACCCAGCAACGCGGCCAGGGCGAGGACGAGGGTGGCCACCTTGTGCTTGCGGGCCTTCTTGCCCACCAGGTAGAACAGCGAGGGCGCCCGGGCCAGGATGGGCTCGCCCTGGCTGAACCGGCCCAGGTCCTCGGCCAGGAGGCGGGCGCTGGCGTACCGCCGGTCCGGTTCCTTCTCCAGGCACTTGTGCACGATGACGGCCAGGTCCTGCGGCAGGTCCGGCACCAGCGTCCGCAGGCCGGGCGCCTCGTCCCCGGACAGGGCGACCAGGGTCTGGGCGGCGCTGGGTCCCCGGAAGGGGGGACGGTTGGCAAGCAGGAAGAAGAAGGTGGCGCCCAAGGCGTAGACGTCGGCCCGGGCGTCGATGCGCCCGGAGACGCCCATGGCCTGCTCCGGAGCCATGTACGCCGGGGTGCCCAGCACCTGCTCATCGATGGTGAGGGACCCGCCCTCCTGTTCCCGGGCCAGCCCGAAGTCCATCAGGAAGGGCGTCACGCCTTCGGGGCGGTCCTCCAGCATGATATTGGAAGGCTTGATATCCCGGTGGATGAGCCCGGCCTGGTGGGCGGCCTCCAGTGCGCCTGCGGCCAGGGTGATGATCCGGACCTTGTCGCGGAGGTCCAGGCCCGGCCCCCGCTGGGCCAGGTTGCCGCCTTCGACGTACTGCATGGCGATGAAGGGGACCCCCTCGAAGTGGCCCACTTCGTAGACCTTGCAGATGTTCGGGTGGTCCACCCGCGCCTGGGCCCGGGCTTCCTGCTCGAAGCGGGCCAGGATCTGGGGATCCTGGTTCCTGACCAGTTTGAGGGCCACGATCCGGTGGAGGGAGGCGTCGTAGGCCTGGTAGACCCGCCCCATGCCGCCCTCCCCCAGCAGCGGGCCCAGGACGAAGCGCCCCACCTGGCGCCCCGGTTGATCTTCGGCCTGTCCAAGCCACTCGGGCAGGGTCAGGGGGCGTTCCGCCACGGTATCCGCGAGGGTGGGTTCGTCATGGGAGGACTGCGGAGGAAGTCCGGCACCGGTCCACGCCAACGTCGGTTCCAGCCATCCAGGCGAGGAGCTCTTCGGCTTGTCCGCACTTCCCATTCAGGCATCCCAACGATGCCTTCAGTCTACCTTGGATTTTCCGTCCGCCCGGGCCAGGCTCCCGGGATACTCCGGGAGCTGGACGATCTGCTCGATCTTCCCGGTCATGGGGAGGGTGGCGGCGGCCTTGGCGTCGCCGTTGCATCCGGCCACCAGGTCCTGGTACCTTCCGACCTGCCGCGAACGGGCCAAAGAATCCCGCCCCGGACGGAGCGGGATCCGGCCGGAGTGCGGTTCCTAGAAGGTGTACCCGGCCACCAGGGCCACCATCGGCATGCTGTATTTGAAGGAGCCGACGCTGTTGCCGACCGTGATGTCCGCCTTGAAGGTCGAGGCGCGGTAGGTCAGTTCCACGCTCCAGTGCGAATTGAACTGGTAGCCGGCGTAGAGGCCGTAGGCCAGGGCATCCGAAGAACGGCCATGCTTGTAGTAGCCTCCCCCGAGCAGGGGCAGTTCCAGCTCCACGTGGCTGGAACCGAAGGCCAGGCCGCCGCCCGCATAGAAGCCTTTGCCGGTCGTCCCGTCGACGTAGTAGAGGTAGTCCGCCCCCAACGTTCCAAGCGTGGAGGTCACCTCGGCCCGCGGCCCGTTGACCACCTTCCCGACCGGAGTGTTGAACGAGCTGGGGGTGCCCTTGGCGGAGGTGCCGTCCAGCCGTGCGCGGAGGGCGTGGCCGCCGCCCAGGTCCCAGCGGCCGAAGAGGACCAGCTGGGCTCCGGTGTTGCCGTCCGTGAGGAGCTTCATGTCCCCTTGGGGGAAGGCGGGCCCGAGTTGCACGCCGCCGGTGAAGTCCGCGGCGGAAAGGGAGGTGGCACCGAGGATGAGGGTCGAAAGGACGAGCGACTTCATGACGTTGGCTCCAGGGCGGCCGGGATTGGCCGGGATGGCACCCTGAAGATAATAAATTAATAATTTAATGTCAAGCGGCATATCAATAGTTGCCAAGTGATATTGCAGATACCACTCGCCAGTGCAGGCCGTTTTCAATTAATCATTTAATAATTGACCCTAGTCGACGGTAAAGGAGTCCATGAACACCCGGAGCCTGGGATCGTCCGCACGCTCCACGGTGGCCTGGGCGTGGTGCAGGCGGCCCCGCTTGAGGATCACGATGCCCTCAACCCGGGCCGTGGGGTTGGCCTGGGCCCGGTACTGGAAACCCGGGCCGCGGTCCGGCGGCAGATCCGTGCGCTCGATGGCGCCGCCCAGGCGCTTGGCCAGGAAGCCCTGGTAGGTGGCGAGCGCGGCGGGGATGGTGTCCCCGCCCTGGGTGCCGGGGGGGAGGTTGCCCACGTCCACCCGGAAGTTCAGGTCCATGCGGCCGGGGGGCGTGTAGGCGAAGCTGTGCCACTGGATGATGCCGAAGGGCGTGTCCTCCGGGTAGATGGCCATCCGGGGTTCGCCGGGGAAGGTGGCGTGGACCCGCAGGTTCGGCTGGTCGAAGGCGTAGGGCTTGTCCCGGACGCAGCCCAGGAGAAGAACCGCGCAGACCAGGGGCAGGACCGTCCGGGCATTCACAATCCCGGCCCTCAGCGGCTGTAGCGCCGGAGCATCCGCATGTTCCGCCGGTAGGCCGCGCCCCGGGTGAAGTTGATGGCGACGGGCTTGGGAAAGCGGGTGATCGAACTGGCGAGGCTGATGAAGGTGCGGACGGTCTGGGCGGCCACGCGGCCTTGGCGGGCGGCGTTGTCGTAGTAGACCATCAGGGCGCTGCGCATGATGGACTTCGGGAGGTTGAAGAGGCCGTAGGATTCCAGGACATCGTGGTTGATGCGGCGCGTGCCGTCGTTCTCCGTGACGATCAGGTCTTCCGGCTTGATCTCCTGTCGCATTCCTGAATCTCCTACCCTGGTATCGGCTGGGCTTGCGTTCAACCTAAGCGTAATTCGCCCAGGCTTCAATAAGAATTAATACCTACTGCGGATGATCCAGGAAGGTGAGGTCGGGGTTCTTCTCCTTGGTGGTGCGGCGCTGCCAGTCGTTCTCGAAGAGGATGGCGGGGTTGCCGTCGGCATCCTCGACCAGCTCCCCCCAGAACCGGCTGGGCTCGGGCCAGCCGCCCTGGAGCCACCGGGCCATCTGGAAGCTGCGGGGCTCCATGATCACCGGGCAGGCGTACTCGGTCTTGAGGCGGTGCTGGAGCACGTCGAACTGCAGGCGGCCCACGGCGCCCAGGATGGGCAGGGGCGCGCCGCCCCGGGGCCAGAACACCTGCACCACGCCCTCCTCGGCAATCTGCTGCACGCCCTTCAGGAAGCCCTTGCGGGCCCCGGGATCCGCCAGGCGAACGGAGACGAACTGCTCGGGGGAAAAGCGCGGCACGGCGTGGAACTCCACGGGGCCCGCGGCGCTCAGCACGTCCCCGATGCGGAACATGCCGGGGTTGATCAGACCCAGGATGTCCCCGGGGAAGGCCTCGTCCACGATGACCCGCTCGCGGCCGAAGAACATGTGGGGGTAGTTGAGCTTGATGCTCTTGGCGCCGCGCACGTGGAGGGCGTCCATGCCCCGCTCGAAGCGGCCCGAGACGATGCGGGCGAAGGCCACCCGGTCCCGGTGGGCCTTGTTCATGTTGGCCTGCACCTTGAAGACGAAGGCCGTGAAGGGGGCGTCCACCGGCACTTCGCCGCCGTCCATGAGGGGGCGGGCGTGGGGCGCCGGGGCCATGGCGAGGAACTCCTCCAGGAATTCGGCCACGCCGAAGTTGTTCAGGGCGCTGCCGAAGAAGAGCGGCGACTGCCGCCCGGCGAGGAATTCCTCCATGTCGAAGGGGGGCAGCACGTGGTCCATGAGGTCCACGTCGTCGCGCAGCTGCTGGAGCTCGGCGGGGGTGAGCAGGGCCTTGATCTCGGGGTCGTCCAGGCCCCCTTCCCCGGCCACGCGGGCCTTGCGGCCGGCCTTGGTCCGCTCGAACACCTGGATCTGGCCGGTGGCGCGCACATAGACGCCCTTGAAGTCCGTGCCCGAACCGATGGGCCAGGTCATGGGCACGGCGTGCAGGCCGAAGAGCTCCTCCACCTCGTCGATGAGTTCCACCGGCTCCCGCCCGGGGCGGTCCAGCTTGTTCACGAAGGTGAAAATCGGCAGGGCCCGCTCACGGGCCACGCGGAAGAGCTTCTTGGTCTGCTCTTCCACGCCCTTGGCGCAGTCCAGGAGCATCACGACGCTGTCGGCTGCGGTCAGGGCGCGGTAGGTGTCCTCGCTGAAGTCCTGGTGGCCGGGGGTGTCCAGGAGGTTGATGACGTGGTCCTGGTACTCGAACTGCATGGCGGCGGAGGTGACGGAGATGCCGCGCTCCTGCTCGATCTCCATCCAGTCGCTCTGGGCGTGGCCCGCCCCTTCGCGGCCCTTGACGCTGCCGGCTCGGTCGATGGCGCCGCTGTAGAGCAGGAGTTTTTCCGTGAGGGTGGTCTTGCCCGCGTCGGGGTGGCTGATGATGGCGAAGGTGCGTCGGCGCTTGATTTCTTCGTTCAGATGCATGGGTTCCGTCACAAAAAGGGAGCGGCGCCGGGTTGGCGGCGGCCGCTCACCTTCATTCTACCCGCGATGACCTGCCTGGAATCGGCAGGTGCGCCTTGCTTTTTTGAAATTCATGCCATACTTCCATACTGTCAAACAGTCTTGGGCCACAAGGATTGCGCATGGTAATTACCGACATGGAAATCCGTGATTATCGGCCCGGAACCCGCGCGGCGGTCTGGGAGATCCAGGAATTCCGCGGCCGGGCGGGCCTGGAGCGGCTGGAGGGGGACTGGCGCCGCATCTGGGCAGGCCTGCCGCTGCGCACCAGTTTCATGTCCTTCGAGGCCTGCGCGGCCCACGTGGACCACATCATGGGGGACCCGGACCAGCTCCGGTGCCTCGCACTGGGCGACGGCCGGGAGGTGCGGGGCATCTGCCTGCTGGAACCGCGGATGGACATGCGCCTGGGCATGCCGGTGCCGACGTGGGGCGTGCTCTGGCTCAAGCACAGCCACCAGGCCGATGTGCTCTGCACCGACGACGAGGCGCGCCGGCGCTTCCTCCCGGCCCTGGCGGCCCATGTCCGGCGGGAGCCGGAGGGCCGGCCCCTGCTGGTCATGGGTCCGCTGCCGTCCGGATCCCCCTTCTGGGAGGGCCTGCGCAGCCTGGGTCCCCCCTGCCTGGATCCCAAGGAGAGCGTGCGATTCATGGACTGCGGCAGCCCCTACGGAGATCTGCTGGCGGGCCTGTCCGGAAATTTCCGCCACAACCTGAACACCGCCCGGAAGCGGCTGGCAGGCCTTGCCGACGTCCACTTCGTCATCGCCCGCGAACCGCGGGAGCTGGAGCGGGAATTCAGCACCTTCCTGGAGGTGGAGGCCTCCAGTTGGAAAGGCGCCGCCGGAACCGCCGTGAAGTTCCGCCGCAGGCAGCCCGCCTTCTTCGCGGCCCTGGCCGGAACGCTGCGGGGGGAGACCGACCGGTTCGAAATCCACGCGCTGTACGCCGAAGGACGCTGCCTGGCCTCGATCCTGGGCACCCGGACGGGGGCGGTCTTCTCGGCCCTCAAGACCGCCTACGATCCCGCCTTCGCCCGGGTTTCCTCCGGGCAGGTGCTCCTCGCGCGCGTCATCGAGCTCTGCTGCGCGGACCCTGGGATCCAGCGCCTCGACCTGGTGAGCGATGCGCCGTGGCTGCGCGGGTGGCGCACGGAGCAGGTGACGCTGCAACTGGCGTACGTGGGCACCGGAGGCTGGCGGGGCCGGCTGCTCACCGCCCTGCTCAAGCTGCGGTTCGGCCCGGTGCGCAGGTTGGCGCGCTGGCTGCGGGAACGGAAGGCGCTCAGCCGAATTCCGCTGTGAGCAGGTCGCGAACCTTCCCCCGCTCGCCCCGTTCCACATCCACCAGCTCCAGGTCCGCGATGGCCTCCAGGCGCTCCCGCCGGTCCAGGAAGCGGGACGGGTTCCGGGGATCCCGTCCTTCGCGGTAGGTGCTGGGCCGGAAGTCGGCCACGGGGTCGCCCACCCGCAAGCCGCCCAGGTGGTCCTTCCGCACGAAGAAGGCGTTCAGGCCCGCCTTGTTGGACCCCACGAAGGCGTAGCCCTTGCTTTCCGCCAGCAGGCACAGGGCCCGAAGCGAGGCCCCCCAGTAGGCGTGGCTGCCGTCCCAGACGCGGCCGGCGTCGTAGGGCACGGTCACGGCGCGGTGGGCGCCGAAGAGGTTGTTGTATTCGCACACCACGATGACCGGGGCCACCACGTCGATGGCCTCCCAGACCCAGTAGTCGTTCCCGTCGATGTCCACGCTGAGCAGGCCGATCGGCCCTTCCAGCCCCCCTCCGCGGATGAGGTCGTTGATGTTCTCCCTGGAGATCCAGGCGGCGACGGGGTTCAGGGTGTGCCGGGGGAACAGGGGACTGGCCCTGATGCGTTCCACATTCCGGGGCGAGCCGTCGATGACCAGGCCCGACCAGCCGTCGTTCTGCATGAGGAAGCGGGTGTTGCTCTGCTGGTAGTCCTCCACCCCGAATTCCACGAAGGTCCGCTCGCGCACGCCCGTCTTGGCCACCAGGAACTGGAGGATGCCGTCCTCCCCCCACTGGGAGAAGCACCTGAACTCGGCGTCCTGGATGTTGGCGTCCACGGGAAGCGCCACGACCATCCGGGCCGCCGTGTTCCCCTGGAGGGCGAGCTGCTGCTCCGACGTGATCCACATGGCTTCCACCATGTTCCGGACGCTCCGGGCGGAACGGTAGCCGCGCGCCTTCAGGAAGTGGCGCATCCTGCGTTCGCATTCCTTCACCCAACCCATGCCGACTCCTGTAGTAACGGTTATCGCAAGCTTGCGGGGCCGACCGGAATTTGCCAACATTTATCTTCACCCCGATTCTTGAGGAATCCATGGAAATCCGGCGCGCCGCCAAGGCGGACCTTCCCTCCATCACGGCCCTGGCGGCCGGTTTCAGGGACCACCTCGGCCGGTCCGGACCCAGCGACGCCCAGTTCGCCGAGAGCATCGCCCGGCTCCTGGATTCGGAGGACGCGGAGTTCTGCCTCGCCCAGGAAGGGCAGGTCCCGGTCGGCTACGTCCTGCTTCGGTACCGCCATTCCATGTGGGCCGGAGGCACCGAAGCCACCCTCGAGGACCTGTTCGTGGACCCCGGTGCCCGCAGGGCCGGGGCCGGCAGGGCCCTGGTGGAAGCCGCCCTGGGCATGGCCCGCGAGCGGTCCTGCGCCTCGGTGTGCCTGGACACGAACGAGAACAACGCCGCCTCCACGGCCATCTACGCGAAACTCGGGTTCAACGCCTTCTCGAAGCGCTGGAACGGCAGGCAGGTCTTCTACCGGTTGAATTTCTAGAAGCCCGGCTTCGTCATCGCACGTGTCCCGGATCTCCAGCCCGGTTCGTTGACGCAGGCAAGCTGCGTCAACGGCAAGCTCTCGCCTTGGGATTCCGCGAAAGTGTTGGCACACTCCGGCTTCGACGAACGTTTTGGACCAACATGGAAGGGCGGCTCCCCGGGTGGGCCTAGGGCCCTTCGATACGCTTCAAGGGTTGCGGGGTGGAAGACGGGTCGCGCCGACGCTGGCAAGCAAAGGGCTTTCGCCAGTTCCCATTCCGCGGTCCGGCCAGGGTCCAGGCCGAGTGGATCCCGGTCCGCACCGCCCATGACCTCCCGCAATGGGCCCGGGCCTTTGCCTCGGGAACCACGGTTCCATGGGAGGCCTGGTTGAGCCGATCAGCGTCGGCGCTCCCCCCTCTTCCTGCCATGACCCACTCGCAGCGCGCCCCGGAGGCAATAGGCACGTCGGCAGGGCCCCCTGACCCCATGCCCTGGACCGACAGCGAAGCCGGCAAGCGGAACCCGGCCCCCCGTCTCCTTCGGAATCCAACGAGGCCGGCTTGTCCGGCCGAGTACCCGGGGCGAAGATCCGGGACACGTGCGATTCCATTGCCGGGCCCCTAGTGTAGGCCGCCAGAAATACCTGTAACGCCAATACAGCTCGTCGCATCCAGGCGGCAGGTGAGAACTTTGGCGCAAGTGGGGCGAGTTGATCTAACTGTGGAGCAATTCAGACGCCTTGAGGAAATGGCGCGGAGCCGGACCTTGCCTGCGCGCAGCGTCCTGCGGGCCAAGATTGTTCTTCATCGAGCTTCTGGCGAGTCCTTTCGTGACATCGGCCAGGCTTTGGGCTGTGATCATCGGACTGCTTGGCAATGCCTCAAGCGATGGGAGGAAGCGGGCTTCGATGGCCTCGAGAGGGAACGCCCAGGTCGAGGCCGGAAGTCTTGGGTGATTGCTTTGAAGGGGCAAGAGGTGCTCCATAAGACGACGCAGGAACAGCCCGTCAATGCCACGCACTGGAGCCGGGCCTCCATGGCGCAGGCCACCGGGGTGAGCGAGAGCACGGTGGGACGCATTTGGCGCCAGAATGGCCTCAAGCCGCACCGCACCGTTGGTTTCAAGTTAAGCAACGATCCTCATTTCGAAGAGAAGTTGGTGGACATCGTGGCCCTGTATCTGGACCCTCCGGAGCATGCCATCGTGCTGAGCGTAGATGAGAAGAGCCAGATTCAGGCCCTGGACCGGACTCAGCCTGGCCTACCGATGAAGAAGGGTCGCTGCGGCACCATGACGCACGACTACAAGCGCAATGGAACGACCACCCTCTTTGCGGCCATGAACACGCTGGATGGTACGGTGATCTCGGCCACGATGCCACGTCATCGCCATGAGGAGTGGCTGAAGTTCCTCAAGCGGCTTGAGCGGGGTACGTCGAAGCGACTCGCTCTGCACATCATTTGCGACAACTACGCCACCCACAAACATCCGGCGGTCAAAAGCTGGTTGAAAGGCCATTCGAGGGTCCACGTTCACTTCACCCCCAGCAGTTCATCGTGGTTGAACATGGTGGAGCGATTTTTCCGGGACATCACGGAGAACCGCATCCGAAGGGGTATTTTCAGATCCGTCCCGGAACTCGAAGCAGCGATCCACACCTATATCGCGAGACACAATGCCGCTCCGAAACCATTTGTTTGGACCGCGTCCGCGAACGATATCCTCGCCAAGGTGACACGAGCACGGCAGGCCCTCGCGGCCATTCGGACGGCCTCTGCCAAGGGTTGACGGCGAACCTGCCTTTTTCTTTTCCTCGGTATCCTCGGCCTCCTCGGCGCCTCGGCGATGGCTTTCTCAAGTATCAGTCGGAGCAAAGATTACATGCGCCGAAGCACCCGTCGAAAAGCCCATCGCCGAGGCGCCGAGGAGGCCGAGGATACCGAGGAAAGAATTCTGGCCTGAACGTCCCGGCGTGATTGAGCGCACTCCTGACCCGAAGGAGGAAGTCATGGGTCGGCATTGGGGCGAAGATTGGGGCGACAACTATCCCCATCGAGATATCACCGAAGCCATCATCCTCGCTGCCATCAGGGTGCAGATAGTTCTGGGGCCTGGACTCCTGGAAAATGCCTACAAGGCTTGCCTCGCCCATGAACTCAGGTTGGCCGGACACGAGGCCCTACGCGAGGTTCACCTCGACATCACCTACAAGGAATTGTGCGTCGAGAATGCCTACATCATGGATATCGTGGTGGACCACAAGGTGGTCGTCGAGGCGAAGGCCATTGCGAAGTTTTCGGATGCCGACTTCGCCCAACTGAATAGCTGCCTCCACTTTGCAAATTTCGAAGTGGGCCTGCTGATCAATTTTCATAACTGGCCCCTCAAGGACGGGGGCATCAAGCGACTCGTCAACACCAAGCCCTGAACTGGACCCGAGGCGAAGGGGGGGGACAAGGTGTTACCTGTTCTTCTGGCGGCCTACACTAGGAGCCTGTCTACGTAATGGGAGGCCCCGCGACGGCGCCCAGAAGCGTGATTATCGAGCGCAAGGCCCGCAGGAGGATTAGGTCAATCCTTCAAGGGACTTGCACACGATAAGCGCGCTTCTGGGCGCCGCCCTTCGGGTGATGGCAGCGGGGCCAGCAACTCTGCGTCAGGCTCGTCAACCGCAGTCCCGCTGCGGCTTTCCTCGCCTTCCTTGATTTGCTAGCCCCGGTGCCATCATCGCGGGGCCTCCTATTGCGTAGACAGGCTCCTAGTACTCCGTCGCGTAGTCCCCGGCCTTGACGTTTCTCTGGAACGGCAGGAACGGCGCGGCGCCGCAGGTCTGGGCGATCCATTCGGCCACCCGGATGCCGTCCACGGCGGCCGAGGTGATGCCCCCGGCGAAGCCGGCGCCTTCGCCGCAGGGGTAGAGACCCGGGTGGCTCACGCTCTGGCCGTCCTCGCCCCGGATCATCTGCACCGGGCTGCTGGTGCGGCTCTCGATGGCCAGCAGCAGGGCCTGGCGGCTGGCGAAGCCGTGGATCTTCTTGTCGAAGTCGGGGATGGCGCCCCGCAGCTGCTCCTGGACGAAGTCCGGCAGGCAGGTGCCGACGTCGGCGGGCACGGCGAAGGGGCGGAAGCTGGTGGGGGGCAGGTTTCCCGAGGCCCGGCCCTTGAGGAAGTCCTGGACGCTCGTGGCGGGCGCGCCGTAGGTCTCGCCCGCGGCGCGGAAGGCGGCCTGCTCCCACTTGCGCTGGAAGTACATGCCGGCCAGCAGGTGGTCCGAGCCGAAGTCGGCGGTGTTCACCTTGGCCACCAGGCCCGAGTTGGCGAAGCCCGAGTCGCGCCGGGCGTTGCTCATGCCGTTGACCACCACGCCGCCGGGCTCCGAGGCGCACTGGATCACCTCGCCGCCGGGGCACATGCAGAAGGAATAGGCCGCCCGGGCGGGGCCGAAGTTGCACACCACCTTGTAGTCGGCCGGCGCCAGGCTGGGGTGGCCCTTGGAGGGGCCGTACTGGGACTGGTCGATGAGCACCTGGGGATGCTCGACCCGCACCCCCATGGCGAAGGCCTTCTGGCGCATGGCCACGCCGTGGCGGTGGAGCATCTCGAAGGTGTCCCGGGCGCTGTGGCCGGGGGCCAGGACGATGGCCTCGCAGGCGATCTCCTCCCCGCTGTCCAGCACCGCCGCGGCCACGGCCCCGTCCCGGAAGCGGATGTCCGCGAGCCGGGCGCGGAACCGGTACCGCGCGCCCCGGGCCTCGGCCTCCTTGCGGATGAGCACCGAGCACTTGCGGATGACGTCGGTGCCCACGTGGGGGCGGGCCAGGTAGAGCACTTTAGGGTTGGCTCCGAACTTCACGAATGTCTCGATTACGAAACGGATCGCGGGGTGCCCGATGCGGGTGGTGAGCTTGCCGTCCGAGAAGGTGCCCGCGCCGCCCTCCCCGAACTGGGCGTTGGCGTTGGGGTCCAGCACGGCCTCGTTCCAGAGGCCGGCCACGGCCCGCACGCGCTCGCTCATGGGCGCGCCCCGCTCCAGCACGACGGGCTCGATGCCGTAGTCCAGGAGCCGCAGCGCGCAGAAGGTCCCGGCGGGGCCACTGCCCACCACCACCACCCTCGGCCTTCGCTCCACGGGGGGCACGGCCCAGGCCACGGGCCGGGGCGCGGCGTCGAGCTGGGCGCCCCTGGGCAGGGACAGGTCCGCGAGGTCGCGCCCGGTATCGAAGGCCAGGGCCGCCAGGAACCGGATGGAGCCCTTGTGGCGGGCGTCGAGGCTCAGGCGCTCCAGCACGGGCTCCAGGTAGTCCGCGGGCCGGCCCCCGAGGAGGGCGGCCAGGGTCTCCTGGAGGGGGTTCTTCTCCTCGCCGAGCGCCAGGGGGAGGTTCGAGATGAGGTATCGCATGGCGCTCCTCGGCGTAGGGGATTCTTCGGAATCAAGGCCGGAACGAGGATTATACGATCCGGGGCCCCGGCGTCATAATGAAGTTCAACCCGTTGACGGCGAGGCCCATGACCCGATCCTTCGATCCCTATGCCCTGCTCCGGCCCCTGATCTTCAGGATGAACCCGGAACTGGCCCACCATGCGGCCTTCACCCTGGGCGGACTCGCCCAGCGGATCCCCGGGGTCCTGGGGCTCACCCGCTCCCTGTGCGGACAGCCGGACCCGGGCCTGGCCCGGGAGGTGTTCGGACTGCGGTTCCCCTCACCCGTGGGCCTGGCCGCCGGCCTGGACAAGGGGGCCGAGCTGCTGCCCCTGTGGAAGGCCCTGGGCTTCGGCTTCGTGGAGATCGGCACCGTGACCCCCCGGGCCCAGGCGGGCAACCCCAAGCCGCGGGTCTTCCGGTTTCCCGAGGAGAACCTCATCCTCAACCGCATGGGCTTCAACTCCGAGGGCGTGGAGGTGGTGGCCCGCAGGCTCCGGCACCGGCCCCCGGGCCTCGTGGTGGGCGGCAACATCGGCAAGAACAAGGAGACCCCCGAGGAGGAGGCGCTGCTGGACTATGCCGCCGCCTTCCGCGCCATCGCGCCCCTGGTGGACTACGTGGCCCTGAACATCTCCTCCCCCAACACTCCGGGCCTGCGGCGGCTGCAGGCCCCCGAGCAGCTCAAGCCCCTCCTGGAGGGCGTGCTGGCCCTGCGCAGGGAGCTGGGGCTGGAGAACCAGCCGCTGCTGGTCAAGCTGGCGCCCGACCTGGACGCGCAGGAACTGGACGCCACGGTGGACGTCATCGTGGCCAGCGGCGTCACCGGGCTCATCGCCACCAACACCACCCTGGACCGCAACATCGTCTCGGAGATGAACCGCGCCAAGGTCGAGGCGCTGGGCATGGGCGGACTTTCCGGACGCGGCCTCAAGATCAAGGCCCGGGAAGTGCACCGCCAGGTGCTGAGCCGCATCCCGTCCCGGATCAAGCTCATGGCCTGCGGCGGCATCGGCAGCGGCGAGGACGCGGCCGTGGCCCTGCAGGACGGCGCGGCCCTGGTGCAGATCTACTCGTCGCTGATCTTCGAAGGACCCCTCCTGGTGGGGCGAATGAACCGGGATCTCGCGGAGCGCACGTACTACTCCGGGTGAGAGGAGGACGGCCATGAAGTCCTACGAATACGCCAGACTCGGACTGGAGAACCTGGCCCTGGTGGAGCGGCCCGAGCCCCTGCCGGGTCCGGGGGAGGCGCAGGTGCGGTTCCATGCCGCGTCGCTCAACTTCCGGGACCTGCTCTTCGGCCAGGGTTCCTACAACCCCAACCCGCGCCTGCCGGCCATTCCCGGCTCCGACGGGGCCGGGGAGGTCACGGCCGTGGGCGAGGGCGTCACCCGCTGGAAGGTGGGCGACCGGGTGTGCCCGGCCTTCATGCAGGACTGGGTGGACGGTCCCCTGACGCCGGCCCTGCAGCGCTCCGCCCTGGGCGCCGGGGACCGGGACGGGGTGCTTCGGGAATTCGGCGTCTTCCCCGAGCAGGGGCTCTCGCCCATCCCGGAGCACCTCTCCTTCGAGGAGGCGGCCACCCTGCCCTGCGCGGCGCTGACGGCCTGGAACGCGCTTGTGGAGATCGGCGGCATCAAGGCCGGCGACACCATCCTCACCCTGGGCACCGGCGGCGTCTCGCTCTTCGCGCTCCAGCTTGCCAAGCTGCACGGCGCGCGGGTGATCGCAACCTCCGGCAGCGACGCCAAGCTCGAGACGGCCCGGGCCCTGGGGGCCGACGCGACCATCAACTACGTGGCCACGCCGGACTGGGACAAGGAGGTCCTGCGCCTCACCGGCAAGCGCGGCGTGGATCACGTGGTGGAGGTGGGCGGCGCGGGCACCCTGGCCCGGTCCCTCAACGCCACCCGCATGGGCGGCCTGGTCACGGTGATCGGCGTGCTGGCCCAGGGCGGCGGCCTGGACCCGGTGAAGATCCTCATGAAAGGGCTGCGGCTCCAGGGGGTCTTCGTGGGCTCCAGGCGCATGTTCGAGGACATGTCCCGGGCCATCGCCCTCGCGCGCCTGAAGCCGGTCATCGACCGCACCTTCGCCTTCGCGGAGGTGCCCGGGGCCCTGGCCCGCATGAAGAGCGGGGCCCACACGGGGAAGATCGTGATCCGGATGGTGTGATACCCTCCCTCATGAATCCTCCGAGACTGACGCTTTTCCATCCGACCTTCGCGGCCCGCGGTGGAGCCGAGCTTCTGGCCCTGGACGAGGGCGAGTACCTGACCCGCCGCGGCGTGCGGGTGGACATCGTCACCTACGCCCACGATCCGGCCCTCTGGGGGGAGCGCCTGGAGCGAATGCCCGTGCGGGTCGCGCCCTGGCGGCCCTGGACCGACGTGTTCAGGGCCTGGACCCGGGCTTCCCGCCTGCGCATCCAGGGCCGGTCCGCCGTGCCGATGCTGGCGGAGGCCGACGTGGTGGTGGCCCACAACGCCCCCGCCAGCTCCATCCTGGGCGGCGCGCCGATCCGGGGCCGGAAGATCTGGCAGTGCAACGAGCCGCCCCGGAGCCTGCACCTGCGGGAGGCCAACCCGAACCTGGCCGCCCGGGCCGATGCCGTCCCGAAGGCCCCCGAGTGGGCCACGGAGGACTTCCGGGACGCCCTGCGCCGCCACGACGAGGCCCTGGCGCGCAAGGCCACCTTCTTCCTCCGCCGCGGCCTCGACCTGGAGGGCGTGGCGGGCCTGGACCACATCTACGCCATCAGCGCCTTCAGCCGGGACGGCGCGCGGCGCATCTACGGGCGCTGCCAGGAGGAGCCGGTCTTCCCCATCGTGCGGTTCCCGGAGGGCGGCTCCCGCCGCGCGGGCCTTTCCCGCTCGGGCCTGAACGTGCTCACCCACTCCCGCCTGGAGGCCGCCAAGAACATCGACACCGTGATCCGGGGCTTCGCCGCCTACCATGCCGGATCCCCGGGCAGCCGCCTCCACGTGGTGGGCGAGGGCCCCGTGCGGGCCCGTCTGGAGCAGTTGGCCGCCGAACTGCTGCCCGCGGACGCCTTCCTGTTCCACGGATACCTGCCGGCCGATGACCTGCGCCGGGTGTACGAGGCCTGCGACGTCTTCGCCCTGCTTTCCCTGGACGAACCCTTCGGCATGGTCTACCCCGAAGCCGCCGCCCGGGGCCTGCTGCTCATCGGTTCCGACCACGGGGGACCCTGCGAGATCCTCGAGGGGGGGGACCTGGGCTGGGTGTGCGACCCCTTCTCGCCCGGGGCGCTGGCGGAGGCGCTGGGGGCGGTGGCGGCCCTGGGCGACGGGGAGGTTGACCGGAGGAGGCAGCGGACGGACGACGCCTGCCGGGGCCGGTTCTCGGCGGAGGCGGCGGGGGCGGTCCTGGTTCGGGCCCTGAAGTTGAATTAATTAAACATCATAATACGATTCAAATTTGAAGCAGCACTTGCATGCCCATTAAAAAACAATATTTTATTTATATCTTTTCGGAGTGCCCATGTCCCGGCTCACCCTTTGCCGCCCCCGTTCCTGGAACCTTCCGCAACGGCTCACTCCGGCCCTTCTGGCCGTCCTGGCCGTCGTCCTCCTGGCTTGCGGCGGCGGGGGAGGCGGCACCCGGGGCGGAGGGGGGAGCGCCTCCCCGATTCCGGAGATCACCGGGAGCCTGCCGGCCGCAGCCACCCCCGGGGTCGCCATCACCCTCACGGGGGTGAACCTCGCGACCGTCGCCGGGGTGACGTTCACCCCCTCCATCGCCGCCCCCTTCACGGTGGACTCGGACACCCAGGTCACCACCACGGTGCCCCCGGGGGCCCAGACGGGCCCGATCACCGTCACCACCCGTGGGGGCCTGGCGGCCACGATCCCCTTCACCGTCGCCCAGCCCCTGCCTGAGCCCGTCCTGGATGCCTTCGCCCCGGACCGCGGCCGGGCCCGGAGCCAGGTGACGCTCGCGGGCTCCGGCTTCACGGGCGCCACCGGCGTCACCCTGGGAGGGGTTGCGGCCACCTGGTTCTCCGTCGCCTCGGATACGCAGCTCCTCGTGGCCGTCCCGGAAGGGGCCGCCAGCGGCAGGATCGCGGTCGCGACGCGGTGGGGAACCGCGACGTCCGCCACGGATTTCACCTTCGACCCTGCGACGCCCGACCCCCCCGCGATCACGAGCCTCGCGCCCCTGTCCGGCCCCGTGAACACGGTGGTGCGGCTTTTCGGCAACAACCTGCTCGGCGTGACGAAGGCCGAACTCACCGGCATCAGCCTCCCCTTCACTCTCCTCGGCGATACGGAACTGATGTTCGCGATTTCCTTCGGGGCCGCCACCGGCCCCGTCACCCTCACCGGCGCCGCGGGCGCCGCCGCCACGTCCCTCCCCTTCACCGTCACGCCCGGGCCCGCCGCCGGCCCCTCCTTCCTGGACTTCACCCCCCGTTCGGCCCGGCCCGGCCAGACGATCACGATCACCGGCACCGGCCTCGCCTCGATCCTGAAGGCGACCGTCGGGGGCCAGATGGTCACCTCCGGTCCCCTGAACGACAACAGCCTGATCCTCTTTCTTCCGGAAAGCGTCCCGGTTTCCGGTCCGATCGTCCTTGCCTGGGCGGGCGGCACCGTCACCCACCCCGTTCCCTTGGCGGTCGATACGCCCCCGCCCTCCATCACCGCCTTCGATCCGCCCTCGGGACCGGAAGGCACGCCCGTGTGGATCCAGGGAACCGGGCTTGCCGCACCCACGGACATTCGATTCGGTTCCACCCGGGCGACCTCCCTCATCTATTCAAGTCCTTCCACCATCAAGGTCCTGGTGCCCAAAGGGGCGACCCGGGGCCCGGTCACGGTGACCACCGCCGCCGGGCGGGTCCAGTCCATCCAGAGCTTCACGGTGACGGCCGGGACCAGCACCGCGGACACCCGGATCGCGGGGCTGTACGTCACCCAGGCCACCCAGCGCCTGGACCGGTCCGTGCCCCTGGTGGCGGGCCGCAAGGGCCGGGTGCGGGTCTTCCTGGAGGCCGGTTCCCCCAACCGGCAGAGCCCCTCGGTGCGGGTGACCCTGGCGGACGCCGGCGGCGCCACCCTGGTGACCCGGGATATCGCCGCCCCCAGGGCGGGCGTGCCCACCCGCCTGGACGACACCCTCGAGGGCCAATCCTGGGATTTCGATCTTGACGGCGCCTTCATTCAGCCCGGCACGACCATCCAGGCCCGGATCCTCGGAGCCTCGGACCTCGCCTCCGGCAACGACGTTTATCCCGCCGGAGGCGCGCCCCTGCCCTTGAATGTGGTGGAGGTGCCTCCCATCGGGATCACCCTCATTCCGGTCCGGCAGGGCGGCACCACCGGGCGCGTCACCGACGCCACCCGGACCCTGGATTCCTGGCTGACCGAGGTGCGCCGGATCTGGCCGCTCAAGGATATCGATCTGGTGCAGGCGCCGGTCATGAACTGGTCCGAGACCGTCACCGAGGACGGCATGACCTGGGCCCGGCTCCGGAATGCCATCGAGGTGCAGCGGCTGGCCGCGAACCCGAGGAGCCTGCGGTACCACTATGGCGTGATCGACCGCGGCTCGGCCCCGGGGATCGCCGGCCTGAGCCAGGTGCCGCAGGGCCCCACCAACCTCGCGAGGTCCGCCGTGGGTTGGGATGGCGAGGGCACCCCGAACAGGGAAACCTACTCCAGCGTCTTCGCCCATGAACTGGGGCACAACCTCCGGAGGGCCCACAGCCCCTGCGGCGGGGCCTCCGGCCCCGACCCGTCGTATCCCTACCCGGACGCGGAACTGGGCGCCACCGGCTTCGATCCCGCCTCGGGCAGGATCCTCCATCCCGCAATGTTCAAGGACATCATGAGCTACTGCAGTCCCCAATGGGTCAGCGACCATGTCTACAAGGATGTGCTCGCCAACCGGGCCTGGGAGCTCGCCACCCCGTCGCCGCACGTGGCCACGCAGGGCATGGTGGTCTGGGGCACCATCCACAACGGCGAAATCGCCGTGGAGCCCGCCTTCCAGACGGCGGACGTCTCGGGCCCGCCCGTCCCCGGCGACTGCACCCTCCTGCTGCGGGACGCCTCGGGCGCCATCCTCCAGGAGGTCCCGTTCGAGACCCGGGAGGAGGCCGATCTGCCCCAGGGCCAGCAGGTGCGGTCCTTCGCCTTCACCCTGGCCCTGAGCCCTGAGGTCCAGGCCGCGCTGGCCGGCATGGAGGTCGTCGACGGCTCCCAGGCCGCCCTGGGCGCGGTGGCCCGGGCCTCCCGCCGCTATGCTTCGCCCACCGGCCTCGCCCTGCCCCGGGACCCCGTGGCCACCGCATGGGGTCCGGGCACGGTGCACCTGAGCTGGGACGCCGCCACCCATCCCATGGTCATGGTGACCGATCCCGCAAGCGGCGCCGTCATCGGCATGGTCGAGGGCGGCTCCGCCGACCTGCTCACCGACGCCACGGAACTGGACCTGAACCTCTCCGCCGGGGTGCGCAGCGTGCGGATGCGGGTGAAGGTCACGCCCTAGAGAACCATCAGGAGGAAGTATGCCCCGGCTCTCCCAGCGCGATCAGCATCCAGGGAACATTACCGCGGTAATCCCGGCAGCCCTCACCCTGGCCTTCCTTTCCGCCTGCGGCGGCGGGAGCAAGGGTGGCACCCCGTCGGCGACGCCGGACAATCCCTTCACCCCCGGGCCCCGCATCCTTTCCGTCCTGCCTTCAGGCGGGGCTGTGGACACGCCCGTGAGGATCACCGGCGTGGGCCTGGGGACCGTCTCCGGCGTGACGTTCAGCCCGGGCGTCGCCGCGTCCTTCGACGCCTCGGACCTGGAGGTCACCACCACGGTGCCCCGGGGGGCCCAGACGGGCCCCGTCACGGTCACGACCCTCGCGGGGGAATCGGCCAGCGCGGCCTTCACCGTCCCCGCGACGCCGGATGCCCCGGTCCTGGACCGTTTCGACCCGGCCAGGGCCCAGGCCTACACCCCGATGACGATCCTGGGGTCGGGCCTCGCCAAGGCCACCGCCGTGACCGTCGGCGGCGCCGCCGTGGGCTGGTTCAGCGCCACCGACACGAAGATCCTCACCTCCGTCCCGGCAGGCGCCGGCTCCGGGAAGGTGGCCGTGACCACGCCGGCGGGCAGCGCGACCTCGACGGCGGATTTCACCCTGGATCCCGGACTGCCGGGCCCGCCGTCGATCACCAGCATCGAGCCCCTGAAGGGGCCCGTGAACACGGTGGTGCGCCTTTTCGGCAACGGTCTGCTCCCGGTCACCCGGGTCGAATTGGCCGGCAACGCCGTCGTCTTCACGCCCGTGAACGACACGGAGCTCACGTTCACGGTCCCTGCGGGGGCCTCCACCGGTCCGGTGTCGATCACCGCCGCCACCGGCGCCGCCCTCACCCCCCATCCCTTCACCGTCACCTCCGAAAGCCGCCCGGCCCCCACCTTCACGGGCTTCACCCCCCTGACGGGCCCCCCGGGCCAGCGGGTGGAGATCACCGGCACCGGGCTCTCGGCGATCACCTCCGCGACGATCGCCGGCCAGCGCGCCCCCACCTTTTCCTGGGGGGACACCTCCCTCACCGTCTGGGTCCCCGGCGCCAACGCCGCCTCCGGCCCCATCGTCCTGACCCACGGGGACGGCACCATCACCCACCCCACGCCCTTCACGGTCGTCCACCCCGCTCCCGTCATCACCCGCATCGATCCGGTCACGGGCCCGGAGGGAACGTCCGTGGGGATCTGGGGGAGCAACCTGGATCCGGCCACGGAAATCCTCTTCGGATCCACCCGGGCCGTGTCGGTGACCTACAACCTGGGCTCCGTCATCCGGGTCCTCGTGCCCAAGGGGGCCACCACGGGCCCGGTGACGGTCACGGGCCCGGGCGGCAGGGCCCAGTCCGACCAGACCTTCACCGTCAAGGCCGGAACCTCCACCGCCAACAGGAGGATCTCGGGGCTGTACGTCACCCAGGCCACCCAGCGCATGGACCGGTCCGTACCGCTCGTGGCCGGCCGCAGCGGCCGGGTGCGGGTCTTCCTGGAAGGCGACGCCTCCCTCCCCCAGGCTCCCGCGGTGCGGGTGACCGTGACCGACGCGGCCGGCGGCACCCTGGTCACCCGGGACATTCCCGCCCCCCTGGCGACGGTGCCCCTTTATACCGACGACACCCGCGAAGGGCGGTCCTGGGATTTCACCCTGGACGGGGCGTTCGTCCAGCCCGGCAACGCGATCCAGGCCCGCATCCTCGGCGCGGGGACCGACCTGTCCGCCGCCGACGACGTCTACCCCCCGGGCGGCGCGCCGCTGCCCCTGAACGTGGTGGCGGTGCCCCCCATCGGGATCACCCTCATTCCGGTCCAGCAGGGCGGAACCGTGGGCCGGGTGAGCGACGCGGCCCGGCCCCTGGAATCCTGGCTGACCCTGGCCCGGCAGATCTGGCCCCTCAAGGACATCGATCTGGTGAAGGCGCCGGTCATGACCTGGAGCGAGCCCATCACGGAGGACATCATGACCTGGGTCCGGCTTCGCACCGCCATCGAGGCCAACCGGTTGACCGCCGATCCCCGAAGCCGCCGGTACCATTACGGCGTGATCAACCGCGGCCCCTCCCCCATGATCTCCGGACTGGCCGACATCAGCGGGCGTCCCGACAACCTCGCCAGGTCCGCGGTGGGCTTCGACGCCGAGGGCAGTCCCTTCGACCGGTCCTATTACGGAACCTTCGCCCATGAACTGGGGCACAACCTGCGGAGGTACCACAGCCCCTGCGGCGGAGCGGCAGTGCCTGACCCGAGGTATCCGTACCCGGACGCCGAACTCGGCGCCACCGGCTTCAACATGGCCACGGGCAAGGTGATCGCCCCCCGGGCCCAGTCGGACATCATGAGCTACTGCTACCCGCGTTGGATCAGCGACTACGTCTACAAGGACGTGCTGGCCAACCGGGCCTGGGAACTCGGCACGCCGCGGTCGACAACCGAGGCCCGGCCGGGCCTCGTGGTCTGGGGCACGCTCTCGAAAGGGGGCGCGGTGCTGGAGCCGGCCTTCCAGGCGGCGGACTGCTCGGACCAGCCCGCCCCGGGGGACTGCACCCTCGTGCTACGGGACGCCACCGGCTCCATCCTCCAGGAGATCCCCTTCGAGGCCCAGGAGGAAGCCGACCTGCCCCAGGGCGAATCCGTGCGGACCTTCGCCTTCTCCATCCCCCTGAGCCCGCAGGTGGAAGCCGCGCTGGCCAGCATGGAGGTCGTCGACGCTTCCGCGAGGGCCGAGGGCACCGTGCGCCGGGCTTCCCGGTACTTCGCGTCGCCCACCGGCGCGGCCCTGCCCCGGGACCCCGTGGCCACCGCGTGGGGTCCGGGCACGGTGCATCTGGGCTGGGACGCCGCAACGCACCCCATGGTCATGGTGACCGATCCCGCCACCGGGGCCGTCATCGGCATGGTGGAGGGGGGCTCCGCCGACCTGGCCACGGACGCGCGGGAGCTGGACCTGAACATGAGCGCCGGCATCCGCAGCGTGCGCAGGCGGGTGAAGGTCACGCCGTAGGGAAGTGCTTTCGCAGGATCCCCTGCAGCAGCCTGGGCAGCAGGCCGGAGGACGTCGCCCCCAGCACGTAGACGCTGACGGCCTTGAGCTCGCTGCCCAGTTCGAACAGGGCGCCGTTGTCCACGCCGGTGCCCAGAAGCAGGAAGGGCACCTTGCCGCCCAGGGCCTCCAGGAGGATCCGGATGCGCTTGCGGTCGTCCATGCCCAGGGACGCAACGTGGAAGAGGACGAGGCTGCGGGTGGAGGCGGCCAGGTCCTTCATGTTCTGGGTGCCGGGGGCCACCCGCGCCAGGGGCGGAAGGTCCTTGAGGATCTCCCGGAGGCGGGCTTCCAGATCCGCGTCGCTCGACACCAGCGCCAGGCCGGGGGCGGTCTCCGCGCGGTGCGCGGCGCCGCTGCGCTCCTCGTCGGCTCCGCCCCGTCCGCTCTGGATGATGAGCTCCTCCTCCTGCTTCTGGAAGACCCACCGGGCGAAGGTGTCCAGGAGGGCGCCCTCGGGCCGGGGCCGGAACTCCAGGCCCAGGATCCGGTCCTTCACGTAGCGGACCTTGGCCTTGGAGTTGATGACGATCTCGGGCGTGACGGTGAGGGCGATGTGGATGATGTCGTCCACGTCCACTTCGCCTTCCTCGAAGTCCCGCTGGGCGAAGATCCGCACCCCGCTGGTGCTGAGGTTCACCACGTTGGCCACCAGCAGGTCGTACTTGCGGGAGCTGAAGGTCGCCATGAGCCGGCCCACCCGGTCCACCCGGTGCGAGGCGCGGTAGTCGTCCATGTTCATGACGGTGGGGAGGGCCAGGGACAGGGACTGGCGGCCCCGGGTCATGCCCACGCCCAGGGTGCGGGTGGGGGCCTCGTAGAACTGGTGGCCGTAGGGGAACCGCATGCGCAGCTCGGGCGAGCGCAGGCCGAAGATGGCGTCCTCCCGGCTCATGAGCGCCGTGACGTGGACGGCGTCCTGGTCCAGGCGGAGGAAGTTGGATTCCAGGCGGAGGTAGGGCGTCACGAGCAGGAGGAGTTCGCCCTTTTCGCAAACGTTACGCATCGCCTCACGTATCACGTCAGGGTTGCGGATGGTGGAATCGAGCTTGTTCTCCATGGGCTCCGGGGGCGGTTATCCGATCATAGTGCAGGATTTTCCCCAGTGGCGGGAGAAAATCAGCTGTAGCCGCCCATCTGGCGCCGGATGATGGGGCTGACCAGGACCCACAGGATCAGGGAGGCCGCCAGGGCCACGGTGGCGCAGAAGCCGAAGAGCACCGCCAGGGGGACGGTGCCCATGAGGCCCGCGGCCTTGCCGGCCAGGTACGACCCCAGGCCCGTGGCGAAGAACCAGGCCCCCATGAGCTGGCTGCTCATGTGCTTCGGGGCCAGCTTCGACACGTAGCTGAGGCCCACCGGGGACAGGCACAGCTCGCCGATGGTGTGCATGAGGTAGACGCCCCCGAGCCAGCCCATGCCCACCTTGGTCACCTGGCCGGGCACGGCCTGGGCGATGAGGGAGGCGGGCACCAGCAGGTAGAAGCCCAGGGCCGCGAAGAGCAGCGCCAGGGCGAACTTCACCGGGCTGCTGGGCCACTTCCCGGCCCTGCGGGTCCACAGCCAGGCGAAGACCGAGCCCAGGAGCACGATGCCCGTGGCGTTCACCGACTGGAACCAGGAGGCGGGGATCTCGAACCCGAAGATCACCCGCTCGGTGAACTCCTTGGCGAAGAGGTTGAGGCTGGAGCCGGCCTGCTGGAAGACCGCCCAGAAGGTCATGCTGAAGCAGAGCATCATGCCCACCACGCCCAGGCGCTTGAGGTCCTCGGGGGTCAGCGTGGGCGCGGCCACGGTCTCGCCGGTGGCCGTGGTGGCCGCGGCGCGGCCCTGCACGATGCCCTTCTTCAGCAGCCAGGACACCGCCGCCATGGTGCCCACGGAGGCCGCGGCGCCGCCCAGCAGCTGGATGGGCCAGTTCTTCCCGCCGATGACCATCCAGGCCGAGGCCAGAAGCACCAGGAGGAGGATGGCCAGGAAGCCCATGCCGCGCGGCGGGGCCTCCTTCTGCCCTTCGGGCAGGTTCACGTCGACGATGAGGTTGCGCCGCAGGACGAAGTTGGCCAAGCCCAGGAGCATGCCGAAGCCGGAGAGCCCGAAGGCCCAGGCCCAGCCCGAGGGGGAGTGCAGGCCCATGCGGGTGAGGAAGGCGATGAAGGTGGGCTGCTCGGCCATGTAGCCGCAGAAGATGGGGGCGATCATGGCGCCCAGGTTGATGCCCATGTACTCGTAGGTGAACGCGCCGTCCCGGCGGGGGTCCTCCTTGGTGTAGAGCCGGCCCACCGAGGCGCTGACGTTGGGCTTCAGGAGGCAGGTGCCGATGGAGATGAGCACGAGGCTCGCCACCAGCCCGTTGAGGCTGCGCACCTGGAGCAGCAGCTGGCCCGCGGCGATGAAGAGGCCGCCGAGCACGATCGTTCGCTTCGCGCCGAGGAAGCGGTCCGCGATCTGCCCGCCGGAGAGGGCGAACAGGTAGATGGCCAGGAGATACCCTCCGAAAATGCCCGCCGCCTGGGGCTTCTCCAGCCCCATGCCCCCCAGCGCCACGGGCGCCGTGAGGTAGAGGATGAGGATGGCGCGCATGCCGTAGTGGCTCCAGCGTTCCCACGTCTCCGTGAAGATGAGGACCCAAAGGCCCGCGGGCTGGCCCTTGGGGGGCGCAGGGGCATCCGTGCGAAGGTCTCCGCTCATGGGCAAGCTCCGAATGATTGTCACCTTCTTTATACCTTCTTTTTATTCAAACCCTTGTCACAACTGCCCAAAGGCCAATTCAGGTATGCTGGCCCGAGTCCGACTGGATTATCCGAGGTGCCTCCATGCCCAGCAGCCTGTTCGACCATCTCCGGGACATGCACGATCACATGGCCTGGGCGGACGCCGTGTGGTTCGAGGCCTGGGGAACGTCCGGCTTCCAGGACGACGAGGACCTCCGCCAGCGCGTGCGCCACATGGCCGACACCGAGTCCGCCTTCCTGATGGTCCTGCGGGGCGAGCACGTCCGCTTCGACCCGGCCACGCCCCTGCCCTCCTTCGAAGCCCTGCGGACCCATACCCGGGCCAACCACGAGGCCTACCGGGCCCTGTTCCGGGAGATGCCGCCGGAAGGCCTGGGCAGGGACCTGGTGGTCCCCTGGTTCCCCGGCCCGCCCTGCCACATCACGGTGGACGAGGCGCTGACCCAGGTGGCGATGCATACGCAGCACCACCGGGGGCAGCTGATGACGCGGCTGAAGGGGCTGGGGGGGAAACCCCTCAATGTGGACTACATCATCTGGACGTGGAAGAAACGGCCGGAAGGCAGGTGGGCCTAGCGTGTCTTGACAGGATCCGCAGGCTTGGCCGGAAGCTTCATGGGCCTGGCCTCCATCGCCTTCAGCACCTCCTGCACGCCGCGCTCCAGCTGCAGGTCGTGGCCGTCCCGGATGGAGGCGGGGTCGTTCTCCACCTCGATGTCGGGCGTGACCCCCTCCCCCTCGATGATCCACTCCCCGGTGGGCGCGTTCGTCCCCGACTGCGGCACGAAGACCGTGCCTCCGTCCAGGAGCGGGCCGGAGTCGCTGATGCCCACCACGCCGCCCCAGGTGCGCTTGCCCACCAGGGGGCCGAGGCCCGCCAGGCGGAAGTGGTAGGGGAAGATGTCCCCGTCCGAGGCGCTGGTCTCGCTGACGAGGCAGGCCATGGGGCCGTGGAAGACCGTGGAGGGGTAGGTCGACGGGAACTCCGAGGTGCGGCCGAAGCGCGTGCCCAGGAGCTTTCTCCCCAGGCGTTCCAGGACCATCTGGCTGACGTTGCCGCCGCCGTTGGCCCTGTCGTCCACCACCAGGCCCTCCTTGCGGATCTGGGGATAGAACCACTTGATGAACTCGGCGATGCCGGGCGCGCCCATGTCGGGAATGTGGATGTAGCCCACGCGGCCCCCGGAGAGCCTGTCCACGCGCTCCTTGGAGGCGAGGACGAAGTCCAGGTAGAGGAGGGCGTCCTCGCTGGCCACCGGGTTGTAGGTGACGCGCCGGGCCCCTTCGGCCACGGGCTTGCCGTTCAGGGTGAGGGTCACCGGATCCGGGTGGTTGCGCAGGAGGGTGTAGGGGTCGGTTCCGGCGCCCAGCTCGACGCCGTCGATGGCCAGCACGTAGTCGCCTTCGCGGGCGTCCACGCCCACCTCGGTGAGGGGGCTCCGGTACTTGGCCTCCTCGTTCTGGCCCCGGAAGATCTTCGCGATGCGGTACCGCCCGGCCTTGGCGTCCAGCTCGAAGCGGGCGCCGGGCAGGCCGTACCTGGCGCGCTCGGGCACCAGGTAGTCCCCGCCTTCCACGTAGGCGTGGCCGATGTTCAGCTCGGAGACGAGCTCGGTGAGGATGTAGGTGAGGTCGGAACGGTGGGTGACGTGGGGGAGCAGGGCGCGGTAGCGGTCGCCCAGGGCCTTCCAGTCGTAGCCGTGCATGTTCTTCACGTAGAAGAAGTCCCGGTAGCGGCGCCAGACCTCGTCGAAGATCTCCGCCCACTCCTGGGCGGGGACGGCGTCGACGTGGAGGCCCTTGGTGGAGACGGGCTTGCGGTCCTTGGCGTCGGGCTTGACGTCCACGAGCACGTACGATTCCTTGAGCTTGACCAGGGCCTTGTCGCCGGAGGCGCTGAAGGCCAGGCCCCGCACGTCGGCGATCAGCTCGGACTCCTTGCGCCTGCGCAGGTCGAAGACCGTGAGGCTGCCGCCGGGAGCCGGTTCCGTGGCGTAGAACCGCGGGCCGCCCCTCACGTAGGAGAGCGTCCCCTTCGAGGCGTGGAGGCCCATGAGGTTGCCCATGGGCAGGGGCACGCGGGCGCAGCGCTGGCCCAGGCCCTCGAAGTCGATGGCGACGGTCCGGGGCCCCCTGGCCTCCTCCTTCTTCTCCTCGACGGCCACCTCGTCGCTTTCCGGCGGGAAGGGGTGGGGCGTGTCCCGGCGCAGGGCGTAGGCGAACACGCCCGTGTTACTGGCGCCGGCGTAGTCGAACTCCAGGTTGCTCATCAGCGGGGCGTAGTCCCGGCGGCTGAGGGCATACAGGTACCTGCCTTCGGGGTCCCAGGCGGGGGACGTCACCGGGGCCTGGTCGGAGGTGACCCGGTGCAGCTGGCCGTCCCAGATCCACAGGGAATCGAAGCCGTTGGCGTTGCGAAGGGTCAGGGCCAGGAACCTCCCGTCCGGGGACCAGGCGTGCTCCGGGATGCCGCCGTGGGTCTCCCGCGCGGCCTCGACCACCTTCCGGTCGGCGACGCCCACGACGTAGAGGACGCCGTTCTTGTCGGTGAAGGCCAGGCGCTTGCCGTCCGGGGCCCACTCCAGGGAGGTGAGGAAGACCGACAGGCCCGAGGTGAGGGCCACGGGTTTGCCCTTGCCGTCCTGGTCCATGACGTAGACCTGCTCCTCGCCGCTCATGTCCGAGATGAAGGCGATGCTCTTCCCGTCCGGGGACCACTGGGCGCGCTTGTCATGGTGCCGGGAGGAGTTCGTCAGGTTGCGCGTGGGTCCCTTCTCGACCGGCGCGGTGAACACGTCGCCCCGGGCCACGAAGAGGGCCCGCTCCCCCTTCGGGGACAGGCCGAAGCCCTCGATGAACTTCTCCACGGCCAGATGGGTGGGCCGCGAGGCGCCGCCGTCGGTGGGGACGCGGACCAGGATGGCCTTGTCCGAGCCGTCGCGGGTGTCGAGCACGTGGAGCTCGCCGTTGAGCTCGTACACGATGCGGGCCTGGTCGGAGGAGGGCCAGCGCACGTCCCAGGTCCTGCTGAAGGTGTGCTGCTTCACCTGGTCCGTGGCGGGGTCGGCGCTGTAGAGGTTGAGGGTGCCGTCCCGGTCCGAGGCGAACCAGACCCGGTCCCGGATCCACATGGGGTCGCGCTCCGTGCGCCGGGTGTGGGCGATGGGCCTGCGCTCCAGCGTCGCGGGGTCGATGACGTAGAGGTGCTCCGCCCAGCCGCCCTGGTAGCGCTTCCAGTGGCGGAAGTCGCGGAACTGGGGCGTGTAGACGATCCGCTTGCCGTCGGGGGAGAAGCAGCCCGCGCCGGATTCCTGCATGGGGAGCACCGCGGGCAGGCCGCCCTCGCGGGGCACCGTGTAGAGCCGGCCGTGGACGGAGACGCCGTTGGCGTCCCGCATGGACCGGAAGAGGATGGACGTCCCGTCCGGGGTCCAGCCCATCACCTGGTTGTCGTAGCCGCCCCGGGGCTTCAGGGGCCCGCGGGCGGGGTAGAACGTCAGCTGCCGGGGCACGCCGCCCTCGGCGGGGATCACGTAGACCTGCTCGTCCCCGTCGTACTGGCCCGTGAAGGCGATCCACCGCCCGTCGGGGCTGTACTTCGCGAAGAGCTCCAGGCCCGGGTGCGCGGTGAGCCGGGTGGCCGTGCCTCCCGTGGCGCCGGCGGTCCACAGGTCGCCGCCGTAGGTGAAGACCACCCGGTCGCCGGAGATGTCCGGGAAGCGCAGGAGCCGGGTCTGGGCGCCGAGACCGGCCGCCAGGGCGAGGGACAGGACCGGGGTGAGGAACCGGGTAGCCGGACAGGACATGGGGCCTCCAGGGGATCGTGAGGCTATTGTATTGCGAGGTATCTTCCCGGGGCGGCAAAAATCACCAGAGCGGGCCGACCTTCCCTTCCCGGAGGACCACGCCGGGACCTTCGGGCAGATGGATCGCGCCCAGGTAGGGCTTCACCGCCGGATCGAAGACGACGGTGACGGGCCCGTCGGCCCCCGGCGCCCCGTCCCAGCCGTCCCGCCCGCCCAGGCCGTCGCCGCCGCTGCTGCCGCCGGGGCTGCCCATGCCGCCGTTGCCTCCCCGGCCTCCCCTGCCGCCCTTTCCGCCCGAGCCCCCCGCGCCGCCCCGGGAGGCGACGGTCAGGCTCCCGCCGACGGGATCCACCAGGTAGAAGAAGGTGTCGCCTCCCGCTTCGCAGCTGGCCATGACCAGGGGCCCGGGCCGCAGGGCCAGGCGCACCTCCACCGCGGGACCATCCCCGCCGCGGCTCCCGTCCTGCCCGTCGCCGCCGTTGTCGCCACTGCCGCCGTTGCCTCCGGGCGAGGGGTGGTCCGGGTCGGTGGAGCCCATGCTCCCGTCCGAGCCGTCCAGGCCCGCCGAACCGTCCGTTCCGGAGATGCCCGGCCGGCCCCGGAATTCGCACGTGAAGGGATGGTCATACCGCACCGGCACCGCCAGCTCCGTGCGCAGGCCCGGCTGGCTTGGAAGGGTTATCACGAGGCGCCCCGCCAGGCCGTCACTGGCCCGGGGGTCGCGCGGCAGGGACACCCGCCCCTTCGCGTCCACGGTCACCACCGTCGCGGCGACCTGGAGGTCCTCCCAAAGGACCTTCCCCTTTCCGGCACCCTCGGTCAGGTAGGGGGTCCCGTCCCTTCCCTGCAGCTTCACCACCAGGGGGACCCGCTCCCCCGGCGCGAGCCCATGCGGCAGGCTCGCCTCCAGGGAGGCGATGGGCGTCTTCTCGAGACGGACCCGGTAGCCGAGGAGGACCTTCACCGACGAGCATCCCGCCAGCAGGAGCAGGGAGGCCGCACCCAGGGAAACGCGCCATCCGGACATACGCATGCTCCACCTCCCAGGATCCAGGACTGTCCATGGCTTTCAGGGGAATGGACGCGCCGGGCGCCTTCGAGGTTGAGTCCCCCGGCCGGAGTGCGTCAGGCCGCGGAGCGCAGGAATTCCGAGAAGCGCCGGTCCGCGTCGCCGAGGTGGTCCGCCAGCCAGAAGTTGAAGAAGGCCACCAGGTCGCGGAGGATCTCGGGGGCGCCGTTCCGCCACTTCTCAAGGAGGGCCTCGATGCGCCGGGTGCATTCCCGGTGCTGTTCCACGTGGGCCTGCTTGAACGGGTACCCGGACCGCTCCATGGCCTCCTCCTCCTCCCGGAAGTGAAGCTCCACGTAGACCATCAGGAAGGTGATGGACCGGTTCACGCCCTCCCTGCTCCGGCCCTCCTCCAGGCGCACCGCCAGATGGTTGATGGCGCGGATCATGGCCTTGTGCTGGGAGTCGAGCTTGGCGTCCCCCATTTCCCAGCCCTTCTGCCAGACCATCGATTCCATATGCATCTCCCGGATTGCCCGATTCTCCCAGGAGAACCCGGGGACGGTGAATACAGTAGATTACTTAGATTCTGCGGGCAAAATCCAGGATATGAATAATTACGTCAGCCGGCCCCGATCCTCCCTCCTCAGGGCTGCAGGACCACCTCGTGCCTTTCTTCGGCCTGGAAGCCCTTCGCCGCCGTTTCGGCGCCGCGGTAGAGCGCCCACCCCGGAAGGCCCCGCTGGAAGGTGCGGGTCATGTGCCACAGTTCCAGCCGGCTGTTGGCGGTGTAGAGGTAGAGGGTGCGCTTCGGGTTGTAGGGATTGGGCAGGGCGATGGCCAGGCCGTCCCAGGAGCTGCCGTAGGTGCGTCCCTGGAACCGGAAGAACCCCTTGCCGAAGGTCACGGGCAGCTTGTGCTCCTCCGTGATGCGCGCCAGGAGGCTGTTCTCCTCGGGGCCGCCGAAGACCACCAGGTCCCGGGAGGCCAGCTCCTCGTCGGTCACTTCCGCGTCGGGCTTGACGGGGGGCAGGATCTCCGTGAACGCGTCGGCCATGAGGTCCCGGCAGTTGATCGCCAGGGAACGGTTGGCCTCCACTTCGCGGGAGGTGCCGAAGACGTAGAGCGTGTGGTCGAAGTCGTCCAGGAGGTTGGGGAGGGTGTAGGGGTTCTCCTGGCGGGTGGGCAGGTCCCGGCCCGCGTTGAAGACCACGCGGGTGGGCCTGTCGGCCACGTGGTACGTGGTGGAGCCCATGGCCTCGTCCATCTCCAGGCGCACGAAGCGGGAGCCCTTGGCCGAGCCCAGTTCCAGGAAGGTGACGAAGTGCCAGGGCCTGCCGGGCTGGGTCACCTTGACGGTGACGTCGAAGCCTTCGGCGGCGGTGGCCACGCTGGCGGTGATGATGGGGTCGGGCAGGTCCTCCCTGCCCACCCACTGCTGGATGAAGGGCTTCAGGTCCCGTCCGAGCGACTTGGAGAAGGTCTCCGTGAAGTCCGCGGTGGTCATGGGGCGGTTGCTGAACCCGTCGTGCACCGCGGCCATGGCCTTGGCGAAGGGGCCGTTGCCCACCAGGAGGCGCAGCTGGTGCAGCAGGAAGGTGCCCTTGATCCGGGGGATCTGGTAGGCGCCGTAGCGGTCGTAGGCCACCCGGGCCTTGGCGGGGGCCAGGGAGCCCTCCTTCGAGACCACGTAGGCGTAGCGGGCGTTGAGCTCGGCCAGGCTGTCCCGCAGGGACGCGGCCGCCTTGTCCTGGGCCTCGGGCAGGCGCTTGAGGAGCCCGTAGTACGCCGCCGAGCCGCTCACGAACCAGTTGTCGCCGTCGGTGGCGGGGAGCACGGTGTTGGACCAGAGCAGGCGCTTGGGATAGGCGTGGACGTCCTTGGCCGCGGCCAGGTCGGGCTTGGGCGCGGTCGCGGCTTCCTGGGCGGCGGCGCGGGCCTGCTTGAGGCGGTCGGCGACGTAGAGGGGGCTGAACGTGGTGAAGCCCAGCGTCAGGTGGGGCGTCGCCCCGGGGAGGTCGGCCATGAAGCGGCCGCCCACCCACTTCTCGCGCAGGGTGGTCTTGCCGAAGTGGGCGATGAACATGAGCTTCTCGGCCATCTCGGAGGTGGTGAGCTTGCCGTCGCAGGCATGGGGGCGGTTGATGGGGCTCGAGCCGTTCAGCTCCACGCCCACCTGCAGGTCGAACTTGCCCTGGCCGTAGCGCTTGTAGAAGTCCTGGAAGGCGATGTCGCGGTTCCAGGTGTTGAAGGCCAGGTCCACGGGCTCGTTCTCGGCGTTGGGGACGCGCTCCTTGCGCACGCCCAGGTCCCGGTTGTTGTTGTCGGCCCACACGAAGTCCTTGAGGCCCGCCGGGGTGTCGGCGGGGTGGCCCTTGCTGCCGGTGCGCCACATCTTCGTCTCCTTGGTGCCCAGGAGGAAGACGGCGCCCTCGTCGGTCTTGATGTCGGCGATGGTCCAGTCGTTGGTGTAGAGGCCGTTGTTCCTGTTCTTCAGGATCTCCGCCACCTGGTCGATGCTCGTGGCGTACTGGGCGGCCTGGCGGATGCGGTTGGCCTCGGGGGTGCCGTCGGGATTGAAGGGGGTCTGCTGGACGGTGGTCTCGCCGATGACGATGCCGGCGTCGTTGATGTACCAGTCCGCGCCCGAGCTGATGCCGCCCGGGAAGGTCTGCATCACGAAGCGGTGTCCCTTCGCGGGCTGCACGTCCACCATGACGTTCCAGTCCACGCCGGTGTATCCAGGAGGCCACATGAAGATCTGCCCCATGACCACGCGGCCGTCGGAGGACGCCGACTTCGTGGCGATGAAGGAGGAGCAGCGGTCCCCCTTCCCGCCCGCGGCGGCCTCGTCCTCGGCCTTCAGGAAGCTGCGGCCCGTCAGCGGGGAGGCGGTGACGCGCGTGGCGGCGGCGATCTCGCCCAGGTCGATGTCGGAATTGGCGGTGACCACGTCCAGCACGTCCAGGGCCCGGCCGCGGAACTTCGCGCCGGCCTTGGCCGCGCCGTCGGCGATGCCCTTCATCTCCTCCAGGAACTCCGGCTCGTACTTGCGCAGCATGAGGGCGTCCGCCAGGGTCCGCTGGCGGTCCCAGCCCCGGACGGGGTCGGCCTTGTCCTGCAGGATGGCCAGCTTGTCCACGAACAGCGCCAGCTCGGAAGCCACCAGCTGGCCGTACTGGACGCCCCGGTCGTAGGGCTCGCCCTCGATGTGCAGGACGATCCAGCCGCCGTCGTCGTAGCGGAAGCCCTTTCCGGCCCAGCGCACCGTCTCCGTGGGGATGATCGCGCCGATGTCGTCCACCTGCTCCAGCCTGAGGTCGTCGAACCAGGCCGCGCCCGCGGTCTTCCCGTTGCGGCCCAGGTGCAGCTGGACCCGGTCGTTGGCGGTCGTGGCGAAAAAGGCCACCGAGACGCGCTGGGAGCCGTCCCCCGCCACCGTCGGCGAGGCGTTGGTGAAGGGGAAGCTCTTCATGGAGACGCAGGCCCCGAGGGCCGTGGGGTAGCGGGCCGTGGGATCGGGGTGCACGCCCTTGGTGCGGATGAACGCGCTGAGCCGGTAGAGACGGCCCACCTCCAGCTTGACCGGCTCGGAGACCACGGTGGACTCGGCGCCCCCGGCAGGGTTCTCGAGCCGGAGGCTGCGGAACCCCGCCTTGTGTCCCAGCCCGACGGAGACGGTCGCCCCGTTGGCCTTGGCCAGCGTCCAGCCAGCGACCTGCGAGTCCTTCTGCTGCTCGAAGCCGGCGTTCACCAGCGGCAGCAGGGCCGGATCCGACGCCACCAGCGCCATGGCAGAAAAACAGATACCCAGGAACGGCCAGGATCCACGCATCATGAAATCTCCAATTACCTCAAACCATGATGCAGCAATCCGGGCCGTCCTGGAAATGGAACATGTGCCGCGCCGGGGATCCGGACCCGGGACCCGGCCGCCGCGGCGAGGATCCAGCCTCCGGAGGGGGGCCGGGACCGTTCCGCGGCCGGAACATCGGGACGATCTGGATGAATGCTATTGATCTTAATAAACGGCTTAACCAATTGGCACACCCGATGCTCACAGGAGCTCGAGTTCCATGCGGAGGTGACCATGACCCAGCTGCTCATCCAGGATGTGAAGGAAGAATCCATCGATTGCCTGCGGATCCGCGCGACCCTGCACGGCTGGAACGTCCAGACCGAGGCCAAGGCGATCCTGGAGCACGCCGCGGCCGTGGACGAGGTGGAGGCCCTCCGGGGCTGGGGCCAGAACCTGCCCGTCATGGACGACGGCGAGGAGCTCGATTCCGTGGGGCTCCTGCAGCGCTACATGAGCGACATGTGGCCCGACGCTACCGCCTGAACGCGTTCAGCCGCCTGTAGAAGGTGGTCCTCCCGATCCCCAGCCTCCGGGCGGCCTGGGCGACGTTGCCGTGGCAGGCCTCCAGGGCCGCTTCCAGGGCGCGGCGTTCGGCCTCAAAGGCGGCGCCGGCCAGGGTCGAGGCTCCGGCGGCCGGTTCCCCCCCGAGCTCCTGGAAATCCGACGGCTCCAGGGTGTGGGCATCGGTGTTCAGCATGGCCCTTTCCAGGACGTTCTCCAGTTCCCGCACGTTGCCGGGCCAGGCATGGCGTTCCAGAAGCTCCATGGCGGCGGGGCTCAGTTCCTGGCAGAGGGTGCCGTTCTTGTGGCCGATCTTTTCGAGGAGGTGCTCGCACAGGGTCTCCAGATCCCCCATGCGCTCGCGGAGGGGCGGAACGGGGATGCTCAGCACGTCCAGGCGGTAGAAGAGGTCCTTGCGGAAGGTCCCGGCCTTGACCATGGCCGCGAGGTCGCGGTTGGTGGCGGCCATGATGCGCACGTCCACGCGGACGACGCGGTTGGAGCCCAGGGGCTCGAATTCCTGGTCCTGGAGGACCCGCAGCAGCTTGCCCTGGAGGGCCAGGGGCATGTCGCCGATCTCGTCGAGGAAGAGGGTGCCGCCGTGGGCAAGCTCGAACTTCCCCGCCCGGGGCTTGCGGTCCGCGCCGGTATAGGCGCCCGGAGCCACGCCGAAGAACTCGGCCTCCAGCAGGGTGTCCGGGATGGCGGCGACGTTCACCGTGACGAAGGGGCCCTCGGCCCTGGGGCCTCCGGCGTGGATGGCGTGGGCCAGAAGTTCCTTGCCCGTGCCCGTCTCCCCCCGCAGGAGCACCGGGGCCTTCAGGAACGCGGCGCGCCGGGCCAGGCGCTTGGTCTCCATGGTCCCGGGGCTGGTGCCGATGAAGGAGGAGAAGGTGAACCGGGAGCGCCGGGCCTCCGCGAGCTTCTTGTGGGCGTGGGCCAGTTCCGTCTGGAGGTGGTTCAGGCGGTCGTTGAAGGGCTTGAGGGGCTCCAGGTCGCTGTAGAGCGCGAAGGCCATGGCCCCGGCGACCGATCCGTCCTCGTCCCGGATGGGCATGCGGGAGACGACCATGGCGTGCTCCTGGGCCTCGAAGATCTCAAGGAGGATGGGCTTTCCCGTCTCCACCACCTGGCGCATGAGGCTGTTGGGCAGGAAGGTCTCGATCTCCTGTCCCAGGACCGCGGCGGGGTCCACGCCCAGGTTGGCCGCGTACCGCTCGCTGATCATGACGACCCGGACGTCCTTGTCCACGACCAGGCAGCCCTCGGCCAGCTCGTCGAAGCAGTCGAAGACCAGCTGGGTCGCCTTCTGCTTGAGGAGGGTGAAGTCCTGGAAGATCGAGAGGAGTTTGGCCATGGGGGTCAGGCGGTATTATCGCATCCCCCGCCAGAAGGTCGATCCGGTATGCTTCGGGGCCCGCGGGCCCTCGAAGGCGATGTCCGGTTTGACTTCCACCCCGACCCGGCGCCCCTTAAGGCGCAGGGCGTGTCGGCCAACCCAAAGCCATGTCTGTTCATCCGGCTCAGGCTTTGACCACCCAGTCTTTATCCTGCCCTTTCGCGAAAATCCAATTCAACCCGTTACGCAGGGCCAGCGCAGGGATGGGTCTGAGCCCTATTTACTTTCAAAGTCGACCCATCCCGGCATCGGCCCTGCGGAACAGGGATGGACGCAGATGTGCAGGATGAAGGGGATGGCGTTCGCCAATCCCTGTCCATCCGGGGGTGTTTCTCGTCGTTCGGCCATGCCGTGCCGCCCGTATTGCCCCTAGAACCTGAAGCTCAGGGTCCCGACAATGGCGTTCGCCATGAACCCGGCGTCGTAGGCGCCCGGAAGGTTGTAGCCCAGCTCCCCCATGTCCATGCCCAGGTACTTCACCTCCATCCCGACGTTCCTGTTGAAGGCGTAACCCAGCCCCACGTTGTAGGCCAGCCCGTTGTGGGTCTTCCTGCCCCTGGCCGTGACGGGACCGAAGGTCTTCGCCGCGTCCAGGCGGGTTGAGTGGAAGCCCAGCCCCGCGATGAGGTATCCGCCTTCCGCCTCCTCCGCCACGAAGTAGGTGTAGTCGGCCATGAGCAGCAGGGAGTCGGCCTTGTAGCGGCGGTCCCCGCCGCCACGGCTGAAGGCCAGGTAGTCGAGCTTGGGCCTCAGAATGTGGCCGGCGCCGAAGTCGACGGGGGCCTGGATCCCCAGACCGAATCCCAGCCTGTTGTCCAGGCGCCCGGAGTCGGAGAAGGCGCCCAGCGGCTTGGCGAGGTGGATCTGGCCGCCGAAGGAGGCCTCGGCCGCCGCCAGGGGCGCCGCGGCCAGGAACGGCGCGAGAAGGAGCATACGCGGACGGAGCGACATGGTGTCTCCACGGCAAAGGTTGCGTTCGCGGCCTCCCGGGCTCGGGTCCGGCCACAGAGCAGGTGTGCCGGGACCCGCCGCGGGGTTCCGGTGCCGCTCCCGGCGGGCTGGTATGATCCTCGGGTGAACGTGAACGCCCCCGCCCGGACCTTCCGGGACATGGATCCCCCGAGGCTCGCCCAGCTCCTGGACGCGGCCGCGGAACTGGGTCCGTGCAGGGACCTGGGCACGCTGGGGCCGGCCCTGTTCCGGGTGCTGCAGAAGTCCCTGCCCGTCCACCGCATGGCGCTGTGGCTGGGGGACCCCGGGGAGGACCGGCCCGAGACCGCCTGGGCGGCGGAGCTGGGACAGGACGGCTTCCTCGCCCGGGTGGAGCCGATGCCCGACCTGGTGGAACTCACGCGCAACCTCCAGACGGATCTCTGGGATCCGGACGGGACCGGAGGCGGATCGGGGAAGGCCCTGCGGGACCGCGGCTTCAGGTCCTTCGTCCTCCTGCCGCTGCGCACTCCGGAGCAGCTCGTGGGGGGCCTGGCCCTGTCCAGCCGCGCGCCGGCCGCGTTCCGGGAGGCGGGGCCGGCCTACCTGGTCCACCTCGCGAAGTTCGTGGCCTCCTTCACGGTGAAGATCCTGCGCCTGCGCCAGATGGACGAGCTCAACGCGAGCCTCACGCTGGAGCGCGACCAGCAGCGCATCCTGCTCCAGATCACCAACGAGCTGGTGGAGCACCGCGATCCCCGGGACCTCTTCCAGGCCATCTCCAGGAGCCTGCGCGAGCGCTTCTCCTTCGACGGCATCGCGCTGGTGCTCGTCCAGCACGAGGCCGAACCCCTCCTCCGGTTCCTGGACTACCCCACCAACCGCGGCCACATGCAGGAGAACCAGGTCTTCACCGTCAGGAACGGGCCCAGCCAGCGGGCCATGGACCTGCGCCGGGCGCTGGTGTTCACCCGGGCCGAGCTGGACGCCTTCGAGGGGCCCATCCCCCAGGTGCTGGTGAAGGGCGAGGGCCTGGCCACCATGTGCTGCATCCCGCTGGTGTCCCGCAGCCGGGTGATGGGCGTGCTCTCCTTCCTGAGCCGCAGGGGGGACGCCTTCCCGGAGGCCACGGTGGACCTGCTGGGCCGGGTGACGGCCCAGGTGGCCGTCGCCCTGGACAACGCCTTCGCCTACGAGGAGATCCAGACCCTCCGGGACCAGCTGGCCCAGGAGAACCTCTACCTGCAGGAGGAGATGGACAAGGACTTCGGCATGGAGATCGTGGGACGCAGCCCCTCCCTCCAGAAGGTGCTGCGCCAGGTGGAGACGGTGGCCCCGTCGGACGCCACGGTGCTGCTGCTGGGCGAGACGGGCACGGGCAAGGAGCTCATGGCCCGGGCCATCCACTCCCTGAGTCCGCGGGCCGAGCGGGGCTTCGTGCAGATCAACTGCGCGTCCATCCCGGCGGGCCTGGTGGAGAGCGAGCTGTTCGGCCACGAGAAGGGGGCCTTCACCGGCGCCATCGCGCAGAAGACCGGGCGCCTGGAGCTGGCCCACCAGGGCACGCTCTTCCTGGACGAGATCGGCGACCTCCCCCTGGAGCTCCAGCCCAAGCTGCTCCGGGCCCTCCAGGAGCGCGAGTTCGAGCGGGTGGGGGGAACCCGGCCCCGCAAGGTGGACCTGCGCCTCATCGCGGCCACCAACCGCGACCTGACGGCCATGGTGGAGTCCCGGGAATTCCGCGCGGACCTCTTCTACCGCCTCAACGTCTTCCCCATCCGCGTCCCGCCCCTGCGCGAGCGCAAGGAGGACATCCCCACCCTGGTGCGGTACTTCACCCAGAAGTTCGCCCAGCGCATGCACCGCCCCATCGAGTCCATCCCCACCCGGGCCCTGGAGAAGCTGGTGGCCTGGGACTGGCCCGGCAACATCCGGGAGCTGGAGAACTTCATCGAGCGCTCCGTCATCCTCAGCCGCGGCAGGGAGCTGGAGATCCCCTTCTCCGAGCTGGAGACGGCCCGGCCGGCCCCGGCCCCGGCCGCGACGCTGGAGGAGGCCGACCGCGCCCACATCCTCAAGATCCTCGAGGCCTGCCACGGCAAGGTGGGAGGCCCGGACGGCGCCGCGGCGCGCCTGGGCATGAAGCGCACCACCCTGCAGAGCCGCATGCGCAAGCTGGGCATCTGAAGAGTGCCGATATATGGGCAGTGTGCCGATATATCGGCACTTATTTTCGGCACTTCGTCGGCAGGTGGAATCTTTTTATTGATATATTTGAATGTTACCTTTCGGCATAAATCCGGCAACCGTCTGAACGGACGGAGGTTTCCATGCTTCGAATCACACCCAGGGACCAGGACACCGGACTCACCCTGGTTCTGGAAGGCAAGTTGGCCGGCCCATGGGTGGCCGAACTGGCCCAGGCCTGGAGCAGCTGGCAGGGGCGCACCGATCCCGCCAGGGCGGTGCTGGACATGCAGGGCGTGGCCTTCATCGACGAGGCCGGCCGCGAGCTGCTGGCCCGCATCCACGGCGAAGGCGCCGGGCTGGTGGGCTCGGGCTGCTACGTGGGCCCCATCATCCAGTCCATCCTGAACGGCGGGGAACTGGGCGCCGCGGGCGTGCGCTTCCTGTGGCTGCCCCTGCTGGGGCTGGCCGCCGCCGGGGCCCTGGCCGCCGCCGAGCCCGCCGTGCCCCTGAGCCTGGCCCAGGCCCTGGACCAGGCCCTCACCCGCAACCCCGAGATCCACAAGTCGCTCCTCAACATCGCCCAGAGCCAGGACGACCGGCGCCTGGCGGCGTCGGCCCTGATGCCTTCCGTCGAAGGGGTGGCGGCCTACAGCCGCACCAAGCAGAACCTGGACTCCTTCCTGGGCATCCCCAGCCCGGGCGGACCCGACGTGGTGGGGCCCTTCAACGCGGGCCAGGTGGGCATCCGCGCCGAGGCCCCGCTGTTCGACCTGAGCCTCTACCAGCGCTGGACGGCCAGCCGCCACGGCGAGGCCTCCGCGAAGGCCCAGTCCCGGGTGGCGCGGGAGGGCATCGCCGCCCTGGTGGTGGGCCAGTACCTGCGCACCCAGCGGGCCGCGGAATCCGTGAAGGCCGCCCGGAGCCGGGTGGAGCTGGCCGGCGCCCTGGAGAAGCTCGCCGAGGACCAGCAGAAGAACGGGCTGGGCACGAAGCTGGACACCCTCCGGGCCCAGGTGCAGGTGCAGAACGAGCGCCAGCGGCTCATCCAGGCCCAGACCCAGGTCCGCACCGCCCAGTTCGGGCTGGTCAAGCTCCTGGACCTGGAGCCCTCCACGAACATCGTGCTCACGGATCCCCTCACGGCTCCCGAAGCCGCGGCCTTCACCTTCCAGGAGGCCTACGGCCAGGGCCTCGCCCAGCGGCCCGAGGTGGCGGCCCTGGACGCCCGGGAGCAGGCCGCCATGAGCCTTCGCGATTCGGCCCGCAGCCTGCGCCTGCCCTCCCTGGTGGTCACGGGGTCCTACGCGTCCATGGGCCTGTCCCCCAGCCAGCCCTGGGTGCCCACCTACACCGTGGGCCTGGGGGTCAAGGTGCCGCTGTTCACCGGCGGCAGGATCTCCGCCCAGACCGCCAAGGCCAAGCTCGAGCTGGACCGGGTCGCCGAGGAGCGCAAGGAGATCCGGGCCCAGGTCGGCCTCGAGGTCCAGGTGGCCCAGGCCGAGATGGACTCGGCCCGCAGCGAGGTGGACGTCGCCACCCAGGCCGTGGGCCTGGCCCAGGAGGCCCTGGTCCAGTCCCGCCACCGCTTCGAAGCCGGCGTGAGCAACAACATCGAGGTCATCAACGCCCAGGACGAGCTGGCCCGGGCGGAAGACAACCGCATCAACGCCCTTTGGCGCCTGAACCAGTCCCGCGCGGACCTGGCCAAGGCCATGGGCCAGCTGGAACCCCTCTTCGCCGGAAAACGGAGCCGATAATGAGCGAGACGACCGAACAGACCCCCAAGAAGGACCGCACCCGCATGGCGCTCATGACCGCCGGCGTCCTCGCCGTGCTGGTGGCCGGCGGCATGGGGTGGCACTACCGGGACCGCGTCTCCACCGACGACGCCCAGGTCGACGGCCACCTCGTGCCCGTCTCCTGCAAGGTCAACGGCAGCGTGGAGAAGGTCCTGGTGGAGGACAACCAGGCCGTGAAGGCCGGGGACGTCCTGGTGCAGCTGGACGCCCGGGACCTGCAGGCCCGCGTGGACCAGGCCCGGGCCGCCCTCGCCCAGGCCGAGGCCCAGGTGGTCTCGTCCCACGCCGACACCGACAAGGCGCGCAGTTCGTACGACCAGGCCCGCAGCTCGGACCTGCAGGTGGCCGAGGCCAACCTGGAGGCGAGCCGTTCCACCCTGGCCACGGCCAAGGCCGACCTGGAGCGCACCCGTCCCCTGGCCGAGCGCCAGGAGATCTCCGCCCAGGCCTTCGACGCCTACAGGAACCGCTTCGAGGTGGCCGACAGCCAGTACAAGGCCGCGGAGCGCCGCCTCGCCAGCGTCCGCCAGGAGTCCGACATCCGCCGCGCCGGGCTGGGCGCCCAGGAGGCCAGGACCGTCCAGGCCAAGGCCGGCATCCTCGCCGCCAAGGCGAACCTGGAAGCCCTGGAGCTCCAGCTCTCCTACACCCGCATCACCGCCCCCGTGGACGGCGTGGTCACCCGCAAGTCCGTGGAGCTGGGCCAGATCATCCAGCCCGGCCAGGGGCTGCTCACCCTCGTGCCGCTGCACCAGACCTGGATCACCGCCAACTTCAAGGAGACCCAGCTGCGCAAGGTCCGCGCCGGCATGGAGGCCGAGGTCACGGTGGACATGAACGGCATCGTCCTCCACGGGACCGTGGATTCCATCGCCGCCTCCACGGGATCCCGCCTGTCCCTGCTGCCCCCCGAGAACGCCGTGGGCAACTTCGTCAAGGTCGTCCAGCGCATCCCCGTGAAGATCAAGCTGGACGCCAAGGACGCCGCCAACGTCACGCTGCGCCCCGGCATGAACGTCGACGCCACCATCCTCACCCGCTGAGGCCCCGCACATGACGACGGAAACGCGGCACCGGGCCGTAAACCCGTGGCTCATCGCCCTCGTGGTGATGATCGCCACCTTCATGGAAGTGCTGGACACCTCCGTGGCCAACGTGGCCCTGCCCCACATCGCGGGCAACCTCTCGGCCACGGTGGACGAGGCCACCTGGGTGCTCACCTCGTACCTGGTGGCCAACGCCGTGGTGCTGCCCCTGGGCGGCTACCTGGGCGGGCTCTTCGGGCGCAAGCGCTTCTACATGACCTGCGTGGGGATCTTCACGGTCTCCAGCATGCTCTGCGGCCTCGCGCCCAGCCTGCCCTGGCTGATCTTTTTCCGCATCATGCAGGGCCTGGGCGGCGGCGCCCTGCAGCCCACGTCCCAGGCCATCCTGGTGGAGAGCTTCCCCCACGAGAAGCGGGGCGCGGCCATGGCCCTGTACGGCATGGGCGTGGTGCTGGCCCCCATCGTCGGACCCGTGCTGGGCGGATGGATCACCGACAACTACAGCTGGCACTGGATCTTTCTCATCAACATCCCGGTGGGCATCCTGTCGCTGTTCCTCACCTACCGGATGGTGCACGATCCCCCGACCCTCAAGCGCATGTCGATCAAGGAAGGCTTCAAGGTCGACTACCTGGGCATCGGCATCCTCACCCTGGGCCTGGCGGCGCTGGAGATCGTCCTGGACGAAGGCCAGCGGCGGGACTGGTTCGCCTCGAACCTCATCCTCGTCTGCGCCGTGCTGGCCGTGGTGTGCCTGGTGGGCGTCGTGTTCTACCTTCTCAGGAAGGACCACCCCATCCTGGACCTGCGCCTGCTCAAGGACCGCAACTTCGCGGTGTCCACCGTGATGCTCTTCGTGCTGGGCTTCGTGCTCTACGGCAGCCTGGCGCTCCTGCCCATCTTCCTGCAGACCCTTTTGGGCTACACCGCCAGCCTCAGCGGCTGGATCCTCAGCCCCGGCGGGGTGGTGATCCTCCTGATGATGCCGGTGGTGGCCATGCTGCTGCGCAAGTTCGACACCCGGATCCTCATCGCCGCGGGCTTCACCACCTGCGGCGCCGGGCTCCTGTGGATGTCGCGGTTCAACCTGCAGGTGCCCTTCGACACCGCCATGTATTCCCGGTGCCTCCAGAGCTTCGGCCTGGCGTTCCTCTTCGTGCCCATGAACGTCACCGCCTTCCAGAACGTCCCCCTGGAAAAGACCAGCTACGCCACCGGCATGATGAACCTCGTGCGCAACATCGGCGGGTCCACGGGCATCGCCCTGGTGAGCACGATCCTCTCGCGGCGCAGCCAGGTGCACCAGGCCAGCCTCGTGGCCAACCTCCACCCCGCCAGCCTGGCCTACCAGGGCTTCCTGAACAGCGCCAGCCACGTGCTGGTGGCCAAGGGTTCCTCGGGCCCCGACGCCGCGCACCAGGCGCAGGGCATGGCCTACGGCCTGCTCCAGCGGCAGGCGGCGATGATGGCGTTCTCGGACGCGTTCTGGATCATGGGGATCCTGTGCTTCGCGCTGCTGCCGCTGATCTTCCTGATGCGCAGGACCATGGCGGGGAAGAAGCCTGTGGTGATGGATCACTGACCGTAGGCCGTCAGAAAGATCTTTCACAATTCCGTCCCTCGCCGGGGTTCTGATTACCTGATGTGGGGCGATCCTGCTTTTGCTTTTCTCGGCGATCCTCGGCTCCTCGGCGCCTCGGCGATAAGTCCTTTTCCACACCTTGCTGGACTGTTCACTCATGGCCCAATCCTTGAGGCAGATTCAGCAAAAAGCCTTTCGCCGAGGCGCCGAGAAGCCTAGGATCGCCGAGAAATGATAAACAAAGTGAGGCTCCCGCCCGGAGTGAACGCACCTCCTCCCGGATGAGGGGAACGGTACGGGTCGGCACTGGACTGAAATGCTACACGTGTCAGTGCGCGGGAGCCTTCGGCTGGGTCGTGTCCGGCAGTTTCAGGAGGTTCCCGTCGAAGGCCGCCCATGGCACGTGGCCGTTTGCCCTGGCGGTCTCCAGCGCGAGGCAGTCGGAGAAGTCCGCCTTGGAGGCCTTGAACGACGCCACCGCGGCGCTGACGATGGCCTCGTCCTGGAGGTGGAGGTCGGCGTTGCCCAGGAGCGCCTCGAGGACGCCCAGGATCTCCTTGCGGGTGCGGCGGCAGGACGTGGACAGGACCCACACGGTCTCCACGAGGACGACCTGCGGAACCCACAAGGCGCCGCCGTTCCGCTGGCAGCCGTCCGCCGCGGCGCACTGGATGGTAAGCCATTACCGCGGTAGGACAAGGATGCCTTTCGGGAGACATCCGTCAATGGGGATACCCCGGCGTGCAGTATTCGCTGAAGGCCTGCTCCGTCCGGAACCCGGCCTTCTCGTAGAGCCCCAGCCCCATCACCGAGGCGTACAGCACCGCCCTGCGCAGTTCCGCCCGGCGCGCCTCGCGCAGGCAGGCATGCACCAGGGCCCTGCCCAGGCCCTTGCGGCGGAAGGGAGGCCGGGTGGCCACGGCGTAGATCCCCGCGCCCGTGGCCCCCAGGAAGACGCCGGCCGTGGCCGCGGGCAGGCCCCGCCAGGTGGCCAGGAAGGGGACGTGGCCGGGGGTCTTCACCAGGGGCCCGAAGAATTCCTCCAGGTCGGCCGGGGGCGTGTCGAAGGCCTCCCCCAGGATCTCCGTCCAGGCACGCATGGCGCGGGCCGAGGCCACGGGCTGCACCCGGATGGAGGGGGCCGGGGCGTCGAAGCCGGCGCTGGACAGGTCCAGCACCATCTCCCTGGAGGGTTCCGTGGCGTGGAAGCCCGCCTCCAGGAGCCGGGCCGGCTCCTGGCCCTCCTTGAGCATCCAGCTCCAGGGCCGGCCCGCGAAGAAGGCCTCGCACACCTCGAGGGACCGCGCCGTCACCGGGCCCCAGGCGAGGTTGAGGAGGGGCCTGCGCGCCGGGGACTTCAGGAGCAGGAGGTCCTGCTCCTGGAGCACCTCCCAGCCCGGCACGGAGGACATGCCGAGGGTCGACTCCACCAGGTTCCACATTTGAAGGTCTTTCATGGTGAATCCAAGGAAAGGCCCGCGGGCGCGGGATTCCATGGATGCGCCGTCCGCTCTCGCGGTTCCGCTATCTGGCCTGGGCCTGGACCGGCGGCGCCCCCACCTGCAGCGCGTGCCAGCCCCAGCCGAGCCCCGCCGCCAGCAGGAGCCAGCCGATGGGGGACCGCGCCGCGATCCGCACGTCCTGCCAGGACGGCAGCGCCGCATAGATGAGGTTTGCGATGACGTACACGGCCAGCGCCTCCCGCCACCCGAACACCGGCACGCCCCGCAGCCGCCAGACCACCAGGGCGTAGGCCGCAGGCAGCAGGAGCAGCGGGGCCATGCCGATGAAGAAGGCGTTGTACCACCTTATGTGGGTGAAGCTCACCGAGCCCATGGCCCATCCCGTCCCCTCCCGCCGGGGCAGGAGGTTGAAGCCCACCGGCCCGCCGTTGAGGAGGATGCCGAAGACGTAGTGGAGGGCCTCGTGGGCGAAGGTCCCCGGCAGCACCAGCAGCGAAAACACCCAGAAGATCCGGCGGATCCCGTGGAGGCCGAAGAGGGCGGCCACGATGAGGCCGATGTAGATCCATTCGCGCGGGTGGCTAGGCATCCAGGGGCTCCAGGAGGGAGGGGTCGTCGTTGCGCACGTTGCCCACCCGGGGCCCCACGGGGCGCACCTCGAGCCAGGCGTCGGGGCACGGGCGCAGCAGCGCCGTCCCCCCCTCGTCCAGCCACCGGCCGTAGTCCTCCCGCGCCAGGATCACCGGCATGCGGTCGTGGATGGGGGCCATGGCCCCGTTGGCGGTGGTGGTGATGATGGTGCAGGTCTCCAGGACCCCCGACGGCCCTTCCCAGCGGTCCCACAGGCCCGCGAAGGCCAGCAGGCCGCCCCCGGCGGCGCGGATGGCGAAGGGCTGCCTGGGGGTTCCGGCGCGCCACTCGTAGAAGGCGTCGGCGGGGACGATGCAGCGGCTGCGCTTGAAGGGCGCGCGGAAGCTGGGCTTGTCCGCCACGGTCTCGGCCCGGGCGTTGGCCATGCGCGCGCCCATGGAGGGGTCTTTCGACCAGGCGGGGATCAGCCCCCACTGCTGCAGGACGATGACCCGGCCCGCGGCGCCGTTGCGCACCACCGGCACCGGCGTGGTGGGGGCGATGTTGTACCGCGGCTGGAGCAGCGCCTGGGCCTCGGCCTCGAACTGGGCTTCCAGGGACTCGATGGGGGAGGAGAGGGCGTAGCGGCCGCACATGCCCCGATTCTACCCCAGGGGAACCTTGGGGCCCCCGGTGCCATCGGTGAGGCTCGAGCCTGAATCGTGCCGCCATGCCCTCCGTCAACGTCCTAACCCTGCTCCTGCGGTTCGCGAACATCTTCTTCGTGGCCACCGCCCCGCTCCTCTGGCACCGCAACGCCGCCATCCTGAAGAGCACCCCCCTGCTGGGGCTGGGCGCGATCCTGGTGGTGGCCTGGGTGATCTACCGGCCCGCGGCCGTGCCCAAGGTCCTCACGCTGGCCTGGGTGTCGGACGCCCTGTGCGGGGTCCTCCTGCTCGGCCTCTTCGGCCTGCGCCTGGCGGCCCCGCCCTGGGTCTACGGGGCCTTCGCCCTGGCCCTGGGCGTGGGCATGGCCGGCACCGAGGTGGCCGCCATGCGCATGGCGGTGCGGTCCAGCCATCCCCCCGAGCTGCGCAGCCGGATCTCCTGGTTCAGCTTCACCAAGGCCCTGGGCGTGGGTTCGGGCTTCCTGGTGGGGGGGGCCGTGGCGGGCACCCCCCGGGCGGCGGTGCCCGCGCGGGTGCTGGTGGCCCTGGCCGGCGTGGCCATCGTCGCCCTGTCCGCGGCCATCGCCCTGGCCTGGGCAGACCCGGATCCCCCCGACCCCGCGGCGCCCCTGGAGGAGGGGCCCCCCCTGGCCGCCCTGGCCGGCATGGGCCTGATCGCCCTCAATTTCACGGTGATCAACCTGGCCAACGCCCTGATCCCCTACCGCCTTTCCCAGGCGTGCTCCCTGCCCAAGGAGTGGATCGGGGTGCTGCTGGCCGTCGAGGCCTACGCCCACGCCTTCGGCACCCTCGCGTTCAGGAACGGCCTTGGACCGCTGGGGGACCGGAGCTCGTACGCCGTGGGCCTGGGGGGGAGCGTCGCGCTCCTGGGACTCCTGGTGGCCTTCCCCCGCTGCGGACCGGGCGCGTGCCTGACCCTGCTGGCGGGCCTGGGCCTGACCTCGGCGCTGTCCTACATGGCGTCCACGATCCGGTTCTATGCCTGCGCGTTTCCCAGGGCCATCTTTCCCCGGGTCGCGGTGCAGAAGCTGGCGTCGAGCTCGGGGCGGGCGATGGGGAGCTGGCTGGCGTGGAGGGCCGTGGCCTGGCTGGACAGGGGGGGAGGCTGAAGGCTGTTTTTTCCTCATGATTCCCCATATGGACAGGGGCCTCCGGGCGGAGGACAATGCCACACCCTCCGGAGTCACCCATGCCGCTGCTCACCCGCGCCGAAGCAACCCGCTACGAGGAGACCTCCCGCCACGCCGACGTCATGGCCTTCATCGCGGGGCTCTCGGCCCGGGGGGACCGGCGGCTTCACGTGACCTCCTTCGGGGCCAGCCCCCAGGGGCGCGAGCTGCCGCTGCTGGTGCTCTCGTCCCACGCCGTCACGACGCCCATGGAGGCCCGGGCCCTGGGGCTGCCGGTGGTGCTTGTGATCAGCGGGATCCACGCGGGCGAGGTGGAGGGCAAGGAGGGCTGCCTGATGCTGGTCCGGGACCTGCTGGACGGAACGCACGGCGGAGACCTGCTGGCGGAAGTCACGCTCGTCGTGGCGCCGCTCTTCAACCCCGACGGCAACGACGCCATCGAGCCGGGGAACCGCAGGCTGCACCTCCCCAAGCTCACCGGGCAGCTGGGCCCCGACAACGGCGTGGGCACCCGGGTGAACGGCTCGGGCATCAACCTCAACCGCGACTACATGCGCCAGGAGACCCTGGAGATGCGCCTGCTCCAGACCCGGGTGTGCCAGGAATGGGAACCGGACCTCACCATCGACAACCACGCCACCAACGGGTCCGTGCACCGCTTCTCCATGACCTACGACATCCCCCACACCATCGAGAGCGGCCGCGCCGAACCCATCGACTACATGCGCGAGGTCCTCCTGCCCCCGGTCACCGCCGCCCTCAAGGCCAACCACGGCCTGGACGCGGGCTGGTACGGCAACTTCGTGGAGGACGAGCGGGTGCTGGACGCCGACGGCGACGCCGATCCGCGCTCCCCGGTGCGCGAAGGCTGGATGACCTACCCCCACCACCCCCGCTTCGGCAGCAACTACCGGGGCCTCACCAGCCGCATGGACCTCCTGCTGGAGTGCTACTCCTACATCACCTTCGAGGAGCGGGTGCGCACCGCCTACGCCTTCATGCTCGAGACCCTGCGCTTCGTGGCCGCCCACCGGGACGACGTGGTGCAGACCGTGGCCTCCTGCCGCGCCCCCAGGGACCGCATCGCCGTGCGCTACCGCCTCGAACGCGCCAAGGCCCCCGTCACCATCCTCACCCGCACCCCCCGCACCCTGGAGGGCGAGCCCAGCTCCATCGTCCTGCCCCACCTGTCCCGCTTCGTGGGCAGCCTCGTGGTGCCGCGGCCCCGGGCCTACCTGGTGCCCGCCGGCGTGGGCGAGGCGCTCAAGGGCCACGGTCTCGCCGTGGAGACGCCCTCGGGCACCTACGACGTGGACGTGCCCACCGTGGAGGGCCTGGGCGCCCAGACCGGCCGGGCCATCCTGGAGGCCGCCAAGGTGGGCGAGCTGTCCGTGTCCTGGCGCCGGACCGCCCGCATCGCCCCGGCCGGCTCCGTCCTGGTGCGCACGGACCAGCCCATGGGCGCCATCGCGGTCTACCTGTGCGAGCCCGGGAGCGACGACGGCGCGGTGGAGAACGGCCTCATTCCCGTCCCGGCCCAGGGTGCGGAGCTGCCCATCTGGCGGGTGGAGGGGGATCTGCCCTGACCGGGGTGCGGGGGAAACCGGGTTTCCTCATCAAGGGCATGGGTTCGCCGCAGGAGCAGCGGGTGCTGGCTTTCCAGGGCCGCCGATGGGACAGTGGAGCCTTGCCCCCGGAGCACCCATGACCTCGATCCGGCTCGTCCTGGCCCTGGCGGCCCTCCTTCCCGCCTCGGCCCAGGCTCCCCTCGCCTTCCGCACGCCCCCCAAGGTGATCCAGGATCTGGTGGACGTGGAGACGCCGCCCTCGGCCCTGGTGGATCCCCGGGCCCGGGTGCTGGCCCTGGTCAAGCGCCCCGCCCTGCTGACTCTCGAGGACCTCGCCCAGCCCGAACTGCGACTGGCGGGACTCCGCATCAATCCCCGCACCCACAACCTGTCGCGCACAAGGACCCTGCGCGGCCTGGAGCTGCGCGAGGTGGCCACGGGCAGGGCCATTCCCGTCACGGGCCTGCCGGCGGACCTGCGCTTCGAGCATCCCGCGTTCTCCCCCACCGGCGCCCACCTGGCCCTGGTGGAGGTCCAGGCCGCGGGCCTGGCGCTCTGGACCGTGGACACCACGACGGGCCGGGCCCGGCGCCTCACGGAACCCGTGCTGAGCGCGGTGCTGGGTGCGCCCTTCGCGTGGAGCCCGGACGGCGCGGGGCTCTACGTCCGCGTGCGGCCGACCCTGGACCCCTGCCCCGAAGGCTCCGCCCTGCCCCTGGGCCCCGCCGTCCAGGAGGCCACCGGCGTGCGCGCGCCTTCGCGCACCTACCAGGACCTGCTCCACTCCCCCGCGGACGAGGCCCGCTTCGCCTACTACGCCACCACCCGCATCCAGCGCGTGGACCTGGAGGGCAGGACCTCCGGCGTGCTGCCTCCGGCCCTCTACCGCGGCATCCTGCCCGCCCCCGGCGGCGCCTTCCTCCTGGTGACCGAGCTCTTGCGGCCCTTCTCCTATCTGTTCCCCGAAAGCCGCTTCCCCGCCACCGTGCGCATCGTCACGGCCTCCGGAGCGCCGGTGGCCACCCTGGCGCAACGGGGTCTCCAGGACCGGATCCCCGTGGACTTCGACGCCTGCGAGGCGGGGCGCCGGCGGTTCCAGTGGCGCGAGGACGAGGCCGCCACCGTGGCGTGGACCGAGGCCCAGGACGGCGGCGCGCCTTCCCGGGACGTGCCCCTCCGCGACCACGCGTACCAGCTCCGCGAGCCCTTCACGGGCGCGCCCGCCCTGGTCTTCCAGGCGAAGTACCGCCTCCACGAAATCGTGTGGGGCGACGATCACACCGCCATCGCCGTGGAGAGCTGGTGGAAGACCCGCCGCGCCCGCACGAGCCTGGTGGACCCGTCCCGGGGCGGCCCGGGGCGGCTGCTCTTCGAGCGCTCCTCCGAGGACGCCTACGGGGACCCCGGCGACTTCGTCACCGCCCGCAACGCCTTCAACCGCATGACGCTGCTCTTCAGCCAGGACCGCAAGCGCCTCTTCCTCGAGGGCGAGGGCTGCGGACCCAAGGGCAACCGCCCCTTCCTGGACGCCTACGACCCGGCCACGGGCAAGGCGGAGCGGCTCTGGCAGGCCGACGGCGCCACCACGTACGAGCACATCGTGCGCGTGCTGGACCCCTCCCGGCTCCTCACGCAGATCCAGGGACCCGCGCGCTTCCCCGACCTGAACCTGCGCACCCTCGGGAAGAAGCCCTCCCTGCAGCCCCTCACGCACACCGAGAATCCCTACAAGGCCCTGGCGGGCGTCTCCCGCACGACGCTCCACTACAAGCGCGCCGACGGCGTGGACCTCAGCGCCGTCCTGCACCTGCCCGCCGGCTACGATCCCGCGCGGGACGGGCGCCTTCCCGTGCTCATGGAGGCCTACCCCACCGAGTTCAAGGACGCCGCCAACGCCGGCCAGGTGAAGGAATCCCCCAACCTCTTCTCCGCCCCCCGCTGGTCCATGCCGCTCTACTGGACCCTGCGCGGCTACGCGGTGCTCGAGAACGCCAGGTTTCCCATCGTCGGCCAGGGCGCCGCGGAACCCAACGACACCTACATCGAGCAGCTGGTGGCCAACGCCAAGGCGGCCATCGACGAGCTGGACCGCCTGGGGGTGGGCGACCGCAGGCGCGTGGCCTGCATGGGGCATTCGTACGGCGCCTTCATGGTGGCCAACCTCCTGGCCCACTCCGATCTCTTCGCCGCCGGCATCGCCCGCAGCGGCGCCTACAACCGCACGCTCACGCCCTTCGGCTTCCAGGCCGAGGAGCGCACCTACTGGCAGGCTCCGGGGGTCTACCACGCCATGTCGCCCTTCGACGCGGCCGGGCAGATCAAGGCGCCCATCCTCCTCATCCACGGCGACGCCGACAACAATCCGGGCACGTTCACCCTGCAGAGCGAACGCCTCTTCCAGGCCATCAAGGGCCTGGGCGGCAGGGCGCGGCTGGTGCTGCTGCCCCTGGAGTCGCACAGCTACGCCGCCCGGGAGAACGTCCTGCACATGCTCTGGGAGCAGGACCAGTGGCTGGAGACCTACGTCAAAGGCCGAAACTAGCGTTTACCCTGGGTCCGCAGCGTGACCGAAGGGGCCTGCGCGGTGGCCCGGGCCAGTTCCTGGGCCGTGGTGGGCAGCGAGGCGGCGGTGAGGCCGGTGGATTCGCCGGGGACGATGTCCTCCAGGTTCCTGAGGAAACGGATCCAGGGCGGCAGCTTGCCGGCCTCCTCCCAGCCCAGCACCCGGTGGGTGGGAACCAGGATGGCCACGGGGCTGGCCCGCAGGGCGGCGGCGACGGCGTTGGCCTGTTCGGTTGCTTGCATCCGCTCGGCCAGGACCTTGAGGCTCACGCACTGGCCGAACCCCAGCAGGAGCGTCTCCGCCCACACGCGCTGTTCCAGGGCATCGCCCGCCAGGTGGATGGGCAGGTTGAAGGTGCGCAGGGTCCGGCGGAAGTATCCGTCCAGCTGGCTCTTGAGGAAATCCAGAACCCGCGGCTCCCGGCGGTTCCGGGGCGTGAGGATGAGGGTGTCCTCGGATTCGGGCAGGACCTCCAGGCGGCCGATCTTCCCCCCGTCCGCCAGCCCAACGCCGATCCAGCCCAGGGGGCTGTGGAGGTAATGGTGGAAGGGGATGGGGGGTGCTGCCACGGGTAGGCTCCTCGTAACCTTGAACATACGCACCGGGCGGCCCCGCGCACGGCGAAATCTAGCGCGTAAGCTTCCGGTAGTGGATGCGGTGCGGCCCCGCGTCCAGGCCCAGCTGCTCGCGGCGGTAGGCTTCGTACTGGGAGTAGTTCCCGTCGAAGAACTCCACCCGGCTGTCGCCTTCGAAGGCCAGGATGTGGGTGGCCAGGCGGTCCAGGAACCAGCGGTCGTGGCTGATGATCACGGCCGAACCCGCGAAGGCCTCGATGGCCTCCTCCAGGGCGCGCATGGTGTTGACGTCCAGGTCGTTGGTGGGCTCGTCGAAGAACAGCACGTTGGCGCCGCTCTTGAGGGTGAGGGCCAGGTTCAGGCGGTTCTGCTGGCCGCCGGATAGCTCGCGCACCTTCTTGGTCTGGGACTCGCCCGAGAAGCCGAACTTGGACATCCAGGCCCGGCCGTTGACGAGCTTGCCGCCCATCTCGATCATGTCGGAGCCGCCGGTGACGGCCTCGTACACGCTCTTGTCGGGGTCCAGGCCCTGGCGCAGCTGGTCCACCACGGCCATCTTCACGGTCTCCCCGATGCGGATGGAGCCGGCGTCGGGGGCCTCCTGGCCCGCGAGCATGCGGAACAGGGTGGTCTTGCCCGCGCCGTTGGCGCCGATGACGCCCAGGATGCCGCCCCTGGGGATGGCGAAGGTGAGGTCCTCGAAGAGCACCTTCTCGCCGTAGGCCTTGCTGACGCCGGTGAGCTCGGCCACCAGGTCGCCCAGCCGGGGGCCGGCGGGGATGAAGATCTCCAGGTCCTTCTCCCGCTGGACGTTCTCCTGGCTGAGCAGGTTCTCGAAGCTGGAGATGCGGGCCTTGCTCTTGGCGTGCTGGCCCTTGGGGGACATGCGGATCCACTCCAGCTCGCGCTCCAGGGTCTTCTGGCGGGCCTTGTCGGACTTCTCCTCCTGGGCCAGGCGCTCCTGCTTCTGCTCCAGCCAGCTGGAGTAGTTGCCCTTCCAGGGGATGCCCCGGCCGCCGTCCAGCTCGAGGATCCACTCGGCCACGTGGTCCAGGAAGTACCGGTCGTGGGTGATGGCGATGACGGTGCCCTCGTAGCGCTGCAGGTGCAGCTCTAGCCAGGCCACGCTCTCGGCGTCCAGGTGGTTGGTGGGCTCGTCCAGGAGCAGGATGTCGGGCTGCTGGATGAGGAGCCGGCACAGGGCCACCCGCCTTCGCTCGCCCCCGGAGAGGACGCTGATGGAGGTCTCCGGGTCCGGGCAGCGCAGGGCGTCCATGGCCTGCTCCAGCTGGGCGTCCAGGTCCCAGCAGTCCAGGGTGTCGATCTGGTCCTGCAGCGCGCCCTGGCGGGCCAGGAGGGCATCCATGTCCGCGTCGGGCTCCCCGAAGAGCTCGCTGATCTCGTTGTACTCGCGCAGCAGGGCAACCTTCACCGCGGCGCCCTCCTCCACGATCTCGCGCACGGTCTTGGTGTCGTCGAGCTTGGGCTCCTGCTCCAGGAGGCCGGTGGTGTAGCCTTTGCTCAGCACCGCCTCGCCGTTGAAGTCCTGGTCCACGCCCGCCATGATGCGCAGCACCGTGGACTTGCCCGAGCCGTTCAGGCCCAGGACGCCGATCTTGGCGCCGTAGAAGTAGGACAGGGAGATGTCCTTGATGACGGGTTTGTTGTTGTAGAATTTGCTCACCCGCATCATGGAATAGATGATTTCGGGCTGATCGGTGGTGCGCTTGGCCATACGTGGTTCTCCAGCGTCCATCATAAGCCAGGGGCGGCCCTGAATGGCTTCATGGTTCCAAACCCATTGAGGGAGAGCACATGGCGGAGACAAAGGACACCCTGACCGCCCCGGAGCTCCGCAGGCTCATGGACGCGGGACGCTGGTACCGCCTCAGGCGGGCCCTGGATGCGCTGCACCCCGCGGACGTGGCCGAACTCCTGGAGGGCGTGGGCGCGTCCCAGGAGATCCTCCTTCTCCGGCTCCTGGGAAAGCGCCAGGGCGAGATCTTCGCCTACCTGCCCACCTTCCAGCAACGTCGAATCCTCAGGAAGACCGCCCCGGAGCAGCTGGCGCAGCTGGTGGGCGCGCTGCCGCCGGACGACCGGACCCAGCTGCTGGCCAAGCTGCCCCTGCCCGTCGCGCACACACTGCTCGGTCGCCTTCCCGCATCGGAACTGAAGCAGGGCCTGGCCCTGCTCAGCTACAAGGACAACACGGCCGGACGCTACATGACGCCGCAGTATGCCTCGATCCTGCCCGGCATGACGGCCCGGGAGGCCCTGGAGGCCATCCGCACCACGGGCCGGGGCAAGGAAACCCTGAATGTCATCTACATCGTCGACGAGGACGGCAGGCTGGTGGAGGACCTGAGGCTGGGGTCACTGGTCCTGGCCGACCCGGCCATGCTGGTCACCGATATCACCGACCCGGGCCTGGTGGCCCTGCTCGACACCGCGCCCGTGGGGGAGGTCCTGCAGGCCTTCGAGAAGTACGACCGGGTCGCCCTGCCGGTGGTGGACCAGGCCCAGCAGATGCTGGGCATCATCACCATCGACGACGTGGTGGACGTGGCCGAGGCCCGGGCCACCCGGGACATCCAGAAGATGGGCGGCGTCGAGGCCCTGGACATGCCCTACGCCGATTCCGGCTTCTGGGCCATGGTCCGCAAGCGCGGCGGGTGGCTGGCGGTGCTGTTCCTGGGGGAGATGCTCACGGCGACGGCCATGGGCCACTACGAGAAGGAGATCGCCAAGGCGGTGGTGCTGGCCCTGTTCGTGCCGCTGATCATCAGCACCGGGGGCAATTCCGGGTCCCAGGCCACCTCCCTGATCATCCGGGCCCTGGCCCTGCAGGAGCTCAAGCTGAGGGACTGGATCCGGGTCTTCCGCCGGGAGCTGTTTTCAGGGCTCGCCCTGGGCGGCGGCCTGGGCGCGATCGGCTTCACCCGGATCGTGATCTGGCAGCGCATGGGCCTCGCGAACTACGGCCACAACTACATCCTGGTGGCCCTCACCGTCTGGATGAGCCTGACCGGGGTGGTGCTCTTCGGCACCCTGGCCGGGAGCATGCTGCCCTTCCTGCTGCGCCGCTTCGGCTTCGACCCGGCGACGAGCTCGGCCCCCTTCGTCGCGACGCTGGTGGACGTCACGGGGCTGGTGATCTACTTCCAGGTGGCCTCCATGATCCTCAAGGGGACCATCCTCTGAGCATGGATTCTGCAGTTGAAGTCCCAGGGCTTGCTGAAATCTCGACAGCCACGCCTCCGTTGTGGACAGGCGGAGCACCGCCTGTCGCCCACGCCGGCCCAAAACGGCCGCGCAGGTGAAAATCGAATAAGTCTTGATCCAGATCAAGGCGCCGTTCCCGCGCGCCCGTCATGCTTGGTCCCCGGGAGACGCCATGGAACGCCAGATCATCCGCATCGACGAGGACCTGTGTGACGGCTGCGGCCTTTGCGCCGACGGCTGCCCCGAAGGGGCCCTGCAGATCATCGACGGCAAGGCCCGCCTGGTGAGCGAGATCACCTGCGACGGGCTCGGGGCCTGCATCGGCGAGTGCCCCCAGGGGGCCATCGAGGTGGAGACCCGGGAGGCCGCCCCGTACGACGAGCGAAAGACCATCGACAACATCCTGCCCAAGGGACCCAACACCCTCAAGGCCCACCTCAAACACCTCCACCACCACGCCCAGACCGCCTACCTCAAGGAAGCCGAGGCCTACCTGGCCGAGCTCCAGGTCGCCATCCCCCCGTACAAGGAGAAACCCATGGGCTGTCCCGGTTCCGCCCCCCGCAACCTCGAACGCGCCGCGGCCCCCGCCCCGGCCGAGGGCCTCCAGAGCCAGCTCAGCCACTGGCCCGTGCAGATGCACCTCATCTCGCCCATGAACCCGGTCTTCCACAAGGCCGACCTGCTCCTGGCCGCCGACTGCGTGGCCTTCGCCCTGCCCGACTTCAACCAGAAGTGGCTGCCCGGCAAGAAGGTGGCCATCGCCTGCCCCAAGCTGGACACCAACCAGGAATCCTACGTCGCCAAGCTCACGGCCCTCATCGACGAGGCCCAGGTGAACACCATCACCGTCATGATCATGGAGGTGCCCTGCTGCGGCGGCCTCCTGCGCTGCGCCCAGGTGGCGGCCCAGGCGGCGAAGCGCCGGGTGCCCCTCAAGGTGGTGGTGGTCGGCGTCGACGGGGAAATCCGAAAAGAGGACTGGGTCGCCTGATCCGCCCCCTTTTCCGGTGAACATGAGTCCGCGTATCATTCGGAAGTCGCGGAGGCTCCATGAAGATCGCCGTCCCAGTCGAGGTCCGGCCCGGTGAGAACCGGGTCGCGCTGGACCCCGAGTCCTGCCGGAAGCTGGTGCAGGCCGGGGCCGAGGTGGCCGTCGAGCCGGGCGCCGGGGAGCGGGCCTTCTTCCCGGACGAGGCCTACCGCCAGGCGGGGGCGACGCTCGGCGATCCCTGGGACGCGGACCTGGTCCTGAAGGTCAACGCCCCCATGGAGCGCCCCGGCGGCGCCCTCGAGGCCGACCTCCTGAAGCCCGGCGCGATCCTCCTGGCCTCCCTCTTCCCCACCCGGCACCTGGACGCCATGCAGCGGCTGGCGGCCCGGGGCGTGACGGCCTTCTCCACCGACTGCATCCCCCGCACCACCCGGGCCCAGGCCATGGACACCCTCTCCAGCCAGGCCAACATCACGGGCTACAAGGGCGTGCTGCTGGGCGCGGCTGAGTTCCCGGGCTACTTCCCGATGTTCATGACCGCCGCGGGCACCACGCCCCAGGCCAAGGTCTTCGTCATCGGGGCGGGCGTGGCCGGGCTGCAGGCCATCGCCACCGCCCGGCGCCTGGGGGCCAGCGTCAGCGCCACCGACGTGCGCCCCGAGGTGCGCGAGCAGATCGAGTCCGTGGGCGGCAAGTACGTGGGCATCGACGTGAAGGCCCACGCCGGCGGAGGGTACGCAGCGGAATTGTCCGCGGAGGACAAGGCCCTCCAGGCCCGCATGCTGGCCGGACACTGCGCGGGCATGGACGTGGTGGTCACCACCGCGCTCATCGGGGGCGTCTTCGCGCCCAGGCTCCTGGACGAGGCCATCGTGGCCACCATGAAGCCCGGGTCGGTGATCGTGGACCTGGGGGCCGACGGCGGCGGCAACTGCACCCTGAGCCGGCCCGGGGAGACCGTGACGGCCCACGGGGTGCGGATCCTGGCCCCCCTCAACCTGCCTTCCACCCTGCCCCGGGCCGCCAGCACCCTCTTCGCCCGCAACCTCCTCAACTTCGTCCTGGCCTTCTGGGACAAGGACGCCGGGAGCCTGCGCCTGGACCGGGAGGACGACATCCAGAAGGGCTGCGTGGTCACCCGGGATGGCGAGATCGTCCACGGCCCCACCCTCCAGGCCCTTGAAAGGAGCCACCCGTGACCCACGGCCCCGTCGACATCATGGGCGCGCTCTTCGTGTTCATGCTGGCCACCTTCATCGGCCTCATGTCCATCCAGCGCGTGTCCCGGCTCCTGCACACGCCGCTCATGAGCCTGACCAACGCCATCTCCGCCATCGCGGTGGTGGGCGCCATCATCGTCTCGGCCGGCTCCCACCAGCCCTGGTGGGTCACGGCCCTGGGCCTGGCGGCCATCTTCTGCTCCACCACGAACATCGTCAGCGGCTTCCTCATCACGGACCGCATGCTGAAGATGTTCAAGAAGCGGGAGGGCGCCAAGTGAACCTGGAGTCCCTCGTCCAGCTCATGTACCTGGCGGGCACCGCCCTGTTCATCCTGTCCCTGCGGTGGATGAGCGACCCGGAATCCGCGCGCAAGGGCGTCCTGGCCGGCGTCGCGGCCATGGCCCTGGCGGTGGGGGGCACCCTCGCGGGGGTGCTGGCCACGGGCGGCACCCATTATTGGTGGATCCTCGGCGCCTTCGTGCTGGGTGCGGCGGTGGGCTACCCCCTGGCCCAGGTGCCGCTCACCGCCGTGCCCCAGCGGACCGCCCTGAGCCACGCCTTCGGAGGCATGGCCGCGGGCCTCGTGGGCACGGGGAAGTTCTTCCTGTACTACGGCGAGCGCAACGGGGCCGCCCTCACCCCCTTCATCGTCACGGCCCTGGTGGCCGAGGTGCTGCTGGGCTTCCTCACCCTCACCGGCTCCCTGCTGGCGGCGGGCAAGCTCCAGGAGGTGGCGTGGATCCCCCAGCGGCCCGTCACCTACCCCTTCCAGAACGTCATCAACCTGGCGCTCTTCGCCCTGGCCCTGGCCTTGGGCATGGCCCTGGTGCTGCACCCGCTGGCCCCCTGGGCCCCCGCGGCCTTCGGGGGGCTGCTGGTCCTGTCCCTGGCCTTCGGGGTGCTGCTCATCCTGCCCATCGGCGGGGCGGACATGCCCACGGTCATCTCCATCCTGAATTCGTACGCGGGCCTGTCCGCGGTGGCCATGGGCTTCGTGCTTAACAACAAGCTCCTCATCACCGCCGGCGCCCTGGACGGCAGTTCGGGCCTGATCCTCTCGATCATCATGTGCAAGGCCATGAACCGGTCCTTCACCAACGTCCTCTTCGGGGCCTTCGGCCAGACGCAGCAGAGCGCCGCCGGGGACGCGGCCCGGACCTACAAGGAGGACACCGTGGAGAGCGCCGCCCAGGTCATGGCCCAGGCGGACCTGGTGGTGATCGTGCCCGGCTACGGCATGGCCGTGGCCCAGGCCCAGCACAAGGTGCGGGAACTGTATGACCTGCTCAAGAAACGCGGGGTCACGGTCAAGTTCGCCATCCACCCGGTGGCCGGGCGCATGCCCGGGCACATGAACGTGCTCCTGGCCGAGGCCGAGATCCCCTATGACGATCTGCTTGAAATGGACGACATCAACGGCGATATGCCCCAAGCCGATGTGGCCCTCATCATCGGCGCCAACGACGTGGTGAACCCGGCCGCCCGCACGGACAAGGCCAGCCCCATCTACGGCATGCCCATCATTGACGCCGACCGGGCCCGGACGGTCTATGCCATCAAGCGATCCAAGAACCCCGGCTTCGCGGGCATCGACAACAGCCTCTACTTCCTGGACAAGACGTTCATGCTCTTCGGGGACGCCAAGACCGTGGTGGGGGAGCTGGGGCGGCAGCTCAGCGGAGAAGGGCACTAGCGGTTGCCGGCCGCGCGCCCATAGTTATTGGCATTTCCAGCAAGGCCGGAGGGAGCGTCGATGAGGAACAACCAGCCCGTGACCAGGGTGGAACGGCATCTGGAGGACGGAGCCTTCATCGTCTCCATGACCGATACCCGGGGCGTCATCACCTTCGCCAACGACGAGTTCGTGCGGGTGAGCGGCTACACCCGGGAGGAGCTGCTGGGCCAGCCCCACAACCTCGTGCGCCATCCCGACATGCCCCCCTCGGCCTTCGCGGACCTGTGGGCCACCCTCGGCCGCGGCGAGACCTGGCAGGGCATGGTGAAGAACCGCGCCAAATCGGGGGACTTCTACTGGGTGGACACCACGGTCTCGGCCATCGTCGAACACGGGAAGCTGGAGGGCTACGTCTCCATCCGCAGCAAGCCCGACCGGATCCAGGTGGAGGAGGCCGAGCTCCTGTATGCCGGCATCCGGGCCGGCAAGGCGGCCGAGACGGTGTTCCGCCAGCCCTGGATCACCTTTCCCCGGATGCTCTTCACGACCCGCATCTGGATGACCGCCAGCCTGATCCTGGCCATCATCGGCCTTTTCTCCCTGCTCAACTTCTTCTCCTTCATGGGCAACTTCAACGCCGCCACGGGCGTGGGGGAGCGGGACCTGCCCGGGGCCCTGTCGGCCGACGAGATGGCCTACCAGACCGTACAGATCCAGCAGTTCTTCACCGACGCCTGCCTCACGGGCCACGCGGACGCGCTCAAGGAGGCCGAGGGCGCCGCCGCGGCCTTCCGGACAGCCCTGGCCGACTACCGGCGGAGCGTCCAGGACGATCCCCGCGCCCCCGGCCGGGCCCTCGAAGGCGACCTGGACGCCCTGGTGGCCACCGGCCGGACCATGTACGAGGCCTACCGGGGCAAGGGCCAGGCCGAAGGCAACCGGGTCATGGAGACCTTCGACGCCTCCTCGGCCCGGCTCAGCAAGGCCGTGCTGGCCCTGCGGGAGCGGGAGGTGGGCGATGTCCGCGCCAGACTGGGCGGCATCACCCGCGCCTCCCGCGCGAACCTGTGGGCCATCACCCTGGGGGGCCTGGCCGCCTTCCTGGTGTGCATGTTCCTCTTCCACCGGCTGGTCAAGACCCTGTCCAACCAGCTGGGCAGCGACCCCCTCGTGGCCATGGGCATCGCCCGGGCCATCGCCGGGGGCGACCTGCACGCGGAGATACGCACCCGCCTGGGCGACCGCACCAGCCTCCTGGCGGCCCTGAGGATCATGCAGTCCCACCTGAAGGGCATGATCAACCGCATCCACTTCGACGCCATGCGGGTGACCGAACACGGCGCCACGTTCGCCGCCGCCAACGCGGCCGTCAGCGCCCATTCCCGCGAACTGGCCCGGAACGCCGAGGACCAGCGGGCTTCCGCCGAACGCATGGCCGCTGCGGTGGCCGAGCTGTCGGGCTCCATCCAGGACGTGTCCGCCCACGCCCGGGACAGCCATCTGCGAGCCATGAAGGCCGTGGAGACGGCCCAGCAGGGCGACCGATCCGGGGAGGCCGCCATCCAGGCCATGGGCCGGGTCGCGGACACCACCGCCCAGGTGGTGGCCGCCGTGCAGGTGATCCAGGAGATCGCCCGGCAGACCAACCTCCTGTCCCTCAACGCCGCCATCGAGGCGGCCAAGGCCGGAGCGGCCGGGAAGGGCTTCGCCGTGGTGGCCGAGGAAGTGCGCAAGCTGGCCGAACGCAGCAGCGCCGCCGCCCGGGAGATCGCCGAACTCATCCAGGGCAGCGACCGGGCCATCGCCGAAGGCCAGACCACCGTCCAGGAGGCCGTCCACGCCCTGGGCGTCATCAAGGACCTGGTCGGGCAGGTGACCGCCATGTCCATGGAGATCGGCTCGGCCTCCGAACAGCAGTCCCGGGCCAGCGCCGACGTGGCGCAGCAGGTGGCCGCGGATGCCCGCAAGGCCGTCGCCAACGCCGAGGCCAGCCTCCGGCTGTCGGCCACCGTGGAGGCCACCGCCGCCGCCTCGGGCCGGCTCACCGTCACCGCCGAAGGCCTGGTGGGCCTCGTGGAACGTTTCCAGGTCTGAAACCAATCCCGGAGAATGGGCACCCCTCCCGTATCGAACGACCGGGAGGAGTGTCCATGACCGCAAACTCGATCCGCTGTCCCAGGCTGGTGCTGGGCATGGCCTGCATGCTCGCCGCCGGGGCCCTGGCCCAGGCGGCGCCCACCAGCCGCCAGAAGGCCCTGGCCCATTCCCGGCGCCTGCAGGCTGAAATCCGGGCCTGCAAGAAGGCTGCCCGGGAGGCTCGCAGCGCGGAGGAACCGGCCCCGCAGGCGCCAGCGCTTCGCCCGCCCGCCGCAGCGCGTCCCAGGCTGGGCGGGGTGTTCTGCATGGCCCTGCTGGGCATGAGCGCCCTCACGGACCCGGCGGTCCTCCAGGCGCTTGCCCAGACGGACCCGACCGACCGCTATCTGACCGAGGCCACGAACGGTCTGGCCGCCTTGGATCCCGTGTGCGGCCCGGCGGCCCTGGCGGGCCGGGTCCTCCCCCCCTGCGATCCGGACTACCGGGCCGGCGTCCTCTCCCAGGCCCGGGGCATCCTGGCCCAGGCGCGGCGCCTGTTCCAGGATCCGGAGGTCCTGGGCGCGGGCTGGTGCCTGCGCGGCGAGTCCGTGGCCGAGGCCAAGGAGCGCATCGCGCTGCTCCAGAGCGATCAGCTGGCGGAATTCGACCGGGTGAGCGCGCAGGCCACGGCTCTCATGCTCCAGCTCAACCGGGATGCCTTCCGGGTGCAGGCGGCCGGGGCGGGCCTCCACCTCGGGCAATCGGCCCTCCTGGCCGCGGGCGGAGGGGAAGTCGCCGCCACGGCCGCCTTCGCCCTGGGGCAGGTGGGCGAAAGCCTGGCGGCCGTCGGGTACGTGATCGGGGGCGTCGCCGACGGCTTCGGCGAGGTGGGCTCCCTGACCCTCGCAAAGCGGGCCGCCTACCAGCGTTACGCCAACGCCCAGGACGCCCTGGCCCTGAACTGCACGGGTGCCCCGGAGACGGCGGACGACGCCAGCCTCACGAGCCTGACCTCCCCCCTGTCCGCCATGGATACCGCGCTGCGTGGGATGTCCGAGGGCTGCGCCCTTGCGGCCCGGCACCACCTGGACCTCCCCGTGTGCGGCGCGCAGGTGGCCGAGGCGTTCCGCTCCCATAACGCCACCATCGCCCACCTCTATTCCCACGGCATCGCCTGCCTGACCGCGGGCATCCTGCGAGGGCGCCAGGCCCCCTGCCCCACCACGCCCCTGTCCGACGCCCGCAGCCGCTCCGACACGTTCACCTACTTCGACGAGTTCGCGGGCCTGGTCGGCGCGGCCGGGGACTGGACCCTGAGCCTGGGCAACGGCCTGTTCGCCGGTTCCAGGGGTCTCATCCTCGCGGCCAACGCCGCCGCCCGGGCCGGATCCACCGCGGAGGCCGCCGATCTGTTCACCGGGGCCGGCGCCGTGGCCCTCTCGGCCGGCACCGTCTACGCCGAGGGTTTCGATCTGCTCCGGATCGCCGCCCTGTCGCGGGTCTGGCTCACGGAGGTCATCCAGACCTTCAACGCCGAGAGCATGGCCCACCTGAACGCGCGGGAGGCCGAGGATGCCGTCCTCGCCAGCTCCGCCCCCGAAGGGGAGTCCTCCACCGCCGAGCCCATCCCCTTCGTCCTGGCGGTATCCGGCACGCCCCAGGCGGCCTCCGGCACCGCTCCGGCCGAGGTTCTCGTCCTGGCCGGGCTCTCCAGCTCGGGCCCGACGGACGGCGCCACCAGCGGCGCCCCCCGGGCGCGGACGTCCGGCCTGCTGGATCTGGTGCGGCGCCTGCTGCCCTGCCCGAGGCGGGCTGCGGAAGGGGATCTGTGAGGAACCCGGCCCCGCTTTGCGCTAGGTTAGGTCCATGGATTACGCCCTCGACCTCCAGGATCTCACCAAGACCTTCGGCGACAAGGTGGCCGTGGACGGCCTGACCCTCCGGTTGCCGCCGGGCAGCTTCCTCGGCCTCCTGGGCCGCAACGGCGCCGGCAAGAGCACCACCCTGAAGATGGTGACGGGCCTCCTGCGGCCCACCCGGGGAACCATCCGGATCCTGGGCCTGGACCTGGCCCAGGACGACCTGGCCATCAAGCGCCGCATCGGCGTCATGCCCGAGGAGATGGCGCTGCTCGAATACCTCACCGGACCCCAGTACCTGCGCTTCGTGGGCCGCATGTACGGCCTGCAGGACCCGGTGGCCGACGCCCGGCGGGAGGAGCTCTTCGGCAAGCTGGACCTGGCGCCCGCCAAGGGGGCCCTGGTGGCCGACTACAGCTACGGCATGAAGAAGAAGCTGGCGTTCTGCGCGGCCATCCTCCACGGGCCCGAGGTGGTGTTCCTGGACGAGCCCTTCGAGGGCATCGACGCGGTGACCAGCCGCACCATCAAGGACATCCTGGCCGCCCTGCAGCGCACCGGCGTCACCCTCATCCTCACCTCCCACATCATGGAGGTGGTGGAGAAGCTCTGCCCGACGATCGCCATCCTGGACCAGGGCCGCCTCCTGGGCTTCGGGCCCCTGGAGGAGCTTCGGGGCGGCGCCGCCAACCTGGAGAGCCTGTTCGTGGAGCTGGTGGGCGGGGCCCGCACGGGAGAGCTCTCGTGGCTGTGACCCCGGCCCTCGCCCTCCTCCAGGCCCACCTGCAGGCCACCTGGAACCGGTCCCGGCGGGAGCTGGGGACCTTCGGGCGGGTGATGTACGGGGTGTTCCTGGGCCTGGTGGTCCTGCTGTTGGCCCTGCCGACGCTGGGCCTGGCCCTGGTGGGCGGCTGGTACCTGGGCCGGGATCTGGCGAACCCCGTCCACGCGCGGGTCCTGGGCGGCATCCTGGGGGGCATGGCGCTCTTCGGGGGGCTGGCGGGAGGGGTGGCCGGGGGCAGCCGGGTCCTGGCCTGGGAGGGCGTCCGCACCTTTCCCGTGAAATTGAGGAGCCTGTTCGCGGCGGAGCTGGTGGCGGGGCTGGGCGATCTCCTGCCCCTGACCGTCGCGCTGACATCGTTCTTCCTGCTGCTGGGGACCGGGGCCGCCCGGCCCCGGCTCCTGCCGCTCCTGCCGCTGCCCTGGCTGGGGACCGTGGGGGGCCTGCTCTGCATCCAGTACCTGGTCAACAGCCTCGCGGTGCGCGCCGTGAAGCGGCTCCAGGTGGGGCTCACCCTCCTGGGGGTGGCGGCCTGGGCGAGCCTGACCCTGCTGCCGGCCCTGGGCGGAAAGGCCGCCCTGTTCCGCCGGGCCGTCCCGGCCCTCGGGGCCCTGGCCGGGGCCCTCCTGGCCACGCCGCCCCTCCAGTGCGCCGCCGGCCTCCGGGAGGCCGCCCTGGGCCACTGGGGCGCCGCCCTGGGCCTGCAGGTCTATCCCCTGGCCGCCCTGGGCCTGCTCCTCCTGGTTTCGGCGCGCCTGATGGCGCGGGAGGCCGAGGGCGCAAGGCCCCAGGCCCGGGGCCGGGAGCGGCTGTGGTCCTTCCCCACCCCCGTCCTGGGCGTGGCGCGCCTCCACTGGCGCATCCTCATCTCCAGCCACCTCGGCAAGTTCGGGCTGCTGGTGCCGCTCATGGTGCTGGTGTTCCTCAAGGGCCCGGCCTCCCGGTCCGCGACGGCGGCGCTGTGGGGCGCGCCGGCGAGCTTCGCCTACCTCGCCCTGTCCGGTGTCCAGATGCAGCTCAACCAGTTCGGCCTGGACGGCCCGGGCGTCAAGACCCTGCTCCTGCTCCCGCTGACCTCCCGCGACCTGCTGGCCGGCAAGGCCCTGGGCCTCCTGGCCTACATGGGCGCCCAGGCCCTGCTGTTCCTGACCCTGATGGCCGCCACCGGCAACCTGCCTCCGGCCCAGGCCCTCCCGGCCCTCTGCCTCAGCGGGTGCCTCTTCTTCTACCAGGTGAGCCTGGGGCACTGGACCAGCGCCTGGCTCCCCCGCCCCATGCCCCGCGACAGCCTGCGCAACCACAACCTCTCCCCGGCCATGGTGTGGCTGGGCATGGGGGCGACCCTGGCCGGCGTGGCGTTCTTCGGCGGGGCCTGGGCGCTGGCCGTGTGGCTGGCACCGGCCCTTCTCCTGCCGGTCATGGCCCTCCTGCTGGGGTGCGCGGTCCTGGTCCACCGCAGGCTCGCGCTGCCCCTGGCCGCGCAGTACCTCGACCGGCGCCGGGAGGCGCTGGTGCACGCCCTGGGGAGGAACCCGTGACCGACTTCGACGTGACGGCCGGTGGCAGGCGCCTGCGGGTGCGCCGGCTGGGGGCCGGCGATCCCGTCCTCGTCTTCCTCCACGAAGGCCTGGGCAGCATCACCCTGTGGCGGGACTTCCCCCAGGCCCTGTGCGAGGCCACGGGGCTTGGCGCCATCGTCTACGACCGCTGCGGCTACGGCGCCTCCCAGGAGCGGGAGGGCCCCCTGGAACCCGGCTACCTGGAACGGGAGGCCGCCGTCCTGCCCGAAGTGCTGGAGGCCGCGGGCGTGAGCCGCCCCATCCTGGTGGGCCACAGCGACGGCGCCAGCATCGCCCTGCTCTACGCGGCCCGGGTCCCCGGCGCGCCCCGGGGCGTCATCTCCGAAGCGGCCCACGTCTTCGTGGAGGACAGGACCGTCGCCGGCGTGGCCGAGGCCGGAAAGGCCTTCGGGACCACCCCCCTGCGCGAGCGTCTCCGGCGCCATCACGGGGACAAGGTGGACGCCGTCTTCCGCGGCTGGAACGACGTCTGGCTCTCCCCGGGGCACCGCGCCTGGGACATGACGGACCGGCTGGGGGCCATCACCGCGCCCCTGCTTGCCATCCAGGGCGTCGACGACGAATACGGCTCCGCCTTGCAGGTGGAGGCCATCGTCCGGGGGGTCCGCGGCCCCGCCCGGAGCCTCCTGGTGCCCGGCTGCGGCCACGTCCCCCACCACCAGGCCAGGGGCCCGGTCCTGGAGGCCATGGCCCGGTTCGTGCGGGAGCTCCCGCCCCCTTGAATTGCCGCGGGGCCTGGGGCACAATCCTGGACGCGTTTCCAAGGAGATCGCGATGGGCAATCCCGTAGGCTGGTTCGAGATCTACGTGCAGGACATGGCGCGGGCCAAGGCTTTCTACCAGGCGGTGTTCCAGACCGAGCTGGCGAGCCTGAGCGCCGCCGAACCCGAGATGTGGGCGTTCCAGGGCGACATGACGAGCTACGGCACGCCCGGGGCCCTGGTCCGGATGGACGGCTGCCCCTCGGGCGGCAACAGCACTCTGGTCTACTTCAGCTGCAAGGACTGCGCGGTGGAGGCCGGCCGCGTCGCGAAGGCGGGCGGGAAGGTGGCCAAGGAGAAGTTCGCCATCGGGGAGTACGGCTTCATCGCGCTGGCCCTGGACACCGAGGGGAACATGTTCGGGCTGCATTCGATGGCCTAAGGCGCCGGGCCCGCCCTCGAATTGAAAGGACGGTCATCTCATTTTGATCTTCCCGCCCCCGGAAGCGGGCCGACCTCCGTACGTAATGGATGATTCAATTCCGGTTATCAAGTGGCCCGGAACGTGCAATTCCTGGGTCAGGGGGATGCCATGGAATTCGAAGCGATCCTGATCACCAGCCTGTCCTTTGCGCTCATCCTCCTCGCCGCGATGCTGGCCGGGCACGTGACCCTCCAGCGGAATGCCGGACCCCGGCTGGTGGTGTTGCGTCACTCCCGGCGGCTCAGGGAAGTCGCGAAGGGCGCCCGGCGAGGCCGGGGCTGCCGATTCTAGGCCGCCGATGGAGGTGCCCATGGCACGCAGGAAGCGAAAGAAGGACCCACTGGACCTGACCCCCATGGAGGCCGAATCCTTGGGCATCGGAATACGGGCTGCCGAGCGCCCGCAGCTTCCGCTGGAGGTGCGGGAACGCCCGCTGCACGAGCAGGTGGCCGGGGCCCTGACGGAGGATGACGTGGTCGAGTCCATGCTGGACGAGGTCACGCTAGAAGGCCACGAGGACGTGGAAGAGGCCGTCGCGGACCAGCAGGAGGACGCAGCCGAGGAGGATGCGGCCAACTAAGACCCCGGCCCGCGGCCCGGCATGTCCGGGCCGCGGCCGCCGCCGCTATTTGTGCGCGCCGGGCTTCTGCTGGTGCTGCTGGGCGCCGGCCTTGAGATGCTGGCCGGTGACGTCCTGGACCGGCAAGGGGCTGGGCGTCCGTTCCACCTGCAGCTCGTGCTGGTGCTGGGCGAAGCTCATCTTGTGCTTGTCGGGCGCGGGCACTTCGTTGTTCGGATCGGCGGGCGCGCTGGAGCCCTGCTGATGGAGGGCGAGCTTGGGTTTCTTGGCATTGCGTGATCTGGCTGCCATGGATGCTCCTGTTGAAAGGGGTTGCCGCTGGGAACGGGACGCTCCCGCAAGCCCCGCTCAACCCATGCAGGATTCGCACCAGGAGTCTGGACATCGCATCTCTTCCCACCGCATCAATAAGGTCCCCACATGAGCCATCGGCCCCCTCAACGTGGAGGACGTCTCCAATCAAACTGATCGACGGTTTGAGGCGGTGGGTCGCAGCATCCTCCAGGCCCGGCCCAACGAATCCAAAGGAGGTCCGGACCCACAAGAGGGCCTGATTCCAGGGCCCTTGATGCCCGTCAATTCCCCCGGCACCCATCCGGTCCATCGTGGAGTTGGAGGCCGCCCTCCACCTGAAAGGCACGACCATGAACCTCGACCGCTACCGGGAACACCATGAGGAGATCCACGGCCTCCTTGGGGACCTGAATCACCGTCTCCAGCCGGGTTCCTTCGACGCCCTCGGGGCGCGGCAGCTGCTGGTGACCCTGGGAGCCCGGCTGAACATCCACCTCGCCTTCGAGGACCGGGCCCTGTATCCCACCCTGCTCAAGAGCCCCGACGCCGCGGTCCGGGAGAAGACCCTGGCCTACATGGGCGAGGTGGGCGGACTCAAGGAGGCCATGACGGCCCACCTGAAGCGCTGGCTCGCGACCACGGAGGTGCTCGCCGAACCGGAGGCCTTCCGCACCGGGACGCTCGGCTTCCTGCAGGCCCTGGAGCGGCGCCTGCAGGCCGAGGACCAGGACTTCTACCCGTTCATCGAACGCCTGGCCTAGCGCCCCCCGGAAAAACGCCGGCCCACCGCGGAGGCCAGCTGCCGGAACACCGGCAGCGGATCGTCGAGGCTCCAGACGGCGTCGGTGCGCGCATGGCGGAACCCGCCCAGGAATTCCCCGAGGCCCATCTTCCCGCGCAGGATCTCACCCGGGCTGTCCTCCAGTTCGTGCCGGAGGTCGGTCCACCGCACGCCGTCGTCCTGGCGGGGGCCCTGGATGGGCTGGCCCAGGGCGTCCTTGTAGGCGATGAGGCTGAGGTTCACCCCGGCGGCTGTGGACAGGGTATGGTGCAGCCAGTGCCTGGCGTTCACCTCCATGAGCTTCAGCCTTCCGTCGCGCGGATCGAGCTTGAATTCGGTGCCCGAGACCCCGTGGAAGGAGAGCTCGGCAAGCAGGCGCAGGGTGGTGGCCACGACCTCGTCGTTCCAGTCGCTCTCGGCGATGCGCGCCTCCCCGAAGTCGCGCGGGTGCTGGCGCAGCTTCCTGGACACGAAGAGGCCCAGCGGCCTGGACGCGGCGTCGTGGTAGGCGCCGCACGTGTAGAAGGCGCCGTCCCCCCCGGGAATGATCTCCTGCAGAAGGAGGGGGCCGCAGATCCGGGCCTTCTCATAGGCGGCGGGAAGGTCGGCGGCGGTGGGGACCGGGATCACCTTGAAGCCGAAGCGCCTTCGCATCTCCTGGGGGCGGATGGGCTTGAACAGGGCCGGGAAGGCCATGCCCGAGGCCGCGCCCTCCAGGTCCCCGGGGGCGTGGACGTAGGCGGTCCTGGGGATGTCGACCCCCACGGCGGCGGCGGCCTTGAGCTGCAGCTCCTTGTCCTCCACCCGCCGCATCACGTCCCAGCCGGCGAGGGGGATCCGGTAGAACCTGGAGAGGCGCTCGCGGTGGCGGGACACCGCCCACACGTGGTCGTCGAAGGCCGGGAAGAGGACCGCCCGCTGCGGCAGGGCCTCGCCCAGGCGCTCCAGGTCCTGGATGAGGGCCTCCTCGCCGTGGTGGCGCGGGTCGTGGCAGGACACCGGGATCGCGTAGCGGGACGCCAGGCCCATGGCCGAGGGGTTGTCGTCCATGGCGACCATGGGCACCCCAAGGCGGCCCAGGTTGCGCAGGATGCCCAGGCCCGTGCCTCCGGCAACGGGAAGCACCACCGCCGGCGGGATCGCCTCCATGCGGGCCTGGATCTCGGGTTGCAGTACCGGCCAGAGGGTCGCCGAATTCCGTTCCAGATACCTCGAAAGCCAGGTCATCGCAGGTCCTTCAAGCAGCCTGATCGGTCAGATCCCGGTTCCCGCAAGATCGGGCACCGACGCCCCGGCATTGAGGAGTACGATCAGCGTACCATAACCTGACAGGTCGATTTCGGTTCCCTCGGCGAGATTGCCCTCCACCTCCCAGTCCGTGATCTCCCAGGAGCCGCTCCGGGAACGCGCCGTGAACTGGCCGCTGCGGTAGACGGTGCCGGCGGGACCCGATTCCAGGCGGTGCTCCCGGCCCCCGATCCGGGCCTCCAGGACCAGGACCGGTCCCTGCCGCTTCATGCGGAAGGCGTCGTCCGGGGCTTCCCGGAAGCCGTCCCGGTCGATCCAGAACCGGGGCTTGTCCCGGTAGGGCGCCCCGGCCGTGGGGCAGAAGGAGGTGCAGTTGCCGCACTCGTTGCAGAAGTCGGCGATGTTGAAGGTCTGCACGGCCTGGTCCACCTCGAAGGGGCGGGTGCCCTTGAACACCAGCCTGCCGTCGCGCTGTTCCAGGACCGGCAGGGAAAGGCGCGTGGGGACCATGGGGAAGGCGAGCATGGCCCGGTTGGGGCAGACCGTGACGCACAGGCTGCACAGGTCGTCGCAGTCCAGGCAGCGGGAGGCCTCCTTCGCGGCGGCCTCCGGCGTGATGGAGTGGAGCACCTCCTCGAACCCGCGGCGCTCGGCGACGGGGAGCACCGGCACCTGAAGGGCGGGGGCCACCCGGGCCTTCTTCTCCAGCAGCGCGACCCCTGCCGCGCCCTTCTCGAGGTAGGCCTCCCGGGGGATCGCCGCGCCGTGGCGCCAGGCGATGGTCTCGGCCACGGCCCGGCCGTCGGCGATGGCCTCGATGATCGAGGAGGGCCCGTGGACGACGTCGCCCCCGGCGAAGAGCCCGGGCACGGACGTTTCGCGGGTGACCGGGTCCACCTCGAAGGTGCCGTCCCGGCGCAGCGCCACCGGGAGGCTCTCCAGGAAGTCCAGGACCGGTTCCTGGCTGATGGCGGGAATGATGGTGTCGGCCGGGAGGAGCTCCTCGCCGCCCTCCACGGGCACGGGCCGGGGCCGGCCCGAGGCGTCCCGCTCGCCCAGCGCCATGCGGGCGCAGGCCAGTCCCGTCACCCTGCCGCCTTCGGCCACCACCGAGGCCGGAGCCAGCAGGTCGCGCAGGTCCACGCCCTCCTCCAGGCAGTCCACCACCTCCGCGGGGTCCGCGGGCATCTGGGCCCGGGTGCGGCGGTAGACGATGGTCACGGTGCCGTCCTTCACCAGGCGCCGCGAGCAGCGCGCGGCGTCCATGGCGGTGTTGCCCGCGCCGATGATGATCACGCGCCGGCCCAGGTCCATGGGCGTGCCGGCCCGCACCTTGTCCAGGAAGTCCAGGGCGTCCACCACCCCTTCGGCCTCCTCGCCGGGGATGCCCAGGCGCTTGCCCTTCTGGGCCCCCACCCCCAGGAAGACGTAGGCGAAGTCGCGCCGCAGGCCGGCGAGGGTACGGTCCCGGCCCAGGGCCACGCCCAGGTGGAAGGTGACCCCCAGGTCCACCAGGCGGTCCATGTCCGCGCCCAGGGCCTCCCCCGTGAGCCGGAAGCCCGGGATGACCCCGGAGACCATGCCGCCCAGCTCCTTCTTCGCCTCGAAGACGTGGGCGTCGAAGCCGTTCCTGGCCAGGTAGTAGGCGGCGGAGAGGCCCGCGGGCCCCGCGCCCACGATGGCCACCTTGATGTTGCGCCGGGGCCCGGGGACCTCGGGGAAGGCGCCGCCCTGCTCGAAGGCGAACCGCTTTATCTCCCGGATGGCCAGGGGCGCGTCGTAGAACATGCGCACGCACTTCTCCGTGCAGGGGTGGTCGCAGACGCTGCCGGTGATCCCCGGCTGGGGGTTGGTGCGCAGGATCACCTCCATGGCCTCCCGGGGCTTGCCGTGGGCCACGAGCCAGAGGTAGTCGGGGATGTTCTGGTTGGTGGGGCAGCCGTCCACGCAGGGCGCGAAGATGCAGTCGAAGTGCCCCAGGGGCCGGGAGCCCTTGAACTGCAGGGGCCGGGGACGCCGGGCGTAGGCGTCGTCGCCCGTCACCTTCACGGAGTGCCGGGCCAGGTTGAAGCGGGCGCCGTGGCCGCCCGAGGCCGCGAGGATGTAGGCGTCCAGGCTGGGGGCGCCGGCCATGGCCGCGTCGAGGTTGCGCAGGTACTGCTGGAGCCGGGCGTAGCCGCCGGGCTTGAGGAGGTCCGTGCACACGGTGACCGGGCCCAGGCCGTCGGCCACCAGGTCCGCGAAGTTCCCCGCGTCGGCGCCGCCGCAGAAGCTGATGGGCACCTGGCCGTCCAGCCCCTCCGAGATGAGCTGGGCCAGGTTCAGGGTCAGCGGGTGGAGGGCCCGGCCGGAGAGGTACATCATCTTCTCGGCGGGGGGGAACACCGTGCGGTGGTTCCTCACCTCCAGGGTGTTGGTGAGCTTCAGGCCGAACTGCAGGGGCAGGTCCCGGGCGGTGGCGGCCAGGTTCCGGATCATGGCCACGGCCTGGTCGAACTTGGGGTCGTGGTCGAAGGCGCTGTCGGGCACCTCGATGTCGAAGCCCTGGGTGGCGTTGAGCATGCCCCGCAGGCGCGGGGCGCCCAGGAGCGTGGGGTTGAGCTTGACCCAGGTGTGGACCCCCACCTCGGTGAGCAGGAAGGTGGCGATGCGCTGGATCTCGTCGGGGGGGCACCCGTGCATGGTGGAAAGGGTGATGTGGTTGGACAGCTCGTCGGGGATGTCCAGGTCCTTCACGGCGGGGTAGACCGTGGCGACCCGGGCGACGGCGTCGGCGAGGGCGGCGCCCCCGTGGCGCATGGCGGCGATGTAGGCCTGCACGCGGGGCGTCTGGATGCCCTTGAGGTCGTAGCCCACGCTCATGTTGAAGTGGGTGCCGGGGCCCGGCAGGCCCAACCTGTGGGCGAGCGCATGCAGGAGCACCCAGGCGTTGAGGTACTCGGTGAAGGACTCCTCCAGCTTGAGCTCCTGGCTCCACTCGCAGTTGTAGCCCTCGTCCTCCACGTCGATGCAGGGCCGGCTCACCTCGATCTCGTCGAGGATCTGGACGGTCTTCAGCTCGATGAAGCGCGCGCCGCAGAGCCAGCTGGAGACGATGTTCTGGGCCAGCTGGCTGTGGGGGCCCGCGGCCACGCCCAGGGGCGCGGCGACGGCGTGGCCGAACATCTCGCGGGCCATGGCCGCGGTGGGCACCTGGAAATTCGCCTTGGGGATGCCCATGACGGTGTCCCGCGCGTCGAGCTCGCGGAAAATCCAGCCGGCGAGCATCTCGAGCGGCGCTGTGCGGAAGGGCTTGCCCATCGGATTCCTTTCAGGCCTTGTTCTTCTTGCCCAGGAGCCGCATCTCCCGGAGGGGGAGGGAGGTGCGCCGCACGCCGTCGAACTGCCGCAGGGCGTTGGCCACGGCCGGGGCCGTGGGCACCAGGCCGATCTCGCCCACGCCCTTGGCGCCGTAGGGGCCGTGGGCGTCCGCCACCTCCACGCCGATCACGTCCAGCTCGGGCATGTCCCGGGTGCGGAGGATGCCCAGGTCCGCCATCTTCCAGGACACGGGCCAGCCGTCCCGGTAGGGGAAGTCCTCGGTGACCGCGTAGCCCAGGCCCATGTGCAGGGAGCCCTCGATCTGCCCCTCGAAGAGGGTGGGGTTCATGATCCTGCCCGCGTCGTGGGCGGCGGTGACGCGGGTGATGCGCCCCGTGTCGTCCAGTTCGACCATCTGGGCGGCGTAGCCGTAGGAGTAGTGGGTGACGATCGGCCTGCCCTCCGGGGGCTGCGCGCCCACCTTGGTGGTCCAGTCGCAGACCCACTCGCCCCGGTACTCCCGGCCCGCCAGGTCGGCCAGGGTCCTGCCCGCGGCCAGGTCCGCCTTCAGGCCCCGGGCGGCCTCCCGCACGGAGTTGCCCACCAGGGACGTGCCCCGGCTGGCGGTGGTCATGCCGCACCAGGTCTCGGCGTCCGTCTCCACCCGCACCTCGATGCAGCCCGGGTCGATGCCCGTCTCGGTGACCAGGGTCTGAAGGGCCATGTTGTGGGCCCCCTGCCCCATCTCGCACCAGCCGTGATGGAGGACGACCCTGCCCCCGGCCAGGACCTCGAGCTTGGCCTTGCCGGAATCCGGCATGCCGCAGCCGATGCCCGTGTTCTTGATGCCGGCGGCGATGCCGGCGAATTTCGCGGCCTGGAAGCGGTCCTTGAGGGCCTCCAGGCAGGCCCGCACCCCCACGCCGCTGGTGAGCACCTGCCCGGTGGCGGTGGCCTTGCCCTCGGTCAGCGCGTTGTCCCAGCGGAACTGCCAGCGGTCGAAACCCCCCAGGGCGCACAGCTCGTCCACGCTGGACTCGATGCCGAAAGCCGCCTGGTTGGCGCCGAAGCCCCGCATGGCGCCGCAGGAGGCGTTGTTGGTGATGACCGCCGTGCCCTTCACGTGGACGTTGGGGATGGCGTACGCCCCGGCGGAATGGGCCACGGCCCGTTCGATGACCTTCATGCCCACGCTGGCGTAGGCCCCGGAATCCGAGTGCATGTGGGCCACCAGGGCCACCAGATGGCCGCCGGCGTCGCAGCCCACCTCGTAGTCCATGACGATGGGGTGGCGCTTGGCGTGGGTGCGCAGGGAGGTCTTCCGGTCGAAGCGGACCATGACGGGGCGGCCCGTGGCCAGGCAGAGCATGGCCGCGTGGTGTTGGCCCATGAGGTCCTCCTTGCCGCCGAAGGCGCCGCCGTTCTGGACGAGCACCACGTTCACCAGCCGCTCCGGGAGGTCCAGGAGCTCGGCGATCTGCCGGCGGTCCTCGTAGCCGCCCTGGCCCCCATCGAAGATCTTCACGCCCGCCTCGCCGTCCTTGGTCCAGGGCACGGCCAGGGCCGCCTCGGGCTCCAGGAACGCGTGCTCGATGCGCTGGGTGGTGTAGCGCTGGCGGGTGACGTGGGCGGCCGTCCTCATCGCCCCCTCCGCGTCGCCCAGGCGCACCTCGGTGACCGAGAGGACGTTGCCGTGGTCGGTGAGCTGGGGAGCCCCGGGCTCCAGGGCCTCGAAGATGTCCGTGACCGGCTCCAGCACCTCGTACTCCACCCGCACCAGGGCCGCGGCGGCGTGGGCGGCCTCCTCGGTCACGGCCGCCACGGTGGCCAGCACGTCGCCGATGCAGCGGGTCTCCTCGCCCTCCAGCACCATCACGGGCCAGTCGCGGTAGATCATGCCGTTGACGCGCTTGCCCTTGATGTCCCCGGCCGTGAGGACCGCCAGGACGCCGTCCACCTGGAGCGCCTCCGAGATGTCCACCTTCAGCACCCTGGCGCGGGGGTGGTCCGAGAAGCGCAGGGCGCCGAAGACCATGCCGGGCTCCACCATGTCGCCCACGAAGACCCGCTCGCCGAGCACCGCCTCCCGGGCCGTGTACTTGGGATGGCGGGTGCCCACGGCGCCCGTGCCCTCGGGGAACGCCACGGGCCGGTGCAGGCGCAGGGCCTCGGCCGCGCATTCCACCGAGTCGAGGACCTTCTTGTAGCCGGTGCACCGGCAGAGGTTCCCGTTGAGGCCGTCGCAGATCTCCTGGCGCGTGGGATCCGGGTTCTTCTGGAGGATGGAGGCCGCCTTCATGACGATGCCGGGGGTGCAGAAACCGCACTGCACGCCGCCCTTGAGGACGAAGGCATCGGCAAAGGCGTCGCGCTCCTCGGGGGACAGGCCCTCCACCGTGGTGACCGATCTGCCCGCCACGTCCTTGACCGCCATGCGGCAGCTGAGCCGGGCCCTGCCGTCCACCAGGACCGTGCAGCAGCCGCAGATCCCCTCGCCGGAGCAGCCGTCCTTGGGACTCTTGAGCCCGGCCTCGTCCCTGAGCCAGGCCAGGAGCTCCCGGGAGGGATCCCCATCGAACGTCCGGTCCTGGCCGTTGAGCGTGAACTCCATGGGATCCCCTTCCAGCTATGTCCCTTGGACTCCGGCCGGGTGGGTTTGGTGACAGGCGCGGTGAACGATATCTACCGCGGCGGCGCGCCGTGCTCCAGTTCGTAGCTGCTCACCTCCCGCATGGTCTCGGAGGCGTGCCGGGGATTGCGGCCCTCGAAGTGCGTGTAGGTGTACCCGCCGCCCTCGTAGTAGTCGCCGGTGACGGTGTCGCGGGTGCCCGAGGGGTCGGCGTGGTAGACCTTGCCGCCCTCCAGGTCGGAGACCCAGTAGCTGTTGCCCCGGCGGTAGTCGTCCCACCTTGAGTCCATGTAGTCCTTGCGGGCCTGGCGGTCCTCCCAGGCCTTCTGCAGGTCGGCGCGGGCGTAGTTCAGGCTGCGGATGGAGGCGGCGGTCTCGGCCTCCATCCGCCTGAGCCTGGCGAGGCCGTCCTGGATGTAGCGCCTGGCGAAGGCGTCATTGAGCCCGAAGGAGTCGGCCACCTGTGCCAGCATGGGCAGGTGGCGGCCGAAATCCCCCCGCGGACCCCAGACGCCGGCGATGAGGCAGCGCCACTGGCCCAGCACCACGGGCAGGCCGTTGATCACCTTGAAGGCCCCCATGCACGCCACGCCCCCCTTGGAGGTCCAGGAGGCCACCAGGTCCGAGGCCTGGGCGGGGCGGCCGGTGGAGGCCCGGTACTCGGCCGCCGACGCCGCGTCCGGCGCGTCGGAGAGGATCCTGGGGTCGTGGTGGCCGAAGCCCGTGAGGATGAGGGGCAGGGTCCGCCCGGGGGGTTCGAAGGCCCGGCCGATGACGCCCTGGGCGACGGTGGCCCCGCGCAGGGCGGGGTTCCCGGCGAAGGAGGTGAAGATGAAGCCGGCGCCGCCCCCCGGCGCGCCGGTGATGACGGTGCCCTTGGCGGCCAGGAAGGTCCACGCCTCGGGGACCTTCATGCGCAGGCTGCCGTCCGGGGCCCGGCGCTCCACCAGGTTCCAGGAGGGCGGCGGGGGCGCGCCGCCACCGGGCGCCTTGATGAAGGCCACGCTCATCATCACGTTCATGAGCACGGGGCGCAGGGCGTCAAGCTGGGCCACGGGCGCGGCGTAGCACTGGGTGGCCATCCTGCCGTCCCCCGCCTCGACGAAGATCCGGCCGCGGCAGGGCCGGCCCCCGGCGCGGAACTCCAGGGTGGCCACGGCCCGGGCCCCGTCGCGGGAGACGAACACGTCCGAGAGCCGCGCCCCGGCCTCCCGGTCCCGGGCGGCGCGCAGCAGGTCCACGGCCCGGGTTCCTCCCCGGGCCCAGAGGAGCCGGACCCGGGCCAGGCCGTCAGGGGAGGCCACCTGGAGGGTGTAGGACGCGGCGGAGGCGGCCTCCTCCACCTTCCAGCCCGGGGGCCGGTGCAGGGCGCAGATCCGGCTGGGCGTCGCGCAGGCTTCCAGCTTCGGGGCGGCGGCGGCCGGGCCGGCCAACGCCAGGATGAGCAGAAGGGGCGTCGGGTGCGGGATGAACATGGTCATGCCTCCGCGTCGAACCGGGATCCCCCATTTTACGCCCCGAGAGAATATGGGCGCCTTATCCCATCCCGGAGGCCCATGCGAAAATTCGGGAATATTCTTGACGCCCGGCCAATCGGGACCAATCTTGAAGAGACCAAAGGTTCCGTTTAACGAGCGGAACGCCTTGCCGGGCAGATTCGTGGTCTGCAAGTCGAAGGCGCAATTTCCATCGACCCGTTCCGGGGATGGAAGTTGCGCCATCGGCATCCTCTCCTCCTCAACCCGATCCCCCAAGGCAACGCATGGCACCCATCGAGGGAACGCAGAAGCCCCCCGCCCGCGGCCGGTCCCGGCCGCCCTGGGTGGCGGAAGCCTTCGCCATCCTTTCGGCCTGCGTCGCCCTGACGGCCCTCGCGGGCGGCCTGGCCCGCCACCCGGTGCTCGGCGGCCTGGGCCGGGGCTTCGTGCCCCTGGCGCCCCAGGCCGGCGCGCTCTTCATCCTTCTGGACGCCGCCATCCTGCTGCGGCGCCTGGGGCGGACGCGCTGGCTCCGGGGCCTGGGCTCCTTGTGCGGCATCGTCGTGGTCACCCTGGCCCTGGCGATGCTCGCAGGTTTCGTCATGGGCGGCCCGCTCTCCGCCGTCCTGGAACTCCGCCTCGTCTCCAAGGTGACCGCCGTGACCCTCCTCCTGGGCGGGCTGTCGTACGCCATGCCCGGCGCGGCGCCCCTCGCGCCCCACTGGCAGCGCCAGCTGGCGGCCATGCTGGCCCTGGTCCCGGCAGCCACCTGCGCCGTGGTGATTCTCAGCTACGCGGCGGGCGCGCCCCTCCTCTACCAGTCCGGCAACACGCCCATGGCCCTGCCCTCGGCCCTGGCGGGGCTCCTGACCTCCCTGGCTCTGGTCGGCCTTCCGGGGCGCGACACCTGGCCCATGGCGCTCTTCCGCGCCCCGGGCGCGCCGGACCGGGGCGCCGAGCGGGGCCCCATCGCGGCCTTCGTCCTGCTGGCCCTGGCGGTGCTGGTGGTCGGTTCCTTCTACCTGCGCGGCCAGCTCGGCTCCGCCCGCAAGGCCGCCCAGGACGGGCTTGCCGCCATCGCCGACCTCAAGGCGGGCGAGATCGCCGCCTGGCACCGGGAGCGCCTGGCCGACGGAGGCCGGATCGCGGGATCCCGGCTCCTGCAGGGCCACCTGGCCCGCTTCCTGGCGGGAACGGAACCCGCCGGCGAGCTGGGGGAGTGGATGGAGGGGCTGCGCCGGGGGGGCACCTGCAGCGAGGTGGTACTCTTCGACGCCCTGGGCCGCAGGCGCCTGCCCGCGGGTGGGCCGGTCCCCGGGGCCCGGCTCCAGGCCGCCCTCGCGGCCCGGGCGGTGGTCCTCGACGACCTCGCCCGGGACGACGCCGGCATCCACATGGACCTGTGGGTGCCCGCGGGCCCCGGCATCCTGCTCCTGCGCCTGGATCCGGGCCCCTTCCTCTTCCCCCTGGTGCAGTCCTGGCCCGCCTCCAGCGCCAGCGCCGAGACCCTCCTGGTGCGCCGGGAAGGCGGCGACGCGGTCTTCCTGAACGAGCTGCGCCACCGCGGCGGAACGGCCCTCGCGCTGCGGCTGCCCATCGCGGGGAACCCCGGCCTCCCTGCCGCCCATGCGGTCCAGGGCGCCGAGGGCCTGATGCGCGGCCGGGACTACCGCGGGGTCCCGGTCCTGGCCGCCCTGAGGCGCGTTCCCGGCACGCCCTGGTCCCTGGTCGCCAAGGTGGACGAGGACGAGATCTTCGGCCCCCTGCGGGCGCGGGGCTGGGTCAGCGGAGCCACCCTCCTGGGCCTGGTGACCCTCCTGGCCCTGGGCGTCAGCCTGCTGCTGCGCCAGATGGAGACCACCCGCATCACGGAGCTGCTGGACCGGGAACGGCAGGCGCGGTTCCTGGAGGGCCGGTACCAGACCCTCCTGCGCCTGGCCAACGACGCCATCCTCACCTTCGACGCCCAGGGCCGGATCCTGGACGCCAACGATCGCGCCCTGGAGTACTACGGGCACTCCCTGGCGGAGTTCCGGGAGCTCTCGGTGCCGGACCTGCGCTCCCCCGGGGACGCGCCCAGGGCCCGCGGGCAGTTCGCGGAGCTGGCGTGCACCGGCAGGGCGCGCTTCGAGGCCGTCCATGTGCGCAAGGACGGCTCCACCTTCCCCGTGGAGGTGAGCTCGCGGCTCCTGGAGATCGAGGGGGAGCAGGTGGCCTTCTCCCTGATCCACGACATCACCGACCGCCGCGCCCGGGAACGGGAGGCGCTCGAAAGCGGGGAACAGTACCGCAGGCTCTTCGAGCAGTCCCCGGTGGGCTACATGACCCTGGACGCCCAGGCGCGGATCCTGGACGTGAACCGGACCCTCCTGGCCATGCTGGCCTGCGGCCGGGAGCACCTGGCCGGGCGCCCCTTCTGGGACCTGATGACCCCCGCCTCGGCGGAGGTGGCCCGCGGGCTCCACGGGGCGGCCGGCGGGAGGATCCCGGCCACGCAGTTCACCCTGGTCCGCGAGGACGGCACCACCCTCGTGGTGAACCTCGAGGGCTCCGCCGGTTTCGACGCGGCGGGGCGGTTCCTGCACACGCAGTGCGCGCTGTCCGACCTCACCGACCGCCTGGAGGCCGAGGCCGCCCACAGCGAGCTTCAGGCCCAGCTGCACCAGTCCCAGAAGATGGAGAGCCTGGGCAGCCTGGCCGGGGGCATCGCCCACGACATCAACAACGTGCTGGCCGCCATCCTCAGCCTGGCCTCGGCCCACCGGGAGGACCTGGATCCCGGCGCGGTGCTGGCGCAGTCCCTGGACACCATCACCCGGGCGTGCCTGCGCGGGCGCGACGTGGTGAAGAGCCTCCTCTATTTCGCGCGAAGGGGCGCCACCACGATAGGCCCCGTCGACCTCAACGAGGTGGTGCGGGACCTGATCCAGCTCCTGGCCCGCACCACCCTGAAGCGGATCCGCCTGGAGACCGACCTGCAGGACCCCCTGCCCCACATCCACGCCGATCCCGGGACCCTGAACCACGCGCTCATGAACATCTGCGTGAACGCCAAGGACGCCATGCCCCAGGGCGGCACCATCCGAATCAGCACCCGCACCCTGGCGGACGGCTCCCTCCAGCTGGGGGTGCGGGACACCGGCGAAGGCATGCCCGAGGAGGTGCGCCGGCGCGCCATGGAGCCGTTCTTCACCACCAAGCCCCAGGGCCAGGGCACGGGGCTGGGCCTGGCCATGGTCTTCGGGACGCTGAAGTCCCTGGGCGGGTCCACGGAGATCCTCAGCGAACCCGGGCGGGGCACCGAAGTCCTGCTCACCTTCCCCGCCCCCACGGGCACGGAGGTTCCCGCGGCGCCCGAGGCGGTCCTCCGGGAAGCGGGCCCGGCCAGGGCCCTGACCATCCTCCTGGTGGACGACGACGAGCTCATCCGCGGCTCAGTCGTCCCCATGCTCCACCTCCTGGGCCACCACGCCGACAGCGTGGACAGCGGAATCAAGGCCCTGAACCTCTTCCAGGGGGGCCTGGAGGTGGACCTGGTGATCCTGGACATGAACATGCCCGGCATCAACGGCGCCGAGACGCTCCACGGCATCCTGCTCCTGCGGCCCTCCCAGGCGGTGATCATGGCCAGCGGCTACAACGACCACGACCTCGCCAGGCTCCTGGAGGGAAGGCCCCGGGTGGTGAGCGTCCAGAAGCCCTTCCACCTCCACGAGATCCAGAAGTGCATCGCGGCGCTGGGGCTGTGATCAGTCCGCCCCGGGCATCCCCTCCACGATCACCGGGTCGCTCTGCTCCTGCAGGTGGGTGGTGCCCGTGAAGTCGATGTAGTGGCCCGAGCGCCGCGCCTTGGTCTCCAGGTAGAAGCGGTTGTGGGCGTTGGGGGGCAGCAGGTGCGGCAGGCGCCGGGAGACGTTCACTCCGTAGCGGGTCAGCTGCTCGACCTTCGAGGGGTTGTTGGTCATGAGGTGGATCGAGCCGATGCCAAGGCTGTGCAGCATGTGGGCCGCCACGGCGTAGTCCCTCTCGTCGTCCCGGAAGCCCAGGGCGAGGTTGGCCTCCACGGTGTCGAGGCCCTGGTCCTGGAGGGCGTAGGCCCGGATCTTGTTGGCCAGGCCGATGCCGCGGCCCTCCTGGCGCATGTAGAGCACGACGCCCCGCTCCAGCTGGCCGATGCGCATGAGCGCCGTCTCCAGCTGGTCCCGGCAGTCGCAGCGCAGGGAGCCCACCACGTCGCCCGTGAGGCACTCGGAGTGCATGCGCGTGGCCACGTCCTCCGCGCCCACCACGTCGCCGTGGATGATGGCGATGTGGTCCTTCTGGTCGCGGTTGTTCCAGAAGGCCGCGATGCGGAAGTCGCCGAAGCGGCTGGGAAGCTTGGCCACCGCCACGATGCGCACGCACACCTGGTCGGGGCCGAAGCCCTTGCACTCGTGCTCCCGGTCCCGTTCGACCAGATCGAGAAGCTTGGAATCCATGCTCATGAAGGCTCCTGGGTGAGGCGGCCCGCCAGGCGGGTCCCGGAAAGCCAGGCGGCCTGAAGGCCTCCTCCTGGCGAGAAGACGTCCCCGGCCAGCCCCAGGCGGGCGCCTCCGGGAAAATCGATGCGCAGCGGCTCCGCCAGCTCGCTGGTGGGGCCCAGGCGGGCGTAGCGCCAGCGGTGCGGGTAGCTCCAGAGCGGCGCGGCCGCCCAGGGGCCGAGGTGGAGGGCGGCCTCGTCCAGCAGCTCCCGGCCCCACTGGTCCAGGGGCGCCTCCAGCCTCTGCCGGGACCATTTCGGCCGGGCCTGGGCCACGAAGGTGCGGAACCGGGGGGCCTCCCGCTTGGAGGAGTCCAGGGCCACCAGTTGCAGGACCTCCGAGGCCTCCGGATAGAGCACGTCCCAGGCGGGCGCCGGCGCGTCCAGGGCGTAGCCCGCCATGACCGCCAGGCAGGGGACGCTGCCGAAGAGGCCCAGGAGGGCCTGGAGGCCCGCGGCCTGGGGGAAGGGCTCCAGGGTGCCCAGCAGGCGCCGGGACTGCTCCAGGGCCAGGGCCAGCACCAGGTCGCGGCAGCGCAGGGGCGCTCCCTCGCCGGCCGTCACCTCGAAGCCGCCCTCAACCGCCCGGATGGCCGTTACCCGCGTCTCCAGGTGGATCTCCAGCCCCTTGGCCAGGTGGCGCGGGAAAGCCTTCATGCCCTGGGCGAAGGCGATCCGGCGCACCGTGGGCTCCAGGGCGCCCGGTTGGCAGGGAGGCCCTCCGCCCTCCACCCGCCGCGGCCAGTCCCGGATGGGATCCGCGTCCACCTCGCGCAGGGCCTGCAGGAAGCCAGGATGATGCCCGTGCGCGAACAGGGGACCGAAATCCACCGGCTGTCCGTCGAAGCGCCGGGTGGCGCACCGGCCGCCGACGCCGTGGGCCCGCTCCAGGACGAGCACCTCGCGCCCCGCCCGCTTCAAGGCCCCCGCGCAGCTGAGCCCCGCCACGCCCGCGCCCACCACGATGGTTTCCAGGAAGGGGGACGGCGCCCGGGAAGGGGAGGAATCGGCCATGGCGAAGTCTAACATCAGCACCGCCCACTCATTGCGGGTCCCGGGTAGAATCCCGTCATGCGAACCTCCCTCCTGCTGGTGACCGCCATGACCCTGACCGCCCAAGCGCCCCTGTCCCTGGGGCGGATGACCGTCTGCCCCCTGGTGGACGGCACCCTCTCGCTGGAGGCCTCCCTCCTCAAGGGCATCCCCCTGGCGGAAGCGGTCCGCCTGCTGGATGGCCGCACCGCCGCCACCACGCCCGTGAAGGCCTACCTGGTGCGCCTGGCCGGCAAGGTCATCCTGGTGGACACCGGCATGGGGAAGGACCCGGAGGAGAATTCCGGCCATCTCACCGAAGGCCTCGCGGCGGCCGGCGTCACCCCCGCCCAGGTGGACCTGGTGCTCATCACCCATTTCCATTTCGACCACGTGGGGGGCCTGCTGCGGCCCGACGGCGCCCGGGCCTTCCCCCGGGCGAAACTGTGCGTGGCCCGGGCCGAGCACGACCTCTGGACCGCGAAGGAGGGACTTCCCGAGCGGCTGTGGGACCGCATCCCCAAGGTGCGGGCCATCTTCGCGGCCTACGGGTCCGATGTCGTGCTGACGAAGGACGGCGACACCGTGGCCGAAGGGGTGACCGCCCTGGCCGCGCCCGGCCACACCGCCGGGCACACCGTCTACGCGTTCCGCTCAGAGGGGCGGGAACTGTGGTGCATCGGCGACCTCATCCACTTCGGACCGGTGCAGTTCCCGCGGCCGGAGACGGGCATCGCGTTCGACCTGGAGGGGGAGCGGGCGATCCGCACGCGGCAGGCCTTCTTCCGGAAGGCCGCGGCGGCAAACGTGGTCCTGGCGGGTGCGCACCTGCCCCACCTGGTGCGGATCGTCGAGGAGGGCGCCGGCTTCCGGACCGTCAACGCCGACTAGGCTTCTTGCGCGGTGCCGCCAGGCCGTCGGCGGTGGCCCGGGCCAGGGCCCCGAGGCGCTCCCGGTCGTCCCAGTCCTCCTCCGGGATGAGGAAGCAGGGCTTCGCGCCCGGATAGGGGGGCGCCTCGGTCACGGTGCCGAGCAGCTCGCGCCCGGCGGGCGTGGGTTTGAAGAACAGCCGGTCGTCGCAGATCATGGCGAACATCTTGTCGTCCAGGAAGACGCCGTATTCCCCGAACATCTTCTTGGCCGAGACCGCGCCGGCGTCGCCGAGCTGATCCAGGACGTAGTCGACGGTGCCCTGTCTGGTGGCCATGGGAAACCTCGCGCAAAGGGAGGGGTAGGAGGAGGGAAGGCCCGTCGCCGGGCCACGGGCATCTTCTCATTGGGAGCCCCATTCCTTCAAATTGATCGGTCCAAGGCCGGGCGAAGACTCCCCCTCCAGCCAACTGCCCTGATCCGGCCCTCGCCGGTTGTGGCATCCGTTATGCAAAGGTCCCTTGCGGTCCACCCCCGGGTGAACGCATCCAGGGACCCGCTGCCGACTCCCAACCCGCAGGTGCACCATGCAAGACGCCCGGATCCACCCCGCCTACCGCGACCCCTCCCCCACGTTCTGGTGGGCCCGATCGTCCGATCCCATCCAGCCGCTGCCGGAACCTTTCAATGAGGGACCCTACTCGCCGGACCCCTACTCCCCCGACCCCTACACCCTCACGTGAAGGGGAGGGCATGGGAACCTGGTGGTCGAGAGGATCTAGGTGGTGGCCCCACAGGGATTCGAACCCTGGACCAAGCGGTTATGAGCAGAAGGGTCTTCGATTACTCATTATTTTTCCAATTACTTAGGCGTCACAGTCCCCACGGTGGGGACTGTTTGGGGATTGGTTGCCAAATTTCCCGCGCGGACAGCCCCGCTTGGTCCCGTTTCCTCAAGGTCCATGAGTTTCCCGAGCTTTTCCAGGGCCTCGGCCTGCTCCTTGGGACGCTCGATGATGTAGCGCTTGAAGGTGATCATGGGGTCCTCGTGGCCCATCATCTGGGCGATTTGGCCCAACGGCGTACCGATCTCCCAGAGCCCGGTGGCGAACGTGCGCCGCAGTCCGTGCGGCGTAAGGCGCTCGATCTTGAGCGCTCGAGCTCCAACCTGCACCATCTTTTTCGTCGAGCCCTCACCATGGGCCTTCCCATTCCGAGCGATCAGCAGGAGGCCCCTGGAGGGTTTCTTCTGATCGTTATGCCATTGCGCAAGATAGGTCAGGAGCCAGGATGGAATTGGGATCTCTCGGATGGTCCGGTCCTTCACTTTCTTTCCTGTGGAGGCTGACTCCGCCACGATGAACAATTGACGGCGCCAGTCCACGCGATCCCATTCGGCGTGGAGCGCTTCGTTCTCCCGCAGGCCCAGCCCCAGCATGAGCCGGGCGGCGATCCCCGCATGCGGGAAGAGATCCTTTTCCCGCTCCTTGCGAATGGTGTCCACGGCCGCCAGGAAGGGCCGCACCTGCTCCGGCCACAGGACCCCCTTGGAGGTTTGGCTGACAGGTAGTTTCCGAGCCTTGAAGGGCACCGCCTTCAACCGTCCGGTTTCCGCCCCCCAGCCCACCAGGGCCCGGAGTTGCGTGAGCACCTTGTTCCAGCCCCCCTCGGAGTGCCTGCGCACCACGTGGTCCTTGTCATCCGGCTTCTTGGCCCCGTTCTTCTTGAACCCCTTCCCCTCCTTGGCCAGGTAGCGAGCACGCAGGTCGTCCACAGCATCCGTGGTGAGTTGGTCCGCGGGCAAATTCAAGAATTCGTAGGTGTGCTGGTGGATGACGCCTCTCATCCACCGTCGATGCGAGGCACTCACGCTGGAGGCCTTCCGTTCGTCCCACGCTTCCCAGAGCTTGACGAGCGTTGGCGCCGAGGGTTCAGCCTTGCCGAAGGCCAGGTCCTTCATGCGCCTGTGGAAGTCCGCAATCCAGGCCCGCGCGACCTCCTCCTTGCGCTCTCCGGTCGATCCCTTGAAGTGCTTGCCCCGGATCCGGAAGTCGTAAAGGAAATCACCCTCAGGTGAGTTCTTGTAGAGCCAGTTCCGCAGGATGGGTTTGCCATCATCGGTGAACCAGGGGTCTTTCGGTCGCCGTCCCATTAGGTTATTTCCAAAGCTGCATTAGGGCCTTTGCAACGTCACCTTCTGTCGGAGATCTTCTTTCTTTCATGCATTTAAGCGTGATCCTTAAAGCGACTCTAGCAAACGTGTCTGGTTCGAGATCGATTCCGCGTTCCTTGAGGGACTTGGCCGCAATTATGGCTGATGGGCCAAGATACTCCTCCAGCGTCAGCTCCTGCCCCTCAGGAGTGTCGAACATTAAGTAATCCACACCCTCAACGCTCTTGTCTTCCCTTGGACCTGTCCCGGTTCGGATCCATTCGTTTTCAACATCAAGGGCATTGGCAATCTTTAGTCGAGTGCTCCCGCGCGGGATCGCTTCGTCGGTTTCCCAGCGAGAGACCATGGACCGATCCCCCATGCCCAGTGATGCCGCGAGGTCTGCCTGGGTCCACCCCTTTGCCTCCCGGGCAGATTTAATCCTTGAACCGACGCTGTCCATATCTGCTCCATCCATGGAAACGAGAAAAACGAAGTCCACGAAAAATCCTCATTGACGAGGACAGAATGTGGACTTACCATTCTTTCTGTCCAACCTCCAGGGCCTTACGAAACAAGCGGAGAAACGAATACGAGAGATTCATCAAGAACCCGCCAAGACCGTAACTGAGGACACCCCGAACACTTTCACCCTAAAAATAGCACGTCAAGTCCCCGAGTCAATACCCGGGCTTCGTTTTTGCTGCACAAACACACATTTTCTGTTCGTTCAGTAGGAAAAATAAGCCTGAACCTACAAAAAAGACCCCGGTGCGAACGGGGTCTGCCATCGGCCTGGACAGGGCCAGAAAGGTAATACGGCATGCACAGTCTCAACTCTTTCTCCTTCGGGGTCAAGCCCATCAGGGTGGTCCTCGTGGACAACGAACCCCAGTGGGTGGCAAAGGATGTCGCGGACGCCCTCGGGTATTCCCGGTCCACCATAACGAACCTGACGAAGACTGTGGACCACGTTCCGGCGGAATGGAGGGGTCGGTATCGGATACCTACCCCCTCCGGTGACCAGGACATGGTCACCCTCACCGAGGCCGGCCTCTTCTTCTTCCTCAACCGCTCGGACAAGCCCGCGGCCCTGCCCATGCAGAAGTGGGTGGCCGGCGAAGTCCTCCCCTCCATCCGGAAGACTGGAGCCTACAGCGTCCAGGCCCGGGCCGGGGTGCCCACCGCGATCGAGATCGCATCCGCAGTGGTCGCGCAGCTGGGCGAGCACGCCGACTGGGAGCAGCCCCTGGCGGAGAAGATCGAGCAGGGCCGACGCTGCGCCAAGGCCGTCTACGAGATGGAGAAAAACAAGGTCATCCCGGCCCTGGAGCGCATTGAGAAGCGGCAGACCTCTCCCTTGGGCTCCGCGAGCGCCAAGGAGGCGACAGCCCTCCTCAACGCCATCTCCAAGGTCACTTCCAACCCCCGGGCCTACGAGGCCGCGAAGCGCGCCCTGCCCGGTCTTTTCCCCGAGAACGGGCAGATCCAGCCCCCGCTCCCCGGGCTGGAGGGCTAAATGGCAACCACCGGCCAGCTCATCCGCATCGCGCGCCTCAAGGCCCACATGAGCCAAAACGAGCTTGGCAGGAAGCTTGGTGTTACCGGCTTCCTTGTCTCCCATTGGGAAGCGAACCGGAAGCCCGTGACCGACATGGACGCGCTCGCAGGGGCTCTCGGTGTCTCGGTTGAGGAGCTCGCTGGATTCAACGCGCCCCCATCCGGCGAGACCAGCCGAAGGCCTGCAAGGAAGGACGTGCCCCTCCTCCCCCCGAAGGCCGAAGGGTCGGTGGTCCTCCCATACATGACCATGGCCGGCCTGCTCCGGTGGATCCGAAATACCTACGGGATGAAGGTCTACTACGGGCAGGTCTACGACTGGATCGCCACGAAGAAGTTCCCGTGCTACGAGAACCGCCTCAAGAGGAACCCCCAGGGCGAGATCACCTATCTGTTCGTCGCGAACGAGGTGGCGAAGTGGTTCGCCCAGATGTTGCCGCCCGTGAACCAGGACGTTCCCGCATGAACGAAAAAGGGGCCGCTGCAACGGCCCCCGGATTTCCCTCTCGAAAGGAGAATCGATGAACCAAGCATCCCGTCTCGCCTCCCCCTTGTCAAGGGCCATCCCTGCGGGCGAACCCTGGCATGTCACCCGCCAGCGCATGGTGGTCAAACTCCTCCAGGCCGGCGGAAGGCTGGACATGCAGGAGGCGCCCGACGCCAAGGTCCTGGAATACCTGGCCCACGAGGTCCAGGAGGTTCTGCGCGTCCTGTTCGTGATCCGGATGCAGGGCGTCATGGCCGCCAAGACCCAGCTCTTCCAGCAGTCGCGGGAGGGCCGGGCCTAGGGCCTGCCTCCCTCTCCCCCATCACGGCAGGGCCCGTGCGCCCGCCACCACCCAACCCTCACGGAGGCCGAATGGCACCCCCCACTGAAATCACCCTGGCCAACCTGGCAGGTGGCGCCCTCATGGAGTGCGCAACGCTGGAGTTCCGCAAGATCTGCGCGAACATCCAGGACCCCAACACCTCCGCCGAGGCCAAGCGCAAGCTGACCATCAACGTCCTCATCGAGCCGGACGAGAAGCGCGGCATGGCGCGGATCACCTACGAGGTGAAGTCCAGCGTCCCCGGCCCGGACGCCGGGAAGACCTCCGCCTACATCGCCTTCGACCCGGCTTCCAAGGCCCTGGGCCTCTTCGAGGTGGAGTCGCACCCCCCTCTCTTCGAGCCCGACGAGCCCCTCCCGAACGTCTCCGAACTCCCCGCCAAGCGCGCCTAACCCAAGGAACCCAGCATGTTCAACGACGTCACCTCCGAGACCATCCAGAAGATCCTGGACATCTCCACCCCGAAGACCTACGACCTTACGGACGTGCACGGCACCCAGGCCGTCTTCTCTTTCGAGCCGCTCCACCAGGTCCTGGCCGCCCCCCCGCCCGAACCGAAGCTGGTGAGCGTGAACACCCTCGCCGGGTTCGCGGACCTCATCCGAGCCAACCTGGAGAACGAGGATTTCCCCTTCGAATACCTCATCCACGTGGAGTCGGAAACCACGGTTGCTCTCAAGGCCAAGGAAACGGACGAGTACGGCCGGCGCCTGGTCCTCATCCGTGCGCAGCCTGTCACGTTCGACAAGTTCAAGTTCGGGCAGTGGCTCGACCAGGAGACCTTCGCGATCGCGGTGGCATCCCTCTTCGCCGAAACCCCGGACAAAGACTACGTGATCAACCTGGCCTCCAGCCTCACCAACGAAGCCACAAGCACGAGCGATGACAACGGGTTCACCCAGAAGGCCACAGTTAAGGCCGGTCTCAGCCACAAGGCCCAGGTGACCATCAAGCCGCGGGTAGCCCTGGCGCCCTTCCGGACCTTCCCCGAGGTGGCCCAGCCGGTCTCCGAGTTCGTGTTCCGCGCCCGGATCACCGACAGCGGCCCCGCCCTCATGCTCATCGAGGCGGACGGCGGCCGCTGGAAGGTGGACGCCATGAAGACCATCCGCGAGGCCATGGAGGGCTTCGCCCTGGAGATCCCCGTCATCGCGTAAGCCGGGGCCTGCGCCGGGGCCCAGGCCCCGGCGATTTCAGGCTGGCCGAGACCACGATGGATGACCCCTCCCCAGATTTCCCGCGCTGCCGGATGTGCCAGCGGCGCTTGAAGACCCCCGAGGCCCGGGCCCGCGGATTCGGCTCCACGTGCTGGCCCCGGCGGGTCGCCTACCTGAAATCGCTGGACCCCAAGGATCCCCGGGCGCTCCAGATCGGCATCACCACTCCCCTTTTCCCCGAGGAACTCGAATGAATTCCGTCCACCAGCTACGCGAGGCCCGGGTCCTGGATGCCGTCCAGCGCCTGGGAACCCCTAACACCATGGAGGTGTGCATCGCCACCGGCCTCCCGACCCGAGAGACCCGGGCCCACCTCCACCAGTTGGAGATCGAGGGCAAGATCCAGGCCCGAGGCCGGCGGTGGACCGTTCCATCCCTGGCCGTGACGCGCCTCGAAGAGGCCGGCGCCCAGGATCCCTACGATGAGGAAGACCCGGAGAAGGGGTGCCCGGGGCCCAGGGATGGCTGCGGGTGGCTCTCCCTCCTTCTGGTGGCGAGCGCCGCCGCGGTCATCGCCGCCATGCGGGCATGCGTGGTGCGCGTGTTCCACGGGGGGTTCTGATGCGGATCCTCAGCGCCCAGACCGCCATGGACCTCCAGCAGGTGAAGCGGTGGCACACCCGCCGGGTGGACCACGAGCAGACCGTGGCGGCCCACACCGCCTCCATGATCGCCCTGGCCCTCATCCTGGCCGAGCCTTACAACCTCTCCGCCCAGGACCGGTGCGACCTCATGCAACTCGCGCTGGTCCACGACGCCCACGAGACGGTGTTCGGCGACATTCCCTACCCCAGCCGGATGAAGATCTTCGAATCCAAGCACATGGATATCGACCAGGAAACCCGGATGGAATTCTGGGGCGGCGTGGACCCCTACGTCGAGGTGACCCCCCAGGTGCGTGACCTGGTGGAGATGGCCGATTCCCTCGAGGCCGCCCTCTGGTCCCAGCGCTACGCCCCCAATCTCACCGCGGCCGTGGTCTCCCAGGCCGTGGCAAAGGCCCAGCAGCTCCTCGACAACCAGGGCGTGGCCCGCGTCCTGGAAATCCTCGGCATCCGCCCGGAGGTAGAACGATGACCAACCCCATCCACCAGGAGGAATTCAACCTCCGCCCCATCCGCGGCATTTACCGGAGCGATCAGCCCTGGATCGTGGCGCCCGATGCGGCAACCATCCTGAACTTCGACCGCCCCATGGAGGCGATCGAAGCCCTGTGCCCGGAGAGCCTGCTGTGCACCGTCCCCCAGTTGGGCGGCCCCGGCATCCCCCTCACGATCATCAACTTGAAGGACCTGGCCCGCCTGGCGTCCCACTCTTACCTCCCCAACAAGGCCGGGTTCCTCTCTTGGATCCAGGGATTCGCCCACAGGGTTTCCCTCCATGGATCGCAGCCCCGGGCCTGGGTCCTGGAGGAGACTCCCTCTGCGCCCGGAGCCGCCACACCGGATCCCGGCGCCCTGGTGACCCTGGCCTCCGGCGGGGAGCCCCGGACCTCCTCCCTGGCAATCGCCCAGGGGACCGAGAACGATCACGCCAGCGTCATCAAACTCGTCAGGACCTATCGGGCAGACCTCGAAGAATTTGGCTTGGTCGGATTTGAAATCCAACCAAGACCATCGGGGCAGCACGGCGGAGGTGATGTTGAATTTGCCCTCCTGAACGAACAGCAGGCGACGCTCCTCATGACCTACATGCGGAACTCGGAGATCGTCCGGAAATTCAAGATGCGGCTCGTCAAGGCCTTCTATGAACTCCGGAATCACGCGCAGGCCATGCGCATGCCCCAGACCCTCCCAGAAGCCCTAAGGGCGTATGCCGAGACCCTGGAGAAGAAGGAAGCCCTGGAGGTCAAGGCCCGGGACCAGGCGGCCACGATCCAAACCATGGGGCCCAAGGCCGCATTCCATGACGCAGTTTCCATCTCGGCGAGTTCCGCGATCTCCATTTCCGAGGTGGCCCAGTTGCTGGGCTATGGGTCCATCAGATTTTTCGCGCTCCTGAAGGATAAGGGGATCCTGCTCAGCCATGGAAGCCGCGAGAACCTGCCCTACCAGGAGTTCATCGACCGCGGGTATTTCGAGGTCAGGGAGGGGATCCGGGAAAACAGTCCGTCCGGAGAGCCAAAGACCTACCGCCATGCCCGGGTGACCGGCAAGGGCCAGGCGTGGCTCCAGGCCAAGTTCGGAAAGGCCAAGTGATGATCCCGATGACCCCGAAAGAACGAGAGTCCGTCCTCTATTCCCTGACCCTCCGCTGCGTTGGCCTTTGGGAAGGCATGCCCCCCGAAGCGATGAGCCGTCTTTGGAAGGCCGATCCGGTCGCATCGGGCCTCAACCGAGTGCTCTACCTCGACGATTGCATTCGGCCGCCGCGAGACCGCTGGTTCGTCAAGATCCGGGCTCCCAGGGACAGGAAGGTGTCCGCATGACCGCCACCACCGTCTCCCTCTTCTGTGGCGCCGGGGGCGAATCCCTGGGGAAGCACGCCGCTCTCCGAGAGCTCGGCCTCGAGGACGCCACCCTGATCAGCCACGCTGTGAACCACTGGGACCTGGCGGTCCAGGCCCATGGGATCAACCTCCCGAACGTCCTGGTGCACCAGGAGGACATCACCCAGGTTTCCGCCGCCACCTATGGTCTGACCCGGATCCAGCTCCTCTGGGCCTCCCCCAGCTGCGTGCACCACAGCCGGGCCCGGGGCGGGAAGCCTCGGGAGGACCAGCAGCGCTCCCACGCCTGGGAGGTCACGGACCGGTGGCTGCGGGTCGCCCAGGTGGATGTCCTTCTCATCGAGAACGTTCCCGAATTCGAGGAATGGGGACCCCTCAACGAAGATGGCCAGCCCATCCAGTCCCGCAAGGGCGAGGCCTTTCAGGCCTGGGTCGCCGATCTCCGGTCCCTGGGCTATGAGGTGGACTGGCGCGTCCTGTGCGCCGCCGACTTCGGGGCCCCCACCACCCGCCGGCGGTTCTTCCTCCAGGCCGTGAAGGACGGCAAGGGGATCCACTGGCCGGAGCCCTCCCACCGGGACCCCCGGAAGCCCGCGGGGCTCTTCGACGCTGCCCTGCCGCCCTGGCGCACCGCCGCGGAGTGCATCGACTGGAGCATCCCCTGCCCCAGCATCTTCGACAGGAAGAAGCCCCTGGCCGAGGCCACCCTCCGCCGGATCGCCGCCGGCGTGGTCCGCTACGTCGTGGAAGCGCGGCGCCCGTTCCTGGTGAACCTCACCCACGGGGGGCGGCTGGAGGACCTGGACGAGCCCTTCAAGACCATCACCGGGGCGAACCGCGGGGAGAAGGCCCTGGTGGTCCCCTCCCTGGTGGGCGTGGGCGGCCGGGCCGGGCAGTCCGGTCCCCGGGGCGCGGACGAGCCGATGCACACCGCCACCACGAAGGCGGATACAGCCCTTGTGGCGGCCTCCATGGTGAGCCTGCGGGGAACCTCCCCGGAGCAGATCAAGGGCAGCTCCGGGAGCGTGGAGGAGCCCGTCCGGACCATCTCCGCCGGCGGGGGGCATGCGGCCGTGGTCGCCGCCTTCCTGGCCAAGCACTACACAGGGGTGGTGGGGTCCAGCGTCGAGCAGCCCATGCCCACGGTCACCGCCACGGACCACAACGCCCTGGTGGCCGCCTCCCTGGTTCAAATGTGCTACGGCGAGCGCGACGGCCAGGCGCCGAGGGCCCTGGATATTGAACAGCCCCTGGGAACCGTGGTGGCCGGCGGCATCAAGCACGGCCTGGTCGCCGCCCACATGATGAGCATCGACCAGCAGAGCACTGGGGCCAGTGCCTCCCGCGGGGCCGACGAACCGATCAGCACGGCCACGACCAAGGCCCGCCATGCCCTGGTGGCCGCCTTCATCTCCCACTACTACGGCCAGGGCACCACCGCCCAGGACCCGGGCCAGCCCCTGCACACCATCACCACCCTGGCCCGCCACGGCTTGGTGACCGTGGAGATCGACGGCGAGACCTACATCATCACCGACATTGGAATGCGGATGCTGGAGCCCAAGGAGCTCGCCGCGGCCATGGGGTTCCCCGAATGGTACCGGTGGGTCATGGCAGGCGGGGCCCCGCTCACAAAGCGTGACCAGGTAAAGATGATCGGCAACGCCGTTCCGCCACCCTTGGCCAAGGCCCTCGTCCTGGCCGTGGCCGGGCCCCGCCCCGAGCTCTTCGGGCTGAAGGAGCGGATCGCATGACGGCCAAGCCCTTCATCATCACCGTCCCGGCCGTGCCCCCGGGTCTGAACATCACCAAGCGGATGCACTTCCGCCTCCTGGCCGAGCTCAAGGAGCGCTGGTGGGTCCTGATCCGGAACTCCCTGGTGAGCTGCCCCATCCCGGCCCCAACGGGCCGGCGCCGGGTGGATGTGATCGTCTGGACCGCCGCCCAGGTGGAGCAGGACCAGGACAACTTCGTGGGCGGGTGCAAGGAGGTCATCACCGACAACCTCAAGCCCCCCAAGTCCGAGATCTGCACCTACCGCAAGGGGCCCCGGGCCGGGCAGAAGTTCTCGCGCCGGCGGATCGGGCTCGGCCTGATCCTGGAGGACAACAAGAAGTGGCTGGAGTGGGGCGAATTCCGCCAGATCCAGGTGCACGCTGACGGAGAGGAGCGAACCTCCATCATCCTCACGGACTGCGACGAAGGCCTGACGGCCGAGCAGCGCCGGGACGAGGTGGCGCTCTACGCCCTCCAGGCCCGCCGGTTCCTGATCCGGATCCTGGCGCCCGGCATGGTGCCCGAGGTCGAGCAGGATGCTCGCGACGAGGCCGAGACGTTCATCAATGAGCCCCTTCCCGGGGCGCTGCAAGCATACGAGGTGCGCAATGCGTGACTATGGCGTGATCCTGCCCTCCTTCTGGACGGGTGACACCGGACGAAAAATCCGGGCGCTCGGGGCCCAGGCACAGTTGATCGGGGCCTACCTGCTGACCGCTCCGGGCAGCAACATGATCGGCCTTTACTATCTCCCCCTGCCCACCCTGGCGCATGAGGCCAACACCCCGGAGGACATGGCCCTCCTCCTGCTTGAGCACCTGAACGGCCTGGGGTTCGCGGCCTACGACCGCAAGAGCGAGACGGTCTGGGTCAGGAATATGGGGTTCTACCAGGTCGGGGAGAAGATCCAGCAGAAGGACAAGCGCTGGCCAGCCATCTTGAAGGAGGCCACGAACTACAGCGGTTCTCCCCATTTCGAGGGATGGCTCTCTGTCTATGGTGCGCCGTGGAACCTGGATGAGGCATTCCTGGCTGGAGCCGTTCTCGAATCCCCTTCGAAGGGGGTTCAGAGGGCCATCCGGAAGCGGAAGCAATCCCCTCTGAAGGGGGTTCCGTCCATGGATGAGCCCGAGCAGGAAGACCCTCTGAAGGCATTCACGCCGACCGGAAACCAAGATTCGGAAAACCAGGAAGCCCCTTCGAAGGGGGTAGCCGAGGACGGAAAACCTGGATCCGAACCCCCTTCGATGCCAAGAGCAAGAGCAAGAGCAAGAGCAGAAGCAGGAGCAGGAACAAGAGCAGAAGCAGAAGCATCAACCGGCGCGTCGGAGCCCCCGGCCCCCGCCCCCAGACCAAGAGATGCCGCCGCTGCCGCCGCCCTTCCCCCCTTCCTTGAGAAGCGCTTGAAGGAGCTGGGAGTCTCCGGTCAATACCCCCAGCAGCTCCTGGAGAAGCTGGGCCGCGTCGGGCTCCAATGCGCGGTCTACAAGATCTCCACGAAGCCTGGTGGGCGGAACCCCCCGGGCCTCCTCCTGACCCACGGCTCCGAACTGGCATCCGAGGGGAAGGCGCTCCTTGAGGAAGCGGTCGCCGTGGCCGGGAAAGGGGCCCCTGGAGCGTGGACCGATCCCCGATGGGGGAAACTCCCGCCGGAACTCCGTGACGACCTGGAGGCGCAGACAGCCTGGGCGGACTGGATCCGGGTGGAGCGACAGTGGGCCGCCGCCCGGGGCGGCGCCGGGGAGGAAGAGGCCGGCCTCACCGAGAAGGGCGCGCGCCGGACGCTCCTGAAGATCCTCCAGGACCACCATCCGGACCCCTCGGCCCTGGGCCAGGACGTCCAGAAACGCATGGCGGCCATGCCCGCCGCCCTGCAGGCCCCCGTCGCCAAATTCATGGCACTCACCGCGGCCCTTGGCCTTGGAGGAAAAGCATGATCGAGACCATCGCAAGGCGCCGGGAATTCAAGGCCCGGATCGTGAAGACCATGATCAGCAAGGGGATCGCGGCGGCCATGGCCGAATCCCTGGCGACCCTCTCCGTCGATAGCATCTGGGCGGAATACGGCGGGCAGCGGGTCTACTTCCCGAAGGGCCGGAACGTCAAGGCCGACCCCGAGCAGATCTGGGAGGCCTTCACCGGGCGGAACCACCAGGAGCTGGCCACCCGGTTCGATGTGACCGTGCGCCGGATCGAGCAGATCGTGGCCGAGCGCACCGCGGCCCTGAAGGTCCCCAAGGGAGGCCTGCCGTGAGCGGGAACCCCTACCCCAAGCAGAACGCCTACCGGAACCCTGCCCTCCTGGACGTCATCCGGTTCGCCCCCTGCTGTATGAACCGCGCCTGCCAGGTCAAGCAGGAGGGCCAGGTGGTCCCGTGCCATTCGAACAGCCTCCGCCACGGCAAGGGATCCGGGCTCAAGGCCCACGACATCCCAGCTGCGCTCTGCGGGAACTGCCATGACCTGATCGACGGCCGGGCCGGGAATCTCACCCGCGCGGAGGCAGAGGCCCTGTTCTTCGAGGCGGTCTACAACACCTGGCTCTGGCTCATGAAAAGCAAGCGCTTGAGGTTGGTCCCTTGACCCTCCCGCCTCATCCCCCCGAGCTCCGCCGGCGGGAGGTATGGCTCATGGCCACTCTCGCAGCCCTCTTCCTCATCGCCCACCTCCTCTTCAACGTCCCGAGGCCGTAATGGCAAAGATCGACCCCACCAAACCCGCCCCACCCACGGTTCCCATGGTCCCGCTGGAGAACCTGCAGGCCGCGATCGCGCGGTCCAAGCAGCTCATTGCAGAGCACAAGGCGATCCGCCCGGACAACCTGGACATCCCGGCCATCACCATCTGGGCCCAGCACAAGGAGACCCTGGAGTGCGGCCTGACGATGCTGGAGCAGCAGGAGGCCGTCCGATGGCGGGATGTCCCGGTCCCCGGGGGGCGCCCGGCCCAGCCTACCCCGGCTCCGGCGCCCGTTCCGGACCGCGCTACCCCGGCTCCGGCCCCGGTTCAGGCCCGGCCCACCCCGGCAGCTACGCCGCCGGCGCGCCGCCCGGCGATCCTCCCGCCCCTGAAGAGGGAGCGCCACACCAACCAATCACCCCGGGCCCTGGTTGAGGAGCGCGTGGCCAAGGCCTGGGTGGCATTCGCCGAGGCCCAGACGTGCCGAACCCTCGAAGAGTTCCTCAAGAAGCGCCAGCGGGTCCAGCAGCACCGCTACCTGATCCAGAAAACCTGCCGGACCTATGGTCTGGCGCTCCCCGACATGCCGGAATCCCCGGCGAACCGCTTCCCCCTCGGCAAGCCCGGCCGGAAGCCCAAGACCCAGGAGGTCGAACATGTTTAAGACCATCGCGAGGTGGTTCGGATTTTCCCGTGGGCCCGTGGAGCCCGGCCCTTGGGAGGAGCCCACCGGGCCCATCGCCCACACCGGACCAGATTCCGTCAAGGTTACGGTCACCTTCTCGGATTACGCGAAGGCACTCAAGGTAATCAACGACCGCCTTCGGGATCAGGTCCCTCTGAACCAGCGCAGGGCATCGGAGTTCGTCCGCCACACGCTCTCCGAGATGCGGGCCAACTTCGAGCGGGACGAAGCTTACAAGGACCGGGACCTCTGGTACGGCAAGGCGGTCGCAGCGGAAGACCGCCTGGTAGACCAGGGGGCCAGCCTCCAGATCGCTCTGGAGGAGAACCGGAAGCTGAAGGAGGACCTGGCCGAGATGAAGACCGGGGCCTACGTCGAAGGGATCTTGGAATCCGCCCGGGCCGGGGGGCGCCAGCTGGAGCACGTTGAAATCTCCCGACGGTTCTTCCAATGGTGGTCCATTGCCAGCATTGAGCCCGGAGCCACGTTCCCGACCTGGCACCAGATCCACAAGGTTCTGAACCCGAAGGTCGAGGTGCCCCATGCATGAGGCGCTGCAGGTATCCCAGGCCCTGCTGGATAAGCGGGATAGCGCGCGCCTGATCCTGGGCGACTCGTATCGGGAAATCATGGCCGAATACGGCGAGGTCATCACCGCCGTGTCCAAGGACCGGGGTCTCAACATCATCGCCGCCACCTACCAGATGATCGGCGAGAGCCCCGATCTGGAGTCCACGGGGATCCTCTACCTGGTCGCGGCCGCCGTGGAACTAATCGCCCCCTCTCCCTCGGAGGTGGCCAATGGCTGAAAACACCAAGATCGAGTGGTGCGACCACACCGTGAACTTCTGGTGGGGCTGCACGAAGGTGAGCCCGGCCTGCCTGAACTGCTACGCCGAACGCCAGGATGCGCACTTCCACCCGCACCTGGCCCCCAGGGACCGGTTCCAGGGCGAGAAGGCCCTTTCCTCCCACTGGGGCCCGGCGGCCCCCCGCCTGGTCCGGGTGGAGGCCGCCACCAGGGAGGCCATGAAATACGAGCGCCAGGCCGTGGCCCTTGGCCGGCGCTTCCGGGTCTTCACGAACAGCATGAGCGACTTCTTCGAGGACCGGAGGGACCTAGACCAGGCCCGCCTGCAGGCCCTGGAGGTGATTCGCCTGACCCCCCACCTCGACTGGCTGATCCTCACGAAGCGCCCCGAGGCGATCGTGGGCCTCCTGAAGCGGGCCGAAGGGGCGACCCCCTCATCCGGGATGAGCGACTGGCTCCGGAACTGGCTGAACGGGATCCCTCCGGCCAACGTCTGGCTGGGGACCACGGTCGAGAACCAGGAGATGGTGGAGCCGAGGATCTGGGAGCTGATCAGGACCCCGGCCGCGGTCCGGTTCCTCAGTTGTGAGCCCCTCCTCGGCCCCCTTGAGCTCCGGCTCATGGAGCAGTGGTTGGGGTTCACCCAGGCCCGTTCCCTGATCCACTGGGTCATCTGCGGGGGCGAGTCCGGCCCTGGCGCCCGGCCCATGCACCCCAACTGGGCCCGGGGCCTGCGGGACCAGTGCCAGGAAGCGGGCGTGCCCTTCCTGTTCAAGCAGTGGGGGGAATGGGGTGCTAGCGCGCAGCACATGTCCACCGGGGAGCCCGTGTTCAGGGTCTTCGAGAACGCGGACCACTGGTGGGCCAAGGGCCCGACCTGGATGTCCAAGGGCGACATCCTCCTGGACGCAGCCGGCGAGCACCTGCGAAACAGCGGGGACCTCATGCTCTCCCGGTACCCCCCGTTCACGGCCATGCGGAAGTTGGGCAAGACCCGGGCCGGCCGCCTCCTGGATGGGGTGGAGCACAACGGCTACCCCGACCCCGCGGGGCGCCCGTGAACTTCCAGCCCTACCGTGAGACCCCGTATCGGGACTGGACGATCCAGCACACCTGGCGCACCTCCCAGGAGCGCCCGGTCCCGGACGGGTTTGACCGGGTGGCGGTCAAGGGCACCCAGAAGGTGGCCCAGGACCTCCACCAGACCTGGGCCGAGTTCACGGCCGCCCTGGACGCCCTGGACGGGTTGAGGGCGCCGAGGGCCACTACCACACCGCTCACCTCCGGAGCGCGCCCCAAGGAGGCGGCGCCCGGGAAACCACCCCCGCGCCGCCGGCGCGACCCAGACCCCAGCCTCCAGTCCCTGTTCGACCTCCCCACATGAAAGGTCCCCATGAGCAACCTCCCCCCCAACACCTTCGACCTGACCATCCGGGTCACGGTCACCCTCCCCCCCGGGGAGGACCCCGAGACCCAGGACGTCCCCATGCTCATCACGGGCGGGGACTTCAACCCCTGGCCCGGGGTCCAGATCCACGACGCCGAGATCCTGGCCTACAGGCCGCGGGAAGCGTCCGCGGATATTCAGGAGCGGACCCTCGAAACCCAGTCTCCAAGCTGATGGAGCACGCCATGCCCGACCGCCGCAACAGCCCCTTCGCCCGCCGAACCTCCCGGGAGCGCCGGGTCAGGTTCTGGGACCGCCGCCGCCACGCCGGCCCCCTCCGGATCCTCTGGATCTCCCTGGAGGACCTCCTCCCCCGCCTCCTCTACTTCCTCTGAAAGGAACCCCAATGCGTACCCCACCCCGAACCCCGAACCCCGAAATCGTCGAACTGGAGGCGAAGCTCAAAGCCCTTAAACAGAGGGACGCCGTCCTCACCTTGCTGAAAGCCTGCGTGGATGACCTGGAACGCGGCGTCGTCTCCGCGGACGGCATTCTCCAGGTCATCGTCTACCGCCTCGGGTGCAACGTCACCCTCGGGGCCAACCTCGACCACAACGTCCCCTCCTTCTGAAAGGACACCATGCAAGCCCTCCATCCAATCTGGCACCGGGACGCCGACGCCATCCTTCACAAGGCCCTCAAGACCTGGGGCCAGCACGAACAAGAACAGATGGCCTTCGGCGAGTGCGGGGAGTTCGTCGCCCTCGCCGCCCTGAAGGTCCAGGGGCGCCTGACCACGGAGGCCGTGGTCGATGAGATCGCGGACGTGACGATCATGATGCGCCAGATGGCCCACCTGTACGGGCTGGCCCAGGTCGAAGAGCGGATCCGATTCAAGTTGGACCGCCTGGCCAAGAAACTCGAACGCCACCAGGCCTAACCCGGAGCCACCATGCAAACCCACCCCACCCAACCCGAGCTTGCCGAGGTGCAGCCCGATTCCCCGAAGCGGACCCTCCGCTTCCTCTACCTTCCCCTGACTCCCCTGGCTTTCTGGATCATCTCCAACGCGAAGGTCACAGCCCCCCGCGCCCCCGCGAGGCCCAACAAGCGTCCGCTCCTGCCGCAGGATCGGAACCATTAAACCCAACAACCATCAGGGTCAGAACCGGAAATTGGAACGGCTGATCCTGTCCATCCTCCGGAGCCTTCCACCTTGCTGACCCTCGCCCCCATCGACTTCCAGGACGCCGCCAAGTTCGTCGGCCTGCACCACCGGCACCACAACCCTCCGGTCGGCTGGAAGTTTGGCATCGCAGCGATGGAAGACGAGGTTCTCCGGGGCGTGGTGATGGTGGGCCGTCCCGTGGCGCGTCATGCCGATGACGGGTTCACCCTGGAAGTCCTCCGGTGCTGCACTGACGGCGTCAAGAACGGGTGCAGTTTCCTCTACGCAGCTGCATGGCGGGTCGCCAAGAACCTGGGCTACACCCGCCTCATCACCTACACCCTGCCCCAGGAAGGCGGAGCCAGCCTCCGCGCCACCGGGTGGCGGGAACTCTATCAGACGCCAGGCCGGTCCTGGTCCGTCCCCTCAAGGCCCCGCGTGGACTCCCACCCCCTCGGCCCGAAAACCCTGTGGGAGATGGCGGACGAAGCCGCTGGCTGATGTCCAGGATCACCGCCGTTTTCTCATTGCGGCTTCGATGGTGAGACGGACTTCACGGGCATGAAGCCAGGCCATGACCTGGGGGATAGCAGCCAGGATCAGGGCTGCGAACAGCACTACGTAACTCATGGTGGTCCTTTGTTATCGCGCTCGAGCCGCTCGTTGCGGAGCTTGCTACCAGGTTCGACATCAAGGGGTTGTGCTGGACCTCTACAGTAATCAATCCCTAACACCACGTCAAGTAGTTGTTTGGAGAAGCCTTGAACGATCATACAAAGGAAACAATTCATACCTGTCTTTGTGGCGGTACGGGCAAGTGCTATGACTCAAGAGCCACTACCAAGTACTGGTGGCGAAGGTACAAGTGCCTGAAATGTGGCGCCCGTTGGACCACAAGAGAATATCGGCGGCAATAGGAATCGGGGGGCCCATGGACCCCCCGCTTGTGTTACCTCGGCATGTCAGGCCGCCCGAATGCAAACCGAAGCAAGTCCCGCCTGCAAATCGGCTGAATACTTCTCCCGTTCGGCCACCTGATCAATCTCCAGGAAGGCGATCTCCCAAAGAGCATTCGGAGGGATCCAAAGGCAGCTGGACTTGTAGCAGGGGATGACTTGGCTAAGGCACCACGACTGGCCCACCATGTTCACCTGGGAGACCAGAAGCTCACCCGGAGCCCCGGTATGCCACCACGTGCAGGTGACGACGAAGATCCCGGGGTAATCGGGGAGGATGACCCCGGGCGGGAACAGGAAGAGAGAGTAGGCGGTGCCCGACCCCCCTTCGTAAGTCTTGAGGTTAGGGATGTGCTTCATGAAAACTCCGGGAAATGTAAACTGCCACTTGCGCCCGGCGTCTCAATCGGTAGAATTGCGGTTGTCAGGCAGCAACTCTTTCGAACAAAACACCGCCCCGTGGGCAAGGGTGGTAGCAGTTTGGTTAGTGCCCACTTAAGCGTCTCTGGAAACAGGGGCGCTTTTTTTGTGCTCAATGATCTGTGCCTAGTCTGGGTCCCCCAGTTGCGTCAGGCACAAGAGATCGTGCCGACGAGTCAGAATCACCCCAAGATATTGGGGAGTCAAGGGGGAGCCGTCCCCTTTTTTTCGCCTTTGGGAAAGAGCCATAAAAATCAAAGCGTTTATCGAACGGGCCTCCCTCCGAGAAATCAAATTCGGAACAGAAGGGTTGATCCGCAAAATCCCATCACTTTCCGAAACCTTTCGCCGAACGCAAACGTTTTAGTGTATGGGCTTGGTGAAACCAATCGAATTCATCCAAACATAATATTCTTTAATTTCAATGTTTATGCGTTATAGATTTGGCGAATTGTTTCGCCAAACCCAGGAGTTTTTGAAAGCGACTCTGGGGATATGGACAAAGCCCCCCTCCGACTCATGGTCCAGCGTAGGCGCCCCATCGGCAAAAACACGCCGGGGGATCTCTATGTCGACGGCGTGTGGGAATGCCACACCGTGGAGGACCTGGTTCGCAAGCTGGGCCCCAAGGGCGAGGGCAAGATCCCAGGTGAGACCGCCATCCCGGCCGGCACCTACAAGGTGATCATCAACCTCAGCGCACGGTTCGGAAAGCTGATGATGCGGCTCCTGGATGTGCTCTGGTTCGTCGGCATCCTCATCCATGGGGGCAACACAGCGGAGGACACACACGGCTGCATTCTGGTGGGCCAGAAACTCACCGCCCAAGGCACGATCGCCGCCGGCACCTCCACCCCAGCCATCACAGCCCTGTTCGCCAAGGTCCAGAAGGCCCTGGCCGAGGGCCGCGAGGTCTGGATCGAGGTGAAGGACGCCGAGGAGGGAGCCTGATGTGGCAATGGCCGTGGACGCAAGCGACCCCTACGACGATCGACCCTACGACCATCCCTATTGGCCTGTTGAGGAGCATCCTCCGGTCGGACCATCCGGAGAGGGCCAAAGTGGCGATTGCGATTCTGGGGGCGGTGACCCTCTGCTTCTCCCTGACGCTCATGAGCCTCGCGGTGTGGTATCAGGCCCTGATGTTCCAGAAGGTTGACGGCAACCTCGTGACGGCCCTGCTGGGCCTCTCCACCTCCGTGGCCGGGCTCGCGGGTGTGGCCTATTTCAAGAAAGAGCCCGAACCCATTCCCACCACCGCGGCCCTGCCGCCCAAGGAGTAGACCCATGCATTACCGCAACGGCCGTGAGGCCCATAACGGCGACAAGCTGGTGAAGCTGAACTTCAGCACCGGGAAGGTGGAGGCCTTCGGTGTCCTCCACAGCGCCGTCCCCGGCAACGACTACTGCAACGGCAACATCGCCACCATTCAGGCCCCCAACGAAGGCGCCTGCATGTGCGACTGCCTCCACGTGGACGACCTGGCCGCAATCATCGCGGCGGCCGGCCTCGACAAGCGGCCCGAAGGGAAGTAGGCCATGGCCCTGAACGGGATTCCAATAAGGGTCCGCCTGATCGCCGTGGGCGCCCTGGCCCTGATCTGCCTGGCGATCGGATTCAGCGCGCAGAGCTGCGCGCGCCGGCGGGACCTGGCCAATCATGAACAGCAGGCGGACCAGCACCACGTGGCGGGGAACGCCGCCGGCTCCTCCTCCGCGCAGCATGAGGGCGCGGCCCAGGGCCACGAGGCGGCCACCCATGATCTTGATCCCGTGATCCACGACGATGACGCCCAGGTCGATCAGGCCCAGGGTGCCGTGAACCACTTGGCCAGCCCCGGGGGAGCCTCCGGGCCAGGGCAGCAGGCCGGCCCACCACTGCAGGACCCGGTGGAGCACGCTGCCCTGGACGCGGCCAAAGACCGCCTGATCGATGCCCTGAAGACGGACCTCGCCGATACGAAAGCCCAGAACCTGCACCTGGTGCAGGCGAACCTGGAGCGCCAGGCGCAGGCCGGCGACCTCAAGGTGCAGGTGGGAGAGCTCCAGGGGGAGGTGCGCGAGCTGCGCGCCGCCCTCGCCGCCCAGCCCAGGGAGCGAAAGTGGGGGGTGACCGCAATCTACGGAAGCAATTCAACCGCTGGTGCAGGCGTTTCCAGGGACTTCGGCCCGATGAGGGTCGGAATCGACGTGGTTCGCCGCCAGCTTAACCCCGGGCAATACACCCTCGAGGCCCTCGGCCGATTGAGCTGGAGTTTTTGATGATCACGACCTTCCAGTGGATCCAGATCATTGGATTCCTTCTCGTGCAGACCGTTGGCATCGTTTGGGGCGTCTCCAAGATGCTCGCCGCCCAGGACAAGGACCACCAGGCCCAGAGAGAAGAGGATCGGAAGGAGCACGATCTCAAGCACCAGCAGATATGGGGCGGAGTGAATCGCCTCGAGGCATTCACCCGAGATGAAATCTCGGTCGTGCGCGAGGCCCACAACCAGGATGTCCGTGCACTGGAGGGGAAGATCTCGGAGCGCCCGGACCGCCAGAGCCTGGAGAAGGCCCTTGAGCAGATCGAGCAACGGCTCGGAACCCGGATCGAGACCATGACCGAGCAGATGGGCCAGCTCATCCAACTCGTTCGCGATGTGGCTCGGCCCGGGGGGAAGTGATCTATGGCGGGTGAAGGAACGCTGGTTTCCTATCGGGTCACGGTTGATCCGGCCTTCCATGCCTTGACGAAAGTTGAGGATAGCCAGTTTCCATATGCCTTCTCCCTCGCACTGAACAGGGCGGCAAACGATGGCCAGGAGGCCGAGCGCGGCCGGATCAAGGGCCAGTTCAATATCCGGCGCGAATCCTGGAATATGCGCGGCATCAAGATCATGAAGTCTGATCGCGCCTCCAAGACGCGATGGTCCGTCATTATCCAGGTCGCACCCGAGGCCGACTACCTCAACAAGTTCGAGGAAGCGGGGATCCACGAGCCTATGGGTGGCAGGCAGTTCGTCTGGATCCCGAACCCCAAGGTGTGGAAGAACGGCATCGTGCCCAAGGAAGATCCCTTGAGGCCCAGCAAACTGAAGTTCACCCGGGATCCCCATGGCCGAATGGAAGGCAACCTGGGCACCTACATGATCAAGCGCCGATCTGATGGCGCGACGCTGGTGATGCAGAACACAGGGAAGACGGGGCACAAGGGATTCACGCTGGGCAGCATGAAGGCGCTCTCCCTGGACAACGTGGCCACAGGCATGGGCCCAAGGATGCGCACCCAGAAGGCGCTCAAGAACAGGAAGGTGGCATACAAGGATCAACGCCGCATCAAGCTCTACACGCTCAAGTCCAAGGTCACCGTGCCCATCAAGCTACAGTTCGTGCCCACCATCACCAACACGGTGGATGCTCGGATCGCCTCCCGCTTCAGGGAAGCATGGGACGAGGCCATGAGGACAGCCAGATGAAGAATGGAAAGCAACCCATTCCATCCATTGCCCTTGCACCGCGAGATGGGCAGCCATTGCCCGCTCGGGTCCTTCCGGGGGGGGGCGACGAGGGTGCTCGCGCAAACCTCGCTGGATTTCTAGCGCCAGGCCGCGGAAGTCATTTCCGCTTCCTCGTGGGGTCCGGGGGTGCCTAATGGACCTTGCCCGGCTGTCCCAAAAGGAGTTGGCCAAGCTTCTGCGGGTCGAAGATCGAACGGTTCGAAATCTCAAGGACGAGAAGATCCCCTGCCACGGTGAAGGCCGCGGGATGTATTACGTTTGGGACGAAGTGGAGCCGTGGTGGTTTGATCGCCGGATGCGTTTGGTCGGCCTCAAAAAGACGGACGCGGTTGGAGTTCCCGACATTTTCATTTCCGAGGCGCGCAAGGCGGCAGCGGATGCGGAAATTGCGGAAATGAAAGCGGAAACGATGAAGGGAGGGTTGTTGGAGGCGGCCGCAGTCGAGGTGATCTGGTCCGAACACATCGCCATCGCCAAGGCCAAGCTCCGATCCATCAGCCCCCGGGTCGCCGTCCAGCTCATGGACGGAATGACCGTTCAGGAGCGCAAGGCCTTGATCGATGAGGGGATCTTCGCGGCCATGGCGGAGCTGGAGCGCGGCGAGGATGAGGCCGCGACCGCATGAACCTGGTGAAGCTGGCCACCTCCGAGCACCTGGACCGGGCCCGTACCGTGCTTCGCCGCGCGCGCCGCGCCTGGTCCCCCCCGCCCCGGATGAGCGTGACGGAATGGGCCGACACCTACCGCCAGATGAGCGCGGAGAACTGCGCAGAGCCCGGCCGGTTCAACTCAGCGCGTGCGCCCTACCAGCGGGGCCCGATGAATGCCATCTCGGATCCCCTGATCGAGACGGTCACCATCATGAGCTCGGCCCAGGTGGGCAAGAACGAGATCTGCCACAACGGCCTGGGCTGGATCATCGACCTCTACCCCGGGCCGGCCCTGTGGGTGGCTCCGACCGAGAAGGCCGCGGAGAAGTGGAGCAAGACCCGCCTCGCCCCCATGCTCCGGGACACTCCGCGCCTAAAGGGGAAGGTGGCGGATCCGAAGAGCCGGGACACCGGAAACACGATCCTGGAGAAGCAGTTCCCGGAAGGCCTGCTCTTCATCGTCGGGTCCAACGCCCCCAGCGGCCTGGCCTCCCAGCCGATCCAGTACGTTTTCGGGGATGAAATTGACCGAATGGAGGCCTCGGCCGGCACCGAGGGCGACATCCTAGACCTCGCCAAGAAGCGGACCACCACGTACGTGGGCCGTCGAAAGCACGTTTGGGTGAGCACGCCCGGCATCAAGGGGGTCTCCCGCATCTTCAAGAGCTGGGAGCAGTCGGACCAGCGCCGGTACTTCATGCCCTGCCCCCATTGCGGGGAACGGATCACCTTCCGCTGGAAGGATCCCGATGGAACCTACCGGGTGATCTGGCCCCACGAACCCGAGGAGCCCGAGAAGGCCTATTACGTCTGCGACCGGTGCGGCGGCGTGATCACCGACGCCCACAAGCACAAGATGTTGGAAGCCGGGGAATGGATCGCCGGCCGCCCCGAGGTGAAGGGGCACGCCGGGTTCAACCTGAACGAGCTCTACAGCCCCTGGCGAACCTTCGGGGATGTGGCCAAGGCCTTCCTCGAGGCCAAGGCCGGCGGCCCGATGTCCCTCATGGTGTGGGTGAACACCTCCCTGGGCGAGCCCTGGGACCCCCGGGACGGGGAAGGTCTCCAGGTCCAGGGCCTCAAGGCGCGCCGGGAGCACTACGCCGCCGAGGTCCCCATTGGCGTGGCCTATCTCACCCTGGGCGGCGACATGCAGGACGACCGCTGGGAGTACATCGTCCGGGGCTGGGGCCACGGTGGGGAATCCTGGCTCATCAAGCGCGGCATGGTCCTGGGCAACCCCGCCATGGAGACATTTTGGGCCGATGTGGATCAGGTCCTCTCAGGAGAGTTCCGCCACGTGTCCGGATACCCCATGCGCATCACCAGCGCCTGCCTGGACTCGGGAGGCCACTACTCCAAACAGGTCAAGGCCTTCTGCAGCCCACGGAGCAACCGACGCATTTTCGCCATCCAGGGGGCGAGCACCGCCCTGCAGAAGCCCGTCATGCGTTCCAACAAGAAGACCAAGCTGTGGCGTCTGGATACGATCGCCCTCAAGGACACGTTCTTCGCATGCCTGCGCGTCCAGGGCCCCGGGCCCGGGTTCGTCCATTGGCCGGACAACCTCCTGGACGACTATTTCGACCAGATCACAGCTGAAAAGGTCGTGTACCAGACCCGCAATGGCGCGACCAGGCGCTCCTACAAGAAAGTCACCGAGGACGCGCGGAACGAGGCCCTGGACTGCGAAGTCTACGCCATGGCGGCCTGGGAGATCATTTCCGTGGGGACGGATGACATTGAGCGTGTCCTCAAGGCCCTCGCGGAGCAGGTTGGCCGCCCCCAGGGCTCCGGCCCGGCTGCACTTCCGTCCGGAAATACGGGCCACAGGACCCGCCGGGTGCGCAGCGCCGGCATCACCTGAAACGATTTGCCGAAACGTTACGCCAAAAAACATAGGGGCCTGAGCGCGACTCTTTGCCCATGGCTGGCATAACCCTCGATCAAGCCCAATCGAAGCTCGCAGAATGGATGGCAGCGGATTCCGCGGTCGCCTCCGGGCAGGCCTACGAAATTCACGGGCGCAAGATGACCCGCGCGAACGCCGCCGAGATCCAGAACAACATCACATACTGGAACTCCTGGGTCGTTCGTCTGTCCAGGACCGGCATGCGCGTCCGCAACGGGGTGCCCCGATGAGCCGCCGGCAGACCATCGAGGCGATCAAGGCCGCAGTCCAGCCGACCCTCCTGGACGAGGCCATCGGCTTCTTCAGCCCCCGGCTGAAGCGGGAGCGGATCCAGAACCGCGCGACCGTGGCCATGATCGGCTCTTGGAACGGCGGTTCCCGGTCGCGGCGGGCCACGGCGGAATGGAACACGCCCACCGGTTCCGCCGATGCGGACCTCCTGTACGACCTGGAAACCATGCGGGATCGCTCCCGTGACCTGGGCCGGAACGTGCCCCTGGCCTGCGGGGCCATCAACACGGTGGTCACCAACGTGATCGGCACCGGAATCCAAGCACGCCCCCGCATCAACGCGGAGCTGCTGGGCATGACCCCGGAGGAGGCCGACGCCTGGCAGAAGAACACCCGGCGGGAATGGGAGCTCTTCTTCGAATCAACCGACTGCGACATCACCCGGAACGATGATGGCTATGGCCTCCAGGGCATCGTCTTCCGCTCCGCGCTGGAGAGTGGGGACGTCTTCTCACTCCTCCCCCGAAAGAAGTTCGGGAAGGAGGCCTACGGCCTGAAGATCCAGGTCATCGAGGCCGATCGGGTCTGCAACCCCCAGAGCCAGAGGGAAACCGACACCTTCGCCGGCGGGGTCGAGATGGATGTGGATGGGGCCCCGGTGGCCTACCACATCCTGCGCCAGCACCCTGGATCCATCGCACCCTCCGCGCGCGTCTGGGACAGGGTTCAGGCCTACACCCCCCGGGGAACGCGCCGAATCCTCCATCACTTCGACCGCCGGCGGCCGGGGCAGACCCGCGGGTATCCCTACCTATCGCCAGTGATCGAGCTCCTCAAGCAGCTGGGCCACTACACGGATGCGGAGGTCATGGCCGCGGTCCTGAACGGCATGTTCTCGGTCTTCGTGACATCGCCCGACGGGAACGGACTGAATTCCGTCTCCCTCAACGACGATTCGAGCAGCCCTTCCAAGGACAACGAGGTGAAGCTCGGATCCGGCTCGATCGTGGATCTTCTCCCCGGGGAGAAGATCGAAATCGCGGACCCGAAGAGGCCCAACCAAGCCTTCGATCCCTTCGTGATGGCCATCCTGCGCCAGATCGGCGTGGCCCTGGAGCTTCCCTTCGAAGTCCTGGTGAAACACTTCACCTCCAGCTACACCGCCGCCCGGGCCGCCCTCCAGGAGGCCTGGCGCTTCTTCAAGATCCGCCGGCGGTGGCTGGTCAAGTCCTTCTGCGCCCCGGTCTACGAGGCCTGGATGGAAGAGGCCGTGGCCTCGGGCCGCATCGCTGCCCCCGGCTTCTTCGATGATCCCGCCATCCGGCGGGCCTACCTCGGGTGCCTCTGGATCGGAGACGCCCAGAGCCAGATCGATCCGGTCAAGGAGGGCGAGGCCGCGGCCCTGCGCATCGAGACCGGGACCAGCACCCTCGAGGCCGAGACGATCGCGGCCAACGGGGGCGATTGGGAGGAGAACGCCGTCCAGCAGGGCAAGGAAAGAGCACGCCGGAAGGAACTCGGCCTGGTCACGGATGCCCCAGTGGCGATCACCGGCAAGCCCACCACCAACGTTCCCCCGGGGGAAGAATGAGACTCGCGGACCTGGTTTACGCCCCCTGGGCCATCACGCCGCAGATGCACGCGGAAGTGATGGGCATCTATGAGCGGCACTGCCGCGGCGAAAAGATCGACATCAGGGGGCTGGAGGCCTCCCTGGGCCGGCCCCTGGCCAACGAGCCCAGCCCCTACTGCATCGAGCAGGGCGTGGCCATCCTCCCCATCGAGGGCGTGATCGCCAAGCGCATGACCCTGCTCTCCCAGATCTCCGGCGGGGCCTCCAGCAGCTACGTCGGCCAGCAATTCTCCCTCGCCCTCCAGGACCCCAACGTCAAGGCGATCATCCTGGCCATCGATTCCCCCGGTGGGGCCGTGGACGGAACCCAGGAGCTGGCCTCACTAATCGCCGGCGCCCGGGGGACCAAGCCGGTCGTGGCCTTCACCGATGGGATGATGGCCTCTGCCGCCTACTGGATCGGCAGCGCGGCCGACCAGCTGTTCATCTCCGGGGATACCACCCTGGTGGGCTCCATCGGGGTCATCACCTCCCACACGGATCAATCCGGGGCGCAGGCGATGAAGGGAATGAAGACCACCCCGGTCACCGCCGGCAAGTACAAGGCCATCGCCCATGAGTATGCGCCCCTGTCTGAGGATGGCCTCGCCATGCTCCAGGGCCGGGTGGACGCCCTCTACACCGCATTCGTCAACGACGTGGCTCGGAATCGCTGCTGCGATCCGGAAACCGTCCTTTCCGACATGGCCGACGGGCGCGTTTTCGTCGGCAAACAGGCGATCGAGGCCGGCCTGGTGGACGGTGTTTCCACCTTGGACGAACTCATCGCTCAGCTGTCCCAGGGCAGTATGCCCGATCCCTGCAAAAGCGCCGGTGCTGCGCTGCAACCTCAACCCCAACCACAGGAGACCAACGTGTCCCTCACGAAAGAACAGATCCTGGCGGAGCATCCGGAGGCTGCCGCGGCCCTGAAGGCCGAGGGCCGGGCCGATGGTGCCACCGCCGAACTCGCCCGCATCAAGGCCGTCCTCGCCGCCGGGCTTCCCGGCCACGAGGCCCTCATCAACACCCTCGCCTTCGACGGCAAGACCACCGGCCCCGAGGCCGCCATGGCCGTCCTGCAGGCCGAGCGCGGCAAGCGCGAAGTGATGGCCCGGACCATCGAGGCGGATGCCCCCGCCCCCCTGCCCCACGCGACCGCCCCCGCCCCCCAGGCTCCCGACGCCGCCCTGGACCACCTCCCCCTCGAGGACCGGTGCAAGGCCGAATGGGAGAAGAAGCCCGAGGTCCGCGAGGAGTTCGGGACCCTCGACGTCTTCACCGCCTACATGCGCGCCGAAGCCAACGGCCAGGCCCGCATCTTCGGCAAGAAATAAGGAGCCGCGACCATGGCACTCACCAACAACTCCCCCCGCGCCTTCGAGCAGGGCGATCGCAACGAGTTCCCCCTCACCGCGGCCGTCGTGGTTTACGAGGGCTCCGCCGTCGGCATCAACCCGGCGACCGGCTACGCCCGCGCCCTGGTGGCCGGCGACACCTTCGTGGGCTTCTCCGAAGCCAAGGTGGACAACACCCTCGGAGCCGCCGGCGACAAGACCGTCCGCGTCATCGACGAGGGCAAGGTCCAGCTGGCCATCTCCGGCGTCGCCATCACCGACCTCGGCAAGCCGGTGTTCGCCTCCGACGACAACACCTTCACCCTGACCCAGGGCTCCAACACCTACATCGGACGGGTGTCCCGCTGGATCGCCACCGGCATCGCCGTGGTGGCCTACGAGTCCGAGTTCGGGGGCGTCAACACCGAGCTGACGTACAGCGTCGGCACGCCCGCCACCGCCATCGCCGACGTCACGGCCTCCTTCGTGCAGGCCACCCTCAACAACAACTTCGCATCCCTCGCTGCCGCCATCATCCAGATGCAGCGGATGCTCAAATAAGGAGACATCCCCATGGGTGCGGAACTTCTCTCTAGCCGCGCGATCTGCGGGTTCTACTACGCGCGTCTCGACCAGTCCGTTGGCACGGGCTGGATCGACGCGGCCACCAACTACTTCACCTCGGACCAGGACGCCGAGACCTACGCCTGGCTGGGCATGTCGCCTCAGCTCCGCCTGTGGGTGGGCGGCCGCCAGGCCAAGGGCTTCCTCGAGAACAAGCTCACCATCACCAACCTGCACTTCGAGTCCACGATCGAGATCCTGAAGAAGGACGCGCGCCGGGACAAGACGGGGCAGATCAAGGTGCGCATCAACGACCTCGCGGACCGGACCAACGCCCACTGGGCCAGCCTCGCGTCCCAGCTGATCCTCAACGGGGCCAGCACGGTCTGCTACGACACCCAGTACTACTTCTCCACCAGCCACTCCGAGGGCAATTCGGGGACCCAGAGCAACAAGCTCAGCGTCACTCTCTCCGGCCTGCCCTGCCAGGTGCACGGAACCGCCGCCGCTCCCTCGGCGGAAGAGATGCAGCAGTGCATCCTCAAGGCGATCGCCCAGATCATCAGCTTCAAGGATGACCAGGGCGAGCCCATGAACGAGAACGCCGCCGAGTTCCTGGTGATGGTCCCCACCAGCCTCTATCTGGTCGCCCAGGCCGCGGTGAACAACAACGTCCTCACCAGCAACGCCATCAACCTCATCCCGAACCTGCAGGGCATGACCATCCGCGTGGCCATGAACGCCCGCCTGAACTCCTGGACCAGCACCTTCGTGGTGTTCCGGACCGACGGCAGCGTCAAGGCCATCATCCGCCAGGAGGAGGCCCCCATCGCCCTCAAGGCGAAGGCCGAAGGCTCCGAGTTCGAGTTCGACAACGACGCCTGGCAGTTCGGCGTCGATACGTGGCGGAACGTCGGCTACGGCTACTGGCAGATGGCGTGCCAGGTGGTCATGGCCTAAACGGCCCTTTCCCGGGGGGAGCGGTGCGAATCGCTCCCCCCTTCGGAGGAACAATGCCAATTCTGAAAGTCAAAGGGATCGTGGCCCGGTTCGCAACCGGGATCATCGGTCTCTCCGAGGAACAGGCCGCGGATCGCATCCAGAACCTGGCCCTCCTCGAGGACGGCCGCTACGAGATCCTCCGCCCCATCGAGTTCCGGGCCGGGGAAACCGTGGATTACGACGGCGAGGTCAGCCCCCTGCTCCTGGAGTCCGTGGACCTGGCCGAAATCCCCCTGGAGAGCCTGACCTCCAAGGAGATCGCGACCCTGGCCAAGGGCGAAGGCCTCAACCTCGACGCGCGGAAGAAGAAGGAGGACCTCATCCAGGCCCTTCTGGACTTCCGGGCCAAGAAGGCCGGGGATGCCCTCCTCGAAGCCAAGGCCGCCGAGGAACAGGCCGCGAAGGACGCCCGCATCACCGAACTCACCGCCAAGGGCGAATCCATGACGGCCGAAGAGGCCGCCGAGCTCCTGGCCCTCAAGGGATGATCCATGCTTGATCTTGCAGGTGACCTGGCGAACATGTTCCGCGGCCTGCCCGGAGCCGTCCAGGTGTCGTTTCAGACTTCCACGACCTGGGGCCTGTTCGATGCCGAGACGGACCTCCAGGACCTCGGCGGGCAGCTGCAGGCCGCGGGCATGTCCCAAGCCCTGACGATCGCCACGGGCAGTCTCCCTGGCGTCAAGAAGGGAAGCGTCCTGGCCGTGGGGCCACAGGGCAGCCAGGTCTCCTACAAGGTCCGGTTCCCGTCCCTCAAGGACGATGGGGCCATCACCCTCCTCTGGCTGGAGGTCCCATGAGCGCCGGGCCCCCCACCACGCCGGATGAGGTGGTCCAGAGGTTTCTGGACCTCCTCACCTCCTCCCCCTCCCGGCCTGCCGCGCTCCAGGGAGCCGATCGGATCCTGGATCACGATCTCCTCCCCGTGGCGGAGGAGGAACTCCCGGTCCTCGGCGTGTACCTGGCCGATGACAAGTTCCATTCCGTCCTGAACGATCATGGCTGGGACTGGCGGGCCGCCGCGGTCCGGGTGGAAATCCGCGCGATCGGCCCCATGCTGGCCGCAACGGCGGAGATCCGCAACTGGGTGAAGACCACCGTCCTCCAGGACGATTCCCTGGGGGGGCTGGTCCGCTCCACCACCTTCATGGGCTTCCAGCCCTTCGGGAGCCCGTCCAATGTGCGCCTGGCCGGCGCGGACCTGGACTTCGAATCCATCTACAAGGACTTCACGGAGCAGATCAATGAATGATCCCAATGTGATCGCCACCGGGCGGAGCTACCAGTTCCCGGACCAGGATGTCCTGCTCCCGGCCGGAATCCCTGTCTATGTGGCGCCCGAGGTCCTGGACCAGCTGCTCCCCCTCGAGGGCGTTCGCCGGCTGGAGGCCCCCTCCATCACCCCCGACCCGGGCCCCGGGCCGGAACCCACCCCTGAACCCCCGGCGGCCCTCAGCGAGGCCCCCGCCCCCACCCATGAGGAGAATCTCTAATGGGCAGCAACTTTGGCGGTCTCGCGGCCGCGGACAACAACTGGCTCCGAACCGGCGTCGGTAAGCTCTTCGTGCTCCCGTACTACGACTGTGCCCACGAGGTGGGCAAGGTCACGGTCACCGCCGGCGGCACCGGGTTCACCACCGGCACCGCGGTCACCTTCGCCGGGGGCGGCACGCCCACCCGTCAGGCGCAGGGCACCATCGTGGCCCCCTCGGGCATCATCACCCAGGTCCTCATCACCGATCCCGGCGCGGGCTACACCACGGCCCCCACCTGCACGGCCACCGGCGGCACCGGCGCCACCCTCACCCCTGCCCTGGGCCTGGCCTCGGGCCCCCTGCGGTGGCTGGCCCCCCCGGCCGCGCCCGTGTTCGCGGACTACCTGGAAGGCTTCATGCAGCGCCTCTACGTGGATCCGACCACGTGCAAGGTGCTCAACCCCCTCGTGGCCCCCTGGGGCTTCCTGACCGCCGACGGCTTCAAGCCCAAGATGACCCAGGAAAAGGTGGAGGTCGACGGCAACGACGGCCCCAAGTTTACCCTCGCGGCCATGGACACCCTGATCGGGGGCGAGTTCACGTTCCAGGATCTCAACGCGGATCACCTGGCGGATGCCTTCTCCACGCCGGCCGGAAACATGATCTCGATCGCCGCCGCCACCGGGAAGGCCGGTCGGATCCGCATGGGCCAGGGTTCGGAGCGGATCCTGAACAAGTACATCCTGATCTACCGCATGCCCAGCGTGAAGTTCCTGGGCGAATTCGACCACATGATCATCCCCCGGGTGACCTTGAGCGTGGACACCGACCTGTCCCTGGCCAAGGGCAAGGACGTGGACATGAAGATCTCCTTCTCCAGCCAGGCGGAGACCTCCCTGATCAGCCCGATCAACGGCGAGTACTGCACCCACGCCTTCGACTTCGCCAACGCCGCGGCTCTGTGAGGTAGACCATGGAGATCAAGAAGCTCAGCCTCCTCCACCTCACCAGGGGTCTCCAGCTCCTGGACCGCATCCAGAATGTGGATGAAGGGGCCGACGTCGAAATGGTGGCGGTCTACCTCGCTTCTCCCGACATCCTGCGGAAGGCCAAGACGAACCCCTCGGTCCTCGACTCTCTCCTGGAGCAGGCCGGGGACATGGACGCCGAGGAGGCCGCCGGGATCGTGGCCGATTTTTTCGAGCGATGTCTTCGGTACAGAGCCGACACCATCGGCTCTTTGCCCGCCATCACCGAAGAAATCAGGACCAAGGTGCTGAAAGCCCAGGGCCAGACATCCTGATCCACCTCCTGGCCCCCGAAGCTGGGGGCCACGACGCCGCCTGCGTCCTGGATGCTGATGAAGCGCTTTCATGGGCATGGAGGCTCCTCCAGGAGCGCAGGTGGTCTGCATGGGAGCGGTCCCTGCAGCTCTGGGCAACCCGATTCGCGATGGCCGAGAAGGCCCCCGACCCACCCCCACCGCCTGAGGAATGAACAGTGGCCAACCCCGTCAAGGTCGAAATCACCGGAGATGCCAAGAGCCTCTTCGATACGCTCCACCAGAGCACTGCCGGCCTGAAGGGGTTCGCCTCTGAAGTGAATGCGATGGGGACCAGCATGTCCAAGGTCCTCGGCAACATCCAAGCCCCCCTCATCGCCCTCGCGGGCCTTGTGGGGGGCACGTCGTTTCTCAAGGGGACGGTGGCGGAAACGAAGGACTGGACCATCGAGGCCTCGAAATTGGCCCGCACGCTGGGGATCACTACCGAAGAGGCCTCTGTCTTCGGAATGGCCATTTCGCGAGTCTATGGGGACGCGGACACGTTCCTGAGCATCGCCGCAAAAATGACCCGGACGCTCAATTCGAATGAGGAGGCCTTCCATAACCTGGGGATCTCCACACGGGATAGCTCTGGTCACCTTCGGAACTCCAGGGACGTGATGCTGGATACCTTCAAGGCACTTTCCGAAATGAAAATCGGGACGGACCGAAACGTGGCCTCTACCCAAATTTTCGGAAAGGGTTGGTTGGAGGTTCAGAAGTATCTGAAAATCAACGAAGAGGCCCTCCGGTCGGCGCGTGAGGAAACGGAGCGTCTCAACCTCATCGTTGGAAGTGATGCAGTCCAAGCAACCAGCGACTACCGGGCCGCCAGTGAGAAGCTGGACGTTACACTGAAGGCCCTCAAGATCAGGATCGGCCAGGAATTGATGCCGGTCATGACCCAGTTCAACAACGCAGCTGCGGAGGAAGGTCCGAGCGCCCTGAAGGTTCTCGGGGGCGCTCTGCGCAGCGTCTTCGAGATCCTCGATGGCATCTGGTCGGGGTTCAAGATGTTCGCGGTCGGCCTGGTGGGTGTGATCCGGGCGATCTACGAAACGGCCGTGGCCATCCTCAACCCGATCTGGGGGTTCCTCACGGGAGGGATTCCGGGATTCAAACGGGAATGGGCCTTGGCCAACAAGGATCTCACGGTCCACTGGCAGGACACGGTCAACGCCTTGAACGAGATCGGCGACGCTTACACCATGCGGCAGATGACCCGCTGGGGCGAACTCCAGGCGGCCCAGAAGAAATCGGTCGCCCTTCAGGGTGGCGGTAATTATGCGGAAACGGGGTCGGGCCGAGAAGCGGTGGATGCGGAGAAGAAGGTCCGCAAAGCCATCGAGGCAGAGCGCCTCCGGCACTATCAACGGATGGCCGCCATCGATTCGGCGGATGTCCTCCGCGGCCAGGAAGAGCGGAGAAAGGATAACGCCTGGCTGATCAAGGAAATGGAGGATGAGGAAAAGAGGAAGGCGGAGCAAATCAGGAAGGACCACGAGGCGGCCTCCCAAATCTTCGGCTACACCGGGAAGGCGGGTGCATCCCGGGCGGTGGACGAATACCTCATCGAGAGCCAGGATGCTTTCAAACGATGGAAGGATATGGTCACCGGCGTCATCAATGGCGTGGAGAATGCCTTCGCCAGCGGATTCACGGGCATCCTCACCTTCCAGATGAAACTGGCTGACGGCCTTCGCTCCATATGGAAGGGCATTTCCCAGTCGATCATCGGGGAACTCTCCAAGGTCATGGCGAAACAGGTCATGAACTGGGGCCTGGAGAAAGCCATGGCCCTCTGGCGGAGGATCTCGACCAAGGAAGAGATCGGGCTGCAGGCAGAGAAGACCGCAGCCACCGTCACCGGATCCGTGGCCACCACGGCCGCCGCCGGCACGGAAGCCGCGGCCTCTACGACCGCCACTGGCGCGAACATTGGCAAGGCCACTTCGGGCTTCTTCAGCGCCTACGCCGGCATTCCCTGGGTCGGAATCGCCATGGCCCTGGCCGGCATCGCCGTCATGATGGCGGTGATGAACTCCATCACGGCCCACGCGGTGGGCGGGCTCATCAACAAGCCCACCCTCTCCCTCATGGGCGAGGCCGGCCCGGAGCTGGTGGCGCCCGAGCACGATTTCAAAGACTGGGCCTACAACCTTTCCGCCAACGTCCTCGCCTCCCAGCAGCAGGCCCAGGGCTACCAGCGCCTGGGTTCGAGCTACGCCTCGACCCCCAATGCGGGCGGGGGAGGCCAAACCGTCCTGAACGCGGATGGCATGTTCCGTGGTGCCATCATCATGGACACCTCCAAAGCCGGGATGACCCGGGCCGCGAACTACGTCCTGAAGACCCTGGCGCACGCCCAGGGCACGCGCGGGGTCGTCCTGCGGCCCGGATCCGTCCTGGGAGGCATCTAGTGTCCACCTGGCATGCCCTCGCGACCGAGCGCCTCGGGACGCCGGATCCGTCCTGGATTTCAATCTTCGGACCCACCGCCTCGGATGTAGCCGCGCTGCGCACCCTGGACCTGACGCCCAACGGGATGCCGATGGACGCCATCTCCCAGTCCATGGAGCGGGACCTCCTTCGCGCGAGCATCGGCCAGGTATCCATCTCCCTGGCCGATCCGGACGGGTCCCTGGCCACGCAGTTGGGGCCCTCCAGCACCATCTTGGCCACCTCATCCCGCTACGCCGGGCCCTGGATTACCATCACCGAGCAGTGGAGCACCAATTCCGAGGTTCGGTTCTTCGGGTACCTGGACGAGACCACCATCCAGTGGTCGGAGATGGATGCCACCACCACCTTCACGGTCTATGCCTCCTCCCAGCTTCTCGCCGAGCGGAAACTCCAGGACATCTCCTCCATCCTGCGGCCGTATCCCTCCGTTCCCGGTGCGGCCGCCTCGCCCCTCACCGTGACCACGGCGGACGCCGCCCTCCACGCCGTGGTGAGCGCCTACACGCCCCGGTCCAACGCCCTCGCCCTTGAACAGGCCCTCTGGGCCGGCGGTTCCCTCGCGGGCGGGGCAGCCGTGGCCCGGGAAAACCTGGATCTGGGCGGTCACGCCGTTTATTACGATCCTCCGGCGGCCCCGGCCCTGACGGCCACCATCGCGGGGCAAACCTACGCTGTGGCCTCAGTGTCCTGGGACCCCAGCATCTCGGCCTCGGATTCCGAGGGCCTATTGTGGCGCCCCTTCCGCTACACCTTCGCCGGCACGCCCAACCTGGCCGGGGTCCTGTCTGTGGGCAGCACCATCACCTGGAACGCCTCGGAGGCCGAGCTCAGCCACTACGTCCTGGCCGAGGACATCCCGGCGCCCGCGACCGGAGCGGATGGCCAAGCCTGGGTCCGGTTCCGAGCGGTGGGGCAGCTGGTCGCCGGGGACAAGCTCACCGTGACCTACAAGGACAGCAATTCCAGGACCGCCTCCACCGAATGGACCGCCATCGACGTGGACGGGGAGCGCAACCGGGTCTGGCTCAAGGATCCCCTGCAAAATGCCCTCACCATGGCCAATGTGATCCGGATTCGGAGGAACAGCCAGGATCCGGTCCTGGTGGATGGCGTGTCAATGCTCCGCAAGGTGGTCGCTCCCTGGTCGGTGGACACCAGTCACCTCCTGCCGGCCATCACCACCGCCCCCTGCCTTACGTGGCTACCCCTGCAGGCCACGCCGGACCTCTACGGGGCCACGGACATTCAGCCCCTGGACCGGGCCGGCAAGGTGCGCATCTCCCGCCGGGGCGGGACCGATGGGACCGGGGCCAGCCCATCCGCCGGCGTGTGGGAGGGGACCGTTGATACCTCCTGGTCCTGGATTGCCTCCTCTGATGCCGCGATCACTGCGCGCCAGGTAGGCAACCTCAACCAGTGGCCCGGCGGTGCCAATTCGCTCTTTCCTCCGTCCCTTTGGATCGATGGGGACTTGAGTTCAGGGGCCACCATCCCGCCCAATGGGTGGCGCCGGTCCGCCCGGAGCTCCGAATCCATCACGGATCAGATCCCCGCCTCCATCGGCCTCACCTGGTCCGGAACGGCCTTGTCCTGGTCCAGTCAGGCCGCCTCGGGCCGGGTTCCCACCAAGGTGATCCACTACTCCGCCCAGAGCCTCGCCCCGGGGCGCTACACGGTCACCAGTGGGACCTGGACCTTCGAGGCCCATTCCGGCGCGGGCACCCTGGGATCAGGCTCAACCGTCACCCCCACCGGTCTGCCCACGGGCTCCATTCTCCAACTGGGGATGGGGGCCTATGCCTCCTCTGGGACCCACCAGGAGGCCATCCTGGGCCTCTGGGTCTCTGGATCGGGGCCCTTCACCGCTGCCTCGGCCTGCCTCCTCAGCATCGCATCCGGCGGAGCCCTCACGGTCCGGGCCACCAGCTCCCTCACAACCCCCCAGGCCGGCCCGTGGGCTATCGGCGGAGGCCTAATCATGTGCACCTACCCCGAGACCCTCTCGGGCGTGGTCTACCCCCACACGCGCCTGTGGCTGGTGGATGGCGGGACGGTGGTGACAAGCGACCTCTCAACGGTTGAAATCATCCCGGGGACCGTGCAGCCCCTTTCCATCGTCGCTGGGCGGATCTCCGGGTGGGTCGCCCTGGGCCTTGAGAGCTACCAGGACGACGACGGCAAGGTCCAGCGCCGGGCGCGCCTGATCCAGCTCGACGGGAACCTGCAGGTGGCCAATGGCACTCCCGAGCCCAACCCGGCGGCCCCCCTGGACAAATCCGTCAACTTCAGCCGAGGAAGCCTGATCGCAAATCCAGTCCCTGCAAGCGGCAGCATCCTGGGGCGCATGGTGCGCACGGGCCAGGGGGATCGATGCGTGGGCCTGCTGGGCGGACGGTTGTTCCTTGTTGACAACCTGGTGTCCCAGGTCCTGGAGAGGGTGAGCCTTTCGGACCTGTCTTCCCTGGACTACATGGAGCAGCTCGGCCAAGCCCTCATGGCCACCGGAGTCCAGCTGCCCGATGGCAGCATCGCCATGGTCTCCCGCAGGTCCGGGACCCTGCGTGGTTCCGTATCCCCGGCCGCCGAGGGCAACGTGACCTTCTGCCCGGTGGGCATCTGGACGGGTCAGGTCGAGGTGGGTTTTCAGGATCAGATCGCGGGTACGACCGAGACCACCGTATCCCTGCCGGCCTGGACCGGAGGCAAGGTCTTGCAACTGGACCTCTCCAAGGTCTTGAGCAGCCCTGCCCAGTCGCAGGCCATTGGCGATTCCATGGCGGCCCACTGGGGGGTCCCGGCGGCCGCCAGGACCGCAACCTGGGTTGATCCCGCGCGCGGCCTCCAGGCCGCCATGGCGCCCCCGTTCTGGGCCGCCTATCAGGTCGGGGACCGGGTTCCCGCAGCAGGCCGGACCTGGAAGCTGACCCAGTTGAACTGGTCCCCCGAGCTGCGGAGCGCGGACGTTGAATTGCTGGAAATCCCTGGAGGTGGCGCATGACCTGGGTCGTGTACGGCCTGAATCAGACCCGGATCACGCTCTATGCCGCGGACGGCACGACGCCTCTGTACCGGATCACCCTCCAGAAGGAGCAGCGGGAGGGCCTGAAACTGTCCTTCCCCCCTGAAGGTGTGCCCCACGATCTCGGCAGCGGAGCCCAGTGGGCCAAGCAGTGGACCCATCGTGGATTCCGCCCCCGCCTGGATATCAGCTGGGACCGAGGGGTGGAGAGCATTCGGGAAACCTGGACCAGCGGGGCCTGGGGTCCCCCGGTCACCATCCTGACTGTCACCGCTTTGAGCCTGATCTTCACCTATGCCTTCCAGGCCCCATGCCTGGTTGAACCGCACCTGGACAAGGCCTACAGCTTCAGCGCCCAGCCGGATCCGACGAAGGCCTTGGAACTCCAGGACCTCAAGCGGGTGGTGCACACCTCCTTGGCTCTCAGCCTCATCGCCACGATTCCCGGGCCCATCCCCGATTGGGCCTCCCTGTGAGCACGGTTTACGATGCCACGCAGCCAACCCGGATCACCGTCCTCTCGGGGGTCGGGTTGCCTGTGGCGAGGTGGACCCTCCAGGCTTCGACCCGGGAGGGGCGGAAGATCCGGTGGATCCCGGACGGCCGCCTCCACGAACTCGGGAGCGGTGCAGGCCATGCCCGGGCCTGGGCGCATCGTGGCTTCCGCTTGGAGTTGAACCTGGCCTGGGACACCGGGCTGACCTCCTTCCGGGAGGCGTGGACGGATGGCGCCTGGGGCCCGCAGGTGGAACTTCCCACCCTGGATGCCGTGGGGGAAATCGTCAACGGGTCGGAGATCTACCCGGTGGTTGTGGAGCCGATCCTGGGCCTGACGGTCCTGACCTTCTCGGCTCAGGCCTTCGACTTCACCCATGGGATCCAAGACACCCGGGGAATCGTTCACCGGGGAATTCAATTGATTCTGCAGGCAACCAGCTCCGCGGGTGGAGCTTCGGCCGATCCCAACTCGTATCCCACCGGTTGGAGCTATGGCCAGTGGAGTTATTACACCTGGGATTCCTCGCGTGTGCCCGGGCCCATCGTGGGCGCCCGGTGGCTCTACAACCTCAAGATCGTCAGCCTCGCGGGCTACCCATCGGGCTCCTGGACTGCGGAAATCCAGCGCAGGGACCTCCTGGATCGGGTCAACCACACGTTCCAGGCGTATGCCCGCCTGGACCAGATCATCGAGGCTGGAGACCTCACCACGGACGCGGGAATCCTGGTAGTGGACGGGGAGATCTACCTCACCTGCACGCCGAAATTTGCCACGACCAATATGCTGCGCTGCCCAGTGCGGTCCGTGCTCTACCACCTCGACAGCGTGGGCGAGGATGGCGTGGGCGTGTTTTCATTGGTTGCCTCGGAGGATATCCCCGACCAGGCCCCGAGTTCCGGGCAGTGGGTCCAATCCGACTATGCCGCCGGCCAGTTGCAGACCTCTGCCTGGGTGCCGAGCTACACCTATGGGTGGGTCAATGGGCAGATGCAGACCCTCTATGGGCCCTATGCGGTTTATGGCGGGAGTTACACGTTCCCGGTTCGGTCCACCCTCACCGGCACCCTGGCCATGACGGCTTACGGTCACGGATTGACCAACTGGCGCCTGGAGCACGTGGAAACCTTCACGAACCGAATCGTGACCCTCATGACCTACGTGGGGGATCAGCGGGCCGTGGACAACCCCGGGGACTGGTATTCGGTTCATGCCCGGGCATCCTACGAGATCACCTACCGAGGGCTTGAGGGCGGGGCTCCCTGGGTCACCTCCCACGAACTCGTCTCCACTGGCGACTGGGACCCTTCGTGCTTCGGCGTCGCGCACCTCGTCCAGTCCGGCGTACGAATTAACCTCTATCACACGTGGGGCGGGGGCTACTACCTGGAGCCCTACATCGCCCATCCCGTGACCTACAACGCCCAGTGCATCTATGCCCTGATCTGGGGCAGCACAACGATCCTGGATGAGTGGGACCAGGAGTCATCCACGGGAGCCGTATCCCGGGGCTATTACCTCGTGGATCGGGACCACCGGTACCGGGTCCGCACCCCGCCATCCCTGGCCACGGGCAGCGATGAGATGGTGGGTCTCTGGGGCACGGCTGGAGAGGCGGTGGTGTTCCACCGCGAGGGGCAGCCCCTGGACTACAGCGCGTTCTACGTCCTGCAGTCCACAGATACAGCGGCAGCCCACCCCTACAGCATCTTCAGCTACCTGGATTCGTCGGGTGAGGTGGTGCACCTGGAGGGCGCCGAGGACCCGACGCCCACGCTCTGGCGGGGCGAAACCAAGATCGCGGATCTGAACTGAGGCGCCGATGGCCACGTACACGACCCATTTCAACTTCTACCAACCCCTCGAGGGCGATGGCATCATCAACGGCCACACCTGGGGCCTGCAGATCAACGACAACTTCGATGCCATCGACGCCCTGCTCTGGTCCCTTTCGAATAATAAAATGTCCACACCGGAGGGTGGCACAGAGGGTCAAGTAATTGGGAAGGTGGGAGGAGTCCAAGCCTGGATGACCCTCCCCTCCGGCCTCCCCCCGGGCGGGACGCTCGGGCAGGTGGTGACCAGGGTGGAAGGCGGGGGCGCTTGGGCGGATCCGCCCGTGGGCTTTCCCCCCGGTGGAACCACGCACCAGATTCCCCGCAAGGTGGACAACACCGACTACAACATCGAATGGGCCGACCCCCCGTCCGGCGGCGGCGGTAGTGGGACCACGTGGACGCATTGGGATCCGGACCGACCTCCCACCACGCCCAGTGCGCTGAATGATGAATACTCCAGCGGGACCACCCTGGATAGCAAATGGACCACGGTCAATTGGACGGCCCCTAGCGTCGTGAACGTGAACACGACGGTGCCCGGTGCCCTCTATATGAAATGCACCAGTACGGGGGCGACTCTTCCATCCAAGATGCAACCCATCCCCCCGGGGGACTTCATGATCGTCATGAAGGGGGGCGTCCAGTCCGAGGCCGCCACCGGGAGCAATGCTGGATTTGGCATCCTCCTGGCCGATGGCGTGACCGCGGGGGCCGGCAACCAGGTCATTCTCGGCAGCCTGACCTACAACTATTTCACCACATGGCTTTACACCTGGACGGGCTACAACAGCTTTTCAAGCAACCTTTTCCTGCGCACCGAGCAGGCCCGATACCTCCGCATCTGGCGCGCGAGCGGCAACTACCACTGGGGCACGAGCTGGGATGGGGAGACCTGGACCGACTATGCCTACAACCCGGCGTTCACCCCTACGCATTTCGGAGTGGCTGGCCTCGGCAACCAGAGCGCCGCAGCCCACATCACGTTCAAGTTTTTCCGCTACTACGACAGCGCCACGGCCATCGTCGGCGGCCTGATCGAGGACACCATGGCATGAGCAGGCCGGTCGAAAAGCCCACCCGCGCCCAGCTGCGCGCCGCGGAGCGGATGGTCGCGCGGATCCGCGAGTCCCGGCGCCTGGAGGCGGAATATGAGGCGACACTCGACCCCCGTCAGTTCGATTCCGAGGAGGTGCCTATGGTGTGAGGCCTGGAGATTGTGGGAACCAGATGGGGGCCACAGGATGGCCCCCTCCCTTTTCAGTTCTGGATCCCGGTGAGGATGCCGTCCTCGAAGTAGAGGAAGGACCCGCTGGAGTAGCACCACTGTTCATGGCGGACACCGTCACGGTAAACGCTCCGGTTGATATGGTCCGGCCGGCCCCAACTCGAGTACCGGACCCGTTCCGCCGGCATACCGATGCGAACGCCCTCCTTCCTCCATGCGGCGTGGAGTTTCCTCTCAGCCTCCTTCGCGGCCTCCGCCTGCTTGGCATCGGCCACCTTCTTCAGCGATCCGATCTGGCCTGCAAGCGCCGCCGCCTTGGAGAACTCCGGAGTTTCCTTTGGGATGAAGCCCACATGGGTCCGAATTCGGTTCGCCTGCTCCGGTGCATAGCCGTTCTTCTTTGGCCTTTCCCCAAATCTGAGTACCAAATGAAACGTTAGGGCTCATCCTGAACGAGGAGAACCCTGAATGCGCAAGCCCAAGCTCACCGACGAGCAGATCGTCGCCCTTCTGCGTGAGGCAGAACGAGGCGAAAACACCATCACCGAGCTTTGCAAAAAGGCCGGCGTCTCCGAGGTGACCTTCTACCGGTGGCGGAACAAGTTCTCCGGGAACACCGTGCAGGACGTCCGGAAGCTCAAGCAGTTGGAGAAGGACAACGCTCGCCTCCTGCGGCTCCTTGGGCAGCGGGACGTCGAGATCGACGCCATGAAGGAACTGCTCGCAAAAAAATGGTGAGCGCTCCTCAGAAACGCGAGGGGGTAAGGCTCTTGAAGGCTGAAGGGATTTCGGAGCGCAGGATCGCTGTGCTTCTGGGCATCACAAGGACTGGGCAGCGCTACCAAGCCCGGCCCAAGCCCCAGGACCACCAGGCTGACCTGATCAAGGCCCTGAGCGCCGAACACCCTCGCTACGGGCAGAACCGCGTCTGGGCCCTGCTCCGGCGCAGCGGCGTCGTCATCAACATCAAAGCCGTGAACCGCATCTGGCAGAAGTACGGCCTTCAGGTTTCTCGGCGGCCAAGGCGGAAGAAAATCAGGACCGGGGACAGCGTTCCTCGGAAGGCCGAGTTCATCAACCATGTCTGGACCTACGACTTCGTCTTCGACTGGTCGTTCAATGGCGTCTCCTTGAAGTTCCTGACCTTGGAAGACGAGTTCACTCGGGAGTCGCTGGCCATCGAGGTTGGGCACACCTTCAATTCCCTTCAGGTCCGTGGCGTGCTGGCCCGGGTCTTCCAGGAGCGCGGCGTACCCAAGTTCTTGCGCAGCGACAACGGCTCAGAGTTCATCGCCATCGACCTGAAATTATGGATCGGGGACCTGGGCATCGACACTCACCTCATCGACCCCGGCAAGCCCTGGCAGAACGGCTACGCCGAGAGCTTCAACGCCAGGTTCCGGGACGAATGCCTTAACCAGGAAACCTTCCACGGCGTGCGGGAGGCCGCCGTCATCATCAAGGCCTTCAGCAAGCGATACAACGAGTGCCACCCGCATTCCAGCCTCGGATTCTATACGCCCAGGGAGTTTGCCCGGCTTTCCAAGTCGGGGGCTCTGCCCCCGGACCCCCGGGATTTACCGCCTTGGGGCCTACCCGCGGTCAGCAAGAGGACCGCACGCGGCCCCCTTGCTCCTGCAGTGCAGGCCCCTGGGATGGCGCTCGAGTCGGATCCCTCCGGCGCTCTATCCTCCACCCAGGCAGCGGAGAAGGTATCATGAACCCGACCAAGCCTGCGGCTTGGCGGTCTTTTTGCCCCCAATTTAACCGAGGACTAACCTTCCACTTGGTTCTCAATTTGGGGAAAGGCCATCTTCATGAGATCGTAGGCTTGCTGGATTTCGGCAAGGTGACCGGCCGGGGTCATGGCCTGCAATCTGGCGAGGCGATCATCTTCCTGCTTCTTGATGATTGCGTCCGACTTCGCCTTGGCCTCTGCCGCAGTTCGTTTCTCAACATCGGCGGTATACGAGGATAGGGCAATCAGGCCGGCAAAACCCACGCCTCCAATCAGGAACACCTTCGCCGTATTCGAGATGGCCATAGCGAACCTCCATAATCTATGCCCCACTTATCACCAGAACCTTTGATCCGTCAATTAAAACCCTTGAACAGTCGTATAGGAGTGCTGATCGGTTTCGGTATAGACATTTTCTGTCTACCAACTTGTTTCCTTCTACTCAGGGGAAAAAATCCTCTTAGCATGGGGGTTGGGCCTCAGAACCCAGCAACGCCGGACCCGCCCGCAGCGGGACATCCCTCCTCGGGATTCCGGCGGAATACAAAACCCATGTGGAAATACGCTGGGCCGTTGCGTTGCGCGGTCTGAGTGTCCCGAGTCCAGGGCCTTCGGCCCATTCCAACCATTGCCCCGGTACATGGGGCCTGGAGAAGCCATGCTAGTCCACCTGCCCCTCTGGGTCTTCACCCTGCTCACGGCCGTCAAAACCAATGACCGGGCCACAATCCAGATGATTTCGCGCTCCAGTGATCCCTCCGCCAGGGCCGCCGCGCTTGACGCAGCTGATGCCGTTTCGAGGGAATGGACGCCAGAAGAACTCCGGAAAATCCGTGGGGATCAAATGGGGATTCCTTCCTGATTTGACCCAGATTTTCAACACTTACACCATGTTGACACATCATCGAAAGTCAACATGTCGAAGGTCCTTCCAAAAATGAAGACCCCCGAAACCTAATGGTGACGGGGGTCTTGGTGGTGGCCCCACAGGGATTCGAACCCTGGACCAAGCGGTTATGAGCCGCCAGCTCTGACCGCTGAGCTATAGGGCCGTTCCGATTCTAGCCCGACAGCGCCGGAATCCACAAACGGCGGGCCGCCGGGGACCTGCGCCCTGGGTTGGGAAATACAAGGAGGATTCGGTCGATTTTCCTGGGAACCCGTCAACTCGATTCACCATTTATCCTCCGTATGACCTACCGACCCGTTCCCTTCGCCCTTTCCGCTCTGTCGATCCTCGCCCTTGGTTGCAAGGGGAACGGGGGTTCCCCCTCGACTCCCGTCTCCGTGGCCCGTCCCGTCCCGGCGGACCCCTCCCCGAGGACCGACGCGCCGGTCATTTCCAGTCTCCATCCGATCCTGGGACGCACCGGCGACGAGGTCACCATCGAGGGAACCCACCTCGAGGGCGTCACCAAGGTGCATTTCGGAGGCGTCGAAGCCACCGACTTCCTGGAGACGGACGGGGTCATCAGCGTGCTGGTGCCGGCGGGAGCGAAGTCGGGGCCGGTCGGCGTCCACTGCAGGGCGGGAAAGGCCGCCAGCCCCGTAGAGTTCATCGCGGGGGAGACCCACTTCGATCCGGCCGTCGACGTGGCGCCCTTCAACCGGGGCCAGGTCAAGAACTGGCCCGGCCTGACCAACACCGGGTCGTCCTGCTTCCTCAATGCGGCCATCAAGGTGCTGGCCAGCCTCAAGGAGGTGGATGACAGTCTGCGGGATCACCCGGGCGACGACGCGGCGATGGCGGGCGTTCGCCGGCAGCTCCGGTTCACCCTCAACTACATCCGCCTGGGCGACAGGCGCCCCGCCGATGCCCAGGATCCCATGCGGGGGCTGATCGACGCGTTCCAGCACCACCCGAAGCTTAGGCATCATGTGTCGGACACCCAGGGGGCGGGGGGGTTCGACGACCTCGTCCTGAACGACATCCTCGAGGTGCTCGGACTCAAGGGGAAGTTCGACATCAGAATCAAGGACCGGAGCACCCGCGACGGCGGATCCCCCATCCCCTTCTGGCAGGATCACCCCTTCAGCCTGGTCGTGTCCCCGGATCGGCAAATCACCCCTTCCGGTCCTTCCGGCCAGGTGAGCCTTGACGCCTACATCAGCCATGTCACCACCCAAACCCTCGCCACCAGCGGCATGCACGTAAACCAGTACCCCTACAAGGTACCGTCCACCGCCAGGATCCAGCTCGTCCACATGGGCCCGAAACGGGCGCTGGAATTCAGCCCCCGCGTGGGGCTCCCCCTCTACCAGGTGGACGAGGCCAGCAGCTCCGCCAGGCGCATCGGGACCATGGGCCTCATCCCCACGGCCCTCACCCTCAGGAACCGGGGCCACATGTGGGCCGCGATCCGTGGAACGGACGGCTGGTACGTGAACGACGACGCCCGCAAACCGTACAAGGTGGAAGCCTCCGAGCTGAACGGCCTCCTGGACCCCCAGGGGAACCTGGTCCGCGAGACGGGGGTGATCTTCCTGAGGAGAACGTCCCTGGTCAAGCCTTGAGCCGGTAGCCGACGCCGGGCTCGGTGAGCAGGAGCCTGGGCCGGGCCGGATCGGGCTCCAGCTTCTTGCGCAGGTTGGCCATGTAGACCCGCAGGTAGGTGGGCTGGGCCGAGGCCACGCCGCCCCACACCTCGTGCAGGAGCTGGCGGTGGGTGAGGACCTTGCCGGCGTGGCGGGCCAGGACGCCCAGCAGGGCGAACTCGTTGGGCGAGAGGTGCACCTCGACGCCCTCCACGGTGACCTCGCGGCTGGCGAAGTCCATCCTCAGGGGGCCGATCTCCACCACGGCCTCCGGGGCGGCGCCGGCCACCTCCGCGGCGTGGCGCAGGGCCACGCGGATGCGCGCCAGCAGCTCGCCGGAGCCGAAGGGCTTGGTGAGGTAGTCGTCGGCGCCCACGTCCAGGGCGCGGATCTTGTCCTCCTCCTTGCCCCGGGCGCTGACGATGATGATGGGCACCCTGCTCCAGCCGCGGAGCTCCTGGGCCAGGTCCAGGCCGTCCATGTCGGGCAGGCCCAGGTCCAGGAGCACCACGTCGGGGTTCAGGCGCGCGGCCATGCCCTTGCCCTCCGCGCCGGTGGCGGCCTCCTCCACCCGGTAGCCGAAGGACTGGAGCGTGGCCCGCAGGTAGCGCCTGAGGGGGGGTTCGTCCTCGATGACGAGGATGAGGGGGTGGTCCTGGGTCATGGGCAGTCGTCCAGCGCGGGAGGCACGCCCTCCAGGGGCAGGGTGATGAGGATCCGGGTGCCCCCCTGGGGGGCGCTCCGGGCGGTGATGGAGCCGCCGTGGGCCTGGATGATGCCCCGGCAGATGGCCAGGCCCAGGCCGGCCCCGGGGGCCGAGGCGGAGCGGCTGCCCCGGTAGAGCTTCTCGAAGATCCGCTCCTCCTCGCCGGGCTCCAGGCCGGGGCCGTGGTCGGTGATGGCGAGGGTGGCGGCGTCCCCGTCGGCCCTGCAGGCGATGTCCAGGGTGGAGCCGGGGGGGCTGAACTTCAGGGCGTTGTCCAGGAGGTTCAGGAGCACCTGCTCCATGAGCACCGGGTCCAGGGGGATCCACGTCTCCCGGAGGTCCAGGGCCACGGCGCGATCCTCGAGCTGGGCCTCGAGGCGGTTCAGGGCCGAGCCCACGATCTCCTCCACCGGCACCCACTCCTTCTTCACCTGCACCTGGCCCGACTCCAGCCGGGTGAGGTCCAGGAGGTTGTCCACGAGCTTCTCCAGGCGGCGGGACTCCTGATGGATGGTGGCCAGGAGCATCCGCCGGTCCTCGGCGGTGGCCTCGGGACCGGGGTCGAGCAGCGTGCTGGAGGCGCCGGTGATGGTGCCCAGCGGGGTGCGCAGGTCGTGGGAGATGGTGCTGAGGAGGATGCTGCGGAGGTGCTCCTGTTCGGCCCGGATGCGGGCCTCGGTACGCTCGGAGGCGAGGCGCGCCCGCCCAAGGGCGAGCGAGACCTGGGCGGCCATGCTCTCCAGGAGGTCCCGGGCGGCGGTGGTGGGTGGGAACACGGCCAGGATCCCCTCGGCGAACCTCGGGCTCCCCATGGGCAGGAACAGGGCCCGGGAGCCCGGCAGGTTCGGGGTGCCCGCGCCGGAGGCCTTCCGGTTCGCCAGGGCCCACTGGGCCACGCCCAGCTCGTCCGGGTTCAGCCCGCTCCGGGCCCGGAGATCGCCCCCCGGACCCGGCAGGAGGATCAGCACCGGGCCGCCCAGCTCCCGGCCGAGGTAGGTCTCCACCCGCTCCTGGATGGCCGCCGCGTCGCCCCCCTCGGCCAGGATGCCCCCCAGGCGGTAGAGGGACGTGGTGTGCCGCTCGCGCTCCACGGCCTCCCGGGCCTGGGCGCGGATGCGCCCGGCCAGGTTCCCCACGATCCAGCCCACGCCCATCATCATGCCGAAGGTGCCCATGTACCTCGCGTCGTGCACCGAGAACGTCAGATAGGGCTTGATGAAGAAGAAGTCCAGGCAGCCCACGCTGAGGGCCGTGGCGAGGAAGGCCGGCCCCTTCTCGAAGCGGGTGGCCACCACCGTGATGCACAGCATGTAGAGCACCACCAGGTCCGCCAGCTGGAGGTAGCGGTTCACCACGAAACCGCACGCGGTGGTGACGGCCACCGCGCCTGCCGCGGCAAGCCACATCCATCGGGGCGTTCCGGCTGGGGTCATCTCAATCCTGGGTCACGAACCTGCTCAGGATCCAGCATACGAGGGGCAGCCACGCCAGGACAGGGAGAAGCCAGGGGGCCCTGTCCCTGGCGATCCTGAGGGAGTGGCGCACCTGCAGCCAGGTCCGGGTGCCGGCGACCCCGACGGCGATCGCCATGGGAAGGAACCAGAGTCCGGTCATGGCTTGCGCTCCCCCAGGCCGAGGTTGAGCTCCAGGACGTTCACCCGGGGTTCCCCGAACAGGCCCAGGAGCCGGCCGGAAGTGGCCTGGGCCACCCGGGCGCGGACCTCGGTCTCCGGCAGGCCCCGGACCCGGGCCACGCGCCGCACCTGGTAGTCGGCGGCCGCCGGCGTGATGTGGGGGTCCAGCCCGCTGGCCGAGGCCGTGACCAGGTCGGCAGGCACCGGGAGGGGGTTGCCGGGATCGGCCTGGCGCAGGGCCTGGATGCGGCGCTCCGCGGCGGCCTTGAGGGCCGGGTTGGACGGGGCGAGGTTGGAGCCGGAGGAATTGGCCGCGTCGGTGGGGAAGGCCGCAGCCGAGAGCCGGCCCCAGAAGAAGGCCGGATCCTCGGTGTGCTGGCCGATGAGGCGGCTCCCCAGGACCCGGCCGTCCCGGACGATGAGGCTGCCCCGGGCCTGGCCGGGGAAGAGGGCCCGGCCGGCCCCGGTGAGGGCGAGGGGGTAGGCCAGGCCGGTGATGAGGACCAGGGAGCCGGTGACGGCGAGGGCGGGACGGAGCAGGGACATGGCGGACCTCAGACCAGATGGGCTGCGACGAGCGCGAGATCGATGAGCTTGATGCCGATGAAGGGCACCACGATGCCGCCGGCGCCGTACACCAGGAGGTTGCGCCGGAGCACCGCGGCCGCGCCCAGGGGCCGGTACGCCACGCCCCGCAGGGCCAGGGGGATCAGGAAGACGATGACCAGGGCGTTGAAGATCACCGCCGAGAGGATGGCGCTGCCGGGGCTGTGGAGGCCCATGACGTTGAGGATCTTCAGCTGGGGGTAGGTGACGGCGAAGGCGGCGGGGATGATGGCGAAGTACTTGGCCACGTCGTTGGCGATGCTGAAGGTGGTGAGCGAGCCGCGGGTCATGAGCATCTGCTTGCCGATCCGCACGATCTCGATGAGCTTGGTGGGATTGGAGTCCAGGTCCACCATGTTCCCGGCCTCCTTGGCGGCCTGCGTCCCGGTGTTCATGGCCACGGCCACGTCCGCCTGGGCCAGGGCCGGGGCGTCGTTGGTGCCGTCGCCGGTCATGGCCACCAGGCGCCCCCCGGCCTGGTAGTCGCGGATGAGCTTGAGCTTGGCCTCGGGGGTGGCCTGGGCCAGGAAGTCGTCCACCCCGGCCTCGGCGGCGATGGCCGCGGCGGTGAGCGGGTTGTCCCCGGTGATCATGACGGTGCGGATGCCCATCTCGCGCAGCTCGGCGAAGCGCTCGCGGATGCCGCCCTTGACGATGTCCTTGAGGTTGATCACGCCCAGGGCCCGGGTCCCGTTCCCGTCGGTCTCGGCCACCACCAGGGGGGTGCCGCCGCTGCGGGCGATGCCGTCCACCGCCACCCGCAGGGACGCGGGGAACTCGCCGCCCGCGCACTCCACCCAGGCCTCGATGGCGCTCACGGCGCCCTTGCGGATCTCCCGGCCCTCAAGCGCCACGCCGCTCATGCGGGTCTGGGCGGTGAAGGGGATGAACTTCGCGCCCAGGGCGTGGATGTCGCGCTCCCGCAGGCCGTACTGCTCCTTGGCCAGCACCACGATGCTGCGGCCCTCGGGGGTCTCGTCGGCGAGGCTGCTGAGCTGCGCGGCGTCGGCCAGGTGCGCGACGTCCACGCCCTCGGCGGGCACGAACGCCACGGCCTGGCGGTTGCCCAGGGTGATGGTGCCGGTCTTGTCCAGGAGCAGCACGTCCACGTCGCCCGCGGCTTCCACCGCGCGGCCCGAGGTGGCGATGACGTTGGCCTGCACCATGCGGTCCATGCCGGCGATGCCGATGGCGCTGAGGAGCCCGCCGATGGTGGTGGGGATCAGGCACACCAGGAGGGCCACGAGCACCGTGAGAGACACGGGGCTGCCCTGCCCCGCGGCCTTGACGCTGTAGACCGAATAGGGAAGCAGGGTGGCGGTGGCCAGAAGGAAGATGATGGTCAGCGCGGCCAGGAGGATGTCCAGGGCGATCTCGTTGGGGGTCTTCTTGCGCTTGGCGCCTTCCACCATGGCGATCATGCGGTCCAGGAACGTCTCGCCGGGGTTGGAGGCGATGCGCACCACCAGCCAATCCGACAGCACCTGGGTGCCGCCGGTGACGGCGGAGCGGTCCCCGCCGGACTCGCGGATCACGGGGGCCGATTCGCCGGTGATGGCCGCCTCGTTCACGGAGGCCACCCCCTCGATCACCTCGCCGTCGCCGGGGATGGTGTCCCCGGCCTCGACCAGCACGGGCATGCCGATGCGCAGGAAGGAGGCCCCCACGCTCTCCCAGGGGGCGCCGTACTTCGGTTCCTTGAGCAGCTTGGCGGTGACGTCGCGCTTGGCCTTGCGCAGGCTGTCGGCCTGGGCCTTGCCCCGGCCCTCGGCCATGGCCTCGGCGAAGTTGGCGAAGAGCAGGGTGAACCAGAGCCAGAGGGAGATGGCCAGGATGAATCCGGACGGGGCGTCCCCCCTGCCCTGGAGGGCCTGGACCCACAGGACCAGGGTGAAGGCGCTGCCCACCCACACGGTGAACATCACGGGGTTCTTGAGCTGGTGGACGGGGTTGAGCTTGCCGAAGGCGGCCAGCGCAGCGCGCTTAACGATGGCCGGCTCGAACAGCGGCCTGGGCTGGAGTTCCCCGAAGGAGGTGGAGGTGCGCATGGGTGTCACCTAGAGCAGGGAGAGGTGTTCGGCGACGGGGCCGAGCGCCAGGGCGGGGATGAAGGTCAGGGCGCCCACCAGGAGCACCACGGCCACCAGGAGGGCCACGAAGAGCGGGGTGTGGGTGGGCAGGGTCCCCGCCCCCGGGGGCGTGCGCTTCTTCTTCGCCAGGGAGCCCGCCACGGCCAGCACGGGCAGGATGGTGCCATAGCGGCCCAGGAGCATGGCGATGCCCGTGGCGAGGTTGTAGAAGTTCGTGTTGGCGCCGAGCCCCCCGAAGGCGCTGCCGTTGTTGTTGGAGGCGCTGCTGAAGGCGTAGAGGGCCTGGCTGAAGCCGTGGGGGCCGGGGTTCGACAGGCTGGACACGGCCGCGGGAAGGGTGACCGCCAGGGCCGTGCACACGAGGACCGAGGCCGCGGGGATCAGGATCACCAGGGAGGCCATCTTGGTCTCGAAGGCCTCGATCTTCTTGCCCAGGTACTCGGGGGTCCGGCCCACCATGAGGCCGGCGATGAACACCGCGATGATCGCGAAGATGAGCATGGTGTAGAGCCCCGAGCCCACGCCGCCGAAGACCACCTCGCCCAGGTCCATGAGCAGGATGGGGACCATGCCCCCCAGGGGCGTGAAGGAGTCGTGCATGCCGTTGACGGCCCCGCAGGAGGTGGCGGTGGTGGCGGTGGCGAACAGCGTGGTGCCGGTGATGCCGAAGCGCACCTCCTTGCCCTCCATGTTGCCGCCGGACTGCTCCAGGCCGGGGGTGGACACGGCCGCCTGCGCCACGGGCAGGGACCGGAAGGCCGGATTCCCCTTCTGTTCGGCCAGGTGCAGGGCACCCAGCGCCAGCACGAAGATCACCGTCATGGCCGAGAGGATGGCCCAGCCCTGGCGACGGTCCCGCACCATGCGCCCGAAGGCGTGGCAGAGGCCGGCGGGGATGAGGAGGATGGCCAGCACCTGGGCCAGGCTCGTGAGGGCCGTGGGATTCTCGAAGGGGTGGGCGGAGTTGGCGTTGAAGAAGCCACCGCCGTTGGTGCCCAGGATCTTGATGGCCTCCTGCGAGGCCACGGGGCCCACGGCGATCACCTGGTCCAGCACCGGCTTGCCGTCGGCGCCCGCCACCGGCGTCAGGAAGTGCGCCACCGGGTTGGGGCCCAGGGTCTGCACCACGCCCTGGCTGACGAGGAACAGGGCGAAGACCGTGGCCAGGGGGAGCAGGATGTAGAGGGTGATGCGGGTGAGGTCCACCCAGAAGTTCCCCAGGAAGGTGGCCTTCCGGCGCCGGATGCCCCGGGCCAGGGCCGCCAGCACCGCGATGCCCTTGGCGGCGGAAAGGAAGTTCTGCACCGTGAGCCCCAGCATCTGGGTGAGGTGGCTCATGGTCGATTCGCCGGCGTAGGCCTGCCAGTTGGTGTTGGTGACGAAGCTCACCGCCGTGTTCAGGGCGACGCCCCAGGGCACCGCCGGCTGGCGCTGGGGGTTGAAGGGCAGCCGGTGCTGGACCAGCTGGAGCCCGAACAGGAACAGGAGGCCCAGGAGGCTGAACACCAGGACCGCGGCGGCGTACTGCTTCCAGTCCATGCGCTCGTCGGAGGCGATCCCCGCCAGGCGGTAGATGCCGCGCTCCACGGGGCCCGCCACGGGATCCAGGAACGTGGTCTCCTGGTCCAGCACGCGGCCCATGTACTCGCCCAGGGGCTTGGAGACCAGGAGGAGGACCCCCAGGAACAGTGCGAACTGGATGATGCTGTTGGCCGTCATTGGAAGCGCTCCGGAACGAGAAGGGCGATGCCGAGGTAGATGAGAAGCCCAAGCGTCAGGACCGCCGCGAGGATCTGGATGGCTGTCATGGAAACCTCCCACCTGAGGGTGGAAGACCCGCCGTCAATGGAGCGTTAACGTTGCATTGCGAAACATTAAGATTTCGTAAAGGGAACCTGGGCGGGGCTGCCGGCACGCCTGCCTTGAAGCCGCCACGTCCCGTTCCGAAAACGATGTTCGGACATGCGGTCTTCCCCCGTCCCCGTCCGCAGCCTAGAATTGCACAGGCATAGACTTATCCCTGCCTTCCCCCATGCTCCGGAGCACCATGTTCAAGGTCACATTAAGAGGCAGGCAGACGGTCGAAATCGACCTGGAGCGCGAACTTTCCATCCTGGCCGCCGCGGCCCGCGGGGAGGTGCCCCTCACGCACACCTGCGGAGGCCACGCCCGGTGCGGGACCTGCCTGGTCACCGTGGAGGAGGGGGCCGAGCACCTGTCCCCCGTGGGCGCAACCGAGGCCCGCATCCTCAAGGTCCTCAAGGCCGCGCCGGGACAGCGCCTGGGCTGCCAGGCCTGGGCCAGCGGGGATGTCACCTGCAAGGTCGAATAGCCCGCCCGGCGGCATCCGGTTGGGTCAAATTTTAATGAACGGGGTGAGCGGCCGATGGTTCGGGAATGTCGGCCTCCTCTCCAAGCTATCGCTATTACCAGGCAGCCGAAGCGCCGCCTCCACAGCCCGCGGGCGAGTTCCGCCTGCAGTTCTGGCGACCCTCCTGGAGCCAGCTCCTGCACCCTGCCCTGCCGATGCTGCCCTTCCTGGCCTGGAGCCTCCTCCACCTCCTGCACATCTTCGCCAACCGCGACTTCAGCGTCCTCCTGATCTCCCAGGGGAGCCTGCTGGTGCACCGGGCGTGCCTCTTCCCGGCCCATTTCCGGTTCCCGTTCATGGCCGCGGGGGACCTGCAGATCGCCGGCCTCTGGACCCATCCCGCCCTGAGGGGCCGGGGCCTGGGACTGCTGGCCCTGGGAGCGATCCTGCGCCGGCACGGCGGTCGGACCCTCTGGTACCTGGTCCAGGAGGAGAACGTGGCCTCCATCCGCCTCGCGGAAAAGGCCGGCCTGCGCCTGGTGGGCCGGGGTTGCCGCAGGAAGCGGCTGGGCCTCCGGGCCCTGGGCTATTTCCACCTGGATGGCCGCGTGGCCGGGGATCGCCGGGAGGGCTAGTCCAGTCTGAATCCGACGCCCTGCCAGACCCGCACGCGGGTCGTGCCGTCGGCACCCCGGGCGGGGTCGAAGACGATGCGCTTGGCGGCCTCCAGGCAGGCCTCGTGGGCCTTGGTCACCCACTCGCCCTCGCCGGGCAGGCCCTGCAGAAGCCGCGTGTCCAGCACCTCGCCGTTCTCGCTCACCAGGACGTTCACCACGACCACGCCGCTCACCTTTTTCGGGGACGGGGTCACCTTGTTGAGGTTCATGGGCTTGGCGGGGGTGATGTCGGGGGTTATGGGCACCACGGCCTTGCTGGCGTCGGCGGCCTTGCGCTCGTTGGCCTTGGCCAGTTCGTCCTTCAGGGTCTCGATGGTCGCCTGGGCCGCGGCGGCCTCATCCTTGGCCTTCTGCAGCTCCTTCAGGATCGTGTCCGAGCTGCCCTGGTTCTCGGCGAGGGCGCCCTTGATCTGGTCCAGCTGCCGCTTGACGGCCTCGGTCTCCTGGCGGGCCAGGTCGCGGCTCTTCTTGGCGGCCGCGAGGTCCTCCTGCATGCTCTCGGTGGCCGCGAGGCGCTCCTTGAGTTCGTC